>NZ_JBIVIR010000002.1:0-673775 GCF_044749825.1 Streptomyces sp. NPDC088915
CGGGAAGCCTGCTTCGAGATGAGTATTCCCACCTCCTTGAGAGGGTAAGGCTCCCAGTAGACGACTGGGTTGATAGGCCGGATGTGGAAGCCCCGCAAGGGGTGGAGCTGACCGGTACTAATAGGCCGAGGGCTTGTCCTCAGTTGCTCGCGTCCACTGTGTTAGTTCTGAAGCAACGAACACGCCCCCTGCGGGGTGCGGCGGTTCGTTAACTTCATAGAGTTTCGGTGGTCATAGCGTTAGGGAAACGCCCGGTTACATTCCGAACCCGGAAGCTAAGCCTTTCAGCGCCGATGGTACTGCAGGGGGGACCCTGTGGGAGAGTAGGACACCGCCGAACAATCATTGTGGGAAAGCCCCGCACCTTTATGGTGCGGGGCTTTTCTGCGTTCACGGGCCTTTTTACCCAGGTCCCCTCAGGCCGACGCGACCGGTCAGAGACGGCCGGCCGTCTTCAAGGCGAGGTATGCGTCCGCCAGGGCGGGAGCCAGGTTCTCGGGAGTGGTGTCGACGACCGTGACGCCGTGGCGTCGGAGCTGGTCTGCGGTACGGGTGCGCTGGGACTGCGTCTGGGTGGCCGCGGCGGCTTCGTACACGCCCTCGATCGTGCCGCGGTTCGCGGCCATGCGGGCGATGTGCGGGTCGGCCACGGAGGCCACCAGGAGCGTGTGGCGCTGGGTGAGCTGAGGGAGGACCGGGAGGAGGCCCTCCTCGACGGGGGCGGCGTCGAGGCCCGTCAGCAGGACGATCAGGGACCGGCGGGGAGCGCGGGAGAGCGCGATCGCGACCAGGCCGCGGGCGTCGGTTTCCACCAGCTCCGGTTCGAGGGGGGCGAGGGCGTCGGTGACGGCGGGCAGGACGTCGCCCGCGGAACGGCCCTGGACCTGGGCGCGGAGGCGGCGGTCGTAGGCCAGGAGGTCCACGCGGTCGCCGGCGCGAGAGGCGAGCGCGGTCAGGAGGAGGGTCGCGTCCATGGAGGCGTCCAGGCGCGGCACGTCACCGACGCGGCCGGCGGAGGTGCGGCCGGTGTCCAGCACGATCAGGACGTGGCGGTCGCGCTCGGGGCGCCAGGTGCGGACGGCGACCGCGGTCTGCCGGGCCGTGGCGCGCCAGTCGATCGAGCGGGTGTCGTCGCCGGGCACGTACTCGCGGAGGCTGTCGAACTCGGTGCCCTCGCCGCGGGTCAGCACGCTGGTGCGGCCGTCGAGCTCGCGGAGCCGGGCAAGACGGGACGGCAGGTGCTTGCGGCTGGTGAACGGAGGCAGGACGCGGACGGTCCAGGGGACCTCGTGGCCGCCCTGGCGGGCCGCGAGGCCGAGGGGGCCGTACGAGCGGACCGTGATCCGCTCGGCGCGGCGGTCGCCCCGGCGGGTCGGGCGGAGGGACGTGGTGAGGCGGCGGCGCTCGCCGGCGGGGACGGTGAGGCGCTGGCGCGAGGAGGCCTGTTCGGTGCCGGGGAGCCAGCTGCTGGGCGGCCAGGCGTCCCTGAGCTGGGCGCGGAGGCGGCGGCGGGACGGGTTGGTGACCGTGAGCCGCACTTCTGCCGCGTCACCGAGTCGAACGGATGTGTCACCGCTTCGGGTGAATTGGAGCGTTCGTACTGGCGCGGCCAGGGCGTAGTCGCACAGTATTGCGAGTGAGAGGGGCGCGTTCACCGCGAGCATCCCCGTCCAGCTGGGGGCGAGGATGCCGACGGGGAGCGATCCGAGGGCCGCGAGCAGCGCGGTTCGTCCGGTGAGGGCCATGGGGCGCCGTTCTCAGCGGGGGACGGGGACGTGGGCGAGGATCGAGTGGATGACGGAGTCGGCGGTGACTCCCTCCATCTCGGCCTCGGGCCGCAGGTGGATGCGATGACGCAGGGTGGGGAGAGCGAGGGCCTTCACATCGTCCGGGGTGACGTAGTCCCGGCCGGTGAGCCAGGCCCAGGCGCGGGCGGTGGAGAGCAGGGCGGTGGCGCCTCGGGGAGAGACCCCGAGCGTGAGTGAGGGGGATTCACGCGTGGCACGGCAGATATCGACGACATAGCCGGCGATCTCGGCGGAGACCGCGACCTTGGCGACGGCGGCCCGGGCGGCTTCGAGCTCGGCGGGGCCCGCGACCGGGCGGACGCCGGCGGCCTTCAGGTCGCGGGGGTCGAAGCCCTCGGCGTGACGGGTGAGGACCTGGATCTCGTCCGCGCGTGAGGGCAGAGGGACCGTCAGCTTCAGCAGGAAGCGGTCCAGTTGGGCCTCGGGGAGCGGATAGGTGCCCTCGTACTCGACGGGGTTCTGGGTCGCCGCGACCAGGAACGGCTCGGGCAGGGGGCGCGGGGTGCCGTCGACCGTGACCTGACGCTCCTCCATGGCTTCCAGGAGGGACGACTGGGTCTTCGGGGGTGTCCGGTTGATCTCGTCGGCGAGCAGCAGGTTGGTGAAGACCGGGCCCGGCTGGAAGGAGAACTCGGCGGTGCGGGTGTCGTAGACCAGGGAGCCGGTGACGTCGCTCGGCATCAGGTCGGGGGTGAACTGGACGCGCTTGGTGTCGAGTTCGAGCGCGGCGGCGAGCGCGCGGACCAGCAGGGTCTTGGCGACGCCCGGGACGCCTTCGAGGAGGACGTGTCCCCGGCAGAGCAGGGCGACGACGAGACCGGTGACGGCGGGGTCCTGGCCGACCACGGCCTTCGCGATCTCGGTGCGCAGGGCCTCCAGGGAGGCGCGGGCGCCGTCCGAGTTCGTAGCGGTCTCGGGGGTCGGGGCGCTCATGAGGTGCGTACCTCTCTTTCGAGGGCGTCGAGTTGGTCCGCCAGGCGGATGAGAGTGGAGTCGTCGGCGGGAGCCGGGCCGAAGAGGAGGTCCTCGGAGTCCGCGGCGGTTCCGGGGAGACGGGCGGAGAGCGCGGGGAGGAGGAGTTCGGGGGAGTGGGCGTCCCGGGTGGGGACGCCGAGGAGCGGGGCGAGCCGGGTGCGGGTCGCGGTGCGCAGGACGGAGGCGGCGCGGTCGCGGGCGTTCGCCTTGCGGTAGAGGCGGGCGCGGCCCTCGGTGGCCTCGGAGGCGCGGAGGGCGACGGGGAGCCGTTCGGCCACCAGGGGGCCGAGGCGGCGGCCGCGCCAGACGGCGGCGAGCAGGGCCGCGAGCGCGAGCTGGAGCGCTCCCCACAGCCAGCCGGAGGGGATGAGCGCGAGGAAGTTGCCGGTGGTGTCGTCTTCGGACGCGTCGGCGGAGGAGTCGTACAGGGAGGGGAGGTACCAGACGAGATGGGGCCGGGAGCCGAGGAGTTGCAGGGCGAGGGAGGCGTTGCCCTGCTGGTCGAGACGGGCGTTGTGGAGGATGTCGGGCGAGCCGAGGAGGACGGTGTCGGTGGTGCCGGTGCCGGGGAGGCGGACCAGGGTCGGCAGGCCGTCGGCGGGGTAGCAGGAGTCGGCGGTGGTGCCGGGGGCGACCTCGTAGCGTTCGCCGCCCAGGTCGACGCTGCCGGCGCGGGTGGCGGCGGGCAGGGTGCAGACGGGGGAGAGGTTCGTGACGGCCGTGCCGGGGGCGCTGGTGACCCCCGGGGCGAGCGTGCCGAGGGAGGGGGAGCCCGCACCGAGGAGGACCGTGCGGCCGGCGGAGTTCCGCGCGGTGGAGCGGAGCGTCGAGAGCTGGGCGTCCGTGAGCAGGTCCGGGGCGGCGACCAGGAGGGTGGTGTCGGGGTGCGTGGCCGCCGTGGCCTCGTCGAGGGTGGTGGCGAGGGTGAGCGTGACGCCCCGCTCCTGGAGGAGTTCGGCGACGGCCCGGCTGCCGTGGGGGTCGGTGGAGCGGGGGTCGAGGGCGCCGTGGGAGCCGGCGGAGCGGACCGTGGCGAGGACGAGGCCGCCGATCAGGACCACGGCGACGACGAGGGCCGCGCCGCGGACACGGGTCCAGACCTGGCGGGCGGAAGGGGCGGTCGACGTGGTGCCGTTCGGAGCGGTCGCGGCCGGTGTGGTGGCGGGTGCCAGGGGGCCGGTGGTCTCGCTGCTCATGCAGGCGTCCCCGAGGAAGAGGTGTCGAGGGTGGGGCGGGTCCGCTCCAGGGCGGTGTCCAACTCCTCGACGCGGCGGTACGCGGACTCGTCGGCGGTGCGGCCGCCATACGTGACGTCGTCGAAGGCACGGGCCGCGAGGCACAGGCCGTCCGCGTGGGTGGGGAGGGAGCGGCCCGCCTCGGCGGCCGCCTCGTCCGCGGTGCGGCCGGGGCGGGGGTCGAGCAGGGCGCGCTCTTCGAGGGAGCGGACGACGGCCCGCATCCGCTCTTGGACGGCCTCGTTCCAGCGGCCGGCGGAGGCGTGGCGGGCGGCGGCCTCCCGGTGGTCGCGGGCGGAGCGGGGGCCGTCCGCGAAGAGGGAGTCGCCCGTGGTGGAGGGCGTCCGGCGGGGGGTGCCCAGGCGCCACCAGAGGGCGGCGGCGAGCGCGACCACGGCCAGGACGATGACGACGAGGCCGAGCACCCCGCCCGGGGTGGCCTGGGAGGCGGAGCCGAAGAGGTCGTCGAGCCACTCCCAGAAGCGGTCCAGGCCGCGCTGGAGGAGGTTCGGATCGTTCTCGTGGTACCTCGGGTCGGACAGTTCCCGCTCCGCCGCCTCGCGGGCGGGGACACGGGAGATGTCCACCGGTACGTCGCCGTCGGCGCGCGGGCGCGCCAGTGCCGTGGCCGTGCCCCCCGTGCCCCTCACGCCATCAGCCTCCGACGGTCTCGGCGCCGGGGACGGGGTCGGGGCGGCCCGCGGCCCGGATCAGTTCGAGGTCCAGGGCTTCCCGGCGGATGCGCTGGTCCACGTAGAGGAGGACCGTCACCCCGGCGGAGATCGGGTAGGTGACCGCGCTGGTGATCACGCCGCCGATGCCGGTGACGATCAGGAAGGGCCAGCCGACGGAGTCGGCGGAGCCGGAGAGCAGCCCGGAGAGGGCCTCGCCGTCCACGACGAAGCCGATGATGGTGAACGGGATCGCGATGATCATCACGAACACGAAGATCAGCAGCTGTGTGAGCAGGGTGATGCCGAAGATCCGCCACCACGAGCCCCGCACCAGCTTCGCCGAGCGCCTCAGGGACTCGGCCACGCCCCCGCGCTCCAGCATCAGGGCCGGGGAGGCGAGGCTGAAGCGGACCATCAGCCAGACGTTCAGGACCAGCGCGCCGAAACCGCCGAGGGCGGCCAGGGCGATGCCCGGGGCGCCGCCGACCAGGATGCCGGGGAGCAGGCCGACGAGCATGGTGCCGGCGCCCAGCGCCGCGAGCAGCAGGGTCAGGCCGAGCAACGGGAGCAGGCGCGGGCGGGCCTCCCGCCAGGCGGTCCCCAGCGTGATCGGGCGGCCGAGGACCGCGCGGCTGACCACGACGGCAAGGAGGGCGGCACTGATCGTCGACGCCACCAGGGTCACGAGCAGGTCGGGGCCCAGGCCGATCAGGGAGGCCCGGGCCGATTCGAGGGACTGCCTCAGCTCCTCGGCGGGCGTGGCGTCCGGGTCGAGCGCCGGGGTTTTGGGGACGAGATACCGCTGGACCAGGGTGTGGGCGGTCTGGGCGAGCACCGCAACCGCGGCCGTGATGGTCAGCACCGTGCGCCAGTAGGCGCGGAGGGTCTTCACCGCGCTGTCGAGGATCTCGCCCACGCCCAGCGGGCGCAGGGGGATCACGCCGGGCTTCGCGGCCGGCGGCCTGCCCCACTGCACGCTGGGGGGAGGGGCTCCCCAGCCCCGGCCGGGGCCGGGGGGCGGTGTCCGGTCGGTGGGCGGGGACCACCGGCCGGCGGGCGGCTGGTCCTTGGACCACTGGGAGGTGGAGCCGTTCACGTCGGCCGGGCCGGCGGGGCGGGGGACGCCGGAGCCGTCCTGGCCGCCGGAAGGGGCTGATCCGGGCGAGGTCCAGCCCGGAGTGTCGTTCACGGTCGTGCACCTCGTGGGAATGGTCGCGGTGCCGGATCGGCGAACCGGCTCGGTCACGGCGGCCGACACCTGAACGCGGCGGCGGGCCGGGTGCCATCGTGCCACGCGGGGCCCGCCCGTGGGCGGGAGCGGCCTCGTCGTTCGTAGCTTCGTCCGGACCTTCATTGTGCGGGCGGCAGACGGCACACTGTGCGGATGCCCGATCCGGCCGTACGAACCGTGCGGCAGCGGGCCGAGCGGGTCGTTCTCCACAAGATCACGACCCTGACAGGGGGAGACGCTGTGGGACAGGTCACGGCAGGTAACGATTGGCTAATGGGATGATGTCGATATGAAGGGACGCGTTCTTGTCGTCGACGACGACACCGCACTGGCCGAGATGCTCGGCATCGTGCTGCGGGGTGAAGGGTTCGAGCCGTCGTTCGTCGCGGACGGTGACAAGGCGCTTGCCGCTTTCAGGGAGGCGAAGCCCGACCTGGTGCTGCTCGACCTGATGCTGCCCGGCAGGGACGGCATCGAGGTGTGTCGGCTCATCCGGGCGGAGTCGGGAGTGCCGATCGTCATGCTCACGGCCAAGAGCGACACGGTCGACGTGGTCGTGGGCCTGGAGTCCGGCGCCGACGACTACATCGTGAAGCCGTTCAAGCCGAAGGAGCTCGTCGCCCGCATCCGGGCGCGGCTGCGGAGGTCCGAGGAGCCGGCTCCGGAGCAGCTCACCATCGGTGACCTGGTCATCGACGTGGCCGGGCACTCCGTGAAGCGGGACGGGCAGTCCATCGCCCTGACCCCGCTCGAGTTCGACCTCCTCGTCGCGCTCGCCCGCAAGCCGTGGCAGGTCTTCACCCGTGAGGTCCTCCTGGAGCAGGTGTGGGGCTACCGGCACGCGGCCGACACCCGGCTGGTGAACGTGCACGTCCAGCGGCTGCGCTCGAAGGTCGAGAAGGACCCCGAGCGCCCGGAGATCGTGGTGACCGTCCGGGGTGTCGGTTACAAGGCGGGGCCGAGCTGACATGAGTACGGGCAGTGCTGCTCCGAAGCCCGGGGACCCGGGAAGCCGTACGGGGCGGGCTGCCGGACCGGGGCGGGGGGGCTCGCGTTCCGGCCGTCCGCCGCGCGGCGGACGGCTCCTCCAGGACGGTTCGCGGGGAGGGCCGGTCTTCCGGCTCTTCGCGCGCTGGATCCGTCGGCCCCTGCTGCCCGCCGTGCGCCTGTGGCGGCGGAACATCCAGCTGAGGATCGTCGCGGGCACCCTGCTGATGTCCCTCGGGGTCGTGCTGCTGCTCGGCATCGTCGTCATCGGGCAGGTCCGCAACGGTCTGCTCGACGCCAAGGAGAAGGCCGCCCAGAGCCAGGCCGCCGGCGGGTTCTCCGCCGCCCAGGACCGGGCGGCGACCACCCCCGCGACGCCCGGGCAGCCGGACGGCGGGCGGGACGGCGCCTCCGTGAACTGGCGCTCCACACTGGTCGAGCAGCTCGCCAGCGGTGGACAGAGCGCCTTCAATGTGGTCGCGCTCTCCCTCGACACCGGTGACACCGCGAGCCGTGGCGTCCGCGCCTCCGGCGAGGTCGACCCGGCCGCGAGCATCCCCGGTGACCTGCGGCACTCGGTGGCGCAGGGCACCGACACCTTCCAGAAGTTCACGCGGATCCACTACACCAGCAGCAAGGCGTCCGAGCCCGGCCTGGTGATCGGCAAGCGGCTGAACGACGCCGAGGGCACCCAGTACGAGCTGTACTACCTCTTCCCGCTGACCCAGGAGGAGGACTCCCTCACCCTGGTCAAGGGCACCCTGGCGACCGCCGGGCTCTTCGTCGTGGTGCTGCTCGGGGCGATCGCCTGGCTCATGGTGCGCCAGGTCGTCACCCCCGTGCGGATGGCCGCCGGGATCGCCGAGCGGCTCTCGGCCGGGCGGCTCCAGGAGCGGATGAAGGTCACCGGCGAGGACGACATCGCGCGGCTCGGCGAGGCCTTCAACAAGATGGCCCAGAACCTCCAGCTCAAGATCCAGCAGCTGGAGGAGCTGTCGCGGATGCAGCGGCGGTTCGTCTCGGACGTCTCGCACGAGCTGCGCACCCCGCTGACCACGGTCCGGATGGCGGCCGACGTCATTCACGAGGCCCGTGTCGACTTCGACCCGGTCACCGCCCGCTCCGCCGAACTCCTCGGCGACCAGCTCGACCGCTTCGAGTCGCTGCTCTCCGACCTCCTGGAGATCAGCCGTTTCGACGCGGGCGCGGCCGCCCTGGAGGCCGAGCCGATAGACCTGCGCCAGGTCGTGCGCCGGGTCATAGGCGGCGCCGAGCCCCTCGCCGAGCGCAAGAACACCCGGATCGTGGTCGTCGGCGACCAGCAGCCCGTGGTGGCCGAGGCGGACGCCCGCCGCGTCGAGCGGGTCCTGCGCAACCTCGTGGTCAACGCCGTCGAGCACGGCGAGGGCCGGGACGTGGTGGTGAAGCTGGCCGCCGCGGGCGGGGCCGTCGCCGTCGCCGTCCGCGACTACGGCGTCGGGCTGAAGCCGGGCGAGGCGACCCGGGTGTTCAACCGGTTCTGGCGCGCCGACCCGGCCCGTGCCCGCACCACCGGCGGCACCGGTCTGGGCCTGTCGATCGCCGTCGAGGACGCCCGGCTGCACGGCGGCTGGCTGCAGGCCTGGGGCGAGCCCGGCGGCGGTTCGCAGTTCCGGCTCACCCTGCCGCGCACGGCGGACGAGCCGCTGCGGGGCTCCCCGATACCCCTGGAGCCCGAGGACTCGCGCCGCAACCGCGAGCAGGCGGCCGCGGGCCAGGCGCGGGAGGACGCCCGCCGGGCGGCGGTGCCGGCCCAGTCCGGTGGGGACCGGGCGGCGCTCCCGGTGCCGCCGCGGCTGCCCGGGGCGCCCCGGGCGACCGTCGACCCGACGGCGCTGCCCGGCAGCGGGGCCCGGGTGGTGGCGCGGGCGGCGGCGGACACCGACGGCCGCGGGACGCACACGGCGACGGCCGGCCGGAACGGCGACGGGAACGACCGGGGGAACGGGAACGCGGAGCGGGAGGACGGGACACGTGGGCGCTGACTCCCGAGCGGAGCACGCGGGGCGGGGACGGGTCGCACGGACGACGGTGCTGGCCGCGTGCGGCGCTCTCCTGGCGGGCGGCTGCGCCTCGATGCCCGACAGCGGGGAAGTCCAGCCGGTGAAGGGCTCCAACACGGGGGACTCGCAGGTGCGGGTCTACGCCGTCGCCCCCCGCGAGAACGCGGTCCCGGACGAGATCGTCGACGGCTTCCTGGAGGCCATGACCAGTGACGACCCCGGCTTCGCCACCGCCCGCAAGTACCTGACGAAGAAGGCCGCGGGCACCTGGAAGCCGGAGCAGAGCATCACCGTGCTCGCCACCGCGCCCAACCGCAAGCAGGCCGACCGCAACGCCGATCCCGACAAGGAGGGCCGGGTCTACCCGCTCGCCGGTCGCAAGATCGCGACCGTGGACGCCCGCCACGCGTACCAGCCGATCAGCCCCGCCGACTACCTGTGGTCGATCCACGTCGTGCAGCAGCCGACGGCCAACGGCAAGGGCAAGGAGTGGCGCATCGACAGCCTCCCGCCCGGCCTGGTCCTCGGCGAGGCCGACTTCCTCCGCAACTACCGGTCGGTCAACAAGTACTACTTCGCCTCCGGGGAGGACTGGGTCGTCGCCGATCCCGTCTACATCCGGCAGCGGCAGGACCCGGTCACCCGGATGGACCCGGTGACCCAGACCGTCAAGGCGCTGCTCGACGGTCCGACGAACTGGCTGAAGCAGGCCGTCGACTCCAGCTTCCCCTCCCGTACGACGCTGAAGGCCGGGGTCACCTCGCTGGCGACGGACGACCAGTCCACGCTGAAGGTGCCGCTCCACTTCGAGGGGAAGCAGGTCGACGGGGTGGCGTGCCGGCGGATGGCGGCACAGCTCCTGTTCACGCTGCGCGACCTGCCGTCCGTACGGGTCGAGCAGGTGGAGCTGCTGGGCGAGGCGGGTTCGCTGTGCCGGCTCGGCAAGGGGCAGGCGGCCGAGTTCGCGGCGGTCCCGGAGACCGACCTCGACGAGAAGCCGTACTTCGTCGACGACGAGGGCAAGCTGAAGAAGCTGATGGTCGCGGGCAAGGAGACGGCCTCGCCGGTCGACGTGCCCGGGCCGCTCGGCAAGGGCACGGTGCGGCTCGGTTCGATCGCCGTCGACCGGGGCGAGGCCCGGGCGGCCGGGGTCGACGAACCCGGCCGGCGCCTGTTCGTCTCCTCGATCACCACGGAGCAGGCCTCCCGGCCGCCCGTCGTGGAGAGCAATGGCGTCCGGCCCGGGGACCGTCTCTCCGCGCCCAGTTGGGGCGGCCGGGGCGATCTGTGGGTCGCCGACCGGAACCCCGTCCGGCCTCGTCTGTGGATGGTGCCGGGCGGTACCGGGAAGCGCGTCGAGGTCCGCACGCCGTGGCTGGGGGACGACCGGATCGAGTCGCTGCGGGTCTCCGCCGACGGCGTCCGGATCGCCCTGGTGATCAGGCGGGGCGAGCGCACCACCCTCCAGATCGGCCGGATCGAGCGGCACACGACGGACGAGGAGGCCACCGTCTCGGTGGTGGACCTCCAGCCCGCCGCCCCCCGGCTGGAATCGGTCACGGCCGTCTCCTGGGCCGGGCCGAGCCGGCTCGTCGTGGTCGGCAAGGAGGCGGGGGGCGTGCAGCAGATCCGCTACCTCCAGACGGACGGATCGACCTCCACGACCTCGGTGCTCCCCGGTCTGAACGGGGTGAGTTCGGTGTCCGCGCCGCACACGGAGTCGGTGGAGACGCCCATGATGGCCGACTCCGAGGACGGCATCGTCCGGCTGCCGCCGGGGACGAACTGGCAGCCGGTGGTGAAGGACGGGGACTCGCCGGTCTATCCCGGCTAGTGGGTTCCCCGCCCCTCGCCCGCGCCGGTTCGCGCGGGGGCACCTGACGTACTTCCGGGGGTTCGCCGGGTCTCCCGGGGAGCGCCGGAAGGGGTGGCCGCCGGGGGTTTTCCACAGGGGTGGCCGAGGAGCGCGGGAAGGCGCACAGTGGAGCCATGCGGGGGTGGTGGCGCGAGATCGCCGGGCTGGTGCTGCCGGTCGCCTGCGGAGGCTGCGGCAGACCGCGGACCGAGCTGTGCCCGGAGTGCGCGGAGGCGTTGACCGGGACGGGGCCGCGCCGGGTGCGGCCGGCACCCGAGCCCGCCGGGCTGCCCGTGGTGCATGCCGCCGCGCCCTACGCCGACGCCGTACGGGAGGTGCTCCTCGCCCACAAGGAGCGCGGGGCGCTCGCGCTCGCCGGGCCCCTGGGCGGAGCCCTGGCCGGTGCCGTGGAGGCCGCCGCCGGGGCCGTCACGGGGCCCGGGGGAGGGCCGCTGCTCCTCGTACCGGTGCCGTCCTCGCGGCGTTCCGTGCGGGCGCGCGGTCACGATCCGACGCGGCGGATCGCCCTGGCGGCCGCCGCACGGCTGCGGCGGGCCGGGCGGGACGCGCGGGTGGTACCGGTCCTGAGGCAGCGGCGGTACGTGGCGGACCAGGCCGGGCTCGGGGCGCGCGGACGCCTCGCGAACCTCTCCGGGGCCCTGGAGGTCGTACCGGGCGGCGCGCGACTGCTCGCGACGGGACCGGCGGCGGGACGGACGGCGGGACGGGGCGCGGGGCCGGCGGCGGGAACGGTGGTGCTCGTGGACGACCTGATGACCACCGGCGCCTCGCTGGCGGAGGCGGCCCGCGCCCTCGGAGCCGTACACCTTTCGTTCATTCCTGAAATACCGCACGGTTTACCGGCCGGTTTTGCGCAGCGCGGATTCGAACAGCGGGCGGCGGCCGTGATCGCATCCTCTCCCGCCTCCTTCGAAATAAACCGGAACTCATTGAGATCTTGGAACGTTGCAGGTGGTGAGAGGTGAAAACGCTCGAACGGAGGTATGTCGCGGCAGCGGGTGCCGACACCCGTCCGAAGGGGCTATGTTCGGTTGTGAGGAATGGCGAAAGCCATCGTCTCGCCGAATACATGGTTGCGCCTCTGGACAGGAGTTCAGGGCGAATTAACCTCCTGTCGGTGGGGTGGGGATCTTGCCCACCGGGGAGGAGGAGGTGAAAGTCGCCGAGTCCGAGCTCCGGTAATCCACCGGAGTCTGGTGCAAAGGGAGATGCCCGGCGGTCGAGGAACCGGTCCGGGCGATCCGGGAACGGAGTTCTGCGTGGACATCGTCGTCAAGGGCCGCAAGACCGAGGTGCCCGAGCGGTTCCGCAAGCACGTGGCCGAGAAGCTGAAGCTGGAGAAGATCCAGAAGCTCGACGGCAAGGTGATCAGCCTCGACGTCGAGGTGTCCAAGGAGCCCAACCCGCGGCAGGCCGACCGGTCCGACCGCGTGGAGATCACCCTCCACTCCCGCGGCCCGGTGATCCGGGCGGAGGCCGCGGCGGCCGATCCGTACGCGGCGCTCGACCTCGCCAGCGACAAGCTCGAGGCGCGACTGCGCAAGCAGCACGACAAGCGGTACACCCGCCGCGGCAACGGCCGGCTGTCGGCGGCCGAGGTCGGGGACGTCGTGCCCGGCGTCGCCGAGTTCGACGGGGAGGGCAACCTCGTCCCGGGTGAGACCGACGAGGTGCCGACCAGGATGGTGGGCTCGATCGAGGTCCAGGGCGACGGTCCGCTCGTGGTCCGCGAGAAGACCCACAAGGCCGCACCGATGACGCTCGACCAGGCGCTCTACGAGATGGAGCTGGTCGGGCACGACTTCTATCTCTTCGTCGATTCCGACACCAAGCAGCCGAGCGTCGTCTACCGGCGACACGCGTACGACTACGGCGTCATCCACCTGGAGAGCGACCCGCTCGCCGAGAGCGACCCGCTCGCCGACGGCGGCGCGGGCGGTGCGCTCGGCGGCTGACCGCCGCCCCGCACCATCCACACCTCACGGTGCCCCTGGAGCGCACGGCGCGCCCCCAGGGGCACCCCCGTGCGTCCGAGGATCGACCCGCCGGCCGCCGGGGCATGAAATCATGGCGTGCACGCCAACCGGTGCTTCCTGGGCACCGGTTGGAGGACCGGAAACGAATTCAGGCCACGGCCTTCAGGGGGAGGAACGATGGCGGACAGCTTCGGGCCGGTGCTCAGCGGGCGCGAGCACGGTGAGTCGGTCCCGGAGGGATCGGATTCGGACAGCGGCACGTTCCGCAAGGAGCCGATCCGGGTCCTCGTCGTGGACGACCACGCCCTTTTCCGGCGCGGTCTGGAGATCGTCCTCGCGCAGGAGGAGGACATCCAGGTCGTCGGAGAGGCCGGTGACGGGGCCGAGGCCGTCGACAAAGCGGCCGATCTGCTGCCGGACATCGTCCTGATGGACGTGCGGATGCCCCGGCGCGGCGGCATCGAGGCGTGCACCACCATCAAGGAGGTGGCCCCCAGCGCGAAGATCATCATGCTGACGATCAGCGACGAGGAGGCCGACCTCTACGAGGCGATCAAGGCGGGGGCCACCGGGTACCTCCTCAAGGAGATCTCCACCGACGAGGTCGCCACGGCGATCCGCGCGGTCGCGGACGGGCAGTCGCAGATCAGCCCCTCCATGGCCTCCAAGCTCCTCACCGAGTTCAAGTCGATGATCCAGCGGACCGACGAGCGCCGGCTCGTGCCCGCGCCCCGGCTGACCGACCGCGAGCTGGAGGTCCTCAAGCTCGTCGCGACCGGGATGAACAACCGGGACATCGCCAAGGAGTTGTTCATCTCCGAGAACACGGTGAAGAACCACGTCCGGAACATCCTGGAGAAGCTCCAGCTGCACTCCCGGATGGAGGCGGTGGTGTACGCGATGCGGGAGAAGATCCTGGAGATCCGCTGAGGCTCCGGTACGGGGGCGTTCAGCCCAGTTCCCGTACCAGTTCCGGGGCCAGGGCCGGGAGGTTCACGCGGTCCGGGAGGATCGTCACCGTGTCGCAGCCGACCCACTCGGCCGCCTCGCGCAGGGCACGGGCCACCGCCGGGACCGCCTTGGGGCCGTCGAGGGTCACCTGGCGGGCCACCAGCGTCCGGCCCTCGCGGGCCGGGTCCACCCGGCCGACCAGCCGACCGCCGGCGAGCACCGGCATCGCGAAGTAGCCGTACACCCGCTTCTGCTTCGGCACGTACGCCTCCAGGCGGTGCGTGAAGCCGAAGATCCGCTCCGTGCGGGCCCGTTCCCAGATCAGCGAGTCGAACGGCGAGAGCAGCGTCGTGCGGTGCCGGCCGCGCGGCTCGGTCGCCAGGGCCGCCGGGTCCGCCCAGGCGGGCTTCCCCCAGCCCGCCACCGTCACCGGCACCAGCCCCGACGCCTCGACCGCCGCGTCGAACTGCTCGCCCTTGAGCCGGTGGTAGTCGGCGATGTCCGCGCGCGTGCCCACGCCGAGCGCCTCGCCCGCCTGCCGGACCAGGCGCCGCACGCACTCGGCGTCGTCCAGGTCGTCGTGGAGCAGCGCCTCGGGGACCGCCCGCTCGGCCAGGTCGTACACCCGCTTCCAGCCGCGCCGCTCGACGACCACCACCTCGCCGTACATCAGCGCCCGCTCCACGGCGATCTTGGAGTCGGACCAGTCCCACCACTCGCCCTTGTTCTTCGCGCCGCCCAGCTCGGTCGCCGTGCGCGGGCCCTCGTCCCGCAGCTGGGCGATCACCTTGTCGTACGCCCCGGGCGACAGCTCGTGGCCCCAGTGCGGGCGGCCGCGGTAGGCGCGCCGGCGGAAGGCGAAGAGCGGCCACTCCTCGACGGGCAGCACGCAGGCGGCGTGCGACCAGTACTCGAAGGCGTGCGTCCCGGTCCAGTACGCGTCCTCGACCGTCGTGCGGCCCACGGCGCCCAGGCGCGCGTACGGGATCAGCTCGTGCGAGCGGGCCAGGACCGAGATGGTGTCGAGCTGGACCTGGCCGAGGCTCCGCAGCACCCCGCGCACACCGGCGCGGCGGTCGGGCGCGCCCAGGAACCCCTGGGCGCGCAGCGCGATCCTGCGGGCTTCGTCGGCGGACAGTTCGGCGGCGGGGCGCGGCACAGTCGTCATGGACCGCACCCTAGGCCCCGGCACTGACAGTCCGGCACCGGCGCCCGGCACCGGCGGCCCGGTCCCGACACCCGGCGCGGGATCCCGTCAGGCCGCCGGGAGGTCGCGCGCGGGCAGGTACGGCAGGGGGCTCGGGAGGCCGAAGTCGGAGGGGAGCAGGGCGCCGACCCAGCCGTCCCGGAGCGTCCCCTTGTTGGGCAGGCCGGCGCGCTGGACGCCCTCCACGACGAAGCCGACGCGCTCGGCCACCGCGCGCGAGCCGGTGTTGCCCACCTCGGCGCGCCACACCAGACGGGTGCAGCCGAGGCCGGTGAAGGCCCAGTGGGCCAGGGCGCGGACGATCTCGGTCATGTAGCCGCGGCCGCGGTGGTCAGGGGCCAGCCAGTAGCCGACCTCCCAGGTGCCGGTGCCGCAGTCCCTCAGGGAGGCCGCGGCGAGCAGCGGGCCCCCGGCCAGCGGTTCGGCGGCGAAGACGTACTCGGTGTCCTCGCGCCAGCCGTCGGGCACCAGGCGGTTCAGGAAGAAGTCGGCGTCCTGCCGGGTGTAGGGGTCGGGGACGGTGGTCCAGCGCCGGATGGCGGGGTCCTGGCAGATCGCGTGCACGGCGTCGGCGTCGCCGGGGACGGGGTTGCGCAGCCGCAGCCGGTCGGTGGTGAGGGTGATCGGATCCATGCCGGGGATTGTGGTGACCGGTCCGGGTGGAAGCGAACACTTTTCGGGCGGGGCGGCACCTTCCGCCCACCTCGTGCGTTCTCATTCCGGGCGGGCGTACGGCTCCGGCACTGCGGGCCTCCCTGTGCGAGGGCGGTCTCGCTTACGATGGCCGTTGCGGTGGGGACCACCTGCCGTGCCCGCGCTCGTGTCCATGACAAGACCCAGTGCCAGGCCCGACCGGCAAGGAGACCAGCCTCAGTGTCCGTCTTCAACAAGCTCATGCGTGCAGGCGAAGGCAAGATCCTGCGCAAACTGCACCGCATCGCGGACCAGGTCAACTCCATCGAAGAGGACTTCGTCAACCTCTCCGACGCCGAGTTGAGGGCGCTCACCGACGAGTACAAGCAGCGGTACGCCGACGGTGAGAGCCTCGACGACCTGATGCCCGAGGCCTTCGCGACGGTGCGCGAGGCCGCCAAGCGCGTCCTCGGCCAGCGTCACTACGACGTCCAGCTCATGGGCGGCGCCGCCCTCCACCTCGGTTACGTCGCCGAGATGAAGACCGGTGAGGGCAAGACCCTCGTCGGCACCCTCCCGGCGTACCTCAACGCGCTCTCCGGCAAGGGCGTGCACCTGATCACGGTCAACGACTACCTGGCCGAGCGCGACTCCGAGCTCATGGGCCGGGTCCACCGCTTCCTGGGCCTGAACGTCGGCTGCATCCTCGCCAACATGACGCCGGCCCAGCGCCGCGAGCAGTACAGCTGCGACATCACGTACGGCACGAACAACGAGTTCGGCTTCGACTACCTCCGCGACAACATGGCGTGGTCCCAGGACGAGCTCGTCCAGCGCGGCCACAACTTCGCCTGTGTCGACGAGGTCGACTCCATCCTCGTCGACGAGGCCCGTACGCCGCTGATCATCTCCGGTCCGGCCGACCAGGCGACCAAGTGGTACGGCGACTTCGCCAAGCTGGTCACCCGTCTGACCAAGGGCGAGCCCGGCAACCCGCTCAAGGGCATCGAGGAGACCGGCGACTACGAGGTCGACGAGAAGAAGCGCACCGTCGCCATCCACGAGGCGGGCGTCGCCAAGGTCGAGGACTGGCTGGGCATCGACAACCTCTACGAGTCGGTGAACACCCCGCTCGTCGGTTACCTGAACAACGCCATCAAGGCGAAGGAACTGTTCAAGAAGGACAAGGACTACGTCGTCATCGACGGCGAGGTCATGATCGTCGACGAGCACACCGGCCGCATCCTGGCCGGCCGCCGCTACAACGAGGGCATGCACCAGGCGATCGAGGCGAAGGAGGGGGTGCAGATCAAGGACGAGAACCAGACCCTCGCCACGATCACCCTCCAGAACTTCTTCCGTCTGTACGACAAGCTGTCCGGCATGACCGGTACGGCCATGACCGAGGCCGCCGAGTTCCACCAGATCTACAAGCTCGGCGTCGTCCCGATCCCGACGAACAAGCCGATGATCCGCAAGGACCAGTCGGACCTGATCTACCGGACCGAGGTCGCGAAGTTCGCCGCCGTCGTCGACGACATCGCGGAGAAGCACGAGAAGGGCCAGCCGATCCTGGTCGGCACGACCTCCGTCGAGAAGTCCGAGTACCTCTCGCAGCAGCTCTCCAAGCGCGGCATCCAGCACGAGGTGCTCAACGCCAAGCACCACGAGCGCGAGGCCAGCATCGTCGCCCAGGCCGGCCGCCGCGGCGCCGTCACCGTCGCCACGAACATGGCGGGCCGAGGTACGGACATCAAGCTCGGCGGCAACCCGGACGACCTCGCCGAGGCCGAGCTGCGCCAGGCGGGCCTGGACCCGGTCGAGCACGTCGAGGAGTGGGCCGCGGCCCTGCCCGCCGCCCTGGAGCGCGCCGAGAAGGCCGTGAAGGCGGAGTTCGAGGAGGTCAAGGAGCTCGGCGGCCTGTACGTCCTGGGCACCGAGCGCCACGAGTCCCGCCGCATCGACAACCAGCTCCGCGGCCGTTCCGGCCGTCAGGGCGACCCCGGCGAGTCCCGCTTCTACCTCTCCCTCGGCGACGACCTGATGCGCCTGTTCAAGGCGCAGATGGTCGAGCGCGTGATGGCCATGGCCAACGTGCCGGACGACGTGCCGATCGAGAACAAGATGGTCACCCGCGCCATCGCCTCCGCGCAGTCGCAGGTCGAGACCCAGAACTTCGAGACCCGCAAGAACGTCCTGAAGTACGACGAGGTGCTCAACCGGCAGCGCGAGGTCATCTACGGCGAGCGCCGCCGCGTCCTGGAGGGCGAGGACCTGCACGAGCAGATCCAGCACTTCATGGACGACACGATCGACGACTACATCCGCCAGGAGACCGCCGAGGGCTTCGCGGAGGAGTGGGACCTCGACCGTCTGTGGAACGCGTTCAAGCAGCTCTACCCGGTGAAGGTCACCGTGGAGGACCTGGAGGACGCGGCCGGGGACCGGGCGGGCATCACCGCCGAGTTCATCGCCGAGTCCATCAAGGACGACATCCACGAGCAGTACGAGACGCGCGAGAAGCAGCTCGGCTCGGAGATCATGCGCGAGCTGGAGCGGCGCGTGGTCCTGTCCGTCCTGGACCGGAAGTGGCGCGAGCACCTCTACGAGATGGACTACCTCCAGGAGGGCATCGGCCTGCGCGCCATGGCGCAGAAGGACCCGCTGGTCGAGTACCAGCGCGAGGGCTTCGACATGTTCACCGCCATGATGGAGGGCATCAAGGAGGAGTCCGTCGGCTACCTGTTCAACCTGGAGGTCCAGGTCGAGCAGCAGGTCGAGGAGGTCCCGGTGCAGGCGGCCGCGCCCTCGCTCGACAAGGGCGACGCGGTGCCGGCCGGTGCCGGGCGTCCGGAGATCCGCGCCAAGGGGCTCGACGCCCCGCAGCGGCCGGACCGGCTGCACTTCTCCGCGCCGACCGTGGACGGCGACGGCGGTGTCGTCGAGGGCGACTTCTCCTCCGGCGACGGGGACTCCGGCGACGGCCTGACCCGCGCGGAGCGGCGCAAGGCGCAGAAGAACGCGGGCGGCGGGCGCCGCCGCAAGAAGTGACGCGCTGAGCTTCGGCGTACGAGGGGCCGTTCACCCGGTGGGGTGGACGGCCCCTTCGCCGTACCCGCTCCGTCGTCACGCGTGGTGGGCGGGCTTTTCGTCGTATCCGTCCTGCCGTCACGCCGTGCCCAGGCCGTCGAGCTCCACGGCCGCGCAGCGCCAGCGCCGGTCGGCGCCGCGCTCCAGGCGGAACGCCATCGCCCGGACGCGGGCGCCGGTGGCGATGGTCGCGAAGGCCTCGACGGCGTCCTGGGCGGGGTGCGTCTGGACCGAGCAGCGGCGCAGGACCGGGCGGGGGCCGAGGGAGCGCAGGGGCGTCTCCGGGGCGAGCCGGACGAGCTGCTCGTACGCCTCGCCGAGGGTGTGCCCGAGCATCCAGTGCACCGGCCGCTCCCCGCTCAGGACGGCGAGCAGGCGCTCGGCGAAGACGGTGTGGGGCGGGAGCGCGCGGGGCGCGCCGCGCTCGGGCGTACGCGGGCGCGTGCCGGCGGAGCCGCGCGGCCGGGTCCCGGCGGGGCCGCCCGGAGCGGTACGGGGGCGCGGGGCGCGGGGGCGGCGGGTGGCACCGCCGAGGGGCGGGACGGGGAGAGCGGCCGAGGCCGGGGCCGTGACGAGTTCGGCGGTCGGAGGTGCGGTGGGGACGGCGGGGAGGAGGGCCGTCAGAGCCGTGGTGGCAGGCCGGGCCGCAGTGGGTGCGGTGGTCGGAGGCGTGGGCGTGGCGGGGACGGCAGTCGGGGCGGGGGGCCCGGCGGGTCGGGTCGCCGTGGGCGGGGCGGTCGGGGACGGGGCCGTGGTGGTGGGGACGGCCGTCGTGGTGTGGCCGACGGGCGGAGTCGTGTCGGTGGTGGTCGTCGTGAGCGTGGTGGTCATGGTGATCCCCTGTCGTTCCGTAACCGAGTCGTACCAGTCAGTAACTACCGCTGGGGATCTTGTACGGCGACGACTCGGGGCATCGCAAGGCGCCGGCCACCCCGGGGTGGTCCGGAACGGGATCACCTATCCGGGTGACGCGGTCGGAAATCGGGTCTCCGGCGGTCCGGCGCGCGGGCGTCGGGGGTGGACGGACGGCGCGTCCGGCCCGCCGCCCCGAAGGGGGACTCCGCACGTATCCTGAGGATCTCTCCCTCTACGAAAGCGGCCAGCCGATGCGCGTCTACGTCCCCCTGACCCTCCCCGGTCTCGCACAGGCGCACAAGGCGGGCGAGCTGGGCCCCGGCCCGCTGACCGCCTACGCCGTCACCCCCGCGCTGCGCGAGTGGTACGTCTCCGACGACATCGAGGAGCTGGAGTACGCGGCCCTCGGCCGGGCCGCCGCCGCCTCCCTGCGGCTGCTCGCCGGCGACCCCGAGGCGCCCCGGCGCCGGATCGTCGTCGCCGTCGACGTGGCCGACAAGGACGCCGTCGCGGACCCCGACCGCGGGCTCGACGCCGACGCGGTCGGCGAGGTCCGGATCGCCGGGGCCGTACCGCTGACCAAGGCCGCCGCCGTCCATGCCGACGCGGACGACGCCGAGGCGGACGTCAGGGCGGCGGCGGACGCGCTGGGGGCGGCCGACCGGGGCGACGACGACGCGCGGTTCGTCGTGGACGGCGCCGAGGACCACGAACTGCTGTGGTTCGGGGTGCAGGAGATCCCCGGGTTGCTGGGCTGAGGGACCGGGAGGGTTCCGGGGGTTCCCGGGGGATTCCGGAAGGGTCTCGGAACGGCTCCGCGCTCTTCGCCGTCGGAGGCGGCGGGTACCGTCCTTCCATGGGGAAGCACGGAAAGCACCTGGTCTGGGACTGGAACGGCACGCTGCTCGACGACATCGACGCCGTCATCGGGGCGACGAACGCCGCCTTCGCCGAGCTGGGACTCGAACCGCTCACGCTGGAGCGGTACCGCGAGCTGTACATGGTGCCGGTGCCGCAGTTCTACGAGCGGCTCATGGGGCGGCTGCCCACCGACACCGAGTGGACCCTCATGGACGGCGTCTTCCACCGGCACTACCGGGCGCGCGCCGAGAACTGCGGCCTGACCGCCGGCGCCGCCGAGCTGCTCGCGGCGCGCCAGGCCTCCGGCTTCACGCAGTCGCTGCTCTCGCTCGCGCCGCACGCCGACCTCGTCCCCCTCGTGCGGCGGCACGGGATCGCGGAGCGGTTCCTGCGCATGGACGGACGGCCCGACACCTCCACGGACGGCAAGTCCGGGCACATGGTGCGGCACCTGGCCGCCCTGGAGGGGATCCGGGCCGAGCGGGTGGTCGTCATCGGCGACGCGGCGGACGACGCGCTGGCGGCGGCGCACGTCGGGGCGAAGGCCGTGCTCTACACCGGCGGCTCGCACAGCCGCGCCTCCCTGGAGCGGGTGGGCGTGCCGGTGGTCGACTCGCTCGCGGAGGCGGTCGCCGTGGCGGAGGAGCTGGTGTAGTCCTCCGCCCCGTACGACCGGGCCCCTCAGCCCTTCGACCTGAGGACCTTCAGGAACTCCCGCATCCAGACCGGGTGGTCCGGCCACGCGCGCGAGGAGACGAGCAGACCGTCGACCACGGCCGCCGTGTCCTGGAAGGACGCCCCCGCCGCCTGCATGTCCAGTTCCAGGGCCGGATAGGCCGTGACCCGGCGGCCCTCCAGGCTGCCGGTCGCCGCCGTCAGGAGCGGGCCGTGGCAGATCTGCGCGACCGGCTTGTCCGCGTCGAAGAAGGCCTTGAGGATCTTGCGCAGCTCCGGGTCGTTGCGCAGGTACTCCGGGGCCCGGCCGCCCGGGATCACCACCGCCAGGTACGCCCCCGGGTCGACCTCCGAGAAGGCCAGGTCGGCGGGCCAGGTGTAGCCGGGCTTCTCGGTGTACGTGTCGAAGCCGGGCTCGAAGTCGTGGACCACGAACCGCAGCGTCTTGCGGGCCGGGGCCGCGATGTCCACCTCGTACCCCTCTTCGAGGAGACGCTGGTAGGGGTACAGCACCTCCAGCGACTCCGCCGCGTCCCCGGTCACGATCAGGATCCTCGCCATGGCTCTCCCCGCTCGCAGAAGTCGGATGCCGTGCCCTGAGGACATGTGTCGCTGTCCATAACGTCAAACTTCCACCCCCTCTTTTGTACACATACGGCTCATGACGGGGCGGGGGGCGGGAGCGATAGGCTTTCGTCGTGATCAGCGCGATACGCCGAGGGGGCAGTGAAGCCCCCGGCTGCCGCCCGACCCGCTCCGGCGGTCGGGCCGACCGTGCGTTCGCCGATCTCCTCCGCCCGGGCGGGCCGCGATCAGTGGCCGAAAACGACCCGGGCATCTCTCATCCGGGCATGACGCCGTCTTCTGCGGAAACACGTCGTGGAGGCGTTGTGCCCTTCCTTCCACCGATGTCGCGCAACGGCGCGCGGCCAGGAGTCAGAGGACATGCAGACCAAGCTGGACGAAGCCAAGGCCGAGCTGCTCGAAAGGGCCGCCCGGGTAGCTGAGCACAGCCCGGTCGGGGGGCGACTTCCGACGGGGCCGGACGGTCCGGGCGAGCGCCCGGACGGCGACACCGTGCTCGAATACCTCCAGCGCTACTACCTGCACACCGCGCCCGAGGACCTGTCCGACCGGGACCCGGTCGACGTCTTCGGCGCCGCCCTCTCCCACTACCGCCTGGCGGAGAACCGTCCGCAGGGCACGGCGAACGTGCGCGTCCACACCCCGACGGTCGAGGAGAACGGCTGGACCAGCAGCCACTCCGTCGTCGAGGTCGTCACCGACGACATGCCCTTCCTCGTCGACTCGGTCACCAACGAGCTGTCCCGCCAGGGCCGCGGCATCCACGTCGTGATCCACCCGCAGGTCCTCGTCCGCCGCGACGTCACCGGAAAGCTCATCGAGGTCCTGTCGGCCCAGATCCACGGCGAGCTGCCGCACGACGCGCTCACCGAGTCCTGGATCCACGTCGAGATCGACCGCGAGACCGACCGCGCCGACCTCAAGCAGATCACCGCCGACCTGCTGCGCGTCCTGTCCGACGTCCGCGAGACGGTCGAGGACTGGGAGAAGATGCGCGACGCCGCGCTGCGCATCGCGGACGGCCTCCCCGACGAGCCCACCGCCCCCGACCTGCGCCCGACCGAGGTGGAGGAGGCCCGCGAGCTGCTGCGCTGGCTGGCCGACGACCACTTCACCTTCCTCGGCTACCGCGAGTACGAGCTGGTCGACGGCGACGCCCTGTCCGCCGTGCCCGGCACCGGCCTCGGCATCCTGCGCTCCGACCCGCACCACTCCGGCGACGACGAGGGCCACCACGCCCACCCCGTGTCGCCCTCCTTCAGCCGGCTGCCCGCCGACGCCCGGGCCAAGGCCCGCGAGCACAAGCTGCTGATCCTGACGAAGGCCAACAGCCGGGCGACCGTGCACCGCCCCTCGTACCTCGACTACATCGGCGTGAAGAAGTTCGACGCCGCCGGCAACGTCGTCGGCGAGCGCCGCTTCCTCGGCCTGTTCTCCTCGGCCGCCTACACCGAGTCCGTCCGCCGCGTCCCGGTCGTCAAGCGCAAGGTCCAGGAGGTCCTGGAGGGCGCCGGCTTCTCGCCGAACAGCCACGACGGCCGCGACCTGCTCCAGATCCTGGAGACCTACCCGCGCGACGAGCTGTTCCAGACCCCGGCCGACCAGCTCCGGGCCGTCGTCACCAGCGTCCTCTACCTCCAGGAGCGGCGCCGGCTGCGGCTCTACCTGCGCCAGGACGAGTACGGCCGCTACTACTCGGCCCTCGTCTACCTGCCGCGCGACCGCTACACCACTCGCGTCCGGCTGCGGATCATCGACATCCTGAAGGAGGAGCTCGGCGGCACCAGCGTCGACTTCACCGCCTGGAACACCGAGTCGATCCTCTCCCGGCTGCACTTCGTCGTCCGCGTCGAACCCGGCACCGAGCTCGCCAAGCTCACCGACGCCGACGTCGAGCGCATCGAGGGCCGGCTCGTCGAGGCCGCCCGCTCCTGGGCCGACGGCTTCGGCGAGGCGCTCAACGCCGAGCTGGGCGAGGAGCGCGCCGCCGAGCTGCTGCGCCGCTACGGCAACGCCTTCCCCGAGGGCTACAAGGCCGACCACTCGCCGCGCGCGGCCGTCTCCGACCTGGTCCACATGGAGGCCCTGGCCGGCAGCGAGAAGGACTTCTCGCTCTCGCTCTACGAGCCGGTCCTCGCGGCCCCCGGCGAGCGCCGCTTCAAGATCTACAAGACGGGCGACCAGATCTCCCTCTCCGCCGTCCTGCCGGTCCTCAACCGGCTCGGCGTCGAGGTCACCGACGAGCGCCCCTACGAGCTGCGCTGCGCCGACCGCACCCACGCCTGGATCTACGACTTCGGCCTGCGGCTCCCGGCCACCAACGGCAGCGGCGTCTCCCTGGGCGACGACGCCCGCGAGCGCTTCCAGGAGGCCTTCGCCGCCACCTGGACCGGCGAGGCCGAGAACGACGGCTTCAACTCCCTCGTCCTCTCCGCCGGCCTGAACTGGCGCGAGGCGATGGTGCTGCGCGCCTACGCCAAGTACCTGCGGCAGGCCGGCGCGACCTTCAGCCAGGACTACATGGAGGACACCCTCCGCAACAACGTCCACACCACCCGGCTCCTGGTCAACCTCTTCGAGGCCCGGATGGCGCCGGAGCGCCAGCGCGCCGGCACCGAGCTGATCGACGCGCTCCTCGAAGAGCTGGACGCCGCCCTGGACCAGGTCGCGAGCCTGGACGAGGACCGCATCCTGCGCTCCTTCCTGACCGTCATCAAGGCCACGCTGCGGACGAACTTCTTCCAGAGGAACTCGGAGGGCCGGCCGCACTCCTACGTGTCGATGAAGTTCGACCCGCAGGCCATCCCCGACCTGCCGGCCCCGCGCCCCGCCTTCGAGATCTGGGTGTACTCGCCGCGCGTCGAGGGCGTCCACCTGCGCTTCGGCAAGGTCGCCCGCGGCGGTTTGCGCTGGTCCGACCGGCGCGAGGACTTCCGCACCGAGATCCTCGGCCTGGTCAAGGCGCAGATGGTGAAGAACACCGTCATCGTGCCGGTCGGCGCCAAGGGCGGCTTCGTCGCCAAGCAGCTCCCGGACCCGTCCGTGGACCGGGACGCCTGGATGGCCGAGGGCATCGCCTCGTACAAGACGTTCATCTCGGCCCTGCTCGACATCACCGACAACCTGGTCGCGGGCGAGGTCGTGCCGCCGGTCGACGTGGTCCGCCACGACGAGGACGACACCTACCTGGTCGTCGCCGCCGACAAGGGCACCGCGACCTTCTCCGACATCGCCAACGGCGTCGCGGAGGCGTACGGCTTCTGGCTCGGCGACGCGTTCGCCTCCGGCGGCTCGGCCGGCTACGACCACAAGGGCATGGGCATCACCGCCCGCGGCGCCTGGGAGTCCGTCAAGCGCCACTTCCGCGAGCTGGGCCACGACACCCAGACCGAGGACTTCACGGTCGTCGGCGTCGGCGACATGTCCGGCGACGTCTTCGGCAACGGCATGCTGCTCTCCGAGCACATCCGCCTGGTCGCGGCCTTCGACCACCGGCACATCTTCCTCGACCCCAACCCGGACGCGGCCGTCTCGTACGCCGAGCGCCGCCGCCTCTTCGAGCTGTCCCGCTCGTCCTGGGCCGACTACGACACCTCGCTGCTCTCCGCCGGTGGTGGCGTCCACCCCCGCAGCGCCAAGTCGATCCCGGTCAACGCGCAGGTCAGGGCCGCCCTCGGCATCGAGGACGGGATCACCAAGCTGACCCCGGCCGAGCTGATGAAGGCGATCCTCCAGGCGCCCGTCGACCTGCTGTGGAACGGCGGCATCGGCACGTACGTCAAGTCCTCGGCCGAGTCGAACGCCGACGTCGGCGACAAGGCCAACGACGCCATCCGCGTCGACGGCCAGGACGTGCGCGCCCAGGTGATCGGCGAGGGCGGCAACCTCGGCGCGACCCAGCTGGGCCGCATCGAGTTCGCCCGCTCCGGCGGCCCCGAGGGCGAGGGCGGCAAGGTCAACACCGACGCCATCGACAACAGCGCCGGCGTCGACACCTCCGACCACGAGGTCAACATCAAGATCCTGCTCAACGGGCTCGTCGCCGAGGGCGACATGACCGTCAAGCAGCGCAACAAGATCCTCGCGGAGATGACCGACGAGGTCGGCACGCTCGTGCTGCGCAACAACTACGCGCAGAACACGGCCCTGGCCAACGCCGTCGCCCAGTCGCCGTCCCTGCTCCACGCCCACCAGCGGTTCATGCGCCGCCTGGGCCGCGACGGGGCCCTCGACCGCTCCCTGGAGTTCCTGCCCAACGACCGGCAGATCCGCGAACTCCTCAACAACGGCAAGGGCCTGAGCCAGCCGGAGCTCGCCGTCCTCCTCGCGTACACCAAGATCACGGTGGCCGACGAGCTGATTGGCACCGGGCTGCCGGACGACCCGTACCTGACCGGGCTGCTCCACGCGTACTTCCCGACGCTGCTGCGCGAGCGGTTCACCGAGGCCGTCGACGGCCACCCGCTGCGCCGCGAGATCATCACCACCGTCCTGGTCAACGACACCGTCAACGCCGGCGGTTCGACCTTCCTGCACCGCCTCCGCGAGGAGACCGGCGCGTCGATCGAGGAGATCGTCCGGGCGCAGACCGCCGCCCGCGTCGTCTTCCGCCTCGGCCGGGTCTGGGACGCCGTCGAGGACCTCGACAACCGGGTGCCGGCCGAGATCCAGACCCGGATGCGGCTGCACGCGCGCCGGCTCGTCGAGCGCGGCACGCGCTGGCTGCTCAACAACCGGCCGCAGCCGCTCCAGCTCACCGAGACCATCGAGTTCTTCGCCGAGCGCGTCGAGGAGGTCTGGTCGCGGCTGCCCGAGCTGCTGCGCGGCGCGGACCTGGAGTGGTACCGGTCGATCCTGGACGAGCTGACCGGCTTCGGGGTGCCGGAGGAGCTCGCGCGGCGGGTCGCCGGCTTCTCCTCCGCCTTCCCGGCGCTCGACATCGTCGCGATCGCCGACCGGACGGGCAAGGAGCCGCTCGCGGTGGCCGAGGTCTACTACGACCTGGCCGACCGGCTGCGGATCACCGACCTCATGGACCGGATCATCGAGCTGCCGCGTGACGACCGCTGGCAGTCGATGGCCCGCGCCTCGATTCGCGAGGACCTGTTCGCCGCGCACGCGGCGCTCACGCAGGACGTCCTGACGTCCGGCGGCGACGACGCGGGCCCGGAGGAGCGGTTCAAGGCCTGGGAGGAGAAGAACGCGGCGATCCTGGGCCGCGCGCGGACGACCCTGGAGGAGATCCAGGGCTCGGACACCTTCGACCTGGCGAACCTGTCGGTGGCGATGCGGACGATGCGCACGCTGCTGCGCTCGCACAGCTAGGAGCACGCGCGCGAGGGGCCCCGCCGGTTCTCCGGCGGGGCCCCTCGGCCTTTTCCCGCAGGTCTCACTCCTCCGGCGCGGCGGCGACCGTCGAGGTCCACAGGCGGCGGGCGGCGAGCAGGGTCGCGGCGAGCAGCAGACCGTTGCGCAGCACCATGACGGCGAGGCCCGTGGGGGTGCCATCGATGACGTCGAAGTACAGGACGGGGTACGCGAGCGCGCTCAGCGCCGCCGCCGGGAGGAGCAGCAGCGCCACCGGGCGCATCACGGTGTCCCGGGAGGTCAGGCAGACGGCGGCGAGCCCGAGCAGCCAGATCATGTACTGGGGGCTGATCACCCGGCTGGTGACGGTGAAGAGCAGGACGGCGGCGAACGCCGTGTCGTACGGGGTGGCGGGGGTCCAGCGGTGGGCCCGGACGCGCCAGAGGACCAGCCAGCACAGGGCGGCGGCGGTGAGCAGCAGGAAGAGGTGGCCCAGGGTGGAGACGTACGGGCCGACGTACTCCAGGGCGCCGTAGCGGAACTCGACCGTCCCCGGCCAGATGCCGGCGGACCGGGCGAGCGCGAGGGCCGTGCCGCCCAGGGACTCGATCTGGACGCCCCGGTTGCCCTGCTGCCGCAGGAAGCCGAGCGACTCGGAGAAGAAGAACGCGAGGGTGGCGAGGAGCGCGACGGCGGTGACGGCGGCGGCGGTCCACGCCTCCCGGGTGGTGCGACCCCGCGGGGTGCCGAGGAGTGCCAGCGCCGGCCACACCTTCACCATCGCGCCGATCCCGGCGAGCGCCCCGCCGAGCTGGTGGGCGGCGGTCCTGCGGGCGGTGAGGGCGAGCAGGGCGAGGACGGCGAGGGCGGTGGTCTGGACGTCGTACCGGGCGAGGGGGATGTGGAGGAGGAGCGGCAGGCCGCAGACCCAGATCCAGGCGCCGTGGGTGAGGCGGGCGCCGTCGGCGCGGGCGAGCGCGAGGGTGACGACCGCGTCGGCGAGGAGGGTGAGGGTGACGAAGGCCTGGAAGTAGGTGAGCCAGGGGAGGGCGCCGGGGGACATGATCACGAGCCCGGCCCCCGGCGGGTACTGCCAGGTGGCGTCGCCGGGCGGGAAGGTGCCCGCGGCGAACTTCCCGTACCAGTGCTCGTAGAGCGCCACCTCGCGGGCCACGCCGCCGATGCCGAGGTCGTCGCGGAGGAGCAGCAGGAGCATGCCGGCCCGGGTGAGGAGCCAGACGGCGGCGAGCGCGAGCCGGGGGCCGTTGCCGACCGTGACGAAGGTGGCGGAGGTGAAGGTCTCCGAGGTGAAGGGGGAGCGGGTGAGGGCGGGGGGTTCGGTGCTCGTACTGGTGGGGCGGGAGGCGTCGGCGGCCGGGTCGGATGTGGCCGGGTCGGACGCGGTGGAGACGGATGCGGTGGGGTCGGACGCGGTGGGACCGGACGCGGTGGAGACGGATGCGGTGGGGTCGGACGGGGTGGAGCCGGTCGCGGTGGGGCCGGTCGCGGTGGGGCCGGGGGGTTCGGTGCCGGCCGGGTGGGGGGTTTGGGGCTGATCGTTCGTCACCCCACCGCACTTTAGACCGTAATGTCTTTTTTGCCCGTGGTCTTCGCCCCTGACGCGGTGAACTCCTCGTACGCCGCCACCACCTCCCGCGCCGGGCCGTCCATCCGGAGCGTCCCCGCCTCCAGCCACAGGGCGCGCCCGCAGGTCTCCGCGACGGTGGCGTTCGAGTGGCTGACCAGGAAGACCGTCCCGGCCTCCGCGCGCAGCTCGTCGATCCGCTGCCGGCTCCGGCGCCGGAAGCGCGCGTCGCCGGTGGCCAGGGCCTCGTCGACGAGCAGCACGTCGTGGCTCCTCGCGGCGGCGATGGAGAAGCGCAGCCGGGCCGCCATCCCGGAGGAGTACGTCCGCATCGGACGGGAGATCGCGTCGTCCTTCTCGTTGACGCCCGAGAAGTCGACGATCCCGTCGTAGCGTTCGCGGACCTCCGCGCGGCTCATGCCCGTCGCGAGACTGCCGAGGACCACGTTCCGCTCGCCCGTCAGGTCGTTCATCAGGGCCGCGTCGACGCCGAGGAGGGAGGGGCGGCCGTGGGTGTAGATCCGGCCGCGGTCGACGGGCAGGAGTCCCGCGACGGCCTTCAGGAGGGTCGACTTCCCCGAGCCGTTCGAACCGATCAGGCCGATCGCCTCGCCCCGGTACGCGACGAAGCCGACCCCCTTGACGGCGTGGACCCGGCGGCCGGCCGGTGCCCTCCTCCACCAGCCGCCGCGCCCCTGATCTCGCCCGTGTCCTTGTCCGTGCACGGTGTACGTGACGTGGACGCCGTCGGCCACGACGGTCGGGATCCTCTCCTGCTCGCGCGTGTCAGCCACGGCCGTACGTCTCCTCCGCCTTCCAGAACCACAGGAACCCGCCCGCGAAGGCCAGGACGGCCCAGCCGGTGGCGAGCGCCCAGACGTGCGGCGGCAGCCGGTCCGCGCCGTGGCTCGCGATCAGGGCGAAGCGCACGAGGTCGATGTAGACCGCCGCCGGGTTGCACCGGAGGGCGAGCACCACGCCCTCGGGGAAGCGCCCGTCGTGCGCCAGGTTCCCGATCGACCACATGGCGCCCGAGGCGTACATCCAGGTGCGGAGCGCGAACGGCATCAGCTGGCCGACGTCCGGGGTGCGGGCCGCGATCCGGGCCAGGGCGAGCGCCAGGCCCGTGTTGAACAGGGTCTGGAGGGCGAGCGCCGGGACGGCGAGCAGCCAGCTCCACCGGGGGAACTCGCCGCAGCAGAGGAGGATCGCGACGAGCGCGGCGAGCGAGAGCAGGAGCTGCTGGAGCTGCTGGAGGGCGAGCGAGAGCGGCAGGCTCGCGCGCGGGAAGTGCAGGGCGCGGACCAGGCCGAGGTTGCCGCTGATCGCCCGGGTGCCGGCCAGGAGCGTGTTCGAGGTGAAGGTCCACACGAAGACGCCGGTGATCAGGAAGGGCACGTAGTCGGTCACGCCGTGCTCGGCGTTCATGAACACGCCGAAGATCAGGTAGTAGACGGCCGCGTTGAGCAGCGGGGTCGCCACCTGCCAGAGCTGGCCGAGGCGCGCCTGGCTGTACTGGGCGGTCAGCCGGGCGGTCGCGAAGGCGGCGATGAAGTCGCGGCGGGCCCAGAGCTGCCGGACGTACACGGGGAGCGGGGGGCGGGCCCCGCTGACGGTCAGGCCGTGGCGGAGGGCGAGGGCGCGGAGGTCCTCGGGGGGAGGGGCGGTCTGCGGCCGGGGCGGAGTGGTGTGCGGCGGGGGCGGCGCGAGGGTCGTGGTCATGGGCGGGCTCCGGGGCGGGCTTTCGGTCGGGCTTTCGGCTGGGCTTTCGGCTGGGCTTTCGGTACGGGGCGAAGTGGGGCGCGGAGGGCGGTGGCGGCATCGGCGACGGGACGGGGCGCGGTTGCCGGTCGCGACGGGACGGGTCCGTATCGTCGCTACCGGGACAGTAGGACGCTCAACGACGGAACGCAACCGTATCGTCGTCACGTCGTCGTTGGTTAGGATGCCGTTCATGACCGAACCGACCCCCCGCCGCGCCCCCGCCGGAGCCGCCGTACTCCGCGAGGACGTGACCGAGGCCATCCGCGCCGCCGTCTTCGAGGAGCTCGCGGCCGTCGGCTTCGCCCGGATGTCCATCGAGGGGATCGCGCGCCGCGCGGGCGTCGGCAAGACCGCCGTCTACCGGCGCTGGAAGTCCAAGCTCTCCCTCGTCCTCGACCTCGTCGGCGCCTTCGCCGCCCAGGGCCTGCCGGCGCCCGCCACCGGCTCCCTGTACGGGGACGTGCGCGCCCTCCTCGACGTGGCCGCACACGCCCTGAGCCACCCGGTCGCCTCCCGGGTCGTCCCCGACCTCCTCGTCGAGGCCGCCCGGCACCCCGAGATCGCCGACGCCGTCAAGGCCGCGCTGCTCGACGGACAGCAGGGCGTCGTCGCCCGGATCGTCCGCGAGGCCGTCGCGCGCGGCGAACTCCCCGGGGACGCCGACCCGGACCGGGCCCTCGACCTGATCGCCGGACCGCTGTACTGGCGCCTCGTCGTCGTCCGCACCCCGCCGCCCCCGGGGTACGTCGACGACCTCGCGCGCTCGGCGGTGGCGGCGCTCACGGGCTGAGCCCGCGCGCTCACGGGCTCAGCCCGCGAGGAGGGGGTCACTTCACCGCGCCCGCCATCACCCCCGACGCGAACTGGCGCTGGAACGCGAAGAAGACCACCAGCGGCACCACCATCGACAGGAACGCGCCCGGCGCGAGCACGTCCACGTTGTTGCCGAACTGCCGCACCTGCTGCTGGAGCGCCACCGTGATCGGCGGCGACTGCGAGTCCGCGAAGATCAGGGCGATCAGCATGTCGTTCCAGACCCACAGGAACTGGAAGATGCCGAGCGAGGCGATCGCCGGGCCGCCGAGCGGCAGCACCACCCGGGTGAACAGCCGGATCTCACCCGCCCCGTCGAGCCGCGCCGCCTCCAGGAGTTCGCGCGGGATCTCCGCGAAGAAGTTCCGCAGCAGGAAGATCGCGAACGGCAGGCCGAAGGCCGTGTGGAAGAGGACCACCCCGGCGGTCGTCTCGAAGAGCCCGACCACCCCGAACAGCTTCGACACCGGGACCAGGGCGACCTGCACCGGCACCACCAGCAGGGCGACCACGCCCAGGAACCACCAGTCCCGGCCCGGGAACTCCAGCCACGCGAACGCGTACCCGGCGAGCGAGCCGATCACCAGGACGAGCAGCGTGGCCGGGACGGTGATCAGGACGGTGTTGAGCAGCGAACCGGTGATCGTGTCGTTCGCCAGCAGATGGGCGTAGTTCTCCGTGGTCAGCCGGGCCGGGGCCGTGAACACCTCCCACCAGCCGCTCGCCGCGATGTCGGACGGCGAGCGGAGCGAGGAGAGCAGCAGCCCGACCGTCGGCAGCAGCCAGAACAGGCCCGCCAGGACGAGGAAGACCCGGACCGCGCCGGACGCGGCCACGGACGCGGCCCGCGCCGCCGGGGAGCGGGAGGGCCGCACCTGGGTTCCGTTCATCGGCGGGCCTCCCTGCGCATGCGGCGGACGTTGAGCACCATCACGGGGACCACGAGCAGGAGCAGCAGCACGGCGATGGCCGAGCCGACCCCGAGGTCCGCGTCCGTGCCGAAGGACGAGCGGTACAACTGGAGCGCGAGCACGTTCGCGTCGTCCTGCGCCGAGCCCGGCGCGATCACGAAGACCAGGTCGAAGATCTTCAACACGTTGATCATCAGGGTGACGAGGACGACCGCGAGGACCGGCGCCAGGAGCGGCACCGTGATCCGGCGGAACACCTGCCACTCGTTCGCCCCGTCCACCCGCGCCGCTTCGAGCAGTTCGCGCGGCACGGCCGCGAGCCCGGCCCCGATGAGCACCATCGCGAACCCGGCCCACATCCACACGTACGCCCCGATGATCGCGGGCGTGACGAGCGAGGGGCCCAGCCACTCGACGCCGTTGTACTGCTCCCGGAAGTTGCTCGCGGGCAGCCGGAGCACGGCCCCGTCCGCGCGGTCGGCGGGCAGCGCGAACGTGCCGTCGGCCGCCGCCGTCGCCGTGGCGACCACCTTCCCGTCCCGTACGGCCTCGATCCGCAGCCCCGCGAGGCCCCGCTCGGCCGGGTCGACCTCGTTCGGCCGCCCGCCGCCGCCCCGGGTGAAGTCCAGCCAGGCCGTGCCGGCGACCGTGCCCGGGTCCGTGCCGGCGGGCTCGGCGGCCGGGCGCGCGCCCTCCGGCATCTGCGCCGGGGCCACCCCGACCAGCGGGAGCCGTACGGGCTGCCCGGCCCGCACCGGTTCCTTCGTGACGTACGCGCCGTCCCCGGCCGCCTTCAGCGGGTGCACGGGCAGCGGTCGGGCCTTCGGGAAGACGGAGGACTCGGCGAAGGTGTCGTGGACGCCGACCCAGACGGCGTTCGCGACGCCCCGGTCCGGGTCCTGCTCGTACACCAGCCGGAAGATGATCCCGGCGGCCAGCATCGAGATCGCCATCGGCATGAAGACGAGCAGCTTGAACGCCGTTCCCCAGCGGACGCGTTCGGTCAGGACGGCGAAGACCAGACCGAGGGCGGTGGCGACCGCCGGGGCCACCACCAGCCAGATCAGGTTGTTCTTGACGGCCGTGCGGAGGGAGTCGTCCGTGAACAGGGCCAGGTAGTTGTCGAGGCCGACGAAGGAGGAGCCGGAGCGGTCGAAGAGCGAGCGCTGGACGGAGTACCCGATCGGGTAGACGACGAGCGCGCCGAGCAGGAGCAGGGCGGGCAGCAGGAACCCCGCCGCCACGGCCCGGCTCCGCCGCCCGTCCCCGCTCCCCTTCCTTTCGGAGGCGTCCGTTCCGGCCGTGCTCCCCGCGCGCGGGGCGGTGGTGGAGGACATCGCCGGCACCTCAGCCCTTCGCGGCGGCCCGGTACGCCTTCGCCGCGTCCGCCTCCAGACGCGCCTGGGCCCCGGCGACGTCCTTCGGGTTCTTCAGGAAGTCCTGGAGCGCCTTCCACTCGCCCTTGCCCGGAGTGCCGCCGAACGACTGCGGCATCTGGTCCGACATGTCGAAGCGGAAGTCGTCACCGGCGCCGATCAGGGCCTTGGCGATCTCGCGCTGGACGTCGTTCGGGTACGCCGCCGGGTCCAGGTTCTTGTTCGGCGAGAGGAAGCCGCCCGCGCCCGCCCAGATCTTCGCCGCGTCCGGGGAGGCGAGGAAGGCGAGCAGCGCCTGCGCGCCCTTGGTGTCCTTGAGGGCCACGGCCGCGTCGCCGGCCGTCACCACGGGCACGGTCCCGGCGTCCCCGACCTTCGGGAAGGGGAAGACCTTCGCGTCCGTGCCGATCTTCGCCTCGGTCTGGGCGATGTTGACGGCGGCGAAGTCGCCCTCGAAGACCATCGCGCCCTTCGGCTCGGCGCCGCCGGTGAAGGTCTGCGTCACCGAGGCCGGGTACTCCGTCTGCAGCGCGCCGCTCGCACCGCCCGCGAGCAGCGACGGCTTGCCGAACAGCTCGGCGAGCGTGGTCAGGGCGGCGGCGACCGACGGGTCCGTCCACTTGATCTCGTGCTTCGCCAGCCGGTCGTACTTCTCCGGGCCTGCCTGGGAGAGGTAGACGTTCTCGAACCAGTCCGTGAGGGTCCAGCCGTCCGCGCCGCCGACCGAGACCGGCGTGACGCCGGAGGCCGATATGGTCTCGGCGGTGGTCAGGAACTCCTTCCAGGTCTTCGGCTCGGCGGCGCCCGCGTTCTCGAAGACGGCCGTGTTGTACCAGACCAGGGACTTGTTGGCGGCCTTGAAGTAGACGCCGTACTGGGTGCCGTCCACCGCGCCGAGCTCCTGCCAGCCGCGCGAGTAGTTCGCCGCCAGCTGGGCCTTCGCCTCCGGGCCGACCGGCTTGAGCCACTTCTGGGCGGCGGCCTGCTGGATCGCGCCCACCTGCGGGAGCATCGCCACGTCGGGCGGGGAGCCGCCCGCGATCTTCGTTCCGAGGAAGTTCACGATCGGGTCCTGGGCGGGCACGAACGTCACCGTCGCGCCGGTCCGCCGCTCGAACTCCTTCAGGACCTTGGTGAAGTTCTCCTGCTCCGGGCCCGTCCAGACGGCGGCGACCTCGATCTTCTGGCCCTTCAGCGGGAGGGCGCCGGTGGGTTTCGCCTCCGGTTCCTCCGTACCCCCGTCGCCGCAGCCCGCGAGGGCGAGTGCGGCGAGCGTCGTGAGTGCCGTGAAGGTCACCCCGGCCTTGCGTGGACGAAGAGTTGTACGCATCGCTGCCCCGTCTCCTTCGTGCGCTGAGCTGTCCCGTGCCGACAGGTCTACGCCCGGTGATGCGGGGCCGCAATACCGCCTTCCGTGTCAAGTGGTGGATCGTGATTGGCTCGTGACGTGACGTCAGGAGGGGTTTCCGGCGGACGTCGCGGGAGAGGAGAGGGGGGCCACGGGCGTCGCCTCCACGGAGCGGGCCGCCCGGTCGAGCGCGCTCGCGAGGAGGGCCAGGTCCGTCGGTCCGTTGCCCAGCTCGCGGACCGGGCGGCGGGCGGGCGGGTCGCCCATCCGCTCCCACTCCAGCGGGACGACCGTCGGCCGGAGCGTCGCCGTCCGGGGGATCCGGCCGGTGACGCGGCCCGCCTGGAAGGGGGTCACCCGGCCGTCCGGATGCCCGAGCCGACCCCGGCCGGCCGCCGGGACGTCCGGTCCCGCCGTCACCGGGGGCGCGTCGAGCACGATCCGCAGCCGGGCGCTGTGGACCGGCTCGGTGTCGGCCGTGCGGTCCGGGCGGGCCGAGGCCACGACGAGGTGCACGCCGAGCCGCTCGCCGTGCCGGGCGACGGCCTCCAGGGCCCGCACGACGGACCCGGCGGCCGGCCGGCCGGGGGCGCCGAGCGCGGGCGCGACCAGGGCGTCGAAGTCGTCGACGAGCACGACCAGCCGAGCCAGCGCCCCGACCGCCTGCCCCCCCGCCGCCCCGCCCGAGCCGCCGCCGGAACCCGAGGCGGGCCGGGGGATCCGGACCCCGGGGTCCTCGGCACGGAGGGCGCGGCCGCCGGGACGGTCGGTGAGGTCGTCGGCGCCCGGGTACGGGCTCCGGCTGCTCGCCCGTCCGCCGAGGTCGTCGGCCCCGGCGCGGGGCGCGCGGCCGCTGGGACGGTCGGTGAGGTCGTCGGCTCCGGTACGGGGCACGCGCCCGCTGGGGCGGTCGGCGAGGTCGCCCTCGCCGGTCCGGAACGTACGGCCGCCGGCGCGGTCCTCCGGGCCGCCCCCGCCGTCACGGCGCGGCAGCCGCCCGCTGGGCGTGTCGGTCAGGAACGCGTCCGCACCGCTTCCGGGACGGGACACGCGCCCGCTGGGACGGTCGGCGAGGTCGCCGTCACCGGTGCGGAGGGTGCGCCCGCTCGCGCGGCCGTCCAAGTCGCCCGCGCCGGGGCGCGGCACCCGGCCGCTCGCCCGGCCGGTCACGTCGTCCGCGCCCGGGTACGCGCTCCGGCCGCTGCCGTACCCGCCGAGGTCGTCCCCGCCGGGGTACGCGCCCCGGCCCGGCGTGTCCCCCGGACGCGAGTACGGCGTGCGGGTGCTCCGGCTGCTCGGGAGGGCGCCGATCGTGCCGTCGCCCGTGCGGAGGGTACGGCCGCTGGGGTGGTCGCCGGTGTCCGGGAGGCGGACGGTCGCGCGGGCGCCCCGGGGGACGGACTCCGCCGCGCTCGGGGCGCGCTGGCCGATCAGCCGCTCGGCCACCTGCGGGGCGCGGGCGCCCCGGCGGTCGGCGAAGGGGGTGTCACCGAGCAGCTCGGCCCGCCGCTTCAGCTCGGCCCCGAGCGCCTGCGCGAACTCCCGCATCCGGACCGGGTCCGAGGCGACCAGGTGCTCGGTGACGTGCGGCAGCTCCGTACAGGCCGCGAGGCCCTCGCCGCGCTCGCCGCCCGCCCCGTCCACGAGGAGCAGGCCGAGCCGGTCGGGGCGGCCGCCCGCCGCGAGCGAGGCGGCGATCGAGCGGAGCAGCTCCGTGCGCCCGCTGCCCGCCGGCCCCTCGATCAGCAGGTGCGGCCCCTCCTGGGTGAGGTCCACGGCCAGCGGACCGTGCGGGCCCGCGCCCAGGACGGCCGTCCCCTCCCCGGCGGAGGCCCAGCGGGCCATCAGGGAGGCGGGGGTGGCCCGGGCGAGGCCCAGCTCGTCGAGCAGCCGGGAGGACGGGGGCAGCGCGGCGGCCCGCCCGTGCGGCGCCGCCGGGGTCTCCGGCCGCAGCGGGGCGAGGGCCCGCCCGAACCGCTCGGCCCAGGCGACGGAGACCGCGTCGACCACGCCGACGGTGCCGTGGCCCGCGACGCGCCCGCCCGCGGTCCGCAGCAGCCGCAGCGCCGTCGCCACGTCCCCGCTCAGGAGCGCGGCGGCCCCGCACTCGCGGAACGCCAGGGACGCCGCGCACGCGGCCTCGTAGGTCGCGGCCACCGGCGAGACCGGAGAGGCGGAGGGCGCCTCGGCGAGGCAGAGGAGGTGGATGCCGGCGGCCGCCCCGGCCCCCGCGAGCCGCGCCACCGTCTCGCGCAGCGCCGCCGTGCCGGGGTCGCCGTCCACGACGACGACCGTCCGGGGCCCCTCGTGGCGGGCGGCGGCCTCCGCGACGGACGCGCGGTCGGCGCTGGGCCAGCCGGGCCCGAGCGGGCCGTCGTCGAGCCGCCGGGTCAGTTCGGACGTACGCGCGTGGGCCTGGTCGCGGTCGTACGCCAGGAGCAGCCGGCAGTCCTGGCCGTGGGCCGGCCGGACGTGCGGGAGCCAGCCGAGCCAGCCCCAGGCGCGGCGCCGCTCCTCCAGGGGGCGGTTGCGGTCGGCGCTGACGAGGACGATCTCCAGGTCGGAGGGGGAGTGCAGGGCGGCGAGCTGGGCCACCACCGAGCGGGCGAACCCGGCGAGCCGGTCGCCGGGGCCCGCGAGGCCGAGCGACCCCGCCTCGCGCAGCCCGACGGTGACCGGGACCCCGGAGAGCTCGGCGCGGTCCGTGGTGCCGAGCCGGACCGCGAGGAACTCGGGGTGGTCCGGATCCCGCTCCCAGAGCCGGGGCCCGGGGCCGAGGGCGGTGAGCAGGACGGTCGCCGGGTCGGGCCAGGTGTCGGCGCCGGGCACGGGCCCCTGGGCGCCGTCCCGGGAGCCGTGGCCCTGCCGGGCGCCCGCGTGCGCGTCGGGGATCGGGGGGCGGACTCCGGCGGCCGGGGCAGGGAGTTCCTCGCGGCCCCCGGCGAGGCGCCGGGCCCACGCGCCGAGCCCGCGCCTGCCGCCCGCCCGCGCGGACGGGGACGGGACGGCCGGGGCCGCCGGGGTCCCGGCGCCGCTTCCGGTGGTGCCGTACGGGTCGTGGTGGTCGCCGTCGCGACCCCGGCCATGCCCGTCGCGCGTGTGGCCGTACCCGTCGCGCGTGTGGCCGTCGTCGTACGGGGCCCCGTGGCCCCCGCCGTACGGGCCGCCGTCCGCCGCGTCGCCGCCCCACGCGAGCGCGTGCCCGCCGCCGCCGTGGGTCGTATCACCGCGGGCCGTGTCGTCGTACGCCGGGCCGCGAGGAGCCGCTCCGGGGCCGCCGGGAGCCGTCCCGGGGCCGCCCGGAGTCGTCCCGGGACCGCCCTGAGCCGCCCCGGAGCCGCCCGCCGGGCCCGTCCGGCCGGCGCGGCCCGGTCCTCCCGGCCGGTCCGGTCCGCCGGTCCCGCGCATGAGCCGCAGGTGGCCCTCGCCGTCCGGGGCCGTCGCCACCGCGTCCGTACCGCCGGGGAGGCCGTCGCCGGGGCCCGTCAGGCGGAGGGCGGACTCGCCGAGGCGCAGCAGCGCGCCCGGGCGGAGCCGGACGGGGCGCTCGCCGACGGGGGCGCCGTCGAGGGTCGTGCCGTTCGTCGAGCCGTGGTCGGCGACCGTGACCCGGCCGTCCGCGCCGACCGTCACCGTGCAGTGCGCGCGGGAGACGTCCGGGTCGTCGAGCGGGACGTCGGCGCCGACGGAACGGCCGATTCTGATCGCTCCGCCGTGCAGCAGGTGCACCCCGCCCGCGTCCGGTCCGGCCACCACGTGGAGCCGGGCGGCCGCGGCCTCCCCGGCCCGGTCGTCGGGGCCCGGGACCTGGAGCGAGAGGACGGCGCCGTCGACCAGCGGGGGCTCGCCGAGCACGCAGCGCCGGCCGTCCAGCCGCTCCGCGCCCGCGTAGAGCACGGTCGTGCCCGAGGCGGAGGCCTCGGGTCCCGTGACGGCGGCGGCCAGCTGGGAGGCCACGGCGGAGAGCGCCGTCCCGGCGGGGGCCGTGACGAGCACGTCGCAGGCGCGCCCGGCGCCGTGGCCGGCGTGCGGCGCGAGGACGGTCAGCCGGATCTGCATCGCCGTCAGCGGTCCCTTCTGCGCGACGTGCCCGGCAGGGGAACCGCCCGATGTCTCCCCCCGCCCGACACGGACGCGTAGCCCGGTACAGGTCGGCACGGCGCGGGGCTCCCGACCCCATCGGTGCGACGTGCTGGAGGCATCCTCGCACCTGCCGCCGACAGCGCGCCCGCCGGTCGGCCGTAAGTGATCTTGAATGGTCGACTGTGGACGCAAAAGTGCCTGGTTGAGCATGCCTTCGGAACATGCCTGGCAACCGAACCGCTCGGACAAGCGTCTTCTTCCGGACAGAACCCGAGCTCATTCCGGACATCTCCGGTCGGAGCCGCCCCCGGGAACGGCCTGTGGACAACCGGCCCGCGACCCGTCCGGCACCGGCCATGATCGGCCCCACAGGCCCTAAAGTGGGTCGGACACCCGGACGGGTCACCACAGAGGAACAGGGACCGCGGGGACACCACGGGAACCACACCGGGACCACGATCAGCAGGGAGCGCGTGACGTGCGGCCTATCGGCAGCAAGTACCTGCTCGAGGAGCCGCTCGGCCGCGGCGCCACGGGCACCGTCTGGCGAGCCCGCCAGAGGGAGACGGCGGGTGCCGAGGCGGCCGTGGCCGGCCAGCCCGGCGAGACCGTCGCGATCAAGGTCCTCAAGGAGGAGCTGGCCAACGACGCGGACATCGTGATGCGCTTCCTGCGCGAGCGCTCCGTGCTGCTCCGGCTCACCCACCCGAACATCGTGCGCACCCGCGACCTGGTCGTCGAGGGCGACGTCCTCGCCCTCGTCATGGACCTCGTCGAGGGCCCCGACCTGCACCGGTACATCCGGGAGAGCGGACCGCTCACCCCCGTCGCCGCCGCGCTCCTCACCGCCCAGATCGCCGACGCGCTCGCCGCCAGCCACGCCGACGGCGTCGTCCACCGCGACCTGAAGCCCGCCAACGTCCTGCTCGCCGAGCGGAACGGCGCGATGCACCCGATGCTGACCGACTTCGGCATCGCGCGCCTCGCCGACTCCCCGGGCCTGACCCGCACCCACGAGTTCGTCGGCACGCCCGCGTACGTGGCGCCGGAGTCCGCCGAGGGCCGCCCGCAGACCTCCGCCGTCGACATCTACGGCGCGGGCATCCTCCTCTACGAGCTGGTCACCGGCCGGCCGCCGTTCGCGGGCGGCACCGCCCTGGAGGTCCTCCACCGCCACCTCAGCGAGGAGCCGCGCCGCCCCTCGACCGTGCCCGGCCCGCTGTGGACGGTCATAGAGCGCTGCCTCAGCAAGGACCCCGACCGGCGCCCGAGCGCGGTGAACCTCGCGCGCGGCCTGCGCGCGGTCGCCGCCGGCATCGGCGTGCACGCCACGCCCGCCCAGATCGAGGCGGCGGACGGCGTCGCGGCGCTCCTCGCCCCCGACCCGGCGCCCGCGCCGGTCCCGGAGACCCCCGGGGCCGCCGACCCGACCCAGGTGCTGTCCGGCGGCGCCCCCGGCTCCGCCGACCCCACCCAGGTGCTGCCCGCCGGGGCCGGGGCCCCGCCGCAGTACGACCCCGCCGGCGCGACCAGCGTCCTGCCGACGGGCGGCCCGGGCGGCGGCGCCGACCCGACGGCCGTCATGCCCCCCGTCCCGCCGGGCCCGCCGCAGGCCGGTCAGGGGGCGCAGTCCGACGAGCCGCACCCCTGGCAGAGCCAGCTGCGCGCCGCCCGCGACCGCAACGAGCAGACGCAGGTGCAGTACCTGGACCCGAGCCAGGACCCGCTGCGCCGGCGCCCGCAGCGCCAGCCCCAGCAGCCCCCGCACCCCCCGCAGAACCAGCAGCGGCAGCAACCCCCGCCGTACCAGCAGCAGCGCCCGGCCCCGCAGCGGCCCGCACCCCAGCAGTACCAGCCGCAGCACCAGCCCCAGCAGTACGCGCCCCCGCCGCCGCCCGCCCCGCAGCAGCAGTACGCCCCGCCCCGGCAGCAGTACACGCCCCCGCAGCCGCCGCCCCAGGCCCCGGCGCCCCGCGAGCCGCGCCCGCCGCGCGAACCGCGCCGGCGCAGCGCCAACCCGGTGCGCATCCCGGGGCTCGGCTGCCTCAAGGGCTGCCTGGTCATGATCGTCCTGTTCGTGGTCGCCGGCTGGCTCGTCTGGGAGCTGACCCCGCTCCAGAGCTGGGTCGCCGAGGGCAAGGGCTACTGGGAGGCGATCGGCGACGGCGTCTCGTCGTTCACCACCTGGGTCTCCGAGCTGCTCGACGGTGCGAACAGCGGCACCGGAACGGGTGCTACCGGCGGTACGGGACAGTAATACTGGTGATTTGTCGACTTCCGAGGGTCGTTTTCCCCTCGGAAGTGACGACCGGCGCCCGCGGACGCGTACGTTTGGCGTGAACCGCAGCCGCTGAGGGAGCAGTCTTGGCACGGAACATCGGCAGCCGCTACACCGCCCACCAGATCCTCGGGCGGGGCAGCGCCGGAACGGTGTGGCTCGGCGAGGGCCCCGAGGGGCCCGTCGCCGTCAAACTGCTGCGCGAGGACCTGGCGTCCGACCAGGAGCTCGTCGGCCGCTTCGTCGGGGAGCGGACCGCGCTGCTCGGACTCGACCACCCGCACGTGGTCAAGGTCCGCGACCTGGTCGTCGACGGCAACGACCTCGCCCTCGTCATGGACCTCGTGCGCGGCACCGACCTGCGCACCCGCCTCGACCGCGAGCGCCGGCTCGCCCCCGAGGCCGCCGTCGCGATCGTCGCCGACGTCGCCGACGCCCTGGCCGCCGCGCACGCCGCCGGGGTCGTCCACCGGGACGTCAAGCCCGAGAACATCCTGCTCGACATGGAGGGCCCGCTCGGCCCCGGCGGCGCCCACCCCGCCCTCCTCACCGACTTCGGCGTCGCCAAGCTCATCGACACCCCCGGCCGCACCAAGGCCACGCGGATCATCGGCACCCCCGACTACCTCGCCCCCGAGATCGTCGAGGGCCTCCCGCCCCGCGCCGCCGTCGACATCTACGCCCTCGCGACCGTCCTGTACGAGCTGCTCGCCGGCTTCACCCCGTTCGGCGGCGGCCACCCCGGGGCGGTCCTGCGCCGCCACGTCACCGAGACCGTCGTCCCGCTCCCCGGCATCCCCGAGGAGCTGTGGCAGCTCCTCGTGCAGTGCCTCGCCAAGGCCCCGGCCTCCCGGCTGCGCGCCTCCGAGCTCGCCGCCCGCCTCAAGGACGTCCTGCCGCTCCTCAAGGGCATCCCGCCCCTGGACGTGGACGAGCCCGACGCGGAGCCGGCCCCGGAGCCGTACGAGGAGGACGGGTACGCCACCACGACGGGCACCGCCGAGCCCGGCCCCCGCCGGGCCGCCGTCCCGCTGGTCCCCGGCGCCTCCGCCGACTCCCACCGCGACACCCACACCTCCATGCGGGTCCCGGCCCCCGACGAGCTCTCCGGCGGCCCCCTGGGCACCGCCCGCGCCCCCCGCCCCGCGGGCGCCCGCCGCCCCGGCTCGGCCCGCCACAAGGCGGGCGCGGTCCGCAAGCGCCGGATCACCCTCGCCGTCGCGGCGGTCGTCCTCGCGGGCGCGCTGGGCGCCGGCGGCTACTACGCGGCCTCCGGCGACGGGGAGACCCCGCCGCAGGACACCAAGCAGTCCTCCCCCGTCCCGTAGGGCCTTCCGGGCCCGGGGGACCGGCCGGACACCCCCCGGCGGTCGCGGGTTCGGCTCCCCGCCCGGAGCCGTTACGCTGGACGCGTGGCAGTCGTCGACGTATCCGAAGAGCTGAAGTCCCTCTCCTCGACCATGGGGTCGATCGAGGCCGTCCTGGACCTCGAGAAGCTGAGGGCCGACATCGCCGTGCTCGAAGAGCAGGCCGCGGCCCCGTCCCTGTGGGACGACCCGGAGGCGGCGCAGAAGATCACGAGCAAGCTTTCGCACCTCCAGGCCGAGGTCCGCAAGGCCGAGACCCTGCGCGGGCGGATCGACGACCTCGGGGTGCTCTTCGAGCTCGCCGAGGAGATGGACGACCCGGACACCCTCGCCGAGGCCGAGGCGGAGCTCACCTCCGTCCGCAAGGCCCTCGACGAGATGGAGGTCCGCACCCTCCTCTCCGGCGAGTACGACGAGCGCGAGGCCCTGGTCAACATCCGGGCCGAGGCCGGCGGCGTCGACGCCTCCGACTTCGCCGAGCGGCTCCAGCGCATGTACCTGCGCTGGGCGGAGCGCCACGGCTACTCGACCGAGATCTACGAGACCTCGTACGCGGAGGAGGCCGGCATCAAGTCGACCACCTTCGTGGTGAAGGCCCCGTACGCCTACGGCACGCTCTCCGTCGAGCAGGGCACCCACCGCCTCGTGCGCATCTCGCCCTTCGACAACCAGGGGCGCCGCCAGACCTCCTTCGCCGGCGTCGAGGTCCTGCCGGTCGTCGAGTCCTCCGACCACGTCGAGATCGACGAGTCGGACCTGCGCGTCGACGTCTACCGCGCGTCGGGCCCCGGCGGCCAGGGCGTCAACACGACCGACTCGGCCGTGCGCATCACGCACCTCCCGACCGGCATCGTGGTCTCCTGCCAGAACGAGCGCTCCCAGATCCAGAACAAGGCGAGCGCCATGAACGTCCTCCAGGCCAAGCTCCTGGAGCGCCAGCGCCAGGAGGAGCGCGCCAAGATGGACGCGCTCAAGGACAGCGGCAGCTCCTGGGGCAACCAGATGCGCTCGTACGTCCTCCACCCGTACCAGATGGTCAAGGACCTCCGTACGGAGTTCGAGGTCGGCAACCCGCAGTCCGTCCTGGACGGCGAGATCGACGGCTTCCTGGAGGCGGGCATCCGCTGGCGCAAGCAGCAGGACAAGTAGTCCCGCACCCCCTCCTTCCGGGCCCCGCACCGACACGGTGCGGGGCCCGGTCCCGTTCCGCCGTCTTCACCGAGTATTCGCTGACGCAAGCGGAAGACGACGCGTCAGGACGCTTTGTCGACAAGGGAACTGACTTGGCGGGGCCCGTGGTTCAGGGTTTACGTCACAGTTGCATCGTCGCATGTCGGTCAGTCGGTGATCTTTCGGGCATCGCACGCGCAACGACCTTGACGCTTCTTCGGAAACTCGGAAGGGTGGCGCACTGGCATGCGCATTTCTGGGGCGCGTGTGAACGGGGGCCGGTCCAGTCGTGACGCCGTCCCTGCCGCGCAGGCCCCGAGCGCTGCCCCATGACGAGATGAGCTACTGGGGGTAGCAGCCAGATGACCAACAAGACGCGGGTCCGCCTGGTGCGGGTCGCGGCCAGTGCCGTGATCATCGCCGGTGCGTCCCTGACGGCGGCCGGCGCCGCACAGGCCGTCGACAGCTTCGGCTCGGACACGAACCAGTCCGAGGAGATCAGCATCCAGGGCGGGGAAGAGGGCGACACCGACGGCACCACGATCGTCGGCCAGACCGTGGGCGGCAGCGACGGTGGCGCGGCCGACGGTGGTGCGGCCGACGGTGGCGCGGCGGACGGCGGTGCGGCTGACGGTGGCGCGGCCGATGGCGGTGCGGCTGACGGCGGTGCGGCTGATGGTGGTGCCGCTGACGGTGGCGCTGCGGATGGTGGCGCTGCTGACGGCGGTGCGGCCGATGGCGGCGCGGCCGACGGTGGCGCGGCCGACGGTGGCGCGGCTGACGGTGGCGCGGCTGACGGCGGTGCCGCTGACGGTGGCGCGGCCGACGGTGGCGCGGCTGACGGTGGCGCTGCGGACGGTGGCGCGGCCGACGGCGGTGCGGCCGACGGTGGCGCTGCGGACGGTGGCGCGGCCGATGGCGGTGCGGCTGACGGTGGTGCCGCTGACGGTGGTGCGGCCGACGGTGGCGCTGCCGATGGTGGTGCGGCCGACGGCGGTGCTGCGGATGGCGGCAACAGCGGTTCGTCGTCCAACAACGGCGGCTCCGGCAACAACGGCGGCTCCGGCAACGGCGGGTCCTCCGACAACGGCGGCTCCGCCTCCACCAACGGCGGTTCCACCTCCACCAACGGCGGCTCCACCGACGGTGGTTCCTCCAGCAGTGGTGACGCCGGTACCTGCACCGTCGACCTCGACGGTGCCGAGTGCGTCGACACCAACAACCCCGACACCAACAACGCCGGCTCGCAGCCCGTGCAGCAGGGTGAGGCCAAGGAGGAGCTCGCCGAGACCGGTGCGGCCGAGACCTCGTTCCTCGTCATCGGCGCCGCGACCATGATCGCCGGTGGCATCGGCTTCCGCATGCTGCCGCGTCTCGTCGCCGGCGGCCGTACCGCCGCCTGACGGCTCCGTACGTGACGAAGGGCCGGGGAGACCCCTCCCCGGCCCTTCGGTCGTGCTCCGGCTCGTGCGCGGGCCTTCCAGGCGGCTCCTAGGCCGTACGGACCGCCGCGAGCAGCGCGATCGCCGCCAGAAGGGCGATCGCCACCGTCAGCAGCATGGCGGGGGAAAGACCCTGGGGGGTCAGTCGCTCCCGGTTCGCGCGGCAGACGGGGCAGCGGCCCTCGGCGACCGGGGCCGCGCAGTTGGCGCACACCAGTCGGTCGTAGGTCATGCGCTCTCCTCCTCCCGCACTGGGGTACCCACCAGGGCAACGACCGGAGGGATCCGGACGTTCCCCTACCACTGTGCCAGCTCCGCGCCGTTTCGGCGCGCCCCGCCGGCCCGTCGTACTCCGCCCGGAAGGGCGAAAAGGATATACCGCGCAAGCCAGGACCGCGACTGCGAGGGCCGTCCCCGGTCGCGTAAGGTCACGCACACCTACTCCCGGCCGACCGTGGTGCATCCGTGATCCGATTCGACAACGTCTCCAAGTCCTATCCGAAGCAGAACCGCCCCGCGCTCCGGGACGTATCCCTGGAGATCGAGAAGGGGGAGTTCGTCTTCCTCGTCGGTTCCTCCGGCTCCGGAAAGTCGACCTTCCTGCGGCTGCTCCTGCGTGAGGAGCGCGCCAGTCAGGGCCAGGTGCACGTCCTCGGCAAGGACCTGGCCCGGCTGTCCAACTGGAAGGTGCCGCACATGCGGCGCCAGCTCGGGACCGTCTTCCAGGACTTCCGCCTGCTGCCCAACAAGACCGTGGCCCAGAACGTGGCCTTCGCCCAGGAGGTCATCGGCAAGCCGCGCGGCGAGATCCGCAAGGCCGTGCCCCAGGTGCTCGACCTGGTCGGCCTCGGCGGCAAGGAGGACCGGATGCCGGGCGAGCTCTCCGGCGGTGAGCAGCAGCGCGTCGCCATCGCCCGCGCCTTCGTGAACCGCCCGATGCTGCTGATCGCCGACGAGCCCACCGGCAACCTCGACCCGCAGACCTCCGTCGGCATCATGAAGCTGCTCGACCGCATCAACAGGACGGGGACCACCGTCGTCATGGCGACCCACGACCAGAACATCGTCGACCAGATGCGCAAGCGCGTCATCGAGCTGGAAAAGGGCCGCCTCGTCCGCGACCAGGCGCGCGGCGTCTACGGATACCAGCACTGAGCCTGTAGCGAGTAGGAGAAAGCAGACCCATGCGCGCTCAGTTCGTGCTCTCCGAGATCGGCGTCGGTCTCCGGCGCAATCTCACGATGACCTTCGCCGTCATCGTCTCCGTGGCCCTCTCGCTCGCCCTCTTCGGCGGCGCGCTGCTCATGCGCGAGCAGGTCAGCACGATGAAGGACTACTGGTACGACAAGGTCAACGTCTCCATCTACCTCTGCAACAAGGCCGACGCGGCCACGGCCGGCAAGTGCCCCAAGGGCGCGGTCACCGGCCAGCAGAAGGACCGGATCGAGGCCGACCTGAAGAAGATGGACATCGTCGAGTCCGTCCACTACGAGACGTCCGACGAGGCCTACAAGCACTACAAGGAGCAGTACGGCGACACCGCCCTCGCCTCCGTGGTGACGCCGGACCAGATGCCCTCGTCGTTCCGGGTCAAGCTCAAGGACCCGGAGAAGTACAAGGTGGTCGCCACGGCCTTCGCGGGCCGGGACGGCGTCGAGTCGGTCCAGGACCAGCGGAACATCCTGCAGAACCTCTTCGACCTGATGAACGGCATGAACATCGCCGCGCTCTGCGTCATGGGCCTGATGCTGGTCATCGCGCTGATGCTGATCGTCAACACCGTGCGCGTCTCGGCCTTCAGCCGCCGCCGCGAGACGGGGATCATGCGGCTCGTCGGCGCGTCCAGCTTCTACATCCAGATGCCGTTCATCATGGAGGCCGCCTTCGCCGGACTCCTCGGCGGCGGCGTCGCCTGCGTGCTGCTGCTCGTCGGCCGGTACTTCCTGATCGACCACGGCATCGCGCTCGCCGAGAAGGTCCAGCTGATCCAGTTCATCGGCTGGGACGCGGTCCTCGCCAAGCTGCCGCTGGTGATCGCCATCGGGCTCCTGATGCCCGCCGTGGCGGCTCTCATCGCGCTGCGCAAGTACCTGAAGGTGTGAGAAGACACCCCTGCCGGTGCATGGCGTCGTACGGCCAAAGCCCGTGCGGCGCCATCGTCTTGTCCTAGAGTGGGCGACATGCCGGACGGCACCGACCTCCTCTGTAGCCGGCCCCGCGGAGTGCTCCGTGGGGCCGTTCTGACGTTGGTCTTCACCGGCGTCCTCGCCACCGCAGCCGCCACGGGCTCGCTGCCCCGGCAGGAACCGGCGGTCAAGCGGGCCGGGGCGCAGCCGGGCGCGGGGCAGGGGCCCCGGGACCGCGCGCCCGTCGACAGCGCCGCGCTCAGCCGCGCCGCCGCCGCGGCCATGGCCGACGGGAAGTCGGGCAAGAAGGCCGCCGAGGAGTTCGTCAGCCGCAGCGGCGACCGCTGGGGCGCGGTGTACGACAAGCGGGAGTACGAGGAGTTCGAGCAGGCCCTCGACGGGGCCTACACGGGCGTCGGGCTCTCCGCGGGCCGGTCAGGCGGCGACCGGGTCCGGGTGACCCGGGTCCAGTCCGGCGGCCCCGCCGCCCGGGCCGGGCTCCGCGCCGGCGACTGGCTCCTCTCCGTCGACGGGCGCCCGGTCGACGGGCTCTCCGTCTCCGAGGTCGTCGCCCTGCTGCGCGGCGACGGGGTGCCGGGCTCGTCCGTCGCCCTGCGGGTCGAGCGCGGGCGCGCCGTCTGGACGCAGACCCTGCGCCGGGCCCGGCTCGCGACGGACCCGGTGACCGTCCGCCGCCTCGACGACGGGGCCGTGCTGATCCGGGTCGAGGCCTTCACCAAGGGCGCGGGCACGCGCGTGCGGGACGCGGTGCGGGAGGCCCCGGCCGGCGCCGGCGTCCTCCTGGACCTGCGGGGCAACGCGGGCGGCCTGGTCGCGGAGGCCGCCACCGCCGCCTCCGCCTTCCTGGACGGCGGGCTCGTCGCCACGTACGACGTGGAGGGCGAGGAGCGGGCCGTGTACGCGGAGGGCGGCGGCGACACCGGGCGGCCCCTGGTGGCGCTGGTCGACGGGGGCACGATGAGCGCGGCCGAGCTGCTCACCGGCGCCCTCCAGGACCGGGGGAGGGCCGTCACGGTCGGCTCCCGGACCTTCGGCAAGGGCTCGGTGCAGATGCCGAGCACCCTGCCCGACGGCTCGGTCGCCGAGCTGACCGTCGGCCACTACCGCACCCCCGCCGGGCACGCCGTGGACGGGCGCGGGATCACCCCCGACCTGACGGCCGAGGAGCGGGCCGAGGAGCGGGCGAGGACGGTATTGAGTGGCCTCGGAGGGGGCTCGTAGTGCGAAAATGACCGCACTATGGCAAAGGGACTCGTGAACGTGCAGGGCAAGCCTGCCAAGAAGAACCAGGACAAGGCGCCGGAGCGCAAGCTCGTCGCGCAGAACAAGAAGGCGCGGCACGACTACCTCGTCATCGACACCTACGAGTGCGGTGTGGTGCTCATGGGCACCGAGGTGAAGTCGCTGCGCATGGGACGGGCCTCGCTGGTCGACGGCTTCGTCCAGATCGACGGGGGCGAGGCGTGGCTGCACAACGTCCACGTCCCCGAGTACATGCAGGGCAGCTGGACCAACCACTCGGCCAAGCGGAAGCGGAAGCTGCTGCTGCACCGGGAGGAGATCGACAAGCTGGAGGCGAAGTCCCAGGAGACGGGTCACACGATCGTGCCCCTCGCGCTGTACTTCCTGAACGGCCGGGTCAAGGTCGAGATCGCCCTCGCCAAGGGCAAGAAGGAGTACGACAAGCGCCAGACCCTGCGCGAGAAGCAGGACACGCGCGAGACCAGCCGCGCCATCGCGGCGGCCAAGCGGCGCCAGCGCGCGGGGCAGTCCCTCTAGCCGGGGGAGCGCCTCCCGGGAATACGCTGGCGACGGCCGCCGTTGGTCACGTACGATGGGGCCTGCACCCCACCGCGGGTGCGACCTTTGAAAAATCAACATGGGGATGATCGGTTTCGACAGCGGATACCGATGCAGAGGAAGCGTGTCGAGGAAGCGGCAATGATCTCGTAAACCATATGTCGCAACCAATAATCGCCAACTCCAAGAGCGATAACTCCCGCTTCGCCCTCGCTGCCTAATTCTTAGGTAACGAACAGAAGCCTCTGTGAGGAGCGTCAGCCCGGGGACGGTCCCGACCCGGATCCTGGCGTCATCTAGGGATCTAAACCTCTAGCCCCGGTCACGGGGGTTGGAGGGAAATCAAACAGTGACTGAGCCCGTCGGAGACTTGTCCGCGTGATCTCCGGGGCTGAGAAACTCGTAGCGGACTGCACACGGAGAAGCTCTGCTTCCGTACCGTTGGACGCGGGTTCGATTCCCGCCATCTCCACTCATCCCATGTGGGCGAAGGCCCGGTGGTCACCACGACCGCCGGGCCTTCGTCATGTCTCAGTAGTGGTACCTGGCCTCGACGATCTTCACTTCCTCGGCGTCCGCCCGGTAGGCGAGACGGTGCTCGTCGTCGATCCGGCGGGACCAGTAGCCGGTCAGGTCCCCCTTCAGCGGTTCCGGTTTCCCGATTCCCTCGAAGGGATCCCGCTGGATCTCCCCGATCAGGCGGACGACCCGGCGTGCCGCCCGCCGGTCCGTGTCGATCCAGAACGGGAAGTCCTCCCGGGCCGCCGGATCGAAGTGGACGCTCCTCACTCCTCGCCTCCGGCCATCTCCCTCAGGTCGTCGGTGGTCGAGGCGACCGCCGCCCGTCCCTCCCGGTCCCGGGCCACGGCTTCCATGAGGCGCCCGGCGTTCTTGGGGGAGCGCAGCAGGTGGACCGTCTCCTGCCACGAGTCGTAGTCGGCAGCGGACATCAGGACGGCGTCACCGTTCCTGGAGGTGATCCGCACCGGCTCGTGGTCGTCATTGACGCGTTCGATGAGCGGGAAGAGCGTGGCCCGTGCCTCGCTGGCGCTGATGGACATGACGCGGTTCCCTTCCGTCGACCCGATGACGAGAAAACCATGGCCCTTACTTGTACCGGATAGTGGTACCAGTCTCTCTCCGGCGGCGGCTGTCGGTACGGAAAGCCATGCACAGGGCCAGCGCCGTGGCCGCCGCCGCGAGCGGGATCAGGAAGCCGGAGGACGGGAACGGCGCGTGGTCGGCCGCCCAGCCGCCGGAGGCCGAGCCGGTGGCGATGCCCGCGAGGAGGGCGGTCACGGCCAGGGTCATGCCCTCGTTGAGCCGGTCCGGGGGCGTGAGGCGCTGGACCAGGCCCATGCCCGTCACCATCGTCGGGGCCGTCGCCATGCCCGCGACGAGCAGGCCGGCGGCCAGGGCGGGCAGCGAGCCGGTCGAGGCGGCGAGCAGCGGCAGCGCCATCAGGGCCGCCATCGCGGCCAGGCAGGTGCGCAGCCGGGCGGTGCGGCGGGCGCGGCCGTAGAGCAGCCCCGCGGCGCAGGAGCCCGCCGCCTGGAGGGCGAGGACCGGTCCGGCGACGGGCCCGTCCACGTACGCGAGCGTCACCACCTCCATGGACCCGAAGACCGCCCCGGTGGCGAGGAAGACCGCGAGCAGCGGGACCATGCCGGGCGCGCGCAGCGGGGAGCCCGCCGGGGTGCGCGGGGCGACCGGCGGCTCGGTGGCGCGCTGGGCGGCGAAGAGGAGCGTCCCGCCGAGGAAGAGGACGGCGGCGGCGAGCGTGCCCGCCTGGGGGAAGAGCGCCGAGCAGAGGACGGCGGCGAGCACCGGGCCCAGCATGAAGCAGAGCTCGTCGGCGGCCTGCTCGAAGGAGTTCGCGGTGTGCAGCGCGTCCGGGTCGTCCCGCAGGAGGTGCGCCCAGCGGGCCCGGGACATGCCGCCCGTGTTCGGCGAGGTGGCGGTGGCGGCGACCGTCGCGAACAGCGCCCACGCCGGGGCCCGCTCGTACACGCACAGCGCCAGGACCAGATGGCCCAGGAAGGCGTACGCGGCGGCCGGGACCGCGACCCGGGCCTGGCCGTACCGGTCGACGAGCCGGGCGATCAGGGGCGCGGTGACGGAGCCGACGGCGAGCCCGGTGGCGGTGACCGCGCCGGCCAGGGCGTAGGAGCCGTACACCGACGCGATCATGATCACGGCGCTGACGCCGAGCATGCCCGCGGGCAGCCGCGCGACCAGCCCCCAGGCGGCGAAGGCGCGGGCGCCGGGGCGGGCGAAGAGACGGCGGTAGGAGGAGCGGGGACGGTCGGCCGGTCGGCCGGGGCCGTCGATCGTGCGGGCGGGGGCGTACGGGCGGTGGTCGCCCCTCCTCGGGGCGGGGACGCGCGGGCGGGCGGCGTCGGTCGTACGGGCGAAGTCGGCGTAGCGCGGTGCGAGCGCCGGGCCCGCGGGGGTCGGGGTGAGGTCCGGTTGCGGCATGGATCAAGGTTCGGGCGTGCGGTCCCGCCCGGTCCAACACCTGATCGGTGGCCATTCACGCACCCGTGTTGTTGAATGCGGCGGTGGCCTCCCCGTACGACACCGACCCCCGCCTCCTGCGCGCCTTCACCGCCGTCGCCGAGGAGCTGCACTTCACCCGCGCCGCCGCCCGCCTCTACGTCGCCCAGCAGGCCCTCAGCCGGGACGTCCGGCGCCTGGAGCGCGAGCTGGGCGCCGAGCTGTTCGTCCGGACCACCCGGCAGGTCTCCCTCACCCCCGACGGCGAGCGGCTCCTGCCGTACGCGCGCCGGGTGCTCGCCGCCCACGACGAGCTGCGCGAGGCCTTCCGCGCCGCGCCCCGGCCCCTCCTCGTCGACCTCAACAGCCCCGACCTCGCCCACGAGCGCGTCCTGCGCCGGGCCCGCGAACTCGCCCCCGACCTCGAACTGATGGCCCGCTACGAGAGCGGGCTCACCGGCGCCGCGTCGGCCGTCCTCGCCGGGCACCTCGACACCTCCTTCGGCCGGTACGGCGGCCTCGCGGCCGACCTGCGGGCCGGGCTCGACGCGCAGTTCGTGCGCTACGAGCCGATGGCCGTGATCCTGCCCGACGACCACCCGCTCGCCGACCTCCCCGAGGTCCCGCTCGCCGCGCTCGCCGGGGAGCGGGTCTACGCCGGGGCCGGGAACGAGCGCACCCCCGAGTGGACCGACCTCGCCGTCCGCCTCTTCGCCGGGCGCGGCATCGAGGTCGCCCCGCCCGCCCCGCTCGCCGTCGGCAAGGAGGAGTTCCGCCGGATCATGGCCAAGCACCGGCACCCGGTCCTCGCCGTCGTCGAGTTCCCGCCCATGCCCGGCTGCGTCCTGCGCCCGCTCGTCGACCCCGTCCCCCTGTCGCCCGTGAGCCTGGTGTGGCGCAAGGGGCTCCGCCACCCCGGCCTGGACGCCCTGCGGACCGCCGCCGCCGAGATCGGCGCCCGGGAGGGCTGGCTCGTCCGCCCGCCGGACTCCTGGCTGCCGGAGGACGAGCCCGGCCTCCCCGCACGGGGCCCGTCCGGCTCCCCGCTCACAGCGGTCCCGTCCCCCGGGTGAGAGCAAGGTTCCGCCGCCGTCACCTCCCGGCACCGGCCCGAAACGCGGCCTCCCTAGCGTCGTCCCCAGGAGGACCGGGGCTGTGGACGCCCCAGGACCCGACCCCGCGGAGGTGCGACATGGGCGGCCGGTGGATCGAACGGTGGGAACCGGAGGACGAGGTCTTCTGGCGCGAGGAGGGGGAGCGGACCGCACGGCGGAACCTGCTCTTCTCCGTCCTCTCCGAGCACGTCGGCTTCTCGATCTGGAGCCTGTGGTCGGTCATGGTCCTCTTCATGGGACCGCAGTACGGCGTCGACCCCGCCGGCAAGTTCTTCCTGATCGGCACCGCCACCTTCGTCGGCGCGCTGATCCGGATCCCGTACACCTTCGCCGTCGCCCGCTTCGGCGGCCGGAACTGGACCGTCTTCAGCGCCCTGCTGCTCCTGCTGCCGACCGGCCTCGCCTTCGCGGTCATGGAGCCCGGGACGTCGTACACCACCTTCGTCCTGGTGGCGGCCCTCACCGGGGTCGGCGGCGGCAACTTCGCCTCCTCCATGACCAACATCAACGCCTTCTTCCCGCTGCGGAAGAAGGGCTGGGCGCTCGGGCTCAACGCGGGCGGCGGCAACATCGGCGTCCCCGTCGTCCAGCTCGTCGGCCTCCTCGTCATCGGGACCGCCGGCGCGGTGCACCCGAGGATCGTGCTCGGCGTCTACCTGCCCCTGATCGTGGTCGCGGCCGTGTGCGCCGCGCTCTTCATGGACAACCTCGCCCCCGTCAGGAACGACACCGGGGCCGCGAAGGAGGCCGTGCGGGCCCGGCACACCTGGATCGTGGCCTTCCTCTACGTCGGCACCTTCGGCTCCTTCATCGGCTACAGCTTCGCCTTCGGACTGGTGCTCCAGACCCAGTTCGGCCGCACCCCGCTCCAGGCCGCCTCGCTCACCTTCATCGGCCCCCTGCTCGGCTCGCTCGTCCGGCCCGTCGGCGGCTCCCTCGCCGACCGGCACGGCGGCGCCCGCATCACCCTGTGGACCTTCGCCGCGATGGCCGCCGCGACCTCCGTGGTGATCTACGCCTCCCTGATCGAGTCGCTCGCCGTCTTCCTCGCCGGCTTCATCGGCCTCTTCGTCCTCAGCGGCCTCGGCAACGGCTCCGCGTTCAAGATGATCCCGGCGATCTTCCTCGCCCAGGGGCACCGCAAGGGGCTCGCGGGCGAGGCCGCCGAGGCGTACGGGCGGCGCCTCTCCGGGGCCGCCATGGGCATCATCGGAGCGGTCGGCGGGCTCGGCGGGCTCGGCATCAACCTCGCCTTCCGCCAGTCCTTCCAGACCTCCGGCACCGGCACCGCCGCCTTCGTCGCCTTCCTCGTCTTCTACGCGGCCTGCATGGGCGTCACCCGCGCGGTATACCTTCGACGGCCGGCGGCCGTGCCCGAGACCGCCGGGGACGTCACGGAGCCGGAGCCCCGGCCCGGTTACGCGAAGGTGTGATCCCCGGTGCCCGGCACGGACCGTAACGACCAGGAAATACGGGCGAACCGCGTCCGTCACGCGTCCCCGTCAGGCTCTGCGTCCATGGACGAGCAAGAACACGGCCCCCTCGCCGGCTTCACCGTCGGCGTCACCGCGGCGCGGCGCGCGGACGAACTCATCGCCCTGCTGCGCCGGCGCGGCGCCGCCGTCGTCCACGGCCCCGCCCTGCGGATCGTGCCGCTCGCCGACGACACCGAACTCCTCTCCGCCACCAAGGAGCTCATCGGCCACGCCCCGGACGTCGTCGTCGCCACCACGGCGATCGGCTTCCGGGGCTGGGTCGAGGCCGCCGACGGCTGGGGGTGCGGCGAGGAGCTCCTCGCCGTCCTGCGGAACGTCGAACTCCTCGCCCGGGGACCCAAGGTCAAGGGGGCCGTCCGGGCCGCCGGGCTCACCGAGACCTGGTCGCCGTCCTCGGAGTCCATGGCCGAGGTCCTCGACCGGCTCCTCGCCGAAGGGGTGACGGGCCGCCGGATCGCGCTCCAGCTGCACGGGGAGCCGCTGCCCGGCTTCGTGGAGGCGCTGACGGAGGGCGGGGCCGAGGTCGTCGGCGTCCCCGTCTACCGCTGGATGCCGCCGGAGGACCTCGGCCCGCTCGACCGGCTCCTCGACGCGGTCCTCGCCCGGAGCCTGGACGCGGTGACCTTCACCAGCGCCCCGGCCGCCGCCTCGCTGCTCTCCCGGGCGGGGGAGCGGGGGGTGCGGGCGGAGCTCGTCGCGGCGCTGCGGCACGACGTGCTCGCGGTGTGCGTGGGGCCCGTGACCGCGCTGCCGCTCCAGGCGGAGGGCGTCGGCACCTACCAGCCGGAGCGCTTCCGGCTCGGACCGCTCGTCCAGGTCCTCTGCACCGAGCTGCCCGCCCGCGCCCGGGTCCTGCCGGTGGCCGGGCACCGCGTGGAGGTGCGCGGCCACGCCGTCCTCGTCGACGGGGCCCTGCGCCCCGTCCCGCCCGCCGGCATGGCCCTCCTCGCCCTCCTCGCCCGCCGCCCCGGCTGGGTGGTCTCCCGCGCCGACCTGCTGCGCGCCCTGCCGGGCGCGGGCCGCGACGAACACGCGGTGGAGACGGCCATGGCCCGCCTCCGCACGGCCCTCGGCACCCCGAAGCTGATCCAGACGGTGGTCAAGCGGGGCTACCGGCTGGCCCTGGACCCGGCGGCGGAGGAGAAGTACGACGGGTAGGAACGGGTGCGGTGTCGGGCCGGCCGTTTCGTGGGAGCGGGCCCCCGCCTCGTACGCGCGACACGCCATCGCTTGCCCTGCGCGATCCTTCGCCCCGCCCGCGTGCCCACCCTCCCCCGGAGGGGGGACCCCCACGCCCAGCGGAACGACTGCCCACAACGGAGAGGCGCAAGGGCCGACCCGGGCGAGAGGGCCGAGGCCTGCCGCGCCGCCCGCGAGGAGCTCGGCCTGCACCGGATCGAGGCCGGGACCCTCCTCGACGACCACGCCTCCCCACGCGTCCTCGCCAAGGGCGGGTTCACCCGCATCGGCACCGCGCCCGGCTTCCTCCACATCGACGGCGCGTGGCGCGACCACCCCCTCTTCCAGCGGCTCCCGCACGACGACCCCCCGCCCGCCTGACACGGCGGCTCCCGGTGGCGTACGCTCGACGGCTGCCCAGTGCACGTGAGAAGGGGGCCTTAGGTGGCCGCGCAGGAAGCCGTGGACACGGTCAGGGACCGTGAGATCGGTGTCGAGCAGGAACATCTTGACCAGGTCTACCGCCGGCTGGAGGAGAAGATCCACGAGGCGGAGTTCCTGATGAACGACGCCGCCCAGCGCGGACAGGTCGGCACGCCCGGCGCGCTCGCCGAGCGCGACGCCCAGGTCTTCCGGGCCGGCATCCACCTCAACCGGCTCAACAACGAGTTCGAGGACTTCCTCTTCGGCAGGATCGACCTGCTGTACGGCAAGGACGGGAAGAAGGGGCCCGACGGCGCCTACACCTCCGTCGAGCCCGCCGAGGACGCCGTGCGCGCGGACAACACCGCCGACATCGGCGAGACCCTCCACATCGGCCGCATCGGCGTCCTCGACTCCGACTACGCGCCGCTCGTCATCGACTGGCGCGCGCCCGCCGCCGCGCCCTTCTACCGGTCCACGCCGGTCGACCCCGGCCGGGTCGTGCGCCGCCGGGTCATCCGCTCCAAGGGCCGGCAGGTCCTCGGCGTCGAGGACGACCTGATGCGCCCCGAGCTGCGGGCCACGCTCGACGGGCGCGAGCTGCCCGTCATCGGCGACGGCGCCCTGATGGCCGCCCTCGGCCAGGCCCGCAGCCACACCATGCGGGACATCGTCTCGTCCATCCAGGCCGAGCAGGACCTCGTCATCCGGGCGCCCGCCGCCTCGGTGACGTACGTGGAGGGCGGCCCCGGCACCGGCAAGACGGCCGTGGCCCTGCACCGGGCCGCGTACCTGCTCTACCAGGACCGGCGGCGGTACGCGGGCGGCATCCTGATCGTCTCCCCGACCCCGCTCCTCGTCTCGTACACCGAGGGCGTCCTGCCCTCCCTCGGCGAGGAGGGCCAGGTCGCGATCCGCGCGGTCGGCTCGCTGGTCGACGGCGCCGAGGCCACCGCGTACGACGATCCGGCCGTCGCCCGGATCAAGGGCTCCTCCCGGATGCTCGCCGTGCTGCGCAAGGCGGCCCGGGGCGCCCTGGAGACCCCCGCGCCCAGGGCGCAGCCCGAGCTGGGCGAGGAGGACGCCGACCGGGCGCCCGCCGGCACCCCCACCCGGCTGCGGGTCGTCGCCTTCGGGCGCCGCCTGGAGCTGGAGGCCGACGAGCTGCGGCGTATCCGCCACAACGTCCTCGGCGGCACCGCCCCCGTCAACCTGCTGCGCCCCCGCGCCCGCCGGCTGCTGCTCGACGCGCTGTACGCCAAGTCCGGCGCGGTCGGCCGGCACAGCGACCCCGAGCTCGCCGCCGAGCTGCGCTCCTCCTTCGACGAGGACGTCTCCACCGAGGACTCCTTCCTGGGCTTCCTCGACGCCTGGTGGCCCGAGCTCACCCCCCGGCGGGTCCTCGACGCGATGGCCGACGAGCGGCGCCTGGGCCGCTGGGCCCGCCGGATCCTCAACCCGGGCGAGGTGCGCAGGCTGGCCCGCTCGCTGCGCCGCCCGGAGCTCTCCGTCCACGACGTGGCCCTCCTCGACGAGCTGAACACCCTGCTCGGCGCCCCGGCCCGGCCCCGGAAGAAGCGGGAGTACGACCCGCTGGACCAGCTCACGGGCCTGGAGGAGCTGATGCCGACGCGGGAGGAGACCCAGCGCGAGCGGGCCGAGCGGCTCGCGGCGGAGCGCACCGAGTACGCGCACGTGATCGTCGACGAGGCCCAGGACCTCACGCCCATGCAGTGGCGGATGGTCGGGCGGCGCGGCCGGCACGCCACCTGGACGGTGGTCGGGGACCCGGCGCAGTCCTCCTGGTCCGACCCGGACGAGGCGGCCGGGGCCCGGGACGAGGCGCTCGGCTCCCGGCCGCGCCGCCGCTTCGAGCTGACCGTGAACTACCGCAACCCGGCCGAGATCGCCGAGCTGGCCGCCAAGGTCCTCGCCCTCGCCATGCCGGGCAAGGAGTCGCCCCGCGCGGTCCGCTCGACCGGCGTCGAGCCCCGGTTCGTCGCGGTCCCGGAGGGGGCCGGGGACGCGGATCTGGCCGAAACCGTACGTTTCGAGGCGCGAAGGCTCCTCGAACAGGTGGAGGGCACGGTCGGCGTCGTCGTCGCCATGCGGCGGCGCGAGGAGGCCGCCCGCTGGCTCGCGGAGCTCGGCGACCGGGTGGTGGCGCTCGGCTCCCTGGAGGCCAAGGGCCTGGAGTACGACGCCACGGTGGTCGTCTCGCCCGCGGAGGTCGCGGACGAGTCCCCGGCCGGCCTGCGGGTGCTCTACGTGGCCCTCACCCGGGCGACGCAGCAGCTCACGGTGGTCGCGGGGGCCGGCGACCTGCCGGACGGGGAGGGCGTGCCGGACCTGCTGCGGGACTGACGCCCACAGCCGTTCCCGGCGCAGTCCCCAGGGCCGTTTTCAGGTCAACCTGTGGCGCTGGAATCACCGGCGGGAGTGGTTTGTTAGCCTGGGTGTGGCACCGGCCCGATCCAAGCCCCCGGGCCCAACCTTCGTCCCTCAGAGGGACCACTTGCCGCGAGGCGAGCATGGCGGGTCGGTGCCACCTAGTACGTAGCTACGAAGTTGAGGTCCTCGTCACCCCTGGTGGCGGGGACCTCTTCTGTTTCCCGGACCTCTCTCGTATGGTGGAAACTACTTTCCGAAAACAAAATGACCGCATTACCTGCTACTCGCCGGTAGGTGCGACCATCGGAGGGCGCCGCCGGGCAACCAGCCGGGGCGGCGTAGCAACGAAGCTCAGGGAAAGCAGAGGATCTCGGCCATGGCAACGGCGCCCAGCGTCTCGTACTCGATGACGGTCCGGCTGGAGGTCCCCGCGAGCGGGACCGCGGTCTCGCAGCTCACCACGGCGGTGGAGTCGTCCGGCGGATCCGTCACCGGCCTCGACGTGACCGCCTCCGGCCACGAGAAGCTCCGCATCGACGTCACCATCGCCGCGACCTCCACGGCCCACGCCGACCTGATCGTGGAGCAGCTGCGCGGCATCGAGGGCGTCGTCCTCGGCAAGGTCTCCGACCGCACCTTCCTGATGCACCTCGGCGGCAAGATCGAGATGGCGTCCAAGCACCCCATCCGCAACCGCGACGACCTCTCCATGATCTACACCCCCGGCGTCGCCCGGGTCTGCATGGCGATCGCCGAGAACCCCGAGGACGCCCGCCGCCTCACCATCAAGCGCAACTCCGTCGCGGTCGTCACCGACGGCTCCGCCGTCCTCGGCCTCGGCAACATCGGCCCCAAGGCCGCCCTGCCCGTCATGGAGGGCAAGGCCGCCCTCTTCAAGCGCTTCGCCGGCATCGACGCCTGGCCGCTCTGCCTGGACACCCAGGACACCGACGAGATCGTCGCGATCGTCAAGGCCATCGCCCCCGGCTTCGCGGGCATCAACCTGGAGGACATCTCCGCGCCGCGCTGCTTCGAGATCGAGGCCCGGCTGCGCGAGGCCCTCGACATCCCCGTCTTCCACGACGACCAGCACGGCACCGCCATCGTCGTCCTCGCCGCCCTCACCAACGCCCTGCGCGTGGTCGGCAAGGGCATCGGGGACGTCCGGGTCGTCATGTCCGGCGCCGGCGCGGCCGGTACGGCCATCCTGAAGCTGCTCCTGGCCGCGGGCGTCAAGCACGCCGTCGTCGCCGACATCAAGGGCGTCGTCCACGCGGGCCGCGAGGACCTCGTCGAGGCCCCGGCCGACTCGCCGCTGCGCTGGATCGCGGACAACACCAACCCGGAGGGCGTCACCGGCACCCTCAAGGAGGCCGTGGCCGGCGCGGACGTCTTCATCGGCGTCTCGGCCCCGAACCTGCTCGACGCGCAGGACGTCGCCGCCATGGCCGAGGGCGCCATCGTCTTCGCGCTCGCGAACCCCGACCCGGAGGTCGACCCGGCCGAGGCGCGCCGGACGGCCGCCGTCGTCGCCACCGGCCGCTCCGACTTCCCCAACCAGATCAACAACGTCCTGGTCTTCCCCGGCGTCTTCCGCGGCCTGCTCGACGCCCAGTCGCGCACGGTCAACACGGACATGATGCTGGCGGCCGCCGCGGCCCTCGCCGACGTCGTCACCGAGGACGAGCTGAACCCGAACTACATCATCCCGTCGGTCTTCAACGACAAGGTCGCGGGCGCGGTCGCCGGAGCGGTCCGCACCGCGGCGAAGGCGGCCGGCGGCGGCGCGGCCCCGGCCGCGCTCTGACCGGGGGCACCGGCGGCGGGCGCCGCGCTGACGGCGCGTCGCGATTCGCGGTGGCGTAAACCCGCCTTTAGGGTTGCTTTTCGACTCCGCGTAGTTCGCGGGGAGTCGACAGAACGTCACCACCGCGGGGTTCCGGCGCTTTTCGTGTGACCCGCGGGGGTGCCGGATTGGCGTTCCCGCCGCTGGTGGGGGCAGGATGCGTGTTTGGGCGCGAGGGTCTGTCCATGTGACCCGGGTCCGGGGACTGTCCGAGGGCCCTGGCAGCATCGGCTTCGCTGTACCCAATCGCGCGGCTTCCGCCGCGTGGCACGCCTCACAGGCAAGAAGAACACGGGAGTAACAACATGAACCGCAGTGAGCTGGTGGCCGCCCTGGCCGACCGCGCCGAGGTGACCCGCAAGGACGCCGACGCCGTGCTGGCCGCTCTCGCCGAGACCGTCGGCGAGGTCGTCGCCAAGGGCGACGAGAAGGTCACCATCCCCGGCTTCCTGACCTTCGAGCGCACCCACCGTGCCGCTCGCACCGCTCGTAACCCCCAGACCGGCGACCCGATCAACATCCCGGCCGGCTACAGCGTGAAGGTCTCCGCGGGCTCGAAGCTCAAGGAAGCCGCCAAGGGCAAGTAAGCGGCCTGTAGGCGAGAAAGGGCGGCCACCCCGGTCCACGGGGTGGCCGCCCTTCCGTTCGCCCGCCAGAACGCGGCGTACGGCTCCGGCCGGAGCGCCGGGACGCGCCGCACGGGCCCCGGAAGGCCGGAACGGCCCCACGCGCGTGCGTGGGGCCGTTCCGGGACCGTTCCTCGTGCGTCGCTCCTAGACCAGCGCGCTGCCCGGCAGCTCGACCTTGGCGCCGAGCTCGATCAGCTTCTCCATGAAGTTCTCGTAGCCGCGGTTGATCAGCTCGATGCCGTGGACCCGCGAGGTGCCCTCGGCCGCGAGCGCCGCGATCAGGTACGAGAAGCCGCCGCGCAGGTCGGGGATGACCAGGTCGGCGCCCTGCAGCCGGGTCGGACCGGACACGACCGCCGAGTGCAGGAAGTTCCGCTGGCCGAAGCGGCAGTCCGAGCCGCCCAGGCACTCGCGGTACAGCTGGATGTGCGCGCCCATCTGGTTCAGGGCGGAGGTGAAGCCGAGCCGCGACTCGTACACCGTCTCGTGGACGATGGAGAGGCCGGAGGCCTGCGTCAGGGCCACGACCAGCGGCTGCTGCCAGTCGGTCTGGAAGCCGGGGTGCACGTCCGTCTCCAGGGCGATCGCGCTGAGCGAGCCGCCCGGGTGCCAGAAGCGGATGCCGTCGTCGTCGATCTCGAAGGCGCCGCCGACCTTCCGGTACGTGTTGAGGAAGGTCATCATCGAGCGCTGCTGGGCGCCGCGCACGTAGATGTTGCCCCCGGTGGCCAGCGCCGCCGACGCCCAGGAGGCCGCCTCCAGGCGGTCCGGGAGCGCCCGGTGGGTGTAGCCGTCGAGCTTGTCGACACCGGTGATCCGGATGGTCCGGTCGGTGTCCATGGAGATGATCGCGCCCATCTTCTGCAGGACGCAGATCAGGTCCTCGATCTCGGGCTCCACGGCCGCGTTCGACAGCTCGGTGACGCCCTCCGCGAGCACCGCCGTGAGCAGCACCTGCTCGGTCGAGCCGACCGAGGGGTACGGCAGCCGGATCTTGCAGCCGCGAAGGCGCTGCGGGGCCTCCAGGTACTGCCCGTCCGCCCGCTTCTCGATGGTGGCGCCGAACTGGCGCAGCACGTCGAAGTGGAAGTCGATGGGCCGGCCGCCGATGTCGCAGCCGCCCAGGCCCGGGATGAAGGCGTGGCCGAGGCGGTGCAGCAGCGGGCCGCAGAAGAGGATCGGGATGCGGGACGAGCCGGCGTGGGCGTCGATGTCGGCGACGTTCGCGGACTCGACGTGCGTCGGGTCGAGGACGAGTTCGCCGGGCTCGTCGCCCGGGCGGACCGTCACTCCGTGCAACTGGAGCAGTCCGCGGACCACGCGGACGTCACGGATGTCTGGCACGTTGCGCAGGCGGCTGGGGCCGCTGCCGAGCAGGGCGGCGACCATCGCCTTGGGCACGAGGTTCTTCGCGCCGCGGACGCGGATCTCGCCCTCCAGCGGGGTGCCGCCGTGGACAAGCAGTACGTCATGGCTGTCTGTGCCGGTCATGAATCTCGCGTTCCGAAAGTGGGTCCGACGGGTGGCCAGTGAAAAGGGTAAGGGCCCATGGAACCTTCTTCTGATGCTCGGGGGGACCCGTCAGACGTAATGAATTCGGCACAACACACTCTGTTCCCGCGATCTTGCGGAGCGTCACCGTCCGGTTGCCCCGGCGGGCCCTCCGCGCCGCCCGGGCCCGTCCCCTCTGAACTGCGGCGGTCCCCGACTTCCCGGCTTCGCGCCCGACGGGCCACGCGAACGCCGAAGATGCGGGATCATGTCTCGCATGACCGAGGTGTCCTCGCTCACAGGACGGCTGCTCGTGGCCACCCCCGCCCTCGCGGACCCGAATTTCGACCGCGCGGTGGTGCTGCTGCTCGACCACGACGACGAGGGCTCGCTCGGCGTGGTCCTCAACCGGCCGACGCCGGTCACCGTCGGTGACGTCCTCGCCCCCTGGGCGGACCTCGCCGGCGAGCCCGGCGTGGTCTTCCAGGGCGGCCCCGTCTCCCTCGACGCGGCCCTCGGCGTCGCCGTGATCCCCGGCGGCGAGGGACCGCTCGGCTGGCGGCGGGTGCACGGGGCGATCGGCGTGGTCGACCTGGAGGCCCCGCCCGAGCTGCTCGGACCGGCGCTCGGCTCGCTGCGGATCTTCGCCGGGTACGCGGGCTGGGGCCCCGGCCAGCTGGAGACGGAGCTCGGTGACGGGGCCTGGTACGTGGTCGAGTCGGAGCCCGGGGACGTCTCCTCGCCGACGCCCGGGACGCTCTGGCGGCAGGTGCTGCGGCGGCAGCGCGGCGAGCTCGCCATGATCGCGACGTACCCGGACGACCCGTCCCTCAACTGAGCGCGACCCGTCCCCCGACCGGGGGCGACCCGTCCCGCAACCGAGGGCGACCCGTCCCGCAACCGAGGGCGACCCGTCCCGCAACCGAGGGCCCGGCTTTCAGTACCCTTGGCGGTTATGAGCACTCTCGAGCCCGAGCGCGGGGCAGGTACGGGGACCCTCGTCGAGCCGACGCCGCAGGTGTCCCACGGTGACGGCGACCACGAGCGCTACGCCCATTACGTCCAGAAGGACAAGATCATGGCGAGCGCCCTGGACGGCACGCCCGTCGTGGCGCTGTGCGGAAAGGTCTGGGTGCCGGGGCGCGACCCCAAGAAGTACCCGGTCTGTCCGATGTGCAAGGAGATCTACGAATCCATGGGCGCCGGCGGCGACAAGGACAAGGGCGGCAAGGACAAGTAAGTCAGGTCCCGGCGTCGGGCGAGCCTGTGACGGCCCCCGTCGTGCGTGCTTCGGCACGCGCGGCGGGGGCCGTTCCGTTTTTCCGGCGCGCTTCAGGGGCGTGCGTGGTGACGGCCGTTCCGTTTTTCCGGCTCCTCCGGGCGTGCCCCCGTTGCGCAGGGTGCTTTCGCCGGTCACGGAGTGGTTGAGGTGGTCGAGACCTCTTGTCGGCCCGCCCGGAGTCCGCCTAGCCTCACGCGTGTTGTGCAGCGCGAAACGCTCATTGCACATGCTGCAACGCACGCACCTGGAGGGGATCCGCCATGAAACGTCCCGCAAGCGTCACCGCCACGGCCGCCGCGCTCCTGCTGGCCGGCCTCACCGCCACCGCCTGCGCGCCCCAGACCTCGGACGGGAAGGCCGCGACGGACGAGAAGAGCGGCACCCTGCGCGTCTGGCTCTTCCAGGAGGTGAGCAACAAGCCCAAGGAGCAGGCCGTCGAGCAGGCCGTCGCCGCCTTCGAGCAGCGCCACCGGGGCGCGGAGGTCGAGGTCGAGTACATCCCCGTCGAGACCCGCGCCCAGCGCGTCAAGGCCGCCTTCAACGACCCGAAGTCGGCCCCCGACCTCATCGAGTACGGCAACACCGACACCGCCGGATACGTCGAGGACGGCGGCCTCGCCGACATCAGCGCCGAGTTCGCCGCCTGGGACGAGGCCGAGGACACCGACCCCACCGCCCGGCAGTCCGTCACCGTCGGCGGCAAGGTCTACGGCGCCCCCTTCTTCGTCGGCATCCGCGCCCTCTACTACCGCACCGACGTGTTCGAGGAGCTGGGCCTGACGGTCCCCAGGACCCAGGCCGAACTGGTCGGGACGGCCAAGAAGATCCGCAAGGCCAGGCCCGAGCTGTACGGTCTCGCCGTCGGCGGCGCCTACACCTACGGCGCCATGCCCTTCGTCTGGGCCGCCGGCGGCGAACTCGCCACCGCGCAGGGCGACTCGTACAAGGCCGCCATCAACAGCCCCGAAGCCCTCAAGGGCATCACCGCGTACACCTCGCTCTTCGGCGACGACAACTGTCCGGCCGCCAAGTGCGCCCAGATGGGTGGCAACGCCACCACCACCGCCTTCGCCTCCGGAAAGGCCGGCATGGCCATCGGCGGCGACTTCAGCCACGCGGCCGTCGAGGCGGGCGCCGTGAAGGGCAAGTACGCCGTCGTGCCGCTGCCCGGCACCACCCCCGGCTCGATCGCCCCCGCCTTCGCCGGCGGCAACAACATCGGCGTCCTCAAGAGCACCTCGCACCGCACCCTCGCCGTCGACCTCCTCAAGTCCCTCACCGGCAAGGAGACCCAGGGCCGGCTCTTCGACGCGATGGGCTTCCTGCCCACGTACACCGACACGCGCGCCGCCGCCGCGCAGCGGCAGCCCTTCGTGAAGCCCTTCACCGACACCCTCGCCGCCGGAACGAAGTTCGTCCCCGCGTCCCCCGGCTGGGGCCGGATCGACGCCTCCCTCGTGCTGCCCACGATGTTCCAGGAGATCGTCAGCGGTCGTAAGGACGCCAAGGCGGCGGCGGACGACGCCGCGAAGAAGATGGACGCGGCCTTCGCGCCGGCGGGCTGATCCGCATGACCACCCAGCTCACCCCGCCCGTCGAGAAGCGGCCCGAAGCGGCCGCGGACCCCGCGCCGGGGATCCGCGGCCCCCGGCGCCACGGCGCCTGGACCCCCTGGCTGTACCTCCTGCCCGCCCTCGTCGTCCTCGGCGCCCTCCTCGTCCACCCCGTCTACCAACTGGGCCTGATCTCCTTCCTGGAGTACACCCAGGCCCAGGTCAGCGGCGGCGAACCCACCTCGTTCCAGGGGTTCGGGAACTACACGGCGCTCTTCTCCGACCCCCAGTTCTGGCAGGTCCTCCTCGCCACCGTCGTCTTCGCCGCCGCCTGCGTCGTCACCACCCTCGCCGTCGGCTGCGCCCTCGCGGTCCTCCTCACGCGCGTGCGTGCCCTGCCCCGGCTCGCCCTGATGCTGGCCGCGCTCGGCGCCTGGGCCACCCCCGCCGTCACCGGCTCCACCGTCTGGGTCTTCCTCTTCGACCCCGACTTCGGCCCCGTCAACCGGCTCCTCGGACTGGGCGACTTCTCCTGGACGTACGGGCGGTACAGCGCCTTCGCCCTCGTCCTGCTCGAAGTCGTCTGGTGCTCCTTCCCGTTCGTGATGGTCACCGTCTACGCGGGCATCCGGGCCGTCCCGACCGAGGTCCTGGAGGCCGCCGCCCTCGACGGCGCCTCCCAGTGGCGGATCTGGCGCTCGGTCACGGCGCCGATGCTCCGGCCCGTCCTGGTCGTCGTCACGATCCAGTCGATCATCTGGGACTTCAAGCTCTTCACCCAGATCTACGTGATGACGAACGGCGGCGGCATCGCCGGCCAGAACCTCGTCCTCAACGTGTACGCCTACCAGAAGGCCTTCGCCTCGTCCCAGTACAGCCTGGGCTCGGCGATCGGCGTCGTCATGCTGCTGATCCTGCTGGCCGTGACGCTCGTCCACCTGCGCCTGCTGCGACGCCAGGGAGAAGAACTGTGAGTGCCCTCCGGACACTGGGCGTCCGGCGCCCCGGGCGCCTCGCCGCCGAGGCCGGCACCCTCCTCGTCGCCGCCGCCACCGCCTTCCCGCTGTACTGGATGGTCCTCTCGGCCCTCAAGCCGGCCGGCGAGATCCAGTCCGCGCACCCGCGCCCGTGGACGCTCTCGCCGTCCCTGGACTCCTTCCGGCGCGTCTTCGAACAGCAGGACTTCGGCCGGTACTTCCTCAACTCGCTGATCGTGGCGGGCACGGTCGTCCTCGCCTCCGCGCTGATCGCGTTCCTCGCGGCCACCGCCGTCACCCGGTTCCGCTTCAAGTTCCGGACGACGCTCCTGATCATGTTCCTGGTCGCCCAGATGGTCCCCGTCGAGGCCCTCGCCATCCCGCTGTTCTTCCTCATGCGGGACCTCGGCCTGCTCAACACCCTCGGCTCGCTGATCCTGCCGCACCTCGCGTTCTCCCTGCCGTTCGCGATCTGGATGCTGCGCGGCTTCGTCCGGGCGGTCCCGGAGGCCCTGGAGGAGCAGGCCCAGATCGACGGCGCGAGCCGCACCCGGTTCCTGTGGCAGATCCTCTTCCCGCTGGTCCTCCCCGGCCTGGTGGCCACCAGCGTCTTCTCGTTCATCTCCACCTGGAACGACTTCCTCTTCGCGAAGTCGTTCCTCATCAGCGACACTTCGCAGTCGACCCTCCCCATGGCCCTGCTGGTCTTCTTCAAGCCCGACGAGAACGACTGGGGAGGCATCATGGCCGGCTCGACCGTGATGACCGTCCCGGTGCTCGTCTTCTTCGTACTCGTACAGCGCCGCCTGGTCTCGGGCCTCGGCGGCGCGGTGAAGGACTGACGCGATGACCCACCCCACGGACCCGATCCCCGCGGACCCGATCCCCGCGGACCTGATCCCCGCGCCCCTGTCGGTCGAACGCCGGGGGAGCGCCCCCGGGTACGTCACGCTCGACGGGCGGACCGTCCTCGACGCCGGACCCGGCACCGAGGGCACCGCCCACCGGCTGCGGGCCGCCCTCGGCGCCGCCACCGGCCTGCCGCTCCCCGACGGCACGGGCGAGCACGCCGTACGCCTCCGGATCAGCGAGGAGGTGGCGCGGGAGCACGGCCCCGAGGGGTACCGGCTGACCACCGAGGACCCCGGGGCCGCCGTCCTCGTCGAGGGCGGGGGCCCCGCCGGGGTGTTCTGGGGCGCCCAGACCCTCCGCCAGCTCCTCGGGCCCGACGCGTACCGCAGGGCGCCCGTGACCGGCGCGGCGTGGAACCTCCCGTACACCACGATCGAGGACGCCCCCCGCTTCGGCTGGCGCGGCCTCCTGCTCGACGTCTCCCGGCACTTCACGCCCAAGGACGACGTCCTGCGCCTGCTCGACCTCCTCGCCGCCCACAAGCTCAACGTCTTCCACTTCCACCTCACCGACGACCAGGGCTGGCGCATCGAGATCGAGCGCCACCCGAGGCTGACCGAGGTCGGCTCCTGGCGGGCCCGCAGCAAGTGGGGCCACCGGGCCTCGCCCCTCTGGACCGACACCCCGCACGGCGGCTTCTACACCCGGGACGACATCCGCGAGATCGTCGCCTACGCCGCCGAGCGGCACATCACCGTCGTCCCCGAGATCGACCTCCCCGGCCACTCGCAGGCCGCCATCGCCGCGTACCCCGAACTCGGCAACACGGACGTCGTCGACACCGCCGCCCTCACCGTCTGGGACACCTGGGGCGTCAACCCGAACGTCCTCGCCCCCACCGAGGAGGTCCTCCGCTTCTACGAGGGCGTCTTCGAGGAGGTCCTGGAGCTCTTCCCGTCCCCCTTCGTGCACGTCGGCGGCGACGAGTGCCCCAAGGACCAGTGGAAGGCCTCCCCGGCCGCCCGGGCCCGCATCGAGGAACTCGGCCTCGCCGACGAGGACGAGCTCCAGTCCTGGTTCATCCGCCACTTCGACCGCTGGCTCGCCGCCCGCGGACGGCGCCTGATCGGCTGGGACGAGATCCTCCAGGGCGGCCTCGCCGAGGGCGCGGCCGTCTCCTCCTGGCGCGGGTACGGCGGCGGGATCGCCGCCGCCGAGGCGGGGCACGACGTCGTCATGTGCCCCGAGCAGTACGTGTACCTGGACCACCGCCAGGCGCCGGGCGAGGACGAGCCGATGCCCATCGGGTACGTCCGCACCCTGGAGGACGTCTACCGCTTCGAACCCGTTCCGCCCGGCCTCTCCGAGGAGGCCGCCGCCCACATCCTGGGAACCCAGGCCAACGTCTGGACCGAGGTGATGGAGAACCGTTCCCGCGTCGACTACCAGGTCTTCCCCCGCCTCGCCGCCTTCGCCGAGGTCGCCTGGTCCGCGCTCCCCGCCCCCGAGGCGCGCGACTACACCGGTTTCGAGCGCCGCATGGACACCCACTACCGGCGCCTGGACGCCCTCGGAGTCGACTACCGGCCCCCCGCCGGACCCCTGCCCCGGCAGCGGCGCCCCGGGGTCCTCGGCAGGCCCCTGGAGGGAACGCCCCCGAACGTGTGAGGCCCGCCGGACCCCCGTCACCCGGGAGCGGTGAACCCCGCCGCCCAAGAGCGGCGAAACGGAACTCCCCGCCGCTCCCGGGACGTCCCGGACGGAACAGTCCTTCGCGGACCCTCGCGCCGGACGGCTCGGAAGATGTGCCAGAGTTGCCACGTCCGGCCTGTGAGCACGTACGGTACGCCCACACGCAGGCGCGACGGCCGGGCACAGTCGGGGACCGCCGGGACACCGGGAAGGGGCAGCGGGTTGACCACGCACGCACCACAGACGGCGCAGGCCGTGACGCTGCCCGCCTCGCTCGACGAGGCCGTCGCGGCGCTCACGGCCATGCCGGCGGCCGTCCCCGTCGCCGGCGGCACCGACCTCATGGCCGCCGTCAACAAGGGCCAGCTCAGGCCCGCCGGGCTCGTCGGCCTGAGCCGCATCAACGAGATCCGCGGCTGGCAGTACCAGGACGGCCACGCCCTCCTCGGCGCGGGCCTCACCCACGCCCGGATGGGCCGCCCCGACTTCGCCGCCCTCATCCCGGCCCTCGCCGCCGCCGCCCGCGCGGCCGGGCCCCCGCAGATCCGCAACGCCGGCACCCTCGGCGGCAACGTCGTCACCGCCGCGCCCACCGGCGACTCGCTGCCCGTCCTCGCCGCCCTGGAGGCCGACCTCGTCGTCCTCGGGCCGCTCGGCAGCCGCGAGATCCCCGTCTCCCACCTGCTCGCGGGCCGCGACCTGCTCGCCCCCGGCGAACTCGTGGCCTTCGTCCGGGTGCCGCTGCTCCACGCCCCCCAGGTCTTCCTCAAGGCCACCGGCCGCACCGGTCCGGCCCGCGCCTCCGCCTCCGTCGCCGTCGTCCTGGACCCGGCCCGGCGCGGGGTGCGCTGCGCCGTCGGCGCCGTCGCGCCGATGCCGCTGCGCCCCCTGGAGGCCGAGCGCTGGATCGCCTCGCTCGTGGACTGGGACAACGACCGGGGGCTCGCGCCGGAGGCGCTGACGGCGTTCGGCGAGTACGTCGCCGCCGCCTGCATCCCGGACCCGCAAGGGGGCGAGCAACTGCCCCCGGCCGTAATGCACCTGCGGCGCACCGTCGCCGCACTCGCCCGACGGGCACTGGGGAGGGCACTCGCGTGAGCAGCGACGAACAGCAGGGCAACCAGGGCGGCTGGGAGCCGATCCCGAAGAGCGAGGGGTACGACGGCGACGCGACCGCCTTCGTGCAGCTCCCGCCGGACTTCATGCTGGACGGCGTGCCCCTGGAGGCGCCCGGCCACGGCTACGTGCCGCCGATGATCACCCCGCTCCAGCCGCTCGCCCCGCCCCCGGCGACCGACCCGGGGGCCACGGGCACCTGGTCGGTCCACCTGCCGGTGGAGGCGGATCCGGTACGGCCGTACTTCGACCACGCGCAGGGGCAGGGGTACGGGCCGGAGCAGGGGTACGAGCCCGAGCAGGACCAGGGCGGGGGGTACGAGGCCGAGCAGCCGCAGGACTACGAGCAGCCCCAGGACTACGAGCAGCCGCAGGGCTTCGAGGGCGACCGGGGCGGGTTCGAGTACTTCGAGCAGCAGGGCGAGCCCTTCGACCGGCCCGAGTACGGCGGGCAGGATCCGCACGCGACGGCCCAGTGGCGCTTCACGGAGCCGGTGGAGTCCCCCCCCGCACCCGAGTCCTTCGCCGCCCCCGAGCCCGCCCCCGGCCCCGGTGACACGGGCCAGTGGCAGATCCCCGCCGAGGCCCCGGCGACCCTTCCGGGCGGCGCGCCCGCGCCCTGGGCGCTCCGGGAGGAGCCGCCGACGGAGGCCCCGGAGGAGCCCGCCGCCGTCGAGGACGCGGCCCCGGAGGCCGTACAGGACGCGCCCGACGCGGACCCGGCCCCGGAAGCGGAGGCGGACCCGGTCCCGGTCCCCGAACCGGACACCGCCGAGGCGGATCCCGCCCCCGAACCGGACGCCGGTCTCCGCGCGGAGACCGTCCTCGACACGGACGTTCCCGACCCCGCGCCCCCCGTCGCGGCGGAGGTCCACGCCTCCACCGACAGCGACGAGCACCCCCACACCTCGTACACCCTCCGGGTCAACGGCGTGGACCGGCCCGTCACCGGTTCCTGGATCGGGGAGTCGCTGCTCTACGTCCTGCGCGAGCGCCTCGGGCTCGCCGGGGCCAAGGACGGCTGCTCGCAGGGCGAGTGCGGCGCGTGCAACGTCCAGGTCGACGGGCGGCTCGTCGCCTCCTGCCTGGTCCCCGCGGCGACCGCCGCCGGGAGCGAGGTGCGGACGGTCGAGGGCCTCGCGGTCGACGGGGAGCCCTCCGACGTGCAGCGGGCCATGGCCCGGTGCGGCACCGTCCAGTGCGGCTTCTGCATCCCGGGCATGTGCATGACCGTGCACGACCTCCTGGAGGGCAACCACGCCCCCACCGACCTGGAGACCCGCCAGGCGCTCGCCGGCAACCTGTGCCGCTGCTCCGGCTACCGGGGCGTCCTCGAAGCCGTACGGGACGTCGTCGCCGAGCGCGAGGCCAGCGCCGCGGCCCACGCGTCCGAGGGCGCCGACGACGCCCGCATCCCGCACCAGATCCCGCACCCGCACGACGGAGGCAAGGCGTGAGCAGCGACGCGACCACCGCCGTTCCCACGGTCACGGTCACGGACGTCCCCGGACCCCTCGGACCCCTCGGACAGGAGTCGGCCCCCCACGGCCTCGGCACCTCGCTCCCGCAGGCCGACTCCCGGGCGAAGGCGGAGGGCACCTTCCCGTACGCCTCCGACCTGTGGGCCGAGGGCCTGCTCTGGGCCGCGATCCTGCGCTCCCCGCACCCGCACGCCCGGGTCGTCTCGGTCGACACCTCCGCCGCCGTCGCCATGCCGGGCGTACGGGCCGTGGTGACGGCCGCCGACGTGCCGGGCGCGGCCACCTACGGGCGCCGGGTCGCGGACCGGCCCGTCTTCGCCTCCGACCTGGTCCGGCACCACGGCGAGGCCCTCGCGGCCGTCGCCGCCGACCACCCCGACACGGCCCGGCTCGCCGCCGCGGCCATCGCCGTCGAGTACGAGGTGCTCGAACCGGTCACCGACCCGGAGAAGGCGTTCGCGGCCGAGCCGCTGCACCCCGACGGGAACCTGATCCGGCACATCCCGCTCCGCTTCGGCGATCCGGAGGCGACCGGCGAGGTCGTCGTCGAGGGCCTGTACCGGATCGGGCGGCAGGACCCGGCGCCGATCGGCGCCGAGGCGGGCCTCGCCGTCCCGCGCCCCGACGGCGGCGTCGAGCTCTACACGGCCTCCACCGACCCGCACACCGACCGCGACCTGGCCGCCGCCTGCTTCGGCCTCCTGCCCGAGCAGGTCAAACTGGTCGTCACCGGGGTCCCGGGCGCCACCGGCGACCGCGAGGACCCGGGCTTCCAGATCCCGCTGGGCCTGCTCGCGCTGCGCACCGGCTGCCCGGTCAAACTCACCGCCACGCGCGAGGAGTCGTTCCTCGGCCACGCCCACCGCCACCCCACCCTGCTGCGCTACCGCCACCACGCGGACGCGGAGGGGCGCCTGGTGAAGGTGGAGGCGCAGATCCTGCTCGACGGCGGCGCGTACGCCGACTCCTCGTCGGAGTCCCTGGCGGCGGCCGTGGCCTTCGCCTGCGGCCCGTACGTCGTCCCGCACGCCTTCGTCGAGGGCTGGGCCGTCCGCACGAACAACCCGCCGTCCGGCCACGTGCGGGGCGAGGGCGCGATGCAGGTGTGCGCGGCGTACGAGGCGCAGATGGACAAGCTCGCGGCCAAGCTGGGCGTGGACCCGGCCGAGCTGCGCATGCGGAACGTCATGGCGACCGGCGACATCCTGCCCACCGGGCAGACGGTCACCTGCCCGGCCCCGGTGGCGGAACTCCTGGCCGCCGTGCGGGAGTTCCCGCTGCCGCCGCTGCCCAAGGACACCCCCGAGGGGGAGTGGCTGCTGCCCGGCGGCCCCGAGGGCGCGGGCGAACCCGGCGCGGTGCGGCGGGGCGTGGGCTACGCGCTCGGCATGGTCCACATGCTCGGCGCGGAGGGCACCGACGAGGTCTCGACGGCGACCGTACGGGTCGCGGACGGGGTGGCGACGGTCATCTGCTCGGCCGTGGACACCGGTTCGGGCTTCTCCACGCTCGCCCGCCAGGTCGTGCAGGAGACCCTGGGCATCGACGAGGTGCACGTCGCCCCCGTCGACACCGACCAGCCGCCCGCCGGACCGGCCGCCCACGGCCGGCACACCTGGGTCTCGGGCGGGGCGGTCGAGCGGGCCGCGAAGATGGTCCGCACGCAGCTCCTCCAGCCGCTCGCCCACAAGTTCGGCATGTCGACCGAGCTGCTCCAGATCACCGACGGCAAGATCACCTCGTACGACGGCGTGCTCTCCACGACGGTCACCGAGGCGCTCGACGGCAAGGAGCTGTGGGCCACCGCCCAGTGCCGCCCCCACCCCACCGAGCCGCTCGACGACGCGGGCCAGGGCGACGCCTTCGTGGGCCTCGCGTTCTGCGCGATCCGCGCGGTCGTGGACGTGGACGTGGAACTCGGCGCCGTACGGGTCGTGGAGATGGCCGTCGCCCAGGACGTCGGCCGGATCCTCAACCCGGCCCAGCTCGCCACCCGCATCGAGGCGGGCGTCACCCAGGGCGTCGGCGCGGCCCTCACGGAGAACCTCCGCACCGCCCGCGGCCTGGTCCGCCACCCGGACTTCACCGGCTACGCCCTTCCGACGTCCCTGGACGCCCCGGACATCCGGATCGTGAAGCTGATCGAGGAGCGCGACGTGGTGGCCCCCTTCGGCGCCAAGGCCGCGAGCGCCGTCCCCGTCGTCACCTCGCCCGCCGCGGTGGCGGCGGCGGTCCGCGCGGCCACCGGCCGCCCGGTCAACCGCCTCCCGATCCGGCCGCAGGCGGCGGTGGCGGCGCCCAACCCGTAACCCACCGGGGCCCGTTGCTCGCGCAATCCCGAGCTGGGCTTCGGCGTGCCCGCTGGCTAGAGTGGGTCCTCGGGCCCGTTTGCGGTGGGGACGGTCACGGCTTCCCGCCGCCGGGCGGCCTCGACTCACCCATGGGGGAGCCGCCGCCGCGGGCGGGGTCGTCGCCCTGACCGGTGGCGCTGGCGGCGTCCTCGTGCCGCTGGCCGCCGAGACGGTGGGCGGGGCCGTCGTGACCTTCATCGGCATGGAGGCGGACGACATGGCCGAGAAGTACGAGAAGGACGAGATGCTCAAGAAGAAGTCGGACGACCTCTCGGACGAGGCGCTCGCCATGGGCAAGGAGAACTCGCTGCGGCCCGGCATCGCCTACGCGAACGCTCCCGGCTGGAGCGAGAAGGACCGCAACTACCTGGACGAGACGCTGGTCGACTACGTACGGGACGCGCGTCTGCACGCCCGGGACAACTCCCTTCCCGACCCCTACGAGAAGAAGTGACCGGCATGGGATCCGGACGGACGAAGACCATCGGTGCGGCCGTCGTCGCCGCGCTCGTCCTCCTCACGGGCTGCTCCGGAGACGGCGGAGACGACGGCGACGGCGGTGCGGCGCCGAAGGGGCTTTCGGCGGCCGAGGTCTGCGGGGGCTTCGCCCGGGAGGCCCCCGTCGCGGCCGCGCTCGGCGCGGTCGTGGGCGGCGGACGGTTCGAGGACGACCTCTCGAAGCCGGACGAGGCCCTCGCCGGGCTGCGCGACGCCGCCGCCGCCCCGCGGGCCGACACCTACCGGCCGCAGCCGGTGCGGTACTGCGGCCTCCGGCCCGCCGGGGGCGGGGCCGAGGGCGTCGCGATCGAGGTGACCGCCGTGGGGAAGGGCCCGTACCTGGGCCCGGAGCTCGCCCCCTCGGTCACCTCCTACCGCTCGGGGATCGAGGCCTTCTCCTCCGCGGGCCTCGCCAAGCTGTACTTCTCCTGCCGCCTCCCGGCGCCCGCCCGCGCGATCGTCGTCCAGACCTCCGTCCGGGGCCCGGCAAGCGTCCCGGACGCCGACCCGGAGCAGCCGACGCGCCTGATCACCCTCGCCAACGCGGCCGCCCGGCACGTCTCGGCGGAACTGGGCTGCGCGGGCGACGGGCTCGTGAAGGGGGTACCGGCGGAGACGAAGGGCTGAGCCGGGGGGTCCGGGGAGGACGGGCCCGGAGAGCGCCGGGCCGGAAAGCGGAATCGCCCGGTCCCGTGAGGGGGCCGGGCGACCGCTGGAGACCGTGGCGGGAATCGAACCCGCGTAACTCGCTTTGCAGGCGAGTCCCTGAACCACTCGGGCACACGGTCGTGTCGTGCGGTGCGACGAGTACGACCGTAGGGGGCGGTCCGAGCGGGCTCAAGGGTTCGCGGCGCCGTGCCACGCGACTGCCACACGCCCGCAACACTCCGTTCGCGGTCGTAGGTCCGAGGGCCGAGCGATCACCGGACTTCCGACAGGGGTCATTCAGGTCTACACCTCTTACTCTGGGGGGGATGAGCGCCCTCGAACCCCGAGACGCCGGCACCGACGCCGCCGTCACCCCGAGCCCCGGAACCGATCCCCGTGCCGGCCGACCCGCCGACCGGGGGTCCGTCCTCGACCCGGCCCACCGGGCGCTCAGCATCGGCATCGTCTCCGTCGTCCTGCTCATCGCCTTCGAGGCGACCGCCGTCGGCACGGCCATGCCCGTCGCCGCCCGCGAGCTGAACGGCGTCTCCGTCTACGCCTACGCCTTCTCCGCGTACTTCACCACCAGCCTCTTCGGCATGGTCCTGGCCGGACAGTGGTCCGACCGGCGCGGCCCGCTCGCGCCGCTCGCCACCGGCATATCCGCCTTCGCGGCCGGGCTGCTCCTCTCCGGGACCGCCGGCGCCATGTGGATGTTCGTCCTCGGCCGGGCCGTGCAGGGCCTCGGCGGCGGCCTCGTCATCGTCGCCCTGTACGTGGTCGTCAGCCGCGCCTACGACGAGCACCTCAGGCCCGCGATCATGGCGGCCTTCGCCGCGAGCTGGGTCGTCCCCTCCGTCGTCGGGCCGCTCGCCTCCGGCACCATCACCGAGCACCTCGGCTGGCGCTGGGTCTTCGTCGGCATCCCCGTCCTCGTCGTCCTGCCGCTCGCCCTCGCCCTCCCCGCGATCCGCCGCACCGCCTCGGGGCCCGCCGACCCGGAGGCGCCCGTCGCCCCCTGGGACCGGCGCCGGATCCGGCTGGCGCTCGGCATCTCCGCGGGCGCCGGGCTCCTCCAGTACGCCGGGCAGGAACTGCGCTGGCTCTCCCTGCTGCCCGCCGCCGCGGGCGCCGCGCTCCTCGTGCCCGCCGTGCGGGGGCTGCTGCCGCGCGGCACCTACCGGGCCGCCCGCGGCCTGCCCTCCGTCGTCCTGCTGCGCGGGATCGCCGCCGGGTCCTTCATCGCCGCCGAGTCCTTCGTGCCCCTGATGCTGGTCACCCAGCGGGGCCTGAGCCCCACCCTCGCCGGGCTCTCCCTGGCCGTCGGCGGCCTCACCTGGGCGCTCGGCTCCTGGATCCAGTCCCGGCCGTGGACGGAGCCGTACCGGGAGCGGCTCGTCGTCCTCGGGATGGTCCTGGTCGCCCTCGCGATCGCGGCGGCCCCGAGCGTCCTGATCACCGCCGTGCCCGCCTGGACCGTCGCGGTGGCCTGGGCCTTCGGCTGCCTCGGCATGGGCGCGGTGATCTCCTCCACGAGCGTGCTCCTCCTGAAGCTCTCCGCCCCGGAGGAGGCGGGCACCAACTCGGCCGCCCTCCAGATCTCCGACGGCCTCTCCAACGTCCTCCTCCTCGCGGCCGGCGGCGCGGCCTTCGCGGCCCTCGGCGGCGGCGCGGTGGGCCACGCGGCCACCTCCCACACCGCCGCCACCGGCTCCCACCCGGCCGCCTTCGCCGCGGTCTTCCTGCCGATGGCGGGGGTGGCGGCGGCGGGGGCGTGGGTGGCGACGCGGCTGCACGGGGAGCCGGTGCGGTCCGGGGGCCCGAAAGCCCTCTGACACCATCTGGTACCGCGCGGTACCATGGCGTCATGGCTGGTCTCAACGTCAGGTTCACCGAGGAAGAGCTGGACGCCCTGCGCGAGCGGGCCGAGGCGGAAGGGCGCAGCATGCAGTCCTTCGCGCACGACGCCGTGATCCGGGCCATAAACGAGCACTCCCGCCTCTTCAACGAGGCGGCCGAGCACGTGCTGAAGGTCAGTGAGGAGCTGAACCGGAGGCTCGCGTGACGTACTACCTCAAGCTCCCCGAGCTCCTGAACCTCGCACAGCGGCTCGGTGCGGACGAAGTGCGGGACTACGGTCTCCTCGACTCCGCCCTGGCACGTCCGCAGTCGAGCGTGTTCGGCCAGGACGCCTACCCGGACGTCTGGCAGAAGGCCGCGGCGCTCATGGAATCGCTCGCCCGCAACCACGGGCTCGTGGACGGGAACAAGCGCATCGCCTGGTACGCGACCTGGGTCTTCCTCCACATGAACGGGCATCCGCTGGACTCGGCCTTCGACGTCGACGAAGCGGAGGCGTTCGTCCTGGACGTCTGCCAGGGCGCCTTGGACGTCCCCAAGATCGCCGCACAACTGCCCCGGTTCGCACGCTGAACCGGAAATGTGACGCTCGCCGCACCGGGTGAGGTCGACCCCCCGTCGGGTACGAGGTCCGGGCCCGGCCGCCGGTAAGGTGGCCCGGTTGTCATATCTGGACGAGCGTCGAACCGGAGATCGTGACTACCACCGCCACCTCCTCACACCACCTCTCTCCCGCCTTCCCCGGCCGTGCCCCCTGGGGCACCGCCGGCAAGCTGCGAGCCTGGCAGCAGGGCGCGATGGAGAAGTACCTCCAGGAGCAGCCCCGCGACTTCCTCGCGGTCGCCACCCCCGGAGCCGGCAAGACCACCTTCGCGCTGACCCTCGCCTCGTGGCTGCTGCACCACCACGTCGTGCAGCAGGTCACCGTGATCGCGCCCACCGAGCACCTCAAGAAGCAGTGGGCCGCGGCCGCCGCGCGCATAGGGATCAAGCTGGACCCGGAGTACAGCGCCGGGCCGCTCAGCAAGGAGTACGACGGCGTCGCCCTCACCTACGCGGGTGTCGGCGTCCGCCCCATGCTCCACCGCAACCGCTGCGAGCAGCGCAAGACCCTCGTCATCCTGGACGAGATCCACCACGCCGGAGACTCCAAGTCCTGGGGCGAGGCCTGCCTGGAGGCCTTCGAGCCGGCCACCCGCCGCCTCGCGCTCACCGGCACCCCCTTCCGCTCCGACACCAACCCGATCCCCTTCGTCACGTACGAGGAGGGCAACGACGGCATCCGCCGCTCCTCCGCGGACTACACGTACGGCTACGGCAACGCCCTCGGCGACGGGGTCGTCCGGCCGGTCATCTTCCTCTCCTACAGCGGCAACATGCGCTGGCGCACCAAGGCCGGCGACGAGATCGCCGCCCGCCTCGGCGAGCCGATGACCAAGGACGCGATCTCGCAGGCCTGGCGCACCGCCCTCGACCCGCGCGGCGACTGGATGCCGAACGTGCTGCGCGCCGCCGACCAGCGCCTCGCCGAGGTCCGCAAGTCCATCCCGGACGCCGGCGGCCTCGTCATCGCCTCCGACCAGGAGTCGGCCCGCGCGTACGCCAAGCTGATCCGCGAGATCACCGGCCACCGCGCCACCCTCGTCCTCTCCGACGACACGGGCGCCTCGCACCGCATCGACGAGTTCAGCGAGAGCGACGACCGCTGGATGGTCGCCGTCCGCATGGTGTCCGAGGGCGTCGACGTCCCCCGCCTCGCGGTCGGCGTGTACGCCACGACGATCTCGACCCCGCTCTTCTTCGCCCAGGCCGTCGGCCGCTTCGTGCGTTCGCGCAGGCGCGGCGAGACCGCGTCCGTGTTCCTTCCCACGATCCCCAGCCTCCTGGGCTTCGCCAACGAGATGGAGGTCGAGCGCGACCACACGCTCGACCGGCCGAAGAAGGCGGGCGAGGACGAGGACCCGTACGCCGAGTCCGAGAAGGAGATGGCGGAGGCCGAGAAGCAGCAGGACGAGGACACCGGGGAGCAGGACATGCTGCCCTTCGAGGCCCTGGAGTCCGACGCCGTCTTCGACCGCGTCCTCTACAACAGCGCCGAGTTCGGCATGCAGGCCCACCCCGGCAGCGAGGAGGAGCGGGACTACCTCGGCATCCCCGGCCTCCTCGAACCCGACCAGGTGCAGCTCCTCCTGCAGAAGCGCCAGGCCCGGCAGATCGCGCACAGCCGCAAGAAGCCGGACACCGAGGCCGACCTCCTGGAGCTGCCCGCCGAGCGGCGGCCCGTCGTCTCCCACAAGGAGCTGCTCGAACTGCGCAAGCAGCTCAACACGATGGTCGGCGCGTACGTGCACCAGAGCGGCAAGCCGCACGGCGTCGTCCACACCGAGCTGCGCCGGGTCTGCGGCGGCCCGCCGAGCGCGGAGGCCACCGCCGGGCAGATCCGCGAGCGGATCAAGAAGGTCCAGGAGTGGGCCACCCGCATGCGCTGACCCTTCCCGGAGGTGGACCCGAGGCCCGTACGCACCGCCGCGTACGGGCCTCGGCCGTCCCGTCGTGAAGCGGGACCGGGACCGGCGCCGGCCCCCACGGCCGGCCTCCGGCAACCCCCTCCACGCCACGAGCGCGACATAGCCGTTCTTGTCGTCCGAAGTCCTCCCTCTGGCCGACGAAGGTCCCGAACCGTCTTCATACGGTCGCCGGCGCCCGGATTCTGGACGAGGTCTTCCGCTGAGCGGAGCGGGTCGCTACTGTCCCGGCTCAAAAGCATTCGCCCCGTGGCAGCGCCGCCGCGGAGCGCAGCCGGTGTACCCCTTCCTGCCGGCGGCCTCTGACGTGCGTCGCCGCGGGACCGGCGAGGCAACCCCGTGAGAGTCCCGCCTCCATCTCACTCCGAAGGAGAGGGCGTCGTGACCGCGGAGACCTCCCAGACGCTCGACCGGGGACTCAGAGTCCTCAAACTGCTCGCCGACACCGACCACGGCCTGACGGTCACCGAGTTGTCCAACAAACTCGGCGTCAACCGGACCGTGGTCTACCGCCTCCTGGCCACGCTCGAACAGCACGCCCTGGTCCGCCGCGACCTCGGCGGACGCGCCCGCGTCGGCCTCGGCGTGCTGCGGCTCGGACGCCAGGTCCACCCCCTGGTGCGCGAGGCGGCGCTGCCCGCGCTGCGCTCGCTCGCCGAGGACATAGGGGCGACGGCCCACCTCACCCTGGTCGACGGGGCGGAGGCGCTCGCGGTCGCGGTCGTCGAACCGACCTGGACCGACTACCACGTCGCCTACCGGGCCGGCTTCCGCCACCCGCTGGACCGGGGCGCGGCCGGCCGCGCGATCCTCGCCGCCCGCCAGGGCGGCCTGACCGAGCCCGGTTACACCCTCACCCACGGCGAACTGGAGGCCGGCGCGAGCGGCGCCGCCGCCCCGCTGGTCGGCGTGACGGGCGTCGAGGGCAGCGTCGGCGTCGTCATGCTCGCCGACGCGGTCCCCGAGCGGGTCGGCCCGAGGGTGGTGGACGCGGCCCGGGAGGTCGCGGACGCGCTGCGCTAGGGCGCGCGGCGGAACGGGACGGGGGCACGCGTACGGGGCGGGCCCCGGCCCCCGTGACCGCTTCCCGGCCGGTGGGCCTCGCGCCGGACCGCCGGACCGGGTCCTGCTCCGTGTCGCCGGTGCGGGCCGGGGCTTGTGCCGGCCCGTGCGGGCCTTGCGTTCCGTCCCGCCCCTGCGGGCCGGGGACGGTGCCACCTGTACGGGCTTCGGCCCGTGCGGCCCCTACGGGCCCGCGCCCTGTGCCGGCCCTGCGGTTCTGCACCCCGTGCCGCTCCTGCGGGCCCGGCCTCGTGTGGCCGCTGCGGCCCTGTGCCCCCGTGCCGGCCCTGCGGGCCCACTCCGTGCCCGTCCGCCCCGGAGCCGTCTCAGGCGGTCAACAGCGTCCCCAGCGGGGTGCGTTCGTGGTGGACCGATCTGCCCGTGCGGGTCGTCGTGAGGAGGCCCGCCGTGCGGAGGGCCTGGGTGTGGGACGAGGCCGTCGCGTTGCTGACGCCGAGGCGGCGGGCCAGGTCCGTCGTCGTGCGGGGGCCGTCGGACAGCGCGTGCAGGAGGGCGGCGCGGGTCCGGCCGAGGATCCCCGCGAGGGCCTCCCCGGGAGGCGTGCCGTCCGGGGCGGCGAGCGGCAGGCCCCGGCCCGCCGGGAGGGCGAGGACCACCGGGCGGCCCGGCGAATCCTGGACCAGCGGGCCGCCCCGCCAGTGGAAGGTGGGCAGCAGGACGAGACCGCGCCCGGCGAGCCGCACCTCACGGCGGACGACGGCGCCCGGCCACTCCCACACCCCGTCCCGCAGTCGCGAGCCCGGCATCCGCTCCGACAGGGCCGCGCCGAGCCCCCGCCCGGCGACGGCCAGCGCGTGCCGGGTGAACTCCGCCCGGTGCAGGTCCTGGACCAGCGGCCACACCGGCGCCAGGACCGTCTCGTACGCCGCCCGCTGCGCCCGCTCCAGCACCCGCCAGGCCCCGGCCTCCCCTTCGTAGAGGCCCCGGAGCCACGGCGGTGCGGCGCCCCGGCCCGCGTACACGCGCTCGAGTTCCGACCGTACGAGTTCCGGCCGCGCCTCCCGGAGCAGGGCGAAGCCCTCCTCCCGCGTCTCGCCGAGGACGTCGAGGAAGGACGGCGGCGACCCGCCCGGCACCAGGTCCGCGAGCGGCCCCGCCGCACCCGGCAGGGCGCGCAGGAGCCTGCCGCGCCAGCGGCCGAAGAGCAGTTCCTCGTGCGGCGCGCCCAGCATCGTCAGGGCCGCGTGCAGTTCCGCCACCGGGGACGGCCGGGGCGCGAACCGCACCCGGGCGAGGTCCTCCGCCGTGAAGTGGACGCGCAGCATCCGTCCCCCGCTCCCGCCAGCCTTTCGGGCAGGGCCTGAACCCTCGTCCACGCCCCCGTCCCGCCCAAGGATGCCGTGCATGGACTCCTTTTCCTCCTCCGGCCCCGGCCGCCGCACCGTCGCCAGGGCCGCCCTGCTCGGCGCCGCCGCCGCCCTGACCGGCCCCGCCGGAACCGCCACCGCGCGACCCGTCCCGCCCGGCCCCGCCGGGACCGCCGCCGCCCGGCCCGCCGTCCCGCCCGGCCCTACCGGGACCGCCGCCCGGCCCGCCCCCGCGCCCCTCGTCCTCCGGCTGCCCGCCCCCACCGGCCCCCACCCCGTCGGCCTGCGCACCTTCGTCCTGACCGACCCCTCCCGACCCGACCCCTGGAAGCCCGAGCCGGGGGAGCCCGCGTTCGGTGCGCGCCAGGTGGTGATCAGCGTCCTGTACCCGGCCCGTACCGTCCGCGGCTTCCCGCGCGCCCCGCAGCTCACCCCCGCCGAGGCCGGGGTCTTCGCCGTCCTCGCGCCCCGCGTCCGCCCCGGCCTCCCGGCCGCCGGCGTCGACTGGGGCGCGACCCTCACCCACGGGCACGTCGGCGCGCCCCCGCTCCCGGGGCGCCGCCCGGTCCTCCTGTACAGCCCGGGCGGCGGTGACTCCCGCACCCTGGGCACGACCCTCGCCGAGGACCTGGCGAGCCACGGCCGGGTCGTGGTCCTGGTCGACCACCCCGGCGACGCGAGCCAGGTGGAGCTGCCCGACGGGATGCGCGTCACCGTCCTGCGCGGAGAGCCGGACCCGGCGACCTTCCGCACCATGGTCGACACCCGGGTCGCGGACCTCCGCCTCGTCCTGGACCGGCTCGGGAGCCTGCCCCTCGCCCCCGTCGTCGACCCGGACCGGATCGGGGTCTACGGACATTCGGCGGGCGGCACCGCCGCCGTGTCCGCGCTGGCCGGCGACGACCGGATCGCCGCCGGGGCCAACCTGGAGGGGTACCTCGACCTGGACCCCGTGGACGGCCTCGACCGGCCCCTGCTGCACTTCCGTACGGACGGCTTCGAGGGCGCCGCCCGCCTCACCGCCTCCTGGGCGGGCGTCCCGGGCCGCCGTATCCGGCTGGCCGGAGGCAACCACTGGGTCTTCGGCGACCACGCGTCCCTCGTCCCGCAGCTCCAGGCGGCGGGGCTCGTCACGGCCGGGACCAGGGACGCGCTCGTCGGCCCCGCGCGTCCGGCCGCGGCGGTCTCCTCCGTACGACGGGAGCTGCGGTCCTTCTTCGCCCGCCACCTGTCCTGAACCGCCGGACGCCCGGGCCCCGGCCCCGTGCCCCCGCCCGTCCCAGTAGATTGGGGGCGTGCTCTCCCGCCTCTCCCGTCCCCGTGCCCTCGCGCTCTGCGCGCTGCCCGTCGCCGGCCTCTTCGCCGTCGTCGGGCTCGCGCCGCTGCCGTACGCGATCGCGCAGCCCGGCTCGACCGCCGACGTACTGGGCGAGGACGGGGGGAAGCCGGTCATCACGATCACCGGCGCCCCGGTCCGGAAGACCGACGGGCAGCTGCGGATGACGACGATCCTGGCGACCGGCCCGTCCGCGGACATCCGCTTCGGGGACGTGGCCGACGCCTGGTTCCGCGCCGACCGGGCCGTCCTGCCGAAGGGGTCCGTCTACCCCACGGGGAAGTCGGACGCGGAGATCGAGAAGCACAACCTCGGCCAGATGAGGCAGTCGCAGGACGCGGCCGCCCTCGCCGCCCTCGGGTACCTGAAGGAGGACCCCGAGAAGGTGAAGGTGACCCTGCACCTCGCCGACGTCGGCGGGCCCAGCGCCGGGCTCCTCTTCTCCCTCGGCATCGTCGACAAGCTCGACGGCGACGGGGACGGCGGCGACCTCACCGGCGGCCGGACCGTCGCCGGTACGGGCACGATCGCGCCCGACGGGAAGGTCGGCGCCGTCGGCGGGGTCTCCCTCAAGACGCAGGCCGCCGCCCGGGACGGCGCCACCGTCTTCCTGGTGCCGAAGGCTGAGTGCTCGGACGCGGAGGCCGAGCTGCCGAAGGGCCTGCGGCTCGTCCCCGTCACCGCCCTCGGCGACGCGGTGGCGTCCCTCAGGGCCCTGGAGCAGGGGCAGGAGTCGAAGGTTCCGTCCTGCTGATCGCTCCGGAAGGCGCGGACTTGGCGTCCATCTCCCGCCACACCGGGAACACCAGCGGCGAGAGCGTCGTCAGGAAGTAGAGCGCCCCGATCCCCAGCAGCGTCGCCGCCAGGCCGATCCGCTCGACCAGGAGGCCGGCCGCGAGGCCGCCCAGCGGGGTCGTGAGCAGCACCCCCGCCGTGCTCGCGCCCATGACCCGGCTGCGGAGTTCCTCGGGGACCCGCTCGTACATCACCGTGGACAGGATCGGGTTGAGCACCCCGACGCCGAACCCGGCCGCCGCGAGCGTCACCAGGAGCGGGGCGGTGGTGTCGGTGAGCGCGGCCACCGCGTACGGCGGGGCGCCGCCGACCAGGAACCCGGCCGTGAACACGGCGCGGCGCGGGAGGCGTTCCCCGACCGCCCCGTAGAGCAGCGCCCCGGCGAGCGCGCAGCCGCCGAAGACCGCGACCAGCAGGCCCTGGGTGGCGGGTCCGCCCAGGGCCTCCCGGGCGTGCACCGGGAGCAGGACCGAACTCCAGCTCTGACTGAGGCCGTTGGTCACCATCACCATCACGGTGATGCCGAGCAGCAGCTTGGCGCGGAACAGGTAGGCGTACCCCTCGCGCAGATCGGCCCGGTAGCGGGCGGGGGAGAGGCGCGGACCGCCGCGCACCGGCTCCGCCGCGGGCACCCCGCGCAGTCCGGCCAGGACGAGCAGCGCGGAGAGGGCGAAGGTCGCGGAGTCGAGGAGCAGGACCGTGTCGGCGCCCAGGAACGCGACGAGCAGCCCGGCGACGGCGGCGCCCGTCATCCGGGCCCCGCGCGACACGGCGTCGTACAGGCCGGCGGCCCGGGTGAGCGAGGTCCCGGCGCGCCCGGCCAGGTCGGGGACCAGGACGTGCCGGGCCATCTCGCCGGGCGCGTGGCACAGGCCGTTGACCGCCATCAGGGCGCACAGCATCCAGAACCGCAGGACCCCGGCGTGGTGCAGGAGCGGGATCGCGGCGAGCGCCAGGCCGCAGACGAGGTCGGAGGCGACGCTGACCCGGCGGCGGCCGAGCCGGTCGATGACCGGGCCGCCGGCGAGGGCGGAGACGAGGACGGGCAGGGCGGCGCAGAAGGCGACGAGCCCGGCCTTGCCGGGGCTTCCCGTGGTCTCCAGGGCGAACCACGGGACGCCGATGAGGGTGAGTGAATTGCCGGTGATCGAGACGGCGTTGGCGGACAGGACGGTGGCCAGCGGCCGTACGTCCCCTCGTTCCCTCCTTCCCCCCGGAGCGGTCACGCGGCCAGGGTGACCGGGCGGTCGGCCGGCGTCGCGAGCCGCAGCCCCAGCTCGACGAGGCGCCAGCCGAGCTGGACGCGGAGGGAGGGAGCCTCGAACTCCCTTTCCTGGCGGGGGCGTTCGGCGGCCCTGTGGGCCTCGGCGGCGGTCAGGGCGTGCAACTGGAGGTGGATGTCGGCATGCATGTGCGTGGTCCTTCCGTGTGCGTACGGGGGCTTCGGCGGGCGGTGCGCTCAGTTCTCGCGCTGCGGGAACGCGTGCAGGTGGACCCGTACGCGCTCGGCGTCCGGCGCGTCCTGCTCGGGGGCGGTCCGGTACTCCTCCATCAGGGCGTGCACCTTCTCGCCGAGCTCGCGCAGCTTCGCGGGCGGCAGCCGCAGCGTGAAGTCGCTCATGTCGGCGGAGCCGAGCCACTTCCGGCCCCAGTCCTCCCGGGTGCCGAGGTAGGTGTTCAGCTCCTGGGTGTGGATGTTCGCGATCTCGTGCATGTAGACGTCGACGGCGCCCCGGACCTCCGGGTCCTCGTTCCGGTGGAGCGACTCGTCGAAGGTCGTGCCGCTCGCGACCGCCTTCCACCACCGCTCCCGGCCCTTGCCGCGCTCCGGGTCGTCCTCGACGAAGCCGTGGGCGGCGAGCTGGCGCAGGTGGTAGCTGGTCGCCCCGCTGGACTCCCCGAGCCGCTCCGCCAGTTGGGAGGCGGTGGCGGAGCCCTGGTGGCGCAGGGCGCGCAGGAGCTGGATGCGGAGGGGGTGCGCGAGGCCGCGCAGGGAGCGGGGGTCGAGGGGGTGGACGACGTGTTCCCCGGGGGTTCCCCCGGGGCGCTTCTCGGGCTCGGGCATGCCCCGAGCGTAGACATGCAAAGAAGTCCTTGCAAGGCTTTCTTTGCAAGGACTTCTTTGCAGGGGCTTCTCCGGGTGGAACTCCCGGTGTGCGGCGGCCCGTTACGTCAGCGGCTCCCCGCTCGCCGCCTGCTCCACCAGCGGGATGATCCGCAGCGGCACCGGGTTCTCCATCACGATCGCCGTCGACGCCCGCACGATCCCCTCGAACCCCACCACCTTGTCGATCACCCGCTGGAGGTCCGCGTTCGAGCGGGCCACGAGCCGGCAGAGCATGTCCCCGTGGCCCGTGGTCGTGTGCAGCTCCAGGACCTCCGGCACCGTCGCCAGGTGCCCCCGCACGTCCGCGCCCTGCCCCTGCTTGATCTCCAGGGTCGCGAAGGCCGTCACCGGATAGCCGAGGGCCGCCGGGTCCACCTCCGGCCCGAACCCCCGGATCACCCCCGACGCCTGGAGCCGGTCGAGCCGCGCCTGCACCGTCCCCCGCGCCACCCCGAGGCGCCGGGACGCCTCCAGGACCCCTATGCGCGGCTCGCGCGCGAGCAGCGCGATCAGCCGCCCGTCCAGATGATCGATCGCCACAGCGGTCCCTCCGTGGTCAGGATGTACAAGTCGCCCGGCCATCCTCGCGTGTCGCTGTACAGATTGACCAGGGAGAAAGCAAACTCTTGCGCACCTTGCCGAACGACGGGACATTGCTGCCATGACTGAGACCATCCACCACACCCCCTCCACGGCGCGGCAGGCCGACCCCTTCCCCGTGAAGGGAATGGACGCGGTCGTCTTCGCCGTCGGCAACGCCAAGCAGGCCGCCCACTACTACTCCACCGCCTTCGGCATGAAGCTGGTCGCCTACTCCGGACCGGAGAACGGCAGCCGCGAGACGGCGAGCTACGTCCTCACCAACGGCGCCGCGCGCTTCGTGTTCACCTCCGTCATCAAGGCCTCCACCGACTGGGGCCGCTTCCTCGCCGAGCACGTCGCCGAGCACGGCGACGGCGTCGTCGACCTGGCGATCGAGGTCCCGGACGCCCGCGCCGCCTACGCGTACGCCGTCGAGCACGGCGCCACCGGCATCGCCGAGCCGTACGAGGTCGAGGACGAGCACGGCAAGGTCGTCCTCGCCGCCATCGCCACCTACGGCAAGACCCGCCACACCCTCGTCGAGCGCTCCGGCTACAGCGGCCCGTACCTGCCGGGCTTCGTCCCCGCGAACCCGATCGTCGAGCCCCCGGCCAAGCGCACCTTCCAGGCCATCGACCACTGCGTCGGCAACGTCGAACTCGGCAGGATGAACGACTGGGTCGGCTTCTACAACGAGGTCATGGGCTTCACGAACATGAAGGAGTTCGTGGGCGACGACATCGCGACCGAGTACTCGGCGCTCATGTCGAAGGTCGTCGCGGACGGCACCCTCAAGGTGAAGTTCCCGATCAACGAGCCCGCGATCGCGAAGAAGAAGTCGCAGATCGACGAGTACCTGGAGTTCTACGGCGGCGCCGGCGTCCAGCACATCGCGCTCGCCACGAACGACATCGTCGCCACCGTGCGTTCGATGCGGGCCGCCGGCGTCCAGTTCCTCGACACCCCCGACTCGTACTACGACACGCTCGGCGAGTGGGCCGGCGAGACCCGGGTGCCGGTCGAGATCCTGCGCGAGCTGAAGATCCTGGTCGACCGCGACGAGGACGGCTACCTGCTCCAGATCTTCACCAAGCCGGTCCAGGACCGCCCGACCGTCTTCTTCGAGATGATCGAGCGCCACGGCTCCATGGGCTTCGGCAAGGGCAACTTCAAGGCCCTGTTCGAGGCGATCGAGCGCGAGCAGGAGAAGCGCGGCAACCTCTAGGGGCTCCGCCCACGCGCGCGAGGGGGCCCGGGGCAGCACCCCGGGCCCCCTCGCCGTGCCACCGACCGGGCCGGCCCGGCCCGGCCACCCACCGGCCCGGCGTCCGGCCCCGGCGTTCCGGCGGGACACGGGGCTCGCCCGGGACGCCACCCTTCGAGGACGGCCGGGTACGCGCGCACCTGACCGCACGCGCGTACCCGGCTCCTCGCGCCTCCCGCACCGCTCCGGTTTCGCGGCCTTCCCGGACCACCCGCACCGCACCTACGCGCGCGTACCCGGCTCCCCGGGCCGTCCCGACCGCGCTACGCGCGCGTACCCGGGCCCGCGGCCGCCTTCTTCGCGCCCGCCGCCTTCTCCGTACGCACCGGCTTCCCCGTGTTCTTCGGCCCCGCCGCGTCCTTCGGCTCCGCCCCCTCCGGCAGTTCGTCCGGCGGCTCCCCGAGCGCCGCGAGGGCCGCCTCCGCCCTCGGGGCGTGCAGGGGCGAGAAGGACGGGTTGATCCGCAGGGCCTCCGCCAGGTGGCGGCGGGCCGGACCGCGGAGGTCCAGCGCCCGCTCGATCTCACCCCGGTGGTACGAGAAGAGGGCGCTCCGCAAGCCCTCGTCCGTGGCCCGCTTCGCGTACTCCAGGGCCTCCTTCGCCCGCCCCGACCGGAACAGCGCCCACCCCAGCGCGTCCGCCGCCCCCACCGAGCGGTGTCCGCGCGCCCATTCCGCCCGCAGCCGGGCGACCGCCGCCGCCGGGTCGCCGTGGTCCGCGTCGAGCAGCCCCAGGGGCACCTCCGCCCGCATCCACGTGCCCGTCCGCAGCCGCTCGTACAGGGCTCGCGCCTCCGCGTCCAGGCCCAGCGACTCGGACAACTCGCCCGCCTCCAGGGCGTACTCCGGCAGCGGCAGCCGGGCCAGGGCCGCCCGCCAGTCCCGGACGGCCTCCTCCGTGCGCCCCAGGGCCGCGAGGGCCCGCGCCCGGCCCGCGAGCGAGGGCCCGTGGTCCCGTACGAGCCGCAGCGCCGCCCCGTGCCGCTCCAGGGCCTCCGCCGGCTCGCCCCGCTCCCACGCCAGGTCCCCGAGCCGCCCCAGGGCCGCCGCCCTCTCCGCGTCCGACTCCGCGAGCGCCACCGCGTCCAGGGCCGCCGCGTCCGCGTCCTCGCGCCAGCCCCGGTCGCGGTACGTCTGCGCGGCACGCGCGCGGACCGCCGCGCCCGCGTGCAGCTCCTCCAGCTTCTCCATCGCCCCGCGCGCCGCCCCGTAGTCGCCGAGGCCGTTGTACGCGTCGATCAGGACCGGGTACACCGGCCAGCGCCCCGGCTCCGCCTTCCGCACCCGCTCACCCCACTCCCGGGCGGTCCGCCAGTCGCCCCGCGCCCCCGCGAGGGCCCCCAGGCCCAGCTGCGCGGCCGTGTTGCCGCGCGCGGCGGGACGTTCGGCCAGGGAGCGGCGCAGCGCCTCCTCGGCCCGCGGATGGTCCCGCACGTCCCCGAGCCGCGTCCCGCGCTCCACGTACGCCGCGCCGAGCTCCGCCCAGGACGCCCCGTCGCCCGGATGCGTCCGCAGCCACTGCTCCCGGTCCGCGATCAGCGCGGCCAGGTCCGGGAGCGCCGCCTGCGCGCCCGCGTGGGCCGCGATCACCGCCCGCTCCGCCGGTCCCGGCGGGGGCGGCGCCCCCCGACCGAGGAACTCCGGGGCGTACAGCAGCGCCGTCGTCGCGAGCACCGCGCCCGCCCCGGCGGCGAGGACCGTCCTCGACACGTTCTGGCTCTTCACGGCACTCACTGTGCGCCCGGCCCCACCCGCCCGAAGAGCACGCGAAGCGCCCGCCCCGGCGGGTTCACACCGATGGCCCCGGGTGCCACGCTGGACGCATGGACGATCTCCAGACGCCGCAGAAGGACGACCTCCGGTCACGGCTCCACGAGCGCCTGCTCGCCGGACTGCCCGCCGAGGCCCTGCTCACCGACCCGGACGTGACGGCCTCCTACGCCCACGACATGGCGAGCTTCTGCACGGCCGGCACCCCCGCGGCCGTCGTGCTCCCGCGCACCGTGGAACAGGTGCGGCACGTCATGCGCACCGCGACCGAACTCCGCGTCCCCGTCGTCCCGCAGGGCGCCCGCACCGGCCTGTCCGGCGGCGCCAACGCCTCCGACGACTGCATCGTGCTCTCCCTGGTCAAGATGGACCGCATCCTGGAGATCAACCCCGTCGACCGGATCGCCGTCGTCGAACCGGGCGTGGTCAACGCCGTCCTGTCCCGGGCCGTCGCCGAACGGGGCCTGTACTACCCGCCGGACCCGTCGAGCTGGGAGACGTGCACCATCGGCGGCAACATCGGCACCGCCTCCGGCGGGCTGTGCTGCGTCAAGTACGGGGTCACCGCCGAGTACGTCCTCGGCCTCGACGTCGTCCTCGCCGACGGCCGGCTCCTGACCACCGGCCGCCGCACCGCCAAGGGCGTCGCCGGATACGACCTGACCCGGCTCTTCGTCGGCTCCGAGGGCAGCCTCGGCGTCGTCGTGAAGGCCGTCCTCGCCCTCAAGCCGCAGCCCCCGGTCCAGCTCGCGCTCGCCGCCGAGTTCCCCTCCGCCTCCGCCGCCTGCGCCGCCGTCTGCGCGATCATGGAGCGCGGCCACACCCCCTCGCTCCTCGAACTGATGGACCGCACGACCGTCCGGGCCGTCAACGCGATGGCGCGCATGGGCCTGCCCGACACCACCGAGGCGCTCCTCCTGTGCGCCTTCGACACCCCCGACCCGGCCGCCGACCTGGCCGCCGTCGGAGAGCTGTGCGCGGCGGCGGGCGCCACCGAGGTCGTCCCGGCCGCCGACGCCGCCGAGTCCGAACTCCTCCTCCAGGCCCGCCGGCTCTCCCTCACCGCCCTGGAGACCCTCAAGTCCGCCACGATGATCGACGACGTGTGCGTGCCCCGCACCCGGCTCGCCGAGATGCTCGACGGCACGGCGGCCGTCGCGGAGAAGTACGGCCTGACCATCGGCGTCTGCGCGCACGCGGGCGACGGCAACACCCACCCCGTCGTCTGCTTCGACCACACCGACGAGGACGAGTCGCGCCGGGCCCGCGAGTCCTTCGACGAGATCATGGCGCTCGGGCTCGCCCTCGGCGGCACCATCACCGGCGAGCACGGCGTCGGCGTCCTCAAGAAGGAGTGGCTGGCGCGCGAGCTGGGGCCGGTCGGCCTGGAGCTCCAGCGCGGGATCAAGGCGGCCTTCGACCCCCTCGGGCTCCTCAACCCCGGAAAGCTCTTCTGAACCTCCCCGGAAGGACGCGCGCACGGGATCAGTACTCGCCGTCCTGCGCCTCGTCCGACGGCCACGGGTCGCGCAGCCACAGGTCGTCGGCGGCCACGGTGGTCGCGAGCAGTTCGGCGAGCCCGTCGTCGATGCCGAGCCGCTCCGACTCGGTGCCCGGCGGCACCGCGCGCAGGGTCCGCTCCAGCCAGGCGGACACCTGCGCGGACGGGGCCTCCAGCAGGGCGTCGCCGTCGGGGGAGGAGAGCGCCATCAGGACGACCCCGCGGCCGTCGACCTTGGTGGGCCAGATGCGGACGTCCCCGTGGCCGCAGGCGCGGAAGACGCCCTCCACGAGCAGTTCGCGCGCGAAGGTCCAGTGGACCGGGTGGTCCGTGCCGACGTGGAAGGTGATGTGGACGGCGTACGGGTCGTCGGTCCGGTAGGCGAGCCGCGCGGGCACCGGGACGGCGCGCTCGGGGGAGAGCACCAGCTTCAGCTCCAGCTCGCGCTCGACGGTGGTGTCGTCGGTGTTCTGCATGGTCGTACTCCTTCTCACGGACGGCCCCGGGCGGGCCTTCACCAGGAGAGAGCGGGGTGCCCGCGACTCATTACGCGACTTCGGGAAGATTTTTTCGGGAAGTTTTTTCCGGTCCCGTGTGCCCGGGGTCGTCCCGGGCATGCTCCTCTGGACGAGCGAACGGAATGCATCGGCCCGAACATCACGCGGAGTGACCGATTCCGCGGCGTGTCGCCCGAAGGCGGCCTTTCTCGCGGGCTCTTTCTTCCCTCGGCGACGTTCTTCGTTACTGTCATCCCTGGGCGCGGCACGCCCGGCGCGCTGCCGTGCGGATCAAAGGCGTTGTGACTGAACGGAGTCGGGGCAGTGGCTACTCCTCCTGGAGGCGGCGGAGAGGTACCGCAGGCGGGGTACTACCCGGACCCGTCCATTCCCGGATACATCCGGTACTGGAACGGGGGCGCGTGGGTCCCCGGCACGAGCCGGCCCGCCCCCTCGGACGGCGACGTCCCGTCCCGGCCGCCCGCCGCCGCGGTCCCGGCCGGCCCGCTCCCGGCCTCCGGCCCCGGCCCCGCCCCGACGCCCCCGGCCACGCCCGAAGGACCCGCCGCGCCCGAACTACCCGCCGCCTCCGTACCGGCCCAGGCGCAGGCGGTGGACCAGCCGCAGGCACAGGCTCGGGCCGCGGCCCAACAGCAGCCCCAGGCGCCCGCGCACGTGCCCGCCCAGGCCCAGGCGCCCGTCCCGGCCCCCGCCCCCGTGGCCGCGCGGGCCCGGCCGGAGTCCCCGGCTCCCGCTCCCGTCCGGTCCTCCGCCCCCGCCCCCGTACCCACGGTGGAGGAGACCGGGCCCGTCTTCCTCGACGAGGAGCCGGACCCGGCGGAGTCCGCCCCGGCCTGGCAGGCGGACAGCTCCCGGCAGACCGGCTTCGGCGGCGACCGCGACCAGAAGGTCTCCTGGGGCGCGCCCCGTTCCACCGATCCGCGCACTCCGGCGGAGTGGCCGGTCGCGGGCGCGAGCGAGCAGCCCGAGGTCCCGGCGCAGACGCAGGCTCCGGCGCAGGCCCCCGTCCCCGCGCGGTCGGTGGACCCCCGCCCGACCGGGAGCGCGGCGCGCCTCGGCGGCATGCCCGTCATGCCGATGCCCACCCCCGCCCCGGCTCCCGCACCCCAGCCCCAGCCCGCTCCGGAACCCGCCCCCGCCCCCGCTCCCTCCTGGGCCCAGCCGCAGCCCCAGCCCCAGCCGCAGCCGCAAGCACCGTCCCAGGAGCAGCCGCAGCAGCCGGTCGTCCCCTGGAAGCCGCCGGTCGAGGACCCCTTCCTCCAGGCGGCCCGCGCGCAGGCGTCCGCGCGTCCCGCCGGGCTCGGCAGGCGCCTGGTCGCCCGTCTGGTCGACTCCGCCGTCACGGGCGCCCTCGTCGGCGCGGCCGCCTTCCCCTTCGTGACCGCCGCGCTCGACCACATCGAGGACAAGATCGAGGCGGCCCGGCAGACCGGCACCACCGTCCAGGTCTGGCTGCTGGACTCGACGACCTCCGTCCAGTTCGGCATCGCCCTGGCCGCGCTGGTCGTCGTCGGGATCCTGTACGAGGTGGTGCCGACCGCCAAGTGGGGCCGCACCCTCGGCAAGAAGCTCTGCGGGATCCAGGTGCGGGACATCGAGGCGCACGAGCCGCCGACGTTCGGCGGGTCCCTGAAGCGCTGGCTGGTCTACGGCGTCCTGGGGCTCCTGGCCGTCGGCGTCCTCAACGTCCTGTGGTGCCTCTTCGACCGCCCCTGGCGCCAGTGCTGGCACGACAAGGCCGCCCACACCTTCGTGGCGCGCTGACCCCGGCGGGGCCCGGCCGGTGCCGGGTCCCCCGAACGGGCGGTGATTCCTTGCGGGGGCGTCCCGCCCGGGATGCACTGCCCCCATGAGCACCGACCAGCCGCCGCCCGGTCCGCCGCCCGACGAGGACCCGTTCCGCAAGGGGCCCCAGGAACCCCCGCCGCCCGCCGGCGGCCAGCCACCCCCCGGGGGCCCGCCCCCCGGCGGCCCGCCCCCGCCCGGGAACCCGTACGGCTCTCCGTACGGCGGCGGGGGAGGCTCCCCGTACGACAACGCGCCCCCGCCCCCGTACGGAGGCGGCTACGGCGGTGGGTACGGCGGGACCGATCCGCTCGCCGGGATGCCGCCGCTCGCCGACTCCGGCCGGCGCATCCTCGCCCGGCTCATCGACTGGGTGATCGTGGCGGTGCCGCTCGCGATCATCGGCATCCCGTTCAAGATCTACGACCGGGTGACGAACGACGACGACTTCAGCGACGCGGTCAACAGCTTCAACGGCGGGGGCCAGTTGGTCTTCCAGCTCATCACGATCGTCGCGTACGTCGCCTACGACACGGTCCTGACGGCCAGGAACGGCCAGACCCTCGGCAAGAAGCTGATGAAGCTGCGGGTCGCGATGCTCAACGACGGCTCGAAGCCCCCGATGAACCAGTCGCTGCTGCGCGCCGTCGTGCTGTGGCTGCCCGCGCTCATCTGCTGCGCCTGCCTGTGGCCGCTGCTCCTGCTGATCCTGATCCTGGTCGACAAGCCCTACAAGCAGGGTCTGCACGACAAGGCGGCGAAGACGGTGGTGGTCTCCGTCCCGCGGTAGGACCCCGTGCGATCCCGTACCGCGGACGTCACGAACCGATCCGGGTCCCGGCCCTCCCGCCCACGCGCGCGGCCGGCACCCGGATCTCCTCGTCTCCGGAGGTCCCGGGAGTCCCGGAAGCGGACGCGGTCGGCGCAGGGGTCTTGACGGACCCCGCCCGCCCCGGCATCGTCACCGCCACGAGGACGCCGAGCAGCAGTCCGACGGCACAGGCCGCGGTGACGCCGGGGGTCGTCGTCGTGCCGGAGAGCAGCAGCAGGGCGACGGTCGCGAGGACGACGGTGGCCGAACCACAGGTGAGCTGCGCGGCGTTCGGACGCTGCATGACGAGTACCCGCCCCTCAAGACAACGGTTCGACTCTACGACGGTCGATGCCCGCGCGGAACGAGGGGTAAGCGCGGTCCCGCCCGCCGCCGGTGCACGGGGGGCGCACAGGGTCATGTGATCGTCAAAAATCCTTCACGATGCGCCCACCGGGCGTCCGGTTACCGGAAACCCGCTCCCACATAGTGCAGTTGGTGTGCGCAAGTCAAGATCTGTCTTTTCTGGCCTCACTCCGGTCGAATGTCGTCACTTGTGACGCGCGACCCGCTGAACGGACACCCCACCTTCGGTCCGTCGGGGCGGGCGCCGGGGAGGACTACATCAAGTGACCAACAGACGACGGGCGATCAGAGCGTCCGCAGTCGTCGTGGCGCTCGCGGCCACCGCCGCCACCGCCTCGACCTTCAGCACCGCGTGGGCCGACAACCACGGAAGCGTGACGCCGGCCGACGTCCGCCACGACCCGGCGCCCGGCGCGCCCGGCGTCGGCATCGACAAGACGGCGGTCGACCACGACCTCGAGGGCCCCTTCAGCGAGCAGCAGGAGCAGCAGCGCAAGGCCGCCCTGGAGCAGGTGCTGAGCGGCAAGAAGAAGGTCGAGCGCCGCGGCGGCTCGCAGGTCGTCAAGCTCGACAGCAAGAAGTACGTCGAGCTGGGCCGCGAGAAGACCGACAAGATCTTCACGATCCTCGTCGAGTTCGGCGACAAGGTGGACAACACCACCCTGGTCGACCGCGCCGACGACGACACGACCGAGCCGAAGCCGAAGTTCGGCGGCACGCCCGGCCCGCTGCACAACCAGATAGCCAAGCCGAACCGCAAGAACGACAACTCCACGGCCTGGCAGAAGGACTACAACCAGGCGCACTTCCAGGACCTGTACTTCGGGACCGGCAAGGACGCCAAGGGCCAGCCCAAGCAGTCGCTGAAGACCTACTACGAGAAGACCTCGTCCGGCCGTTACTCGGTCGACGGCGGCGTCTCCGACTGGGTCAAGGTCGAGTACAACGAGGCCCGTTACGGCTCGAACTACTGCGGCAACAGCAACTGCTCCAACGTCTGGGACGCCGTCCGCGACGGTGTCACCGCGTGGACCGCCGACCAGAAGGCCAAGGGCCGCACCGACGCCCAGATCAAGGCCGACCTGGCGCAGTACGACCAGTGGGACCGGTACGACTTCGACGGCGACGGCAACTTCAACGAGGCCGACGGCTACATCGACCACTTCCAGATCGTCCACGCGGGCGAGGACGAGTCGGCGGGCGGCGGCGTCCAGGGCGGCGACGCCCTGTGGGCCCACCGCTGGTACGCGTACGGCACCAACGCGGGCAAGACCGGTCCGGCGAACAACAAGGCCGGCGGCACGCAGATCGGCGACTCCGGCATCTGGGTCGGCGACTACACGATGCAGCCGGAGAACGGCGGCCTCGGCGTCTTCGCGCACGAGTACGGCCACGACCTCGGTCTGCCGGACCTGTACGACACCTCGGGCCTCAAGGGCGCCGAGAACTCGACCGGCTTCTGGTCGCTCATGTCCTCCGGCTCCTGGCTCGGCCGCGGCAAGGACGCCATCGGCGACCTGCCCGGCGACATGAACGCCTGGGACAAGCTCCAGCTCGGCTGGCTGAACTACACCAAGGTCGCCAACGAGGCCCGCAAGTGGAACTCCACCCACAAGCTGGGCGTCGCCGAGTACAACACCAAGAACCCGCAGGCGCTCGTCGTCGAGCTGCCGAAGAAGCAGGTCACCACCGAGATCGTCGCGCCCGCCGAGGGCAACACGCAGTGGTGGAGCGGCATGGGTGACGACCTCAAGAACACCCTGACCCGCTCGGTCGACCTCACCGGCAAGAAGTCCGCCTCCCTGGAGCTCCAGGGCTGGTACGACATCGAGCTCGACTACGACTACCTGTACGCCGAGGTCTCGACCGACGGCGCCAACTGGACCGCCCTGGACGGCACCGCCGACGGCAAGGCGCTCCCGCGCGACGCGGCCGGCGCCCCGGCGCTGACCGGCGTCTCGGAGACCCACAAGAAGCTGGTCTACGACCTGTCCGCCTACGCGGGCAAGAAGTTCGACCTCCGCTTCCGCTACCAGACGGACGGCGGCGCGGGCGGCAAGGGCTTCACCGCCGACGCCGTCACCGTGACCGCCGACGGTGCCGCCGTCCTCTCCGACAACGTCGAGAACGGTGACAACGGCTGGGCCGCCAAGGGCTTCTCCCGCGTCGGCAAGGGCTTCACCAAGGCGTACGAGCAGTACTACATCGCCGAGAATCGCCAGTACGTCTCGTACGACGAGACCCTGAAGGTCGGCCCGTACAACTTCGGGTTCACCGGCGACAAGGCCACCTGGGTCGAGCACTACCCGTACCAGAACGGCCTGCTCATCTGGAAGTGGGACCTCTCCCAGAAGGACAACAACACCGCGGTCCACCCGGGCCAGGGTCTGATCCTTCCGGTCGACGCCCACCCGGCCCCGCTGAAGTGGAAGAACGGCACCCTGATGCGCAACCGCGTCCAGGCGTACGACTCCACCTTCGGCACCTACCGGACCGACGCCCTCCAGCTCCACAACGCGGACGTCGCGACCTTCGTGCCGTCGCTCAAGGGCAACCCGGTCTTCGACGACCGGAAGGGCACCTACTGGTACAAGGAGACCGAGCGCGCCGGTGTCCAGGTAACTGACACCAACACCAAGATCGAGGTCGTCAAGGAGCCGAAGAGCGGCGAGACGATCACGGTCCGCGTGGGTCCGTCGAAGAAGTAATCGGTAAAACAGCAGGTCAAAGCGTGATCGGCCGTCGCCCCCTAGCGGGCGGCGGCCGATCGTGTTTAGGTGCGTCTGACGCTTTTCCTATTGACACAACGACCACGGGGGAGTGGTTCCGCATGCCCAACGGAGGGTTCTGCAAGCTGCCGGGAGGCAGCGTGGTGGTGGCCATAGGGCTGCCCAGCCCGGCCGGCGACGGCGCCACCGTCCGCTTCCTGGTCCACGCGGCGAACCGGGCCCGCGCCCTGACCCGGCTGCGGAACCTGGGGCTGCGCGCGGTCTACCTCCGGGGGAACACCGAGCCGCCCACGCCGGACGAGGTCACCGCCGTCCTGCACCACCCCGACGGCCTGCTGTGGAAGTCCACCCCGGGCGCCGCCCAGGAACTCTGGCACCCGGCCCGCTCCCTGCCCCGGGAGCCGGCGGTACGGGACGCGCCCGCGGGCGCCGTGCCCCGGGGCCGCGCCGCCTAGGGCCTGTCCGGCGGAGCCCCGGGGACGGTCTCAGACCACCGGCTTGCCGGTCAGTTCCACGCCCGCCGCCCGCAGCTCCTCCAGGGCCCGCTCCGTCGTCGCCTCCGCCACGCCCGCCGTCAGGTCGAGCAGCACGTGGGTGCGGAAGCCCTCCCGGGCCGCGTCCAGGGCCGTCGCCCGGACGCAGTGGTCGGTGGCGATGCCCACCACGTCGACCTCGGCGACGTCCCGCTCGCGCAGCCACTCCGCCAGCGTCAGGCCGTTCTCGTCCCGCCCCTCGAAGCCGCTGTACGCGGCGTCGTACGCGCCCTTGTCGAAGACGGCGTCGATCGCCCCGCTGGCGACGGCGGGCGCGAAGTTGGGGTGGAAGCCGACGCCCTCCGTGCCCGCCACGCAGTGCACGGGCCAGGAGGTGACGTAGTCCGGCTCCTCGCCGGGTGCGGCGAAGTGCGACCCCGGGTCCACGTGGTGGTCGCGGGTGGCGACCACGTGCCGGTAGGAGGTGCCCGCCGTCTGGCCGACCAGGTCGGTGATGGCGGCGGCAACGTCCGCCCCGCCCCTCACCGCGAGGCTGCCGCCCTCGCAGAAGTCGTTCTGAACGTCCACAACGATCAATGCGCGGTGCATGGCGGGTGTCCTTCGGGCGTCGGAGGGGTGGGATCGAGCCTAGAGACTTCCCCTCCCCTTCGGGAGGGGGCGCCCCGGGCCACTACGGCGGCTACGCCGTCCTGTGTAGGCGTACGGACCGGACGCGCGGGCGTCAGGCGTACTCGGTCGGCAGCACCGGCTCGCCGCGCGACAGCTGGACCGCCGACATCGGCAGCCCGGCGCGGGCCGCGATGTGCCGGGACCTCGCGGCCTCCAGCGGCTCGCGTCCCACCACCTGCCCGCCCTCGACCAGTCGAACCAGGAGCTGCCGGTCGGCGAGCTCCGGCGGGACGGGGCCGGTGCCCACGACCTCCGCCTCGGCGACGCCGGTCGCGTCGGTCCTGCGGGCCGCCCACTTGCGCCCGCCGACCGAGGCCTTGCCGCCCAGGGACTTCTTGGCCACCGGCACCAGGGGCGCCTTCGGGTCGGCCGAGGCGGCCCGCGCGACCAGCTTGTAGACCATGGAGCAGGTCGGGTGGCCGCTGCCGGTGACGAGCTGCGTGCCCACCCCGTACGCGTCGACCGGGGCCGCCGCGAGCGAGGCGATGGCGTACTCGTCGAGGTCCGAGGTGACGACGATCCTCGTGTTCCGGGCGCCCAGCTCGTCGAGCTGCGCCCGCACCCGGTGGGCGACGAGCAGCAGGTCCCCGGAGTCGATCCGGACGGCCCCGAGCTCGGGCCCGGCCACCTCGACGGCGGTCCGCACGGCCTCGGCCACGTCGTAGGTGTCGACCAGCAGGGTCGTGCCGCGCCCCAGGGTCTCCACCTGGGCCCGGAAGGCGTCCTTCTCGCTGTCGTGGAGCAGGGTGAAGGCGTGGGCGGAGGTGCCGACGGTCGGGATGCCGTAGCGGAAGCCGGCCGCCAGGTCCGAGGTGGAGTCGAAGCCGCCGACGTAGGCGGCGCGGGAGGCGGCGACGGCCGCCAGCTCGTGGGTGCGCCGGGCGCCCATCTCGATCAGGCCCCGCCCGCCGGCCACGGCCGACATGCGGGAGGCGGCGGCCGCGATGGCCGAGTCGTGGTTGAGGATCGACAGGACCACGGTCTCCAGGAGCACGCACTCCGCGAAGGAGCCCTCGACCCGCAGGACGGGGGAGCCCGGGAAGTACACCTCGCCCTCGGGGTAGCCCCAGACGTCCCCGGAGAAGCGGTAGCGGGACAGCCACTCCAGGGTCGGCCCGTCGACGATCGACCGCTCGCGCAGGAAGTCCAGGACGGCCGGGTCGAAGCGGAAGTTCTCGACGGCGTCCAGGACCCGCCCGACGCCCGCGAGGACGCCGTAGCGCCGCCCCTCGGGCAGCCTCCGGGTGAAGACCTCGAAGACGGAGCGCCGGTCGGCGGTGCCGGCGGCGAGGGCCGCCCGGAGCATGGTCAGCTCGTACTGATCGGTGAAGAGCGCCGTCGACGGAACGTCCACCGGCAGCCCAAGGTCCGCAGCGTTCATGGCAGTGATGCTAGCGCAGAAATCGTCAGAGTGACGATTTCTAGGTCCCCCGCCGGATCCGCCGCCGGTCCCCCGCCGGATCCATCGCCGGATCCGCGCCCGTCCCGGAAGCGCGACCCGTTTGTGCGGGGGACCCCCCGGGATGGCAGCATGGGGGGAGTGAGCGTCGCGCCTATTGAGATCGAACGTACGGAATCGGCCGAGGAGGTCTCCGCGGTCGTCGAACCGGACGTGCCCTGGGTGACCCTCGTGCACAACGATCCGGTCAATCTGATGAGCTATGTGGAGTACGTCTTCCAGTCGTACTTCGGCTACTCCAAGGACAAGGCGCACAAGCTGATGCTCGACGTGCACCACAAGGGCCGCGCGGTGGTCTCCAGCGGCACCCGCGAGGAGATGGAGCGGGACGTGCAGGCGATGCACGGCTACGGCCTCTGGGCGACCCTCACCCAGGACCGCGGCTGATGGCCGGCCGCTTCGAGGCCCTGGCCGGCGGCGGCGCGGCCGTCGCCCTCGACGACGTCGAGATCTCCATCCTCCGCTCCCTCTCCGTCCAGCTCATGGAGCTGATCGGACCGGGCGACGAGCCCGCCGCCGACGCGGACCCGCTGGCCGCGCTCTTCGTCGAGGGCCCCAGCGAGCCCCCGTCCGACCCCGCCCTGCGGCGCCTCTTCCCCGACGCGTACGGGGACGACACCGAGGAGCTGCGGGCGGCCGCCTCCGACTTCCGCCGCTACACCGAGAACGACCTGCGCGCCCGCAAGCGCGAGGACGCCCTCGTGGTGGTGCGCGCCCTGGACTCCCTCTCCGCCGAGGCGGCGGGGGAGGGCGGCGCGGTCCTCAAGCTCACCCCGGACGAGTCCCGGGCCTGGCTCGGCGCGCTCAACGACCTCCGGCTGACCATCGGGTCCCGCCTGGAGGTCTCCGACGACGAGGAGAGCGAGCGGCTCTACCGGCTGCCGGACTCCGACCCGCGCAAGCCGATGGTGATGGCGTACCTCTGGCTGGGAGCCCTCCAGGAGTCCCTCGTGGAGACCCTGCTCTCCTCCTCCTGAAAGCCCCCGAGCTCTCCTCCTCCTGAAAGCCCCCGAGAAGGCCGCGACACGCGCTGTTCGCTCAGCGGACGCTCAAATCCGGATAACGAATGCGTTATCAGAGCGTCCGCTTGGCCGTCTTGTCATCACGTATGTCCGTATTTTTATGTGACCCGTGCCACGCCCATCTCCCTCGATCACCGTCCACGCCGTGATAAATCTTCACGACCGCTCGGGGACGCCACCCCTGTCCCCGAGGGCGCTTGGACCGGCTGACCGCCGGTGGCACTCCATCCACATCCGGGGGGATCAGGATCTGGTCCGCGGCAGACGCACTCGCAGTCGCGCGGATCAGCATGGAGAAAGGCGCACCACCATGACCTCTGTGCAGGTCGACAAGCAGCACGACGGCACCGACGGGGCCGTGGGCGGCGGCGAGGGCTACCAGCGTGGCCTCGGCGCCCGGCAGATCCAGATGATCGCGATCGGCGGTGCCATCGGCACCGGACTCTTCCTCGGCGCGGGCAAGGCCATCCACAAGGCCGGACCCAGCCTCATCCTGGCCTACGCGATCGCGGGCCTGGTCATCTTCTTCATCATGCGCGCCCTGGGCGAGCTCCTCATGTACCGCCCGGTCTCCGGCTCCTTCTCGGAGTACGCCCGGGAGTTCGTCGGCCCCTTCGCAGGCTTCGTGACCGGCTGGACGTACTGGCTCTTCTGGGTCGTCACCGGCATCACCGAGGTCACCGCCGCGGCCACCTACATGACGTACTGGTGGGACATCCCGCAGTGGATTTCCGCCCTCGTCTTCACCGTGATCCTCTACGGCGCCAACCTGATCTCCGTGAAGCTCTTCGGCGAGCTGGAGTTCTGGTTCTCCATGGTCAAGGTCACCGCCATCATCGGCATGATCCTGATCTGCGTCGGCGTCCTCACCGTCGGCTTCTCCGACGCCGGCGACACCGCCACGGTCGCCCACCTGTGGAACCAGGGCGGCTTCTTCCCCAACGGCGTCGGCAGCACCCTGATGACGCTCCAGATCGTGATGTTCGCCTTCCTCGCCGTCGAGCTGGTCGGCGTCACCGCCGGTGAGTCCAAGGACCCGAAGACCGTCCTGCCCAAGGCCATCAACACCGTGCCGTGGCGCATCGCCGTCTTCTACGTCGGCGCCCTGATCATGATCCTGTCCGTCGTCCCGTGGACCGAGTTCCAGCCGGGCGTCTCCCCGTTCGTCGCCGCCTTCGAGAAGATGGGCCTCGGCGCCGGCGCCGCCATCGTCAACTTCGTGGTCCTCACCGCGGCCCTGTCGTCCTGCAACTCGGGCATGTACTCCACCGGCCGCATGCTGCGCGACCTCTCGCTCAACGGCCAGGGCCCGAAGGTCTTCACGAAGCTGACCAAGAGCGGCATCCCGCTGCTCGGCACCACCTTCTCCGCCGCGCTCATGCTGGTCGGCGTCTGGATCAACTACGTCGCCCCCGGCAAGGCCTTCGAGTACGTGGTCTCCTTCGCCACCATCTCCGGCATGTGGGCCTGGATCATGATCCTGGTCTGCCAGATCCGCTACCGCGCCAAGGCGAACCGCGGCGAGCTGCCCCAGTCCTCCTTCAAGGCCCCGGGCGCCCCGTACACCAGCTGGTTCGCGCTGCTCTTCATCGGCATGGTCATCGTGATGATGGGCATCGACGAGGGGGCCCGCGTCTCCCTCTACTGCGCGCCGGTCTGGGGCCTGCTCCTGGGCGTCGCCTACCTGGTCCTGAAGTCCCGCAACCCCGAGGGCGCGGCCTTCGCCAAGCGCTCCTAGCCGGACCCGTCCCAGCATCCGGGCCCTTCCGTACCACTCCTCGGTACGGGAGGGCCCGTCTGCTTATCCTGTCGCCATGCTGACCATCACCCGGGCCCTGTACGACCAGATCGTGGAACACGCGCGCGCGGACCACCCGGACGAGGCCTGCGGCGTCGTCGCCGGCCCGGCCGGCAGCGGCCGCCCCGAGCGGTTCGTCCCCATGCTGAACGCCGCCCGCTCGCCCACCTTCTACGAGTTCGACTCCGCGGACCTGCTGAAGCTCTACCGCGAGATGGACGACCGGGACGAGGACCCCGTGATCGTCTACCACTCGCACACCGCGACCGAGGCCTACCCGTCCCGCACGGACATCACGTACGCCAACGAGCCGCACGCCCACTACGTCCTCGTCTCCACCGCCGACACCGACGGCGCCGGACCCTTCCAGTTCCGCTCCTTCACCATCGTCGAGGGCGTCGTCACCGAGGAGGAGGTCGAGGTCGTCGAGGCGTACGCCGCCTGAGACACTGACCCGGAACCCGGGCGGCAGGACCCAGGAAGCCGGTGCGAATCCGGCACGGTCCCGCCACTGTGACCGGCGTCCTCGGACGCCGGGAGCCAGGAACTGACCTGCCGCCTCCCACCACCGAACGGGGACGTGGAAATCCCCGGAGGAGGCACACCGCCATGTCCTGGCCCCGCCGCGTCCTGCTGCCCGCAGCCGCCCTCGTCCCCCTGCTCGCCGGCTGCTCGGCCCCCGCGGAGCAGGCGCCTGCGGCGAAGGCCGCCCCCGGATTCCCGTACACCGTCACCAACTGCGGTGTGCGGAGCACCTTCCAGGCCCCGCCGAAGCGCGTGGTCACCATGAACCAGCACGTCACCGAGATCATGCTCGCCCTCGGCCTGGAGAAGTCCCTCGTCGGCACCGCCTACCTCGACGACGCGGTCCTGCCCGCCTACGAGAAGGCGTACGACTCCGTTCCCGTGCTCGCCGAGGAGTACCCCTCCAAGGAGGCCCTGCTCGCGGCGAACCCCGACTTCGTCTACGGCGGTTACGCCTCCGCCTTCGACGCCAAGAACGGCACCGGTCGGGACGACCTGAAGAAGGCGGGCATGGCCACCCGCCTCAACACCGAGTACTGCCCCTCCGGCAAGACCTCCGTCGACGACCTCTATCAGGAGGTGACCGAGGTCGGCCGCACCTTCGGCGTCCCCGAACGCGCCGAGAAGTGGATCGCCGGGGCCCGCGCCACCGTCGCCGCCAACGAGAAGCGGCTCAAGGGCGTCGCGCCCGTCTCCGTCTTCGTCTACGACAGCGGCGACAAGACCGCCTTCACCGCCGGCGGCAAGGGCATCGGCAACGAGCTGATCACCCGCGCCGGCGGCCGGAACGTCTTCGCCGACCTCGACAAGGCCTTCGGCGACGCCACCTGGGAGCAGGTCGTCGCCCGCAGGCCCGAGGTCGTCGTCATCTACGACTACGGCTCCACCACCGTCGAGCAGAAGAAGAAGCGGCTCCTCGACGACCCCGCCCTCAAGGACGTCCCCGCGATCAAGAACCGCCGGTTCGCCGTCCTGCCCCTCTCCGACGCGGTCCTCGGCGTCCGCGTCCCCTCCGCCGTCGACAAGCTGGCCGCCCAGCTCCACCCGGCCGCCGCCCGATGAGCACCGGGACCCGCGCGCCCGGCGCCACGGACGACGGCGCCACGGACGACGGCGCCACGGGGGACGGCGCCACGGGAAACGGCGCCACGGGAAACGGCGCCACGGACCAAGACGTCGCGGGCCACGGCACCGCCGGGAAGCGGGTCGTCCCGGCGCGGGTCCCGCGTCCCCGGCCCCCCGCCGGGCGGCTGCCCTTCCCGGCCGTCGTCGCCGGGCTCCTGCTCGCCCTGGCCGCCGCCGTCCTCGCCTCCCTCGCCCTCGGCTCCGTCCGCGTCCCGCCCGGTCAGGTGATCGACGCCCTGACCGGGCGGGCCGGACCCTCCCCGTACCGGACGATCGTCCTCGACGTGCGGCTGCCCCGGATCCTGCTCGGCGTCGTCGTCGGCGCCGGACTCGCCGTCGTCGGCGCCGTCCTCCAGGCCCTCGTCCGCAACCGGCTCGCCGACCCCTTCCTCCTCGGGATCTCCTCCGGCGCCTCCGCCGGAGCCGTCCTCGTCCTCGTCGTCGGCGTCGGGGGAGGGATCACCACCACCCTCGCCCTGCCCGCCGGGGCCTTCGCCGGCGCCCTGGTCGCCCTCGTCCTCGTCTACGGACTCGCCCGGCGCGGCGGCACCATGACCGGCCCCCGCCTCGTCCTCGCCGGCGTCGCGATCTCGTACGTCCTGTCCGCCCTCACCACCCTGATCCTGGCCGCCGCCGGCCGCCCCGAGCACTTCCGCGAGGCGCTGTACTGGTCCCTCGGCGGCCTCGGCAGCGCCCGCTGGGACACCCTCGTCCTGCCCGCCGCCGTCCTGCTCCTCGGCCTCGGCGTCCTGCTCGCCCTCGCCCGCCCGCTCGACCTCCTCCTCGTCGGCGAGGAGGACGCCACCGTCCTCGGCCTCGACACCGCCCGCTTCCGCGCCGCCGTCTTCGTCCTCGTCTCCCTCGTCACCGCCGTCATGGTCGCCGCGAGCGGAGCCGTCGGCTTCATCGGCCTCATGGCCCCGCACGCCGCCCGGCTCGCCGTCGGCGCCCCGCACCGCCGCCTCCTGCCCGTCGCCGCGCTCGGCGGCGCGGTCGCCCTGGTCCTCGCCGACCTCGGCGCCCGGACCGTCACCGCACCCCAGGACCTCCCCGTCGGCGTCCTCACCGCCCTCACCGGCGGCCCGTTCTTCCTCTGGCTGATGCGCCGCCGCCCCGAAGGAGCGCCCCTGTGACCGAACTGCGCCTGGAGGGGCTCGCGTACGAGGACCGCCTCCGCTCCGTCGACCTCACCGTCCGCCCCGGCGAGACCGTCGGCCTCATCGGCCCCAACGGCAGCGGCAAGACCACCCTCCTGCGCTGCGTCTACGGCACCCTCGCCCCCACCGCCGGGCGCGCCCTCCTCGACGGCGACGACCTGCGCGCCCTCGGCCCCAAGGCCCGCGCCCGCCGCGTCGCCACCGTCCCCCAGGACACCGGCACCGACTTCGAGCTCACCGTCCGCGAACTGGTCGCCCTCGGCCGCTCCCCGCACAAGCGCTTCTGGGAGGGCGACACCGCCCCCGACCGCGCGCACGCCGACGCCGCCCTCGCCCGCGTCGGCCTCACCGGCTTCGCCGACCGCCCCTACCCCACGCTCTCCGGCGGCGAGCGCCAGCGCGCCCTGGTCGCCCGCGCCCTCGTCCAGGACCCGGCCCTGCTCGTCCTCGACGAGCCCACCAACCACCTGGACATCCGCCACCAGCTCGACGTCCTCGCCCTCGTCCGCACGCTCGGCACCACCAACCTGCTCGCCCTGCACGACCTCAACCTGGCGGGGGCGTACTGCGACCGGATCTACGTCCTGGAGCGCGGCCGGGTCGTCACCGGCGGCACCCCCGCCGAGGTCCTCACCCCGGACCTCCTCGAAGCGGTCTACGGCGTGGCCGCGGAGGTTGTCCCGCACCCCAGGACCGGCACGCCGACCGTCGTCTACCTGCACGGTCCGACAGGCGGTCAGCAAGCATCCACCATGTGAGATCACATTCCGGAACCCGGACCGGGAATCGATACGATGAGCCCATGGTTTCCCACGACGTGAGCGAAGAGACTCCGAGCGCCGTCATGCTCGCTGCATTCGCTGGCGCTCACTCCGCCTCCGCTCTTTTCATGGGAGCCTTCGGAGGCGGAGCGGCACGCCTGCACGTCGACCTGGGCCGCCTCGCCAGCGCGATCTGTACGAGCGGAACAGCGGCACGCCCGGCCCGCGCCGCGCTCTGAAGCGACCGGCGGCGACCGGCCGGGCGCCCTCACCGTACGACCCCTCCGCGCGGGGCCCCAGCAGCGCGCCCATCACGCCACTTCCGACAGGAGCCCACGCCATGGCCATCGAGGTCCGCATCCCGACCATCCTCCGCACCTACACCGACGGCGCCAAGGCCGTCGAGGGCAACGGTGGGACCCTCGCCGAGCTCTTCGCCGACCTGGAGACCCGCCACACCGGGATCGAGGCCCGCATCGTCGACGGCGACAAGCTCCGCCGCTTCGTCAACGTCTACCTGAACGACGAGGACGTCCGCTTCCTCGACGGCATCGACACCAAGCTCTCCGACGGCGACAGCGTCACGATCCTGCCGGCCGTCGCCGGCGGCATGGTCTGATCCACATGCGCTACGACTCCCCGCTGGCGGCGGTCGGCAACACGCCCCTGGTCCGCCTCCCCCGGCTCTCGCCCTCGGACGACGTCCGGATCTGGGCGAAGCTGGAGGACCGCAACCCCACCGGCTCGGTCAAGGACCGCCCCGCGCTCCACATGATCGAGCAGGCGGAGAAGGACGGCCGGCTCACCCCCGGCTGCACCATCCTGGAGCCGACCAGCGGCAACACCGGCATCTCCCTCGCCATGGCCGCCAGGCTCAAGGGCTACCGCATCGTCTGCGTCATGCCCGAGAACACCAGCGAGGAGCGGCGCCAGCTGCTGACCATGTGGGGCGCGGAGATCGTCCCGTCCCCGGCGGCGGGCGGCTCCAACACGGCGGTGCGCGTCGCCAAGGAGCTCGCCGCCGAGAACCCGTCCTGGGTGATGCTCTACCAGTACGGCAACCCCGACAACGCCGGTGCGCACTACGCCGGCACGGGCCCCGAGATCCTCGCCGACCTGCCCTCGATCACCCACTTCGTGGCCGGGCTCGGCACCACCGGCACCCTCATGGGCGTCGGCCGCTACCTGCGCGAGCACAAGCCCGACGTGAAGATCGTGGCCGCCGAGCCGCGCTACGACGACCTCGTCTACGGCCTGCGCAACCTCGACGAGGGCTTCGTACCCGAGCTGTACGACGCCTCCGTCCTCACCACCCGCTTCTCCGTCGGCTCCGCCGACGCGGTCACCCGCACCCGCGAACTCCTGCAGCAGGAGGGCATCTTCGCGGGCGTCTCCACCGGCGCGGCCCTGCACGCGGCCATCGGCGTCGGCAACAAGGCCGTCAAGGCGGGGGAGGGCGCCGACATCGTCTTCGTCGTCGCCGACGGCGGCTGGAAGTACCTGTCGACCGGCCTCTACACGGCCGCGACGACCGAAGAGGCCATCGAGACGGTCCAGGGCCAGCTCTGGGCCTGAGCCCCTTCGGGGGGCCTCAGCGCGCGAGATGACGGACCCGGTCCCACAGGGCCGGGTCCACCTCTCCCACCCTCCGCCGGAAGTCCGTCACCGGCACGTCCCGCAGCTCGTCCGTCTCCAGGAAGCTCGTCCGCCCGCGCGCGTCGCCCACCGTCCCCGCCGGCAGCGCGATCACCCCGGGCCGCTCCTCGTGGTGCTTGCTGGTGATCTTGGCGACGAGCGCGCCGCTCCCGCGCACCGCGAGCACCAGACAGGGCCGGTCCTTCGACCCGGGCCCGTCCTCGAAGGGCACGTCCGCCCACCAGATCTCCCCGGCCTTCGGCCCCCGGCCCTTGCGTGGTTCCGCGGGCCGGGCCGGCGGCCGGGTCCGCCCCGAGGGGCGGCGGGAGGGGGGACGGCGGGGCGACCGCTTGCGCCCGTCGACGACCGCCACCACCAGCGCGAGCACCACGACCCCGACCAGCGCGGGCCACCACGACGTGTCCATACCGCACGACGGTACCGGTGCGCGGTTGCCTCCGCCGTGGCGGGGCGGCATCCATCCGAACCGGTGACAGAGCCCGTGAGTTCGCCCACAACCGGCCACCGCGAAGGAGCGACGGGCCCCGGCGCGCCTTACGCTCGACAGACCGCACAGCCTCCCCTCCCCTGCGCATTCCCGCACCCGTCCACGGAGGTTCACGCTCCATGAAGCTCACCGTCGTCGGCTGCTCGGGGTCGTTCCCGTCCGCGGACTCGGCCTGTTCGAGCTACCTCGTCGAGGCCGACGGCTTCCGGCTGCTCCTCGACATGGGCAACGGCGCCCTGGGCGAGTTGCAGCGCCACATCGGTCTGTACGACCTCGACGCGATCTTCCTCAGCCATCTGCACGCCGACCACTGCATCGACATGTGCGGCTACTTCGTCGCCCGCTACTACCGGCACGAGGGCGGGCGCTGCGACGCGATCCCCGTCTTCGCCCCGGAGGGCGCCGAGCAGCGGCTGACCACGGCGTACGCGGACACGCCGACGCCCACCGCGATGGGCGAGGTCTTCGACTTCCACACGCTGAAGTCGGGCGGCTTCGAGCTCGGCCCGTTCTCCGTCCGTACGGAGAAGGTGTGCCATCCGGTCGAGGCGTACGGCATCCGGGTCGAGCACGGCGGCCGCTCGCTCACGTACTCCGGGGACACGGGCACCTGCGAGGCGCTGCACGAGCTGGCCGAGGGCACCGACCTCTTCCTCTGCGAGGCCTCCTTCACCCACGGCAAGGAGGACGTCCCGGACCTCCACCTCAACGGCCGCGAGGCCGGCGCCCAGGCGGCCCGCGCCGGGGTCGGCCGCCTGGTCCTCACCCACATCCCGCCGTGGACGGACGGCGAGCGGAACCTGGCGGACGCGCGCGAGGTGTACGCGGGGCCGTCGGAGCTGGCGAGATCGGGCGCGGTGTACGAAGTCTGAGTACGGGCGAGTCCCGAACATGGGCGAAGGGCCCCGGAACCGTGCGGTTCCGGGGCCCTTCGGCGGTGCGGGGCGGGACTCACGCCTTGGTGAGGTCCTCGACCTCCTCCTCGGGCTCGCGGCCCGGGGTGGGGAGGTTGAACTTGGTGATCGCGAAGCGGAAGACCACGTAGTAGATCGCCGCGAAGACCAGACCGATCGGGATGATCAGCCAGGGCTTGGTCGCGAGGTTCCAGTTCAGGCCGTAGTCGATGAGGCCGGCGGAGAAGGTGAAGCCCGCGTGGACACCGAGCGCCCAGGTCACGGCCATGGATATGGCGGTGAGGACCGCGTGGATCGCGTACAGGAGCGGCGCGATGAACATGAAGGTGAACTCGATCGGCTCCGTGATGCCGGTGACGAAGGAGGTCAGCGCCAGCGAGATCATCATGCCCATGACGGCCTTGCGGCGCTCCGGGCGGGCGGAGTGCGCGATGGCGAGGGCGGCGGCCGGGAGGCCGAACATCATGATCGGGAAGAAGCCCGACATGAAGATTCCGGCGCTCGGGTCACCGGCGAAGAAGCGGTTCAGGTCGCCGTGGACGACGTCGCCCGCGGCATTGGTGAAGTCGCCGATCTGGAACCAGGAGACGGTGTTCACGAACTGGTGCATGCCGACCGGGATCAGCGCGCGGTTGATGAGGCCGAAGAGGCCGGCGCCGACCGAGCCGAGGCCGGTCATCCACTCGCCGAAGCTGGAGATGCCGCTGCCGATGGGCTCCCAGATCAGGCCGAAGACCACGCCGACGAGGGTGCCGACGAAGGCCATGATGATCGGGACGAGGCGGCGGCCGTTGAAGAAGCCGAGCCAGTCGACCAGCTTGGTCCGGTGGAACTTCTGCCACAGGACGGCGGAGATCAGACCCATGAGGATGCCGCCGAGGACACCCGGGTTGTTGTAGGTCGCGGCGACGTCGACACCCTTGTTGGCAGTGGTGTTGACGACGGCCTCGGTGACCGGGAACGCCTTGAGGACGTTGCTGTAGACCAGGAAGCCGACGAGGGCGGCGAGGGCGGTCGAGCCGTCGGCCTTCTTGGCGAAGCCGATGGCGACGCCGATGCAGAACAGCAGGGGCAGGTTCGAGAAGACAGCGTCACCGGCCGTGGCGAACACGGAGGCGACCTTGTCCCAGCCCAGTCCGTCCTTGCCGAAGACATCGGGCTGGCCGAGACGGAGCAAGATACCCGCGGCCGGCAGTACGGCGATCGGCAGCTGCAGGCTGCGACCGACCTTCTGCAGGCCCTGGAACAGGCCGGATCCGCGCTTCTTGGCGGGAGCGGCGGCCGGGGCGGTGGCCGTACTCATCAACTTCCTCCAGTAAGGCAAGGCGCCGCCAGAGGACAGTGAAAGGGGGTGACGGCGGCGTCTCGTGGAACGCGGTGGTCTGGACCGCGTGGTCTACACCAATGAGTGGTGTAGACCAGTTTTAGCACGCGCGACTTAGATAAGGAACCTGTGAATTCTCACCCGCCCGGACACGCTCCGTAGCGGGCACGGAAAGGCCCCCGGACCACGAGGTCCGGGGGCCTGGGGCGGGCCCCGCCGCGGGAGGCGCGGCGGCGCTACCGAGGGCTCACTTCACGTTGTCCCGCTCCATCTCCGCCTCCACCTCCTCCGGCTCGCGGCCGGGCGTCGGGAGGTCGAACTTGGTGATCGCGAACCGGAAGACCGCGTAGTACACGACCGCGAAGGCCAGACCGATCGGGATGATCAGCCACGGCTTCGTCGCCAGGTTCCAGTTGATCACGTAGTCGATCAGACCGGCCGAGAAGCTGAAGCCGTCCTTCACCCCGAACGCCCAGGTCACCGCCATCGAGACGCCCGTGAGCACCGCGTGGATCGCGTAGAGGACCGGGGCGATGAAGAGGAACGAGTACTCCAGCGGCTCGGTGATCCCGGTGACGAACGAGGTCAGCGCCACCGACAGCATCAGACCGCCGACCTCCTTGCGCCGGTGCGGCCGGGCGCAGTGCGTGATCGCGAGCGCCGCCGCCGGCAGCGCGAACATCATGATCGGGAAGAAGCCCGTCAGGAACTGGCCGGCGTCCGGATCGCCCGCCAGGAACATGGGGATGTCACCGTGGACCACCGTGCCGTCCGGCTTCTTGTACGTGCCGAACTGGAACCAGATCGGCACGTTGAGGAACTGGTGGAGGCCGATGACGAGCAGCGCCCGGTTCGCCACGCCGAAGATGCCCGAACCCCACGCGCCCAGCCCGACCAGCCAGTCGCTGAAGCTCTCCAGGGCGTCGCCGATCGGCGGCCAGACCCACAGGCAGAGCGCGGCGAACGCGATCGCCACGAACGTCATGATGATCGGGACGAGGCGGCGGCCGTTGAAGAAGCCCAGCCAGTCGACCAGCTTCGTCCGGTGGTAGCGCTGCCACAGGTACGCGGTGAGCAGACCCATGACGATGCCGCCGAAGACGCCGGGATTCTGGTACGTGTACCCGGCGAAGGCGTCGTCCGCGCCCAGGCAGCCGCCGGTGATGTCCCGCGTCCCCGCGGGGCAGTCCTTCGGGAACTGGCGGAGCACCGTGTAGTAGACGAGGAAGCCGACCACGGCCGCGAGCGCCGTCGAACCGTCCGCCTTCTTCGCCATGCCGATGGCGACGCCGATGCAGAACAGCAGCGGCAGGCCGAGGCTGCCGTCGAGCAGCGCGCCGCCCGCGCCCGCCATCACCTTGGCGACGTTGTCCCAGCCCAGGCCGTCGGCGCCGAAGACGTCCGGCTGCCCGAGCCGGTTGATGATGCCGGCGGCCGGCAGCACGGCGATGGGGAGCTGGAGGCTGCGGCCCATCTTCTGGAGGCCCTGGAAGAGACCGCTGCCCCAGGACTTCTTCGGCGCGGCCGAGGCGGCGGCGCTGTCGCTACTCATGGGCGTCCTCCCTGCCCGGAACAAGCCGGGTGCGCGTCTCGTTGCACGGTGGTGTAGACCAGTTGCGGTAGGCTCCGGGAGCCCGCTGAGGACAGGCCGCCGGTGATCGTCATCATTCGGCAGAACGGCGGCACTCGCTCGCGAAGTTGGGCCAACCGTGGGTTACCGTGTCAAAGCGGACCGCAGGTGCGCCGACATTCGCGTCCTCGCGAACGGAACGGACAGGGAGAAACACATGGCCACCAAGGCTGAGAAGATCGTCGCCGGGCTCGGCGGCATCGAGAACATCGAAGAGGTCGAAGGCTGCATCACCCGCCTGCGCACCGAGGTCGTGGACCCCGCCCTCGTCGACGAGGCCGCCCTGAAGGCCGCCGGCGCCCACGGCGTCGTGAAGATGGGCACCGCCATCCAGGTCGTCATCGGCACCGACGCGGACCCGATCGCCGCGGACATCGAGGACATGATGTGAGGACCCGGTGCGAGTGACCGACTCGCATCGGAAGGGCCCGTTCCGGCAGGGGAACGGGCCCTTCGCCGTATCCCGATACCCTCCTCCCATGTCTCGTATCGACGGCCGTACCCCCGAACAGCTCCGCCCCGTCACCATCGAACGCGGATGGAGCAAGCACGCCGAGGGCTCCGTCCTCATCTCCTTCGGCGACACCAAGGTCTTCTGCACCGCCTCCGTCACCGAGGGCGTCCCGCGCTGGCGCAAGGGCAGCGGCGAGGGCTGGGTCACCGGGGAGTACTCGATGCTCCCCCGCTCCACCAACACCCGCGGCGACCGCGAGTCCGTCCGCGGCAAGATCGGCGGCCGCACCCACGAGATCTCCCGCCTGATCGGCCGCTCCCTGCGCGCCGTCATCGACTACAAGGCGCTCGGCGAGAACACGATCGTCCTCGACTGCGACGTCCTCCAGGCCGACGGCGGCACCCGCACCGCCGCCATCACCGGCGCGTACGTCGCCCTCGCCGACGCCGTCGCCTGGGCCCAGTCCAAGAAGCTCGTGAAGGCCGGCCGCAAGCCCCTCACCGGCACCGTCGCCGCCGTCTCCGTCGGCATCGTCGACGGCGTCCCCCTCCTCGACCTCTGCTACGAGGAGGACGTCCGCGCCGACACCGACATGAACGTCGTCTGCACCGGCGACGGCCGCTTCGTCGAGGTCCAGGGCACCGCCGAGGCCGAGCCCTTCGACCGCAAGGAGCTCAACGCCCTCCTCGACCTGGCCTCCGGCGGCTGCGCCGACCTGGCCGAGATCCAGCGCGAGGCGCTCGAAGGAACCCTCTGAGGAACCCCCGAGGAACCCTCCGGGGCGCCACGGCGTCCTGACGGACAACGGGCGCACGGACACGATCCGTGCGCCCGCACAACCGTCGTGAAGTACAGGGGGAGGACCCACCTTGAAGCGCCGCCTCGCACTCGCCGTGGCCACGGCCGCCACGCTCACCACCGTCCTGAGCGGCTGCTCGGCCCTCGACACGGCCCTGGACTGCGTCAAGACCGCCGACGCGATAGCCACCTCGGTCGGCAACCTCCAGCAGGCCGTCTCCAACGCCTCGAACGACCCGACGCAGATCGAGGAGTCCCTGACCTCGATCTCCACCGAGCTGGACAACCTCAAGGACACGACCGACAACGCGGACCTCTCCAAGGCCGTCGACGACCTCTCCAAGGGCGTCGAGACCGTCCGCGCGACGGTGAAGGACGGCGACACCACCCCGGACATCACCCCGATCACGGACGCGGCGGGCGAGGTCACGAAGGTCTGCACGCCGGGCTGACGGTCCCCGGGATAATCGACGGCATGACCCGTCTGATCCTCGCCACCCGCAACGCGGGCAAGATCACCGAACTCCACGCGATCCTCGCCGACGCGGGCCTCGACCTCGAACTCGTCGGCGCGGACGCGTACCCGGAGGTGCCCGACGTCAAGGAGACCGGCGTCACCTTCGCGGAGAACGCCCTCCTCAAGGCCCACGCCCTCGCGCAGGCCACCGGCCTGCCCGCCGTCGCCGACGACTCCGGCCTCTGCGTCGACGTCCTCAACGGCGCCCCCGGCATCTTCTCCGCCCGCTGGTCCGGCACCCACGGCGACGACCGCGCCAATCTGGACCTGCTCCTGGCCCAGCTCTCCGACATCGCCGACGAACACCGCGGCGCCTTCTTCGCCTGCGCCGCCGCCCTCGCCCTCCCCGACGGCACGGAACGCGTCGTGGAAGGCACCATGCCGGGCACCCTCCGCCACGCCCCCGCTGGCACCAACGGCTTCGGCTACGACCCGATCCTCCAGCCCGAGGGCCACGACATCACCTGCGCGGAACTGACCCCGGCGGAGAAGAACGCGATCAGCCACCGGGGCAAGGCGTTCCGCGCGCTCGTGCCGGTGGTACGGGAGCTGCTGGGCTGAGACATGACGGAGGCGCGGCGCCATGAGAGCGCCGCGCCTTCGCTGTAGGCCCGGTGGGACTCGAACCCACGACGCACCGCCTCTAAAACGGCGTCCTCTAACCAACTGGGATACGGGCCCGGACGCGGCCTACCTTACTGCCCCACCGGGAGCGGCGTAACGCTTGCCTCCCCTGCACCACGTACTCGTGATCGCATGGCAGTTGGGGCACAGCAGACGCAGGTTCTCCCGTCGATCGTCGCGCCAGTCCCCGTTGACGTGGTCGACCTCCAACGTCATGGGCTTGCCGAGCCACTCGGGCCCGACGCCGCATCGAACACATCGCTCGGGCACTCCGACCTCGGACAGTGCGCGGCGCAGCCTTGCCGTTGTCGTTCGGTACCTCTTGTCGTGCTTGACCAGCACGTCCTCCGGCGACGCGGCGGTCGGGCTCGGCTTGCCTCGCTGGTGCGCCTGTCCGAGGAAGTGGGCGGTGGTCAGGCCCGCCTCCGCCGTCCACCGGCGGAACAGCGCACGCATCTGCCCGCTGTCCGGCCGACCCAGGAGGCGCAGGGCACCGGCAATGGAGAGGGATCCCTCAACCGCATTCCGCAGATCCTCCACCGCCGGGCGGGGCGGGGGGCCGCCGCGTCGGCGGTGGGGGAAGTGCGAGATGTCGATGCCGTAGTCGGCGAAGCGCTTCAGGAGGTAGCGACGGAGTCTGTCGGACGGCTCCACGCCGAAGAAGTCCATCACCTCCTCGACGCTCGCGCAGCGCGAAGCCGCCCCGGCCAGCCGCTCGCGCGTGTACCGGACGCCTGCCCTCACCGGACGCGCCCCTTTCCCCGTCCCCGGTAGCTGTCCGTCGTCGAATGGCAGTTGGGGCAGAGCAGTCGCAAGTTCTCGATGCGGTTGTTCCGCCAGTTCCCGTCGATGTGGTCGACCTCCAGGGAAAGGGGTTCACCCAGCCACAGTGCTTCGTTCCCGCACAGTGCGCACCGGTTCTCGACACCGGACTCCTGCAATGCCTCTTTGATGCGTTTGCCGGTAGAGCGCCTCGCGTGAGGCGATTCGTCTTCGACCAACACCTCGGCAGGTGTTCGGCGGCGCTGGTTGAACCGCATGTTCTCCGTCCGGGTCGAGGCGACGAAATGCGAGGTGTCGATCCCGAACGCCCTCACCCGCCGACTGATGTGCGTGTGCTGCCCGCCCACGACCTCCACCCCCAGCCGCCGCAGCACCTCGCACATGTTCGTGGACGCGGCCACCGCCTCCTCCAGGACCTCCCGGGTCCACCGGACGCCCTCCCGCTCGAAGTGGGACGTGTCCACGCCCAGCTTCCGCATGCGCTCGGCCACGTACCGCCGCGTCGAACTCCTCGGATCCACCCCGAGCCGTTCCAGCGCCTCCGTCAGCGTCCCCGCTCCCCGCGCGGCCGACTCCAGCCGCTCCCTCGTGTACGCGCTCGTCCCCATCCGGCCCCCTCCCTGTCCGAACCTCGTACAGATCAACGAGCCGAATATCGGACGGTCACGTCATATCGCACGCGAACGGCCCGCGCCGGAAGCGACCGGGGCGGGCCGTGCATGCGAGGAAGGGCGTCAGAACTTCGGTTCCGGGGCCCGGGCCATGACCATCTGCGCCGCCTCCTCGTGGGTCTCCACCGACGGGGGCGAGCCCTCCAGGGGCTGTCGGGCCGTTTCCTTCATGCAGGCCACGGCGACGACGCCGACGAGGGCCGCGCCCATCGCGTAGTACGCCGGCATCAGGTTGCTGCCGGTCGTGTCGATCAGGGCCGTGATCACGAGGGGGGTCGTGCCGCCGAAGAGGGACGTGGAGAGGTTGTAGCCCACCGAGAGGGAGCCGTAGCGGACGTCCGTCGGGAAGAGGGCCGGGAGCGCCGCCGACATGGTGCCGAGCATGCAGACCAGGGACAGGCCGAGCATCAGCATGCCCGCCGTGACCGCCGGGATCCCGCCCAGGCCGATCAGCAGGAACGCCGGGAGGGAGAGGAAGAGGAAGCCCAGCATGCCCGCCATCAGGACCGGCCTGCGGCCGAAGCGGTCGTTCAACTTGCCCACCCGCGTGATGATCAGCATCAGGAGGACCATCACCAGGAGCAGGATCAGCAGGCCGTGCGTCTCGCTGTAGCCGAGCTCGTCCGAGAGGTACGTCGGCAGGTAGGAGAGGACCATGTAGTCGTTGATGTTGTACGCGCCCACCAGCGCGACGCACAGCACCAGCATCGGCCACTGCTGCCGGAAGATCTTCGCCAGGTCGCCCTTGGTCGTGGTCTCCACCGCGTCCGCCGCCTCCGACGGGTGCCCCGCGTCGGACTCCAGGCGCCGGAAGGCCGGCGTCTCGTCGAGCCGCATCCGCAGGTGGAGGCCGACCAGGCCCAGCGGCCCCGCCACCAGGAACGGCACGCGCCAGCCCCACGCCTCCATCGTGTCGGAGCCGAGCCACGCGGTGAGCGCCGTCACCAGGCCGGCCGCGCCGACGTACCCCGCCAGGGTGCCGACCTCCAGGAAGCTGCCGAAGTAGCCCCGGCGCCGGTCCGGCGCGTACTCCGCGATGAAGGTCGAGGCCCCGCCGTACTCGCCGCCCGTCGAGAAGCCCTGGAGCATCCGGAAGGCGATCAGGAGCACCGGCGCCCAGAAGCCGATGGAGGCGTACGACGGGATCAGGCCGATCGCGAAGGTGCCGGCCGCCATCAGGATCATGGTCAGCGCGAGGACCTTCTTGCGGCCGAGCCGGTCGCCCATCGGGCCGAAGACCATGCCGCCGAGCGGGCGGACCAGGAAGGCGACGGCGAAGGTCGCGAACGACGACAGGAGCTGGACCGTGTCGTTCCCGGACGGGAAGAAGACGTGCCCGAGGGTGACGGCCAGGTAGGCGTAGACGCCGAAGTCGAACCACTCCATGGCGTTGCCGAGCGAGGCCGCCTTCACGGCCCGCCTGACCGCCGCCTCGTCCGTCACCGTGATGTCGGTCCGCCGCAGCCTGGGCTGTTTGCGCCGGTCGACGGCCCTGAAGAGCCGGGGATGGCGTCTCAGGGCCTCGGGGTCGGCCGCGTGGTCGGTGTCGGGGGCCGGCATGACCGTCCGTCCTCTCTGCGGGAAACACACACAAGAGGCTCTTCTGCGCGACCGTGGCATTCGCAAACGGGGATCGTCCGGAGTGCGACCCCCGTCACATCCCGGGGGAGCGTCAGGCCTCGACGCCCAGGTCCCGGATGATCTTGGCGACGTGGCCGGTGGCCTTCACGTTGTAGAGGGCGCGCTCGACCTTCCCCTCCTCGTCGACGACCACGGTGGAGCGGATCACGCCCGTCACCGTCTTGCCGTACAGCTTCTTCTCGCCGAAGGCGCCGTACGCCTCCAGGACCTCCTTCTCCGGGTCGCCGACCAGGGTGACCTTCAGGTCCTCCTTCTCGCGGAACTTCGCCAGCTTCTCCGGCTTGTCCGGCGACACGCCGATGACGTCGTACCCGGCGCCCGCGAGCAGCTCCAGGTTGTCGGTGAAGTCGCAGGCCTGCTTGGTGCAGCCGGGGGTGAGGGCGGCGGGGTAGAAGTAGACGATGACCTTGCGGCCCCGGTGGTCCGCGAGGGAGACCTCGTTGCCGTCCGCGTCGGGCAGGGTGAAGGCGGGGGCGGTGTCGCCGGGCTGCAGTCGCTCGCTCATGGCTCTCCTCGGGAAACGTTCGCGTACGCGTCCAGAGCCTAATGGGGGTCTGGGGCGCCCCTTCGGCGGCGGAACTGACAGACTGTCCACCAACGACCGGATCACGACGATCACGGCGATCACGACTACGGAGGCAGTGCGGTGTCGGACGCCAGGACCCCTGCGCAGATCGAGGCGGACATCGTCCGCCGACGCGAGCAGCTCGCCGTCACTCTCGACGAGATCGGCATTCGAGTGCACCCGAAGACGATCATCGGGGACGCGAAGGCGAAGGTGGCCTCGACGGTCGACCAGACCGCCGGCCGCGCCTTCGTCGCCGTCAACCGGGTCGTCTCGGACGTGAAGGCCCACCTGACCCACGCGGACGGCGCGCCCCGCCTGGACCGCGTGGTGCCGGCGGCGCTCGCGGTCGTCGCGGTCGTCGGGCTGATCGCCTTCGCCGGCCGCAAGGCCAAGGGGTGACGGTTCCGGGCGCCGCCGGTGCGGTTTCCGGCGCGGCCGGGTGCGGCTCCCGTGCACGGGCGACACGCCCGGGCGGGTAGGTTCACCCCGTGAGCGAGAACACCCACGACAAGCTGCCCATCCGGATGCTCCACGACCGGGTCCTGGTCCGTACCGACTCTCCGGAGGGGGAGCGGCGCTCCGGCGGCGGCATCCTGATCCCGGCGACCGCCGCCGTCGGTCGTCGCCTCGCCTGGGCCGAGGTGGTCGCGATCGGCCAGAACGTCCGTACGGTCGAGACCGGTGACCGGGTCCTGTACGACCCCGAGGACCGCGCCGAGGTCGAGGTGCGGGGCGTCGCGTACGTGCTGATGCGCGAGCGCGACCTGCACGCGGTGGCGGCGGACCGCTTCCAGGGGACGTCCGACTCGACCGGGCTCTATCTGTAGGCCGGGCCCTGTCTGCTGGTGCACGAACCCCGTGAGGCCCCGGTGACCATGGTCACCGGGGCCTCCGCCCTTTCTTTGCTAGCCTGGAAGGACCCCGACGAGACGCGCCGTACCGGGTAGACGACAAGACGACGCACCCCTGTCGTTCCGTCTCACGGAGGTGCCGTCATGGCCTGGATCCTTCTCGTCGTCGCCGGTCTGCTGGAAGTCGCCTGGTCGATCGGGATGAAGTACACCGAGGGCTTCACCCGCCTCTGGCCGAGCCTGTTCACCGGCGCCGGGATCGTCGCCTCCATGCTGCTGCTGTCGCAGGCCGCCAAGACGCTGCCGATCGGTACGGCGTACGGCGTGTGGGTCGGCATCGGCGCGGCCGGTGCGGCGGTGTTCGGCATGGTGGTCCTGGGGGAGCCGGCGACCGCCGCCCGCATCTTCTTCGTATGTCTGCTGCTCGTGGCCGTGGTGGGCCTGAAGGCGACCTCGGGTCACTGACGGATCACTGACGGGTCACTGACCGTCCGGTGTCCGGCGGGCGGGCGTGCCCCGTTCGGCGGTACGGGGCCCGGTCTCCGGCCCGGGAGCGTCCGGGACGCCGCCCCGGGCCGCCGGGGCCGCTCCCGGGCCCGCCTCCCCGGTCACGTACTCCTCCAGCTCCTCCGTCCCCTCCGTCTCCCGTGCCCCTTCCGTCCCGCCCGTTGTCGGCGTCGCGGGCGGCGGCTCCTCGGCCCCCGGCATCAGGCGGAGGTCGAAGTCCCGCGGGGGCGTCTCCGCCAGGGCCTCACGGGTGAACTGCCCCCAGATCTCGGCGGGCGCCCCGCCCCCGGCGACCCGCTCCACGCCGAGCGCCCCGTACAGCGGCTCCTGGTGGCCGGTCTCGGGGTCCTGGCCCATCAGCGCGACGACCGTGGCGAGTTCCGGGGTGTAGCCCGCGAACCAGGCGGCCTTGTCGTCCTCCGCCGTGCCCGTCTTGCCCGCCGCCGGACGTCCGGCGGTCTGCGCGGCCGTTCCGGTGCCCGTCTCGACGACGCTCCTGAGGATCGACGTGGTGGTGTCGGCGGCCTCGCGGCTCACCGCCTGCCGGGGCCGCGGGTCCGGCAGCTCCAGCCGCTCGCCGCCCCGGGTGACGCCCTCCACCAGGGTGTACGTGCCGAGCCTGCCGTGGGCGGCGAGCGTGGCGTACGCGGTGGCCATGTCCACGACGCTGGCGGTGGCCGCGCCGAGCGCGATGGAGGGGGAGGCGGTGAGGTCGGGGGTGGAGCCGGGCACGCCGAGGGCGATCGCGGTCCGGCGCACGTGCGCGGGGCCGACGTCGACGGCCATCTGGGCGTACACGGCGTTCACCGACAGGTCGGTGGCGGTGCCGACGGGGATCTCGCCGTAGCTCGCGTCGTCCTCGTTGGCCGGGTCGTACGGGTCGCCGCTCCAGCCCTCCACCGGGCGCCGGTTGGTCCCGTCGTACAGCGTGGACGGGGTGATGGGCCGGCCCTGCTGGGTCTGGGCGCCGCTCTGCACGGCCGCGGTGAAGACGAAGGGCTTGAAGGTGGAGCCGACCTGGTAGTCGCGGCGGGTGGCGTTGTTGACGTACTGGCGGGTGTAGTCGATCCCGCCGTACAGGGCGAGGACCTGGCCGTTCGCCGGGTCGACGGCCGCCGCCCCGACCCGTACGAAGCGGTCGGCGGGGTTGCGGTCCGGGTCGAGCCGGGAGACGACCCGGTCCTCGACGGCCTCGGCGAGGGCCTCCTGCTTGGCGGGCTCCAGGGTGGTGGTGATGCGGAAGCCGCCGCCGGCGAGGGTCTTCTCGTCGAGGACGCCGTGGCTCGTCAGGTACTCCTCGACGGCCTGGACGACGTAACCGCGCTGTCCGGACAGGGCGGTGACGGGACGTGCGGTCTGGGGGTCGGGGAAGCGGAGGGCGGCGCGGCCGGCCCGGTCCAGCCACCCCTCGGTGACCATGCCGTCGAGGACGTAGTGCCAGCGGGCGACGGCCTTGGCGCGGTTCTCGGGGTGGGTGGTGACGTCGTAGGCGCTGGGGGCCTTGAGCAGGGAGGCGAGGTACGCGCCCTCGGCGGTGTCGAGCTGCTCGACGTCCTTGCCGTAGTAGGCGCGGGCGGCGGCCTGCACGCCGTAGGCGTTGCGCCCGAAGTAGCTGGTGTTCAGGTATCCCTGGAGGATCTCCTGCTTGCTCTTCTCGCGGCCGAGCCGGATCGCGATGAAGAACTCCTTCGCCTTGCGGCTGAGGGTCTGCTCCTGGCCCAGGTAGTAGTTCTTGACGTACTGCTGGGTGATGGTGGAGCCGGACTGGCGGCCCTTGCCGGTGACGGTGTTCCAGGCGGCGCGGACCATCGCCTTGGGGTCGACGGCCCGCGAGGTGGAGAAGTCGCGCTCCTCGGCGGCGAGGACGGCCTGCTGGAGGGAGAGCGGGATCCGGTCGAGCCGGACGTTCTCGCGGTTGACCTCGCCGTCGCGGGCGAGGGGGGTGCCGTCCCGGTAGAGGTAGACGTTGGACTGGGCGACGGCGGCGGCGTTGGCGGGCGGGATCTCCACCAGGAGGTAGCCGGCGGCGAGGGCTCCGGCGAGGAGCAGGGCGCCGAGGAGCAGGGTGCCGACGAGGAGGCGGAGGAGGCGCCGGAAGGGGCCCCGGCGGCGTCGGCGGTCCCGGCGGCTCGGGCGGGGCTCGGGGGCCGTCGCCCGGACGGGCGGGTGCGGCGGGTGCAGGGTGGGATCCCTCGGCTCCCAGCCCGGGCGGGACGTCCGGGGGGTGCCGCCCGGGTCGCTCGCACCGGGGCCGGAGCCCATGCCGGAGTCCGTACCGGGGCCCGTACCGGAGAAGGGGGACGAGGAAGGGGACATGGCATCCCATATTGCCCGTAATGACCGGAAAGTCCCGTACGCGACTCGAATATGACGTGAAAACGGGTCGCGACGGACACCACGCCCCCGCTAGGGTCGTGCGCTTCGCCTTCCTCCGTCCCTCCACCCCTTCCCGGAAAGGGAGCTCCATGCTGCGGCTGTACGCGACGGTGGCCGCGGGCGGGTTCCGGCGCTACGCCACCTACCGGGTGGCGACGGCGGCGGGCGTCTTCACCAACAGCGTCTTCGGCCTCGTCCTCTCCTACACGTACGTCGCCCTCTGGGACGAACGGCCGCACCTCGGCGGCTACTCCATGGACGACGCCCTCGCCTACGTCTGGATCGGGCAGGCCCTCATCACCGTCTGCGGCCTGATGGGCGGCGGCTTCGAGGAGGAGCTGATCGAGCGGATCAGGACCGGGGACATCGCCGTCGACCTCTACCGCCCCGCCGACCTCCAGGCCTGGTGGTTCTCGGCCAACGCGGGCCGGGCCGCCTTCCAGCTCCTGGGCCGGGGCGTCGCCCCGATGGTGCTCGGCGCGCTCGTCTTCGACTTCACGCTGCCGTCCGGGCCGGGCGGCTGGGCGGCTTTCCTGCTCGCGGTGGCGCTGGGCTCGGCGGTCGGCTTCGCCCTCTGGTACCTGGTGGCGATGAGCGCCTTCTGGCTGCTCGACGGCCAGGGGGTGATGCAGGTGGCCTGGCTGGGCGGCCTGTTCTTCTCGGGGATGCTGCTCCCGCTGAACGTCTTCCCGGGCGCCCTGGGCGAGGTCGCCCGGATGCTGCCGTGGGCCTCCCTCCTCCAGGTCCCGGCCGACGTCTACCTGGGGCGGTACGAGGGCTGGGAGCTCGCGGGGGCGTACGCCTTCCAGGGCTGCTGGGCCCTGGCGCTGCTCGGCACGGGCCGGGCGGTACAGGCGCTGGCGACGCGGAAGGTGGTGGTGCAGGGTGGCTGAGACGACGACCGCGGCGCCCGTCACGGGTGCGGGGGACGACCCGCCCCCTACGTACGGCGTCCTCGGCGACTCCCTCCGCACCTACCGGATGGTGGCGGCCATGTGGATCCGGTCCACGATGACGTACCGCTCCTCCTTCGCCCTCACCCTCTTCACCAGCTTCTGCGTCACCTTCTTCGACTTCGTCGTCATCCTCCTGATGTTCGGCCGGGTGAAGGGGCTCGGCGGCTTCTCCTTCGCGGAGGTCGCCTTCCTGTACGGGACGGCCGGCACCGCCTTCGGGATCGCGGACCTGACGATGGGCTCGCTCCAGCGGATGGGGAAGCGGGTCAGGGACGGCTCGCTCGACACCTTCCTGATGCGCCCGGCGCCGCTGCTCGCGCAGGTCGCGGCGGACAAGTTCGCGCTGCGCCGCTTCGGCCGGGTCGCGCAGGCGCTGCTCGTCCTGGTCTGGAGCCTGGTCCTGCTCCACGTGGACTGGACGCCGGTGAAGGTGGTCCTGCTGCCGGTGACGGTGGTCTGCGGGGCGGTGATCTTCGGCGCGGTGATGGTGGTCGGCGCGTCCGCGCTCTTCTGGATCCAGGACGCGGCCGAGGTCACGAACTCCTTCACGTACGGCGGGAACACCCTCCTCCAGTACCCGCCGACGATCTTCGCGCAGGAGCTGGTGCGGGGCGTGGTGTACGTGGTGCCGCTGGCGTTCGTGAGCTGGCTGCCCGCCCTGTACGTGCTCGGCCGGCCGGCCCCGGCGGGGGTGCCGGACGGAGCGGCGTTCGCGTCGCCCCTGGTGGCGCTCGTCTGCTGCGGGGTCGCGGGCCTCGCCTGGCGGGCGGGGATCCGCTCGTACCGATCGACGGGAAGCTGAGGACTCCGGGATGTCGTCCACCGAACCCTTCATCCACCTGGACGGGGTGGAGAAGACCTTCACGGTCCGCCGCAGGGCGGGCCTGGTCCGCCGCGAGAAACGGGAGGTCCGGGCGGTCGACGGGATCTCGTTCGGGGTGGAGCGCGGCGAGATGGTCGGCTACATCGGCCCCAACGGGGCCGGGAAGTCGACCACCATCAAGATGCTGACCGGCATCCTCACCCCCAGCGGCGGCCGGCTGCGGGTCGCGGGCATCGACCCGTCCCGCGAGCGCACCCGGCTCGCCCGGCGGATAGGGGTGGTCTTCGGGCAGCGGACCACGCTCTGGTGGGACCTGCCGCTGAGGGACTCGTACGGGCTGATGCACCGCATGTACCGCATTCCCGACGCCCGCTACCGCGAGAACCTCGACCGCTGCGTGGAGCTCCTGGACCTGGGGGAGCTGCTCGACGTGCCGGTGCGGCAGCTCTCGCTGGGGCAGCGGATGCGGGGCGACATCGCGGCGGCGCTGCTGCACGACCCGGAGGTGCTGTACCTGGACGAGCCGACGATCGGCCTGGACGTGGTGTCGAAGGCGAAGGTGCGGGAGTTCCTGCGGGACCTGAACGACGCGCGGGGCACGACGGTCCTCCTGACCACCCACGACCTGACCGACATCGAGCAGCTCTGCTCCCGGGTGATGGTCATCGACCACGGGCGCCTGATGTACGACGGCGAACTGGCCGGGCTGCACGAGGTGGGCGAGAGCGAACGGCTCCTGGTGGTGGACCTGGAGCGCGAGCTGCCCCCGATCGACGTGCCCGGGGCCCGCTTCGTACGGGCGGAGGGGCCCCGCCAGTGGCTCGCCTTCCCGGCGACGGACTCGGCGGCGCCGTTGGTCGCCGCGGTGGCCGCCGCGCATCCGCTCGTCGACCTGTCGGTGCGGGAACCGGACATCGAGGCGGTGATCGCGAAGATGTACGGGGGAACTCGGGAGGAGCGCCGGGAGTCCCTGAGGTAGGAGGTCGACGCATGGTGAGTTTCTCGTACACGGCCGCGGACGAGGAGAAGAGCAGGGGCGTCCGGCGCATGAAGGCGCTGGCGACGTCCCTGCTGCTCCTCGTGGCGGTGGTCTACGCGCTGGCGACGTGGGCGCGGAACTCCGGGGCGGGAGCCTGGGCGGGGTACGTCGCCGCGGCGGCGGAGGCGGGCATGGTGGGCGCGCTCGCGGACTGGTTCGCGGTGACGGCCCTCTTCCGGCACCCGCTGGGGCTGCCGATCCCGCACACGGCGATCATCCCGAAGAAGAAGGACCAGCTGGGCACGTCCCTCGGCGTCTTCGTCGGCGAGAACTTCCTGTCGGCGGACGTCGTACGGGGCAGGCTGACGGCCCTGGGCATCGGCGGCCGCCTGGGCGCCTGGCTGGCGGACCCGGCGCACGCCGACCGGGTGGTGGCGGAGCTCTCCACGGCCCTGCGGGGCGCGCTGACGGTGCTGCGGGACGCGGACGTGCAGGCGGTGGTGGGGGAGGCGATCACCCGCCGGGCGGAGGCGGTGGAGATCGCGCCGCCCCTGGGCAAGACGCTGGAGAAGGTGGTCGACGACGGGGCGCACCGCCGGGCGGTGGACCTGATCTGCACCCGGGCCCACGACTGGCTGGTCACCCACGGGGACTCGGTGATGGACGCGGTCCAGGGCGGGGCGCCGGGCTGGACGCCGCGCTTCGTGGACAAGCGGATCGGCGAGCGCGTCTACAAGGAACTGCTCCGCTTCGTCACGGAGATGCGGGACATGCCGGGGCACCCGGCGCGCGGGGCGATCGACCGCTTCCTGGCGGACTTCGCGGTCGAGCTCCAGTCGGACACGGACACCCGGGTCCGCGTCGAGCGCCTGAAGTCCGACCTCCTGGCCCGCCCGGAGGTCCAGGACATCATCGCCTCGGCGTGGTCGTCGGTCCGCTCCCTGATCCTCGCGGCGGCCGAGGACGACCACAGCCAGCTCCGCCTGCGCGCCCGCGCCTCCCTGATCTCCCTGGGCCGGCGCCTCTCGACGGACGCCCGCCTCCGCGCGAAGGTCGACGGCTGGGCGGAGGACGCGGCGGCGTACCTCGTCACCACCTACCGCACCGAGATCACGTCCCTGATCACGGACACGGTCGCGAGCTGGGACGCCACCCAGACCTCGCGGAAGATCGAGGCGAACATCGGGCGCGACCTGCAGTTCATCCGGATCAACGGGACGGTGGTGGGGGCGTTGGCGGGGCTGTTGATCTATACGGTGAGCCACGGGTTGGGGGGCTGAGCCCTTTGCGCCGGGTGCCCGGGTCCGTTTCCGTGGCGGTACGGCCACGGGGCCGGCGGCCGCCCGGCACACGGGTGGCGGGGGAGCGGACGCCGTTCACGGAGACGGGCGTCACCAGCGCTCGTACGCGCTGAAGGGTTTGACGCGGCCGCCCGAGCGGACGGCGATGATCCGGTCCTTGTACGGGAGCAGGTGGTCCAAGGGGCCGACGTCGTCGCGGAAGGCACGGTCCTCCTCCTCTTCGCCGGTGGCGGCGTCGAAGACGTGCAGGTTGTCCCCGTATTTGGTGGACCCCTTCACCACCATGACCCGGCCGGCCTCCGCGTGCAGCCCCTGGACGACGTAGGCGGCCCCGCCGATGTCCTCCCGCCACAGCTCGTCACCGGTCGTCAGGTCGAAGGCGACGAGACGACCCCACCGGCCGCCGTCGGTGAGCGCGAAGAGCCGTCGGTCGGAGACCACGGCGTGCGGCCCGATCGTGCCGTAGCCGTCACCGGTGGCCTGGATCCGCGCCTCGGGGCGGCCGTCCGGTCCGAAGGCGAGGAAGGCGTCGACACCCCGGTCGCCCTCGTCGACCCGCAGCACGACCGGGTCGGTGGCCATGATGGCCACGCTCGCCCCGGTGAGGACGCCGTTGCGGTCGTCGAGGGGCGTGGTCCACCGTTCCCCGCCGTCAGCCGGGTCGAAGGCGGCCAGCTTCATCTCCTCGCCGCACGCCAGGACGGCGACGACCTGCTTCGGCGCGACGGCGGTACGGACCGGGGCGCACCCCTTCGGCACCGCGGCCGTCCAGCGCGGGGAGCCGCCGCGCAGTTCGAGGGCGCGCAGGGCGGGGGCGCCCTTCCCGGTCCCGGCGTCGAGGACCACGCCGAGCCCGCCGCCCGCGGCCAGGGCGCCGGAGGCGTCGGCAGCGCCTCCGCCCGCCAGGGCGAGGGAGGCGCGCCACAGTTCGCGCCCGTCGGCGAGACCGAGCGCGACGACGACGGAGCAGCTCCCGGAGGCCTCTCCGGTCCCTTCGGTCGCTCCGGTTTTCCCGGTGTAGGCGATCAGCACGCGGGTGTCGTCGGCGGTCTCGCCGGCGGCGCAGATGTCGGCCCGCCGGGGCGGCACGAACTCCCAGCGCTTCCTGCCCGAGTCGGCGTCGAAGCCGGTGACGGCGTCGTACCGGGCGCGGACGAGGGTGTCACCGGCGAGCCAGGCCCGGCGGGTGCTGCCCTCGGGCGCCTGGCTGTCGCTCCGGGTCTCCCAGGCCGTCGTCACCGACGACCCCGGCCAGTAGCCCGAGGGCGCCAGAAAGGCCCAGGCCATGCCGATGACGATCCCCAACGGGACGCAGACGGCGGCCAGGCCGCGGAGCACGGAACGCCATGTGCGCGGAGTCGCCGTGCCGTCTCTTCGAACGCTGTCGGTCTGCTCCGCCACACAGATCCCCACCCCTGGCTCGGCCACTCGGATGGCCCACAGGGTAGGGGGCGGTGATCAACGGTGCCGCACGGACGAGGGCGGACCGCGGGACCGGCTTCCGGCCGGACCGCCGGTACCCCGGCGGCGCGGGCGGCTCAGCCCCGGTCGCGGGTGACGGCCCAGGAGGCGGCGGCGACGGCCCCGGCGACGGAGAAGACGGCGGGCCAGGCCCCGATCTTCTTCGCGAGCGGGTGCGACCCGGCGAACGCGGCGACGTAGGCGGACGTCAGCCCCACGGAGGCCTTCGCCCCACCCACCCGCTGCCACTCCCGGGCCGCCACCCCACCGGCCACGGCGAGCACGGCCCCACCGAGCGGCCGCTTCTTGGTCCACCGCGCGACGGCGTACCCGCCGACGAGTCCGGCGGCGGCGGTGAGGGGGGAGGGGATGCGGGGCATGGCGGGACCTTTCGGGTCGACGGGTCGTCCTCCGAGCCTACGAGGTGCGGACGGGGCCCCTGCGCGGGGTCACGGTTCGACGGGAACGCGGGAGCCGCCGTGGGCTTCCCGGCCGGGCGAGGGCGCGTCAGGGGTGCGGGGGAGGCACCGGGCGCACAGCGTCTCGTCCCCGACGGGCCGGAACAGCATCGGCTGGACGTGGTCGCCGGAGCACTCGCGCGCGCCTTCGAGCCGCGGGGAGAGCCGGGGCCCGGACGGCGATGACACGAGCCGGGGCAGGGCGCGGGGCGGCACCTCCCGCAACAGGTACCTGACCAGCCCGCCGGGCCGGTGTACGGGCGTCCCGGCACCGGGCAGGCCGCGCAGGACGTGCTCGTGGACGTCGGCGGAGGTGTGCCCGGCGTCGAGCCAGCGCGCGGCGAGGCGGGCGAGTTCGTCGCGCATGCCGGGCGGGATGTTCCGGAGGGCGGGGGAGAGGAGCGGCAACGCGCCCACGAGAGCGCGGGCCTCTTCCTGCCGGGGACTGGCGACGGGTGCGGTCTCGTCACCGGGCTCATCGGCCGGTTCGTCGGCCGCCGACGGAAGGTTGGAGGTGTCCTCCACGGGTTCTTTCTCTGGATGACCGCCGGTCGACGGAGCCTCCGGAGCACCAGCGGCCGGGACACCGACGGCTCGATTCCGCGGACTCGGCGCGACCTGCGGGGACACCGGGTCCTCGCAGGCGGGGAGGGGGGTCCGGGCGAGGATCTTGGCGGCCTCGTCGGCGGTCAAGGGGGCGCTGGAGACGAGTTGTTGGGTGATCCAGTGCCCACCGGCGCCCTGGACCCGCCGCTCGTGCACGAACCCCTCTTCCTTGAGCTGCCGCTTGGCGCGCCCGAAGGCGCATGCCCCGATCCGGGCACGCTCGGCGGTCCGGGAGAGCGATTCGCGGGCTCCCCGAGGAAGCGAGAGCTGCCAGGTGAGAAGGCGCACGGCATCGGAGTTGAGGCGGGGGTGCCGGATGATCTCGTGCGAGTACTGACCGAAGGCGCGGGAGGGCGCGATAACGTTGCGGTAGATCACTGTGGGTCGCTTCCACTGGTGGTTCAGGCCCTCGTCGATGGCGCCAACCATTGACGGGGGCCGTTTTGCGCGACCGTACAGCACGGAACGTGTCAAGCCATACACACCAAGTGAAGATCACCTATGTGGGTGATCTTCTGATCCCGGCTGCGGCCTCCATCACGGCATCCGCGCGTCTCCTCAACGCTGGGAGGCGTCCCGCCAGTAGTCCGCCAGCATCTCGCCCGGCCACGCCGGCTGGGAGACGGGCCCACGGGGCAGCATCTCCTGGAACACGGCCACGAGATCGACGACCTGGGTCCCCTCGTCGGCGTCGAGGTCCGTGACGTGCAGGTCGAGCCCGTCGACCTTGAGCAGCCTCGGGAAAGAGGTCGCGAGCCGGGCCGGGCGCCGGTGGTTGTGGTGCACGAAAGTCCCGGTCGCCGGCCAGGCGGGGTTGTCGCGGGGACTGCGGGCGTGCAGGGCGACGTCGTCCGGGGAGCCGAGGTTGAAGAACCAGGTGACCTGGAGGTGGGAGAACTCCTCGATGCCCCGCAGCGTCTCGACGGGGAACTCCGGCCGCAGGCGGATGATCGACTCCACCCCGCCCTTGAAGTCGTCGAGCTTTCCGGTGTGGCCCCCGACGACGTCGGCGATGACCGGGACCTCGATGAACTCTGTTGCCACGGCTGGTCCTTCTCCCATCGTGAAGGCCATCATTGCCTTCCGTATGACTCAACCTGAAGCAGAAAAGGCCTTGTTGTTACGCGATGCCGTAGCTGATCGGTTCGACTACAGCTCGCGTAGGCCGGTCAGGATTTCCCCGATGAGCATAGAGGTGGCTTGCCTGCCCCCGGTGGCTGACTCAACCGGGGCAGTGCTGGGACGAGCGGGAACCTCTGCCCAGACGATCTTCCCGGGATACGTCTGCGTAGGGGAGTAGCCCCACCGGTTTGCCATGGTCTCTACGAGGACAAGCCCGCGGCCTCCGGTGGCGCTGGTGTCGTGGGCGCAAGGTGTTGGCGGTCGCGGGTCGGGGTCGCTGACCGCGAGGATGATGCCACCTTCGATGGGCCAGAGCTTGAGAAGAATTGTGCCGGGGCCAGCGGATTCAGGTGTCTCCGAGAGCTGGGCATGTCGGATCGCGTTGGTGGTCAACTCCGAGACTAGGAGCCGGGCGACTTCGATCCCCTCATCGGGGAAACGCCAGCGCTGGAGGATGTCGACGGTATGGCGACGGGCCCAGGCGACGGCGCTGGGGGAGGTGGCGAGGGTCAGCTCGCTCATGGGTGGTGGGACCTGGTTCATGCAGGTGGCTTCCTCGGCGATGCTGCCGGGCGGGTACGGGATGCTGTGGCATGGGGTGGAGGCCCGCGAGTCCGGGCGGCTAGGGACGGGGCGTCCCGGACCCGCGGGCTGCTTGATGGGTTACTTCGTGGCGACGACGTAGACGCTGCCCCAGCGGCGCTTCGGGTTGGCCATGGTGGGGTCGAAGGTCCAGGGTTCGACGGTGGTGAAGCCGGCCTCGGTGAAGAGCTGGACGAGCTTCTCGTGGTCGTACGCCCACAGGTGCGGGGTGTACGTGGGGTCGTCGTCCTGGTCACGGAAGACGAGGTTCACGAGGTCGAGCCGCGTGTTGATGTCACGGCGGCAGTCGCGCTTGGCGTACCAGCGCTCGATCGTCTCGTCGCAGGCGTCCAGGGGGCCGGGATACTGGCTCAGGGCGAAGGCGGCGTCGGGGACGCCGGTGATGATCCGGCCGCCCGGCACGAGGACTCGGTGGGCCTCGCGGACGTACTGCTTGGCCGAGCGCGGGTAGTCGATGTGCTCAAGGAAATGCTCGGAGAAGATCCCCTCGGTGCTGTCGTCCTGGAGGGGGATGCCCTCACGGATGTCCCAGAGCAGGTCGGCCGGAGGGACGAGGTCGATGTTGAAGAAGCCGTCGATGCGGTGGGCCCCGCCGCCGATCTGGACCTTGGCGGGCTTGTCGTCGATGCGGCCGTTGGGCCAGGCGCGCCGGCTGGCGTGGTGGTAGCGGTGGAGCTCGATCTCCTTGGCGGCGGCCCGGAGGGTGCGGGCGAGACCGTGGGTAGTGGCGGGATCGGCGAGGACGGAGGCGATCTGTTCGCCGAGGAGGTCGACGGAGGGCATGCCGGAGGGACTCATCACGGATCTCCTGCGTGTGAGGTTGCTCGGGGTGGGGTGGGCCGCGGATGGCAGCGTCGGTGATCAGGCGGCGCTGGGCGCGGGGGCGGTCCACTGGTTGTTGCGCATGAGCGTGTACTTGATGTCCACCAGCCGCGGGGCAATGGTCAGCGCGAGCTCTTCGGCCGGGTGGAGGTGGCCGGCATCGTCCTGCTCGGCGCGCCAGACGCGGTAGTCGAGGTTGGGGTAGGCCGGGTTGATGCCGATCTCGCCCTTGGGCATCGTGCCGTTGAACGGGGCGACGATGTCCATGTGGTTCCAGTAGTTCCAGGCTTGCAGCGCCTTGTGCTGGTCGAAGTAGAAGTAGAAGTCGGGGTAGCGGCCGAAGGTGCGCAGCTCCCGGTGGATCAGGTGACCAAGGAGCGGTCCGAGCTGCGTGGCCAGGGAGTCGAACTCCCAGCGCGTGTGGTGCCAGGCTTCGGGGGAGTCGCCGGGCGCGAAGAGGCGGGCGGCGACGAGGTAGCTGATCCGCTCGACCAGGTATGCACTCGCGTGGCTGGTGTCGATGGTCGGGTCGATTCGGTGGATGAGCGCGGCCAGCTGCTTCGGACGTGGACGGAACCTCGCGAGGTCGAACCTGCCTTCCATCGCGGGGAAGGAGGCGAACAGCATCTCCTTGTACAGCCAGTTGTTCAGCTCGCCGAGCTCGGCCAGGCGCCGGGTGTGGCGGGAGACCGAGTGGAGCATCAGGTACTCGGCGACCGCTTCGAAGTACAGGTAGCCGAGGATCGGCAGCCGGGGGATCGTCTCGTCGAGCAGCTTGAGGAACGGCTCGGCGTCGACCTGGGTGCCCTGGTAGGCGACGGCGACGGCGGCGGCGGTGGCGAGGAATGCGGCTGAGTTCTTGACCCTGCTGACGACGGTCTCGCGCAGCTGGTGGCGTTCGTTCTTGCTCAGCAGGTATTCGAGGTGGCTGTAGATCTGCAGGTGGATGAGGCCCAGCCGCAGGTAGTCCACGCCGGCGAGACCGCGATACGCCTGCGGCGGGGTGTCGATCTCGAAGACCAGCGGGGTGGGGACGCGATCGGTGACGCCGAGCTTGGCCAGGAAGGCCGGCGCTTCCTTGGCCAGGACGTAAGCGCCCAGGTTGTGCATGCGGAAGCCCTGTTCGGTCGCGGTGAGCGGCGCGCAGTAGATGCTTCCGACGAGGCAGCCGCCCGACGGGTAGAGCACTCCCTGCCGACTGATCTCCTCCAGGGCGTGGGTGACGTGCAGGAGGTGCAGCTTGCCGTTTCCTCGCAGGGCCTCGAAGAGGGCGTTCTGCCGAAGCAAGTGGCCGTTCGGGGTCTCCTCAGCGAGCTGTCGGTCCCAGCCCGCAGCCTGGGTGGCGAGCGGGTCGGTGTGGTCGGCGGGGCTGGGGATGAGGGTGGAGTCGAAGAAGGCGTGGGCGTCGGCCCACAGGTGGTAGGTGCCGAGGAAGTCCATGGTCAGACCAGGCCCTTCTCGGCGAGCGCGTAGCGGACGGCCGCGGTGCCGCTGGCCCCGGCAAGGTAGGCCCGCTCCGAGACCAGGACCAGGTCGAAGGCGAGGCCGCGCAGCTGGTCGAAGGCGGACTCGCGGACGTACCGGGAGTCCGGCCACCACTTCAGCTTCGGCAGGCGGTAGCGGTCCAGGGCATCGGCAGCCTTGACCACGTCGGTGATGCGCTCGGCCCGGACGTGGTCGGACTTGTCGTCCGCAGTGAACGCCTCGTACGGAACGTCGTGCAGTCGGACGGCGGTGGCCGCTTGCACGATCCGCCGGGGCGTGGCGGCGAGGCCGAAGTAGCCCCAGACGGTGTCGGCGTTCGCGGCGAGCCAGATGGCCGCGCGGGCGCCGTGTCCGCAGTCGTCCTGATCGTGGCGCCGCTGGCAGTCGTGTACGGCGGCGGCGAGGATCGCCGTAGCGGCATCGGCGTCGCAGAGGTCATTCGCCTCGGCGAGGACGGCGGCGAGCGCCGCCGTCCTCATGGCGTGGCGGACGCCGTGGAGCGAGGTGTACAGGCGGGGGTCGGCCCACCACCGGGTGGGCAGTCCGCCGTGCGCGAGCAGCTCTTTCGACTGCGGGCTCAAGGCCGGCCGCGTTGTCGGCGGGAGGTCGGGCCTATTGTCGCTGATCCACGCGATGGTGGCGTGGTCCATGTGCTGGTGGAGCGGGAGCTGCCCACGGGCAGCCAGGTCGATCAGACTTGCGGTCAACGGGGTCGTGCTCACTCGTGCCCACCCCCTTGGTGGTCTCCGCGGTGATGTTCCCTACCGGATCGGCGCGGTCTGCTGTTCGCGCTCCTTGCGCTCCTTCTCGGCGGCCTCGAAGGTGGCGGTGAAGTCGGCCAGCTCCCGCTCCGTCATCAGGGTCACGCCGAGCGCCGTGGCGACATCCGTGATCTTGGCTTCTGCCTCGGCGCGGGCGGCGTCCGAGGCGCCGTCCTCCAGCAGGACCTCGAACTCGGCGTGGTAGCCCCACGCCTCGCTCCACTTGGCCGCGATCTCGACGCCGTCGAGGCGGAAGTTGTGACGGAAGTTGAACGCCTCGTGCATCGCCGACTCGAACCCGAGGGCGTTGAACACCTTCACCGCGGCCGGAACGTCGGCGGGTGCGATGGCGAACTCGGTCTCCGCGAAGGCCGCGCCCTGCCCGATCTTGCTCCCCTTGAGGGTGATCTTGGCGGTGCCGGCGGCGGTGTTGTCGGTGACCTTCAGGAGCTGGTCGGGGAGCACGTAGAAGTAGATGTGCTTGTCGTCGGGGCCCAGGTCCTCCCCGTCCGCCTTCAGGCGGGTGACGAGCTGGTCTTGGACCTCCTTGGTGAAGCGGGCGCGCATCTCGATCTCGACGGCCACGGGGCTGCTGCCTCCTCGTTTCAGGCATGACGAAGCCAGCCGGACCCTGCCGTGCGGGGCCTGTCCGGTCGGGCGATCGCTACGGGATTGGTGGTCGAGCGCGGAGTGATGCGGCCGATGCGGGTGCCGGCCGCATCACCCCGGTGGATCGGTGGGTGTCAGCCGAGGGTGCCGAAGCGCTCCTCGACCACACCCGAGTGCAGGTACGTCGGCAGCTGAACGCCTCCCACCGACGTGCGGCCGGTGGCGACCTGCTCCTCCGTCTCGCTGGGGAACCCCTCCAGCAGACGCAGGCACTGCTGGGCCCATTCTTGCGACGCGGGCCAGTCGCTCAGGTCGCGGTGGCGCACGGCCAGGGCGTACGCGGTCTCGGTGGCGGCCCACCGGTCGGTCGCCAGCTCACGCTGGAAGATCGACTCCAGCTCGTCGGTGGAGGCCAGGCGGGTCTGGTTGGTCATGGTGCCCTCTCGGTTCAAACGGTCGTGCCCCAGTGGTGATCAACGCCCTGGCGCCCCCGCGGTGACGCCGTGACCCGCTGCTAGTACGTGTAGATCTCGGCCAGCGTCTTGTAGTCCTGCAGTTCGTCCTTGTCGAACCACAGCTCCACCTCCTGCCTGGCCTCCTCCGCGTTGCCGGAGGCGTGCACGAGGTTTGCGACCGCCTTGCCCGAGGCGATGCTGGCCGCCGCGCTGTAGTGCGAGAAGTCGCCCCGCACCGTGCCGGCCGGAGCCTGGTTCGGGTACGTGCTGCCGACGATCTTTCGGACGGTGGCGATGGCGTCGAAGCCCTCCAGTACCAGGGCGATGACCGGCCCCTGCTGCATGAACGTCGCCGTAAGGTTGTAGACCTCCGAACCCAGCCGCTCTTCAAGATCGAAATAGTGCTTGCGGGTGAACTCCTCGTCCATCCACTTCATCTTCGTGCCGACGATCTTGAGCGCGGCATCCTCGAATCGAGTGATGATCCTTCCTGCCAGGCCACGCGCCAGCGCATCGGGCTTGAGCAGGACGAGCGTGCGCTCGACGGTGTGTGCCTGAACCTCGGCCATTGACTCCCTTTCGCCTTGCTAGCAACCGAACATGACGGGCAATCAGCCGTCTTCTGCTGAGGTTACCGGCGCTGGCAGGGCGGTTCGGGCGTGCGGGCAATGCCCCGGACGGGCGAATGCCGGCCAAGGTACGGCCAATCAGCCCAACGAGAAGCCCGATTCGGCCAACTTCTCTGTCTCTACTATCTGCTGGGGATGCGCACCTAGAATCTCCCTGTGGTCGTCTGGCGCTCTCGCGCCTCTCATACGATTCCCAGGGACTGAGCCTTCGACGGGTGATTTCTTGGCCCCTGGTGACTCCGATTCTTCCGGGGCCCTTCCCGCGTGACCATGAAGTGCCAGTGCAGTGGGAGTGCACTTTCGGCGCGCGGACTCCTGCACCGGGGCGGCGACGAGGGGGCAATCTTGTGGACGTGATCGAACGCTGGAGCGGCCGGTACGCCTGCCTGCTGCAGTCCGCCCTGCGCCTCGGAAACGAGCAGTTCGCCGCCCACCTCGGCATCGCCGTGAGGACGGTGGCCACCTGGCACTCCGACGCGGCCCTCGTGCCTCGCAGGGAGATGCAGCAGCTCCTCGACACAGCCCATGAGCAGGCTCCTGCGGCTGCGCGACAGCGCTTCGCGCTCCTGCTGGCGAAGGAACAGGCCCCAGCGGACTCGACGCCGCCCGGCGCGCAGGCGCTGCGGGTGGCCATCGCGGTGGTCGCCCGCGATGGCGATGTCCTCCTGGTGTGCCGACGGGACGACGACGCTGCCGGAATTACGTGGCAGTTCCCGGCCGGCGTCATCAAACCGGGAGGCAAGGCGGAGACCACCACGGTGCGGGAGACCTTGAATGAGACGGGTGTCCACTGCGCGGTCCGGCAGCACCTCGGGAACCGCCTTCATCCCGTAACCGGCGTGCTGTGTGAGTACTTTCTCTGCGAGTACCTGGCCGGCGAGGCCACGAACAGCGACGCGGCCGAGAACATCGACGTCATGTGGGTCCCCAGAAACGCGCTGCCTCGCTTCATCCCCGTCGATACGATTTTCCCACCCATCCTGGCCGTCCTGGAGGAGTAGACGTGACGAACCAGAACGCGGACGAGCGCCCGGGCATCGCTGCCGCCATCGTCGTGAACCAGGGATGCGTGCTGATGGTGCGCCGCCGGGTCAGCGAGGGACAGCTCTCCTGGCAGTTCCCGGCCGGAGAGGTCGAGCCTGGCGAGGCTCGCGAGGACGCCGCCGTGCGGGAGACCCAGGAGGAGACCGGGCTGACCGTGGCGGCCGTGAAGCTGCTTGGCGAGCGCGTCCACCCGAAGACGGGCCGACTCATGTCGTACACCGCGTGCGAGGTACTGGCCGGCATGGCCCACGTCGCGGACACCGAGGAGCTGGCCGAACTGGCCTGGGTTACCCATGACGAGATCCCGGAGTACGTGCCGTATGGGCTGTTCGAGCCGGTGCAGGAGTACCTGGACGCAGCCCTCATTTCCTGAGCGTCCCTGGCGCTAAGGAGCATGCACACAGCAGTTCGGTGCGGGGCTGCGTCGGCGGGTCAAGTCTCACCGCGGCGGCCGAGGACACCAGCCGGTTCGGCAACTGCGCTCAGGACTTCGTTTTCTTCCGGGGGCGCCGTTCTCCGTCAGGTCTGTGCCGGCGCATGCGCAAGCGCGGCCCGGAGGATCGCGCCGGCGTCATCTGGCAGGCCCAGGGCATGCAGCTCAACTGCGATGCGCATGACGTCCCTCTCGACACGGCTCCGGCCGTTGATGCCGATGGCCGTGTCCGCGAGGTCATCTTGGCCGCCACGCAACAGTGCGATGGCTGCTGCGCTCTCCAGAGGGGACAGTGATGCCGACGTGTCCTGGATGAGGGCGACCGCGTGACCGATCTGCCCGTTTCTGCGTAGGGAAGCGGTGCTGGTGGCCAGCTGCTGCGCTGCAGCCACATCACGTGCTTTCCGCTGCCGGTCCCCCGCCCGGCGGGGGACCGGCAGCGGAGCAGGGCGTGAGAGAGCGGCCGGATTGCTCCCCTCCGCGGAAGTGGACGGGGGGGAATCCATGGAGGGCTGGCGGGCGAGAAGCCGGCTGTTCTCGCCTCGAAGCCGTTGGTTTTCCCTGAGTGCCGGACCACAGTTCTGGCAGAAGGTCGCCTCGGCCGCCGCATGAAGCGTGTGCAGTTCCGTCGGGGAAAACGCCACCGAAGCAGGAGCTGCCTGGTCGGCAGCGAGCTTGTGGAGTGCGATGACGAAGCCGATGGGCGGCTTGCGGCGCCCGCTGCGGTAGCGGGAGATCTCACTCGGGTCCTTGCGCCAGCCTTCCAGCGCCAGCAGCTCCGAAGCCTCGACCAGCGTTCTGACCGCCAGGTGCTCGTAGAGAGCGGCTATCGCCTCAGCGAGTGCCTTCCGCCCTGGTGGCAGATCCGGCCCCGTCGCGCCTGCCGAGCTTTTTCCCGCCATGGCCACCCCCTCTAAACGTGCGTAGTCCATTGTGCAGCAAGAGGTTTTGACTACCTTGCGCGCAAAGAGGGCTGGGGGTAGACGGCACCTCTGACGGCCGTGCTGAATGGTCGAGCCAGCCGGAAGCCCGGCAGGGCAGACCCCCAGGTTTGCGCTGCCCGGTGAACGGCTCTTGAGGGTGTTCGTTGAGCGGAGGATGCAAGTGGCAGTGCCGTCGTGGCTCGACAAGTCGTTCGGTAGCAAGGTGCGCGCTGGCCTGTGGCTGGTGTCGGAGGTCGGGGAAGGAAACATCTTCACCAAGGGACAGCTGCGGGCGGCGTTCCCCGAGGTGGCGCAGATCGATCGCCGGGTACGCGACCTGCGGGATCACGAATGGCAGATCGACACCAGGCGTGAGGACGAGTCGCTCCACCTCGACGAGCAGCGTTTCGTGAAGAAGGGAGCTGACATCTGGCTTCCCGGACAGTCGAAGTCCCCGAAGGAGAAGTCCGGGCTGACCGCGGCCCAGCGGACCAAGGTTTTCGTGGCTGACAGTTTCCTCTGCCGGTCCTGCGGAATCGGCGCGGGCGAGTCGTTCGGTGACGGGGGCCAGGATGCACAGTTGGAAGTCGCACGGCGGCAGGTCAGGATGCCGGACGGGACGAGCGAGATCCAGCTCGTCACTGAGTGCAACCGGTGCCGGGTGGGCGGTCGGCAGCGTCAGGCCGACCTGGCCGGCGTACTGGACAGCATCGAGCGCCTTACCCCCCTGGAGCGGGACGTGTTTCTCAGCTGGCTGAACGCTGACCGCCGTGAGCCCAGCCCGCTGGAGCGGCTCTGGGGCGAGTACCGCACCCTGCCTGAGTCGGCCCGCAACGCGGTGCGGGACGCTGTGAACGGCACGGACAAGTAACAGACGAGGGGACGCAGTAAGCAGATGAAGCAGGAATTTTCACAGCCGCCGCGCGCCGCCGAGTTCAGCGAACTGGTCAAGAAGCGGCTTGAGGACGTGAAGAGTGCCGGCGGAACCCGTGAAACGGTCACGGTGGACTGGAACGGCCAGGCGCTTCACTGCGAGGTGATCGACTGCCCCATCAGCTCCGTCTTCTACAATCCCGGAACTCACCGCATCAGGGCACAGCGCAGCCATGACCCCGCCAAGGACGCGGCCCTGTCCGCAGATCCCTGGACGGGAGGCAGCCAGGAGTACCTGCAGTTCCTCCTCCAGGCCGATCCGGCCGACCCCAACCGCAGGGATCCGGACTTTGACAAGCTCAAGGAGAGCCTCGAACAGTTCGGGCAGAACGATCCCGGCCTGATCACCCACAGCGGCATCCTCGTCAACGGCAACACGCGTGCGGCAGCGCTTCGCGAGCTGGGCCAGCAGACGATGCGGGTGGGCGTGCTGCCGGAGTCGTTCACGTGGGCTGACATCAGCTCCGTTGAGCTGGCACTGCAGCTGCGCAGGGACCACCGGCGGGACTACTCGTACATCAACCGTCTCCTCGCCATGGAGGAGCAGGCCAAGCTTGGGCGGACACCCGACGCCATCGCGAAGGACTTCCGTATCCGGACGTCCACCTACCACCAGGAGCGCTGGATCCTGGGCACGATCCGCGAGCAGATCTCGCGCAGTGCGAACGGTGGTGCGCCCGGGTTGCGGCTTGTCGACTTCGAGGACCACCAGGAGAAGCTCAAGGAGCTGCACCGCGCACACGAGAAGCTCACCGGGGTCGATCCTGATCGCGCGGACGTGCTGAAGGAGCTCCGCATGGCTGCCATCGTCATGGGCTTCGCCAAGACGGACGTGCGGCACATCGATGAGGGCTTCCGTGACCGGTACCTGTCCCGGACGATGTCGCCTGACTTCAGCGAGCCGGCGGGCGCGCAGGCGGCTGTGTCCGTCCCGGGGCTGGGCGGCGTGACGCTTCCTGGCGCTTCCTCTGCGGTCTCGGAGGCCCGGGCTCTGAACGACAAGGTGCTCCGTGCGAAGGCGATGGCCAGCGCCTCCGGTGACGCGGCCTCTGACCAGGACAGGAAGCGGGCCCAGGATGTCTTCCAGGAGGCTCGCGAAGCCTTCGACCAGGCGATTGACGCTGCGGGCCGTGACGCCAGGCTGAAGAAGAGGAAGCAGATGGCGCCCGCCCGTATCGCGGACGCCTGTGCGGACATTGACCAGAGCGTGGTGGAGCTCGTGCAGGCGCGGGCTTCCCGCAGCCTTGACGAGGAAGCGCTGGACGAGGCCGTACTGAAGCTGCGCGAGAGTCTGCGGAAGCTTGCTCAGCAGGCGGGGCGTGGCGCCAAGACCCCCGGTGACGGTGTGGCCTGGCTCATCGAGGCTGTCTCCCTGGAGACCTCCGGATGAGTGAGGTCACCGAGGGTATGTCGCTGCGTCTTGATTTCGATGAGACGCGCACGAAGGTCGTTCTCCGGACGACGGAAGAGCACCGGGACGAACTCGTCCAGCTGGCCGCCCGATTCCGGTCGGGTGGCCAACTCGGCCCCGTAGCGGCCGTGGTCGAGCTCAACGACTTGCTGGGGGGCCTGGGTGCGCTCTCCTCTTGGCCTGACGCGTCTGGCGTGGAGTGGGCTCCAGAGCTTCAGGAGCTGGTGGTCGGCGTCCTCCAGGACGCCCAGGCGGTCAAGGACCGCTTGGACGCGGCGGACCATACGGGAGAGACCCCCCCTGACGAGGTCCCCTTTCTGCTGGGAGAGGAGTGGAAGGCCGACCTCAGTGACTTCCAGCGGCGTGATGTCGCCAAGCTGCTCTCGCTTCAGCACGGTGCCAACTTCAGCGTTCCCGGTGCCGGCAAGACGCGGGTGGGCCTGGCGGTTTATGCCAGCCAGAAAACCCAGGGAAAGGTCAAGCGGCTGCTCATTGTCTGCCCCAAGTCTGCTTATGAGTCATGGCAGTACGAGAGCGCGGTCTGCTTCCAGCATCCGCTGCGCACCGACATCCTCGGCAAGGCCTACGATCAGTGGGCGGAGGTGCTGATCGTCAACTACGAGCGGCTGGACCGGTCGCTCACGATGCTGGCTGCCTGGCTGAAGGCCGCACCATCGATGATCATCCTTGATGAGGCGCACCGCATGAAGCTCGGTGCGCGGGGTACGTACGGCGCTGCCTGCATGGCCCTGGGGCCGCTCGCCCGGCGCAGACTGATTCTCACCGGTACGCCCGCTCCCAACGGGGCCAAGGACCTGGAGAACCTGCTCGGCTTTGTTTGGCCCGGGCATGGGCAGCGTACGGTCACACAGGCGGTTGCCGGCGGCGACCTGGCCTATGCGAGCAATGTTCTGCGCCCCTTGTTCACCCGCACGACCAAGCAGGAGCTCGGGCTCCCGCCGATGTCGCTCCAGATGCGCTACGTGGACATGCCGCCGTTGCACGAGGAGATCTACACCTCGCTGGTCGGAGGAGAGGCGAACGGCGCCGCACGCGAGGATCTCAGCGCGCTCGGGAAGACGGCCCTGCGACTGCTGATGGCCGCGGTGTGCCCCGCGCTCCTGACCGAGGGTGCGAACCGGTACGACCCGCTCGCTTATCAGCTGCCTCCACTGGAGGTGCCGCAGGGAAGTTCCCTGTACTCCCTGATGCAGAACCTCCCGGACCACGAGATGTCGCCCAAGTACCAGGAGGCGGCTCTTATCGTGGCGGAGAATGCGGAGAAGGGCCGCAAAACGCTTGTATGGACGACTTTTGTCAGGAGCCTAGCAACGCTCGAGAAGCTTCTCGGAAAATTCGGTCCTGCGGTGGTGTACGGAGGAACGCCCGACCGGGAGGAGCAACTGCGCCGCTTCCGCGAAGATCCGGACTGCATGGTGCTGATCTCTAACCCGGCCACCCTGGGAGAGGGGATCAGCCTGCACCAGGTATGTCACGAAGCCGTCTATGTGGACCGGGATTTTATGGCTGGCCGGTTCCTCCAGAGTATGGACCGGATTCACCGTCTCGGCCTGCCGCCGGACACCGAGACCAATGCGACCGTTCTTGTGGCACGGAACACCATCGATGAAGTGGTGATGACGCGGCTTGAACAGAAGCTGGACTTTATGGGGCGCATCCTTGATGACCCCTCGGTGCAGCAGCTCGCAGACCTCGAAGAGGAGCCAGCGGTGGCCGCGGGGCTGGCGCCGGCCGACATGGCCGCCTTGTTGAGTCATCTAGGAGTGGGTTCGGTGCACTGAGTGTTCGCAGGTTGTGGGCGCATGAATCTGTGCAGGCAAGGGCCACTTGCCGCCACTTGCCGCGGCAAGTGTCGGCAAGCTATGGTTGTCACTCGAAAGAGTGGTTATCGAACGAGCTTGCGAGTGCTGGAAGGGTTGTGGCTGAGGTGGAACTGAGCTGGCGAGATGAGTCGCTGGGCGCTCGCATCCGTGTAGCGCTGTGGTTGCGTGACGAAGTAAAGGAAGGAGGGGTCTTCTCCAAGGCGTCGCTCCGCGAGGCGATCAAGGGGGCGGAACAGGTCGACCGTCGCATGCGGGATCTGCGGCCTGCCGGCTGGGTGATCCTGACCTACCGCGACAAGCCCAGTCTCCAGCCGGATCAGCTGTACCTGGAGAAGATCGGCCAGCCCGTCTGGGAGCCGGAGCACCGTGCGGCAGGATTGCGCCAGATCAGCGCGAAGACCAGGCGCTACGTGTACGAGAGGGACGGTCACATGTGCCGCCGCTGCGGAGCTGCGGCGGGTGAGCGGTACGCGGATGACCCCAGCGCTCGTGCGCGTCTCACTCTCGGTCATGTGAATCCGCACAAGTCGGGAGGCGGGAGTAGTGCCGAAGACCTGATCACGGAGTGCGCTCGGTGTAACGAGACGGTCAAGCACCTTACCGGCGTGCAGATGACCAAGGAACAGGTCTGGGATCGCATGAAGGAGCTGCCGCTCCAGGGCAAGCGCCACCTGCTGGCGTGGATGAAGGCGGACTTCCGGCCGCTGAGCCCGGCGGAAAAGGCGTGGGGTCTGTACCGGCAGCTCCCCGCCGTCACGCGTGAAGAGCTGGAGGGTGACCTCGAGAGGCTCATGAAGAGCTGATCGCCCGCAGTGCTCCAGGAGCGGCCGCGCCACTGACGTCAGTGGGGGATGCGACACTTGCACGCGTGCAAGCAACTTGCACGCGTGCAACCACCGCGCCTGGAGGAGTCCATGAGTACCACCGACCACAAGCTGACCTCGATCGAGATCTGCGCGGGTGCCGGTGGCCAAGCTGTTGGGCTCCACCAGGCTGGCTTCCGGCACCTCGCCCTGGTCGAGATCGACAAGCACGCCGTTGAGACGCTGCGGCACAACATCGGGAACCAGCGGGAGTGGGCTTGGGAGAAGGAGCACTGCCTCGTCGCGGAGGGGGACGTCAAGGATTTCCGTCCTCTTGAGCAGGTTCGGGCCCCTCTCGGGATGAACGGGGAAGAAGGCGACGCGCAGAGCGAGGCGGAGCTGCTCAAGCCGCGCCAGCTCGACCTCTTGGCCGGGGGAGTCCCCTGCCCGCCTTTTTCTTCCGCGGGAAAGCAGCTCGGCCGCGAAGACGAGCGGGATTTGTTTCCTAAAATGCTTGACCTTGTTGATGAGCTTCAGCCGCGCGCGGTCATGATTGAAAATGTGCGTGGCCTGCTTGAACCTGAACGTAAGTTCCGTTACTACCGCAATCACATCAAGAACCGGCTCCGCAAGTCCGGATATGTGATCTGTGGTTGGCGGGTGCTGGAAGCCCAGAACTTCGGAGTGCCGCAACTTCGTCCGCGTGCCATCCTGGTTGCCATCCGCGAGGACAGTTACCGGGGATTCTCATGGCCTGAGCCGTACTCCAAGATTGCGACTGTTGCAGAAAAGCTGGGCGATTCGATGGCGCAGCGGCTTGGGGGTAAGGATTCCCCTCGTTACCAAGAGTGGCTCAAGAAGGCCAGCTTGGGCACCGTAGCGCCTACGCTTGTCGGCGGTTCCAAGAAGCACGGCGGCGCGGATCTCGGACCTACGAGAGCGAAGAAGGCATGGGCTGCACTTGGCGTGGACGCCATGGGCGTAGCCAACGACGAGGACAAGATGGTCGACCCTGACCGTGACCTCGGAAATCTGGAACGAGGACCCAAGCTCACCGTTGCGCAAGCGGCGATCATCCAGGGCTTTCCTGAAGAGTGGGAGTTCAAGGGAGGCGGGAAGACTGCGCGCTACCGGCAGGTCGGTAACGCCTTCCCTCCGCCCGTCGCCGCAGCGGTCGGTGAGAGCATCCGGGAAGCCCTTCTCCGGACTGGTCCGTTGCACGAAGACCCCAGTCCCGAGTTCGAGCCGGAAGACGACCCGTCACTCGTCGCCCCGGAGCTTCCCCTCTAGCAGCCTTTCCCGGCGGTCAAGCACAGTACGGAGTACCGTGCTTGCGCATTCTTCAGGCGGCTGGTGTTCCCAGAAGCGCAGGACTGTCCAGCCCGCTTCCGCCAAGCGCTGATCGGTGTCCCGGTCGCGGGCCATGTTGCCCGCGACCTTCTCCGACCAGTAGCCGGGGTTCGTCTTTGGCGGAACATAGTGCTCAGGGCAGCCGTGCCAGTAGCAGCCGTCGATGAAGACGGCCACCTTCGTCGGCCGGAACACGATGTCCGCTGTCCGGCGCAGATTGGGCAACGGCTTGGCTGCTACCCGGTATCGGAGTCCTTGCGCGTGCAGCAGACGGCGCAGGAGCCACTCCGGTTTGGTGTCCCTGCTCCGGATCGCCTGCATGTTGCGGCGTCTCCCCGCGGACGATGCCCAGGAACCCTCCGGGGGTACCCAGGACTCGGCCTCCTTCACCTGCATGCCTTTCTCGTGGGGAAGAGCTACTCCTGCGAACCGCCGTGGCACTTCCCGTACGTCTCCCCCGACCCGCACCAGCACTCCGCCCCCCGGGCCGGCGGCCAGGCCGTGGCTCGGCCTCGGGCGGCCAGGGTGGTGGCGTACTGGGGGAGGAGGTCCGCGTTCGAGGGACGGGTGGATTCCGAGGCGGCGAAGGCTTCGTAGGAGGGGACCGTGGCGCGGACGATGCCCAGGTTGGGGGTGCCGGCGGTCGCCAGTTCGCGCAGGGAGGCCTCGATGTCCGTCAGGTGTGCCTCGTACGTCGGGTACTCCGTCTCCAGCTCCGGGTACGACGCGAGGAGCTCGTCCAGTTCCCTTTCGGGCCAGTGGAGGACCGCGACCGGGAAGGGGCGGGAGAGGGCCGTGCGGTAGGTGCCCAGTTCGGAGCGGAGGCGGGCGATCTCGGCCTGGAGTTCCGCCGGGTCCTCCGAGCCCAGGGACCAGAGGCGCTTCGGGTCGTGGAGCTCGTCCAGCGGGACCGCGCCCGTGTGCAGCCGGTCCGCCAGGGCGTCCCAGTCGTCGTGCGGCAGCGCCAGCATCCGGCGGACCCGGTGCCGGGTCGTGATCAGGGAGCGGGTCGCGTGGGGGAGGTCGTCCGGCGAGAGCACCAGGAGTCTCGCCGCCTGCGTCAGGGTCGACTCCGCCTCCTCCAGCTCGTCGTGGGCCTCCAGCGTCTCCGCCGCGATCTCCCACGGCGCCGCGTCCGACGGCCGGGCGCCCCGGAGCCCCTCGATGATCGCCCGGGCCTCGGCCTCGTGCCCGTACTCCCACAGGTTCGCCGCCTTCAGCGCCCTGATCAGGTGCGGGTTCGCCGGCTCGGACGACAGGAGGTCGTCGTAGAGGGCCGTCGCGCCCGGGCGGTCGCCCGCCAGCTCCAGGTGGGCCGCCGCCCGGAGGCACAGGGGCTCCCGGTCACCCGGGTACTGCGCGGCGGTGCGCAGCAGGCGCTCGGCTTCGGTGGTGTGGGCTGCAGGCGTGTCGGGGCGCATGCGTCCCACCGTACTGCTGTACGGCCCCGGAGAGTTGGTGCGTCCGTGCTTGTCGTGTCCCGGGCGGGGAGGGGGCGTGTCGCTTTCTTGCGCTTCACCTGCGGGGTTTTTCCCCCGGGTCTCGTATCCCTTTGTGGAGAGTGGGTGATCTCTCTTTTCGGGGCTTTATTTCCTCGCCAGGACGAGCGTCAGCCCCGCCCCCGTCAGTGCCAGCGCCGCCGACGCCGCCAGGGCCGCGTCCGGGCCCGCCGTCGTCAGGGCGAGCGTCAGGGCCACCCCGGCCGAGGAGCCGATGTAGCGGGCGGTGTTGTTGGCGCCCGAGCCCATCGCCGCCCGTTCCGGCGGTACGGAGTCGACCGCGAGGCGGGGGAGTGCCGCGTTCAGGAGGCCGCTGCCCACGCCCGCCACCAGCAGGCCCGGGAGGAGGCGCCACGCGCCCGCGTGGTTCTCCAGGGCCCCCAGGAACGTCAGTACGCCCGCCGCCGACAGGACGAACCCCAGGGTCAGTTGGTGCGCGGCCGAGAGCCGGGCCGCCAGGCGGCGGGTCTGGAGGGCCGACACGAACGCCGTTCCCGACCAGAGGAGGAACAGCCAGGCCGTGTTCAGGGGTGACATCCCGGTGCCTGCCTGGAGCAGGGTGGGCACCACGCTGAACAGGCCGATCACCGCCAGGCCCGTGAAGAGCGCCCCCAGCGTCGACGCCAGGAACGCGGGCCGCCGCAGCAGCGCCAGGTCGACCATGGGGTTCCTCCGCCGGGTCTCCACCACCGCGAACAGGGCCGTCAGGGCGGCCGAGGCCAGGAGCAGGAGGCCCACCCGGGGGCGCAGCCAGCCGTCCCTGCCCAGGGTGAGCGCCGTGAGCAGGGCCGCCAGGGCCAGGCCGAGGGTCAGTGCCCCCGCGATGTCCGGGCGGGGTGTTCCGGCGACGTCCGGGCGGGGCGCCCCGGTTCCGCTCCGGGACGCCGTCGGCCCCGGCAGCCATCGCGCTCCCGCCGCCGCCGTCACCAGCGCCCCCGCCCCGAGCGCCCCGTACGCCAGTCGCCAGTCCGCCAGGCTCAGCGCGCCCGCGAGGAGGGGGCCCAGGGCGATGCCGCCGCTCACCGACGCGCCCCAGACGCCCGTCGCCCTGATCCGGTCCCGGCCCGCCGGGTACGCGTGGGCGAGCAGGCCCAGGCTGCCCGCGAGGACGGCCGCGCTCGCCGCGCCCTGGGCGATCCGGGCCGCCGTGAAGGTGGTCGTGGAGCCCGCGAGGGCGCCGAGTGCGGTGGTGAGGCCGAGGGCGAGCGTGCCGAGGAGGAAGACCCGGCGCCGCCCGTACGCGTCGGCCAGGCCGCCGGCCAGGAGGAGGAGGGCGGCGAGGCCGAGCGGGGTGCCGTTGAGCAGCCAGGCCTGGGCGGAGGGCGGTGTTCCGAAGGCGGCCGCCACGGCGGGGAGGGTGGGCATCGGGGCCGTGTAGTTCATCAGCGCGACGGCGGTCGCGGTCGCCGTCACGGCGAGGACGGCCCCCGGGTGCCCTTCCCGGGACGGGGACGGAGAGGGGGAGAGGGAGGGGGAGGGGGCCTTGGGTAAGGGGGCTCGGCGTGGCACGGGGCGTCCTCCATCGGTCGACGGCTCGGTCGGTTCAATGAACGAACTCAAGGTAGCAGCTCGGTTCGTTCAATGAACCCGCTTCGGTACGATGGATCCCATGGCCCTCGGCAAGGACTACGCCCAGCAGCAGTGCTCCATCGCCCGCGCCCTCGAAGTGGTCGGCGAGCGCTGGACCCTCCTCCTCGTGCGCGACGCCTTCTACGGCGTCCGGCGCTACAGCGACTTCCTCGCCCACCTCGGCGCCCCCCGCGCCGTCCTCGCCGCCCGCCTCCAGGCCCTCGTCGAGATCGGCGTCCTCGAACGGCGGCGCTACCAGGAGTCGCCCCCGCGCGACGAGTACGTCCTCACCGAACGCGGCCTCGCCCTCTGGCCCGTCCTGTGGTCGCTCGGCTCCTGGGCCCGGACCGAACTCCCCGGCACCCTGCCGATGCGCCACTTCCACCACGCCGACTGCGGCACCGAACTCGGCCCCGGCGGCGCGTGCCCCGCCTGCGGCCTCCCCGTCCCGCCCGCCGACGTCGAGATGCGGCCCGGCGCCGGGCTCGACCCGGACCCCGCCGACCCCGTCGGCCGCGCCCTCCTGCGGCCCCGGCGCCTCCTCGTCCCCCTGGAGACCGTCTAGATCACGAGGCGGGGCGCGGGAACTTCCCCGTTCCGCCGTGCGTCTTCACGGCGGAGAGACCGGCGGTACGGAGGAGGTGACGGGATGACGGGCAGGACCCCCGCCCTGCGGGTCTTCGCGCCGCTGCTCTTCCTGCTCGCCCTCGCCGGACTGCTCCTGTCCGACGGAGCCGGCGCCCTCGCCGGAGCCGGTGTCTCCGCCGCCGTCGCCCTCGCCGCGGCCACCCTCGTCCGCGCCCTGTCCGGCGCCCGTACGGCCCCGGCCGTGCCGCCCACCGCCGTCCGCACCGCCATGCGCGACCGCGAGCGGCGCACCGCCTTCCTGCCGCAGCGCGACCCCGACGCCGCGGGCCGCCGCAGACCCCGGGCTCCCGGCCGTCCCCTCCCGACGGCCGCGTAGGGAGCTCCCGGACACCCTCGCAGGAACCCCTCGCGCGGATCCGTCATGCCGAGAAACACCTCTCCCCGGCACGACGAGACCCCACGGAGGGCTCCCCCATGTCCGCGCTCATGTCCCTGTTCGCCACCCTGGTCGAGCGGCTCGCCGAGCTGCTCCAGCCGCTCTTCGCCACCACCGCCACCGCCGCCGCGATCGTCCTCTTCACCGCGCTCGTACGGCTCGCCGTCCACCCGCTCTCCCGGGCCGCCGCCCGCGGCCAGAAGGCTCGCACCCGCATCGCCCCGCAGCTCGCCGCGCTCCGGAAGAAGCACGCCGAGAACCCCGAGCGGCTCAAGAAGGCGATCCTGGACCTGCACGCGAAGGAGAAGGTCTCGCCCTTCGCCGGCATCATGCCCAGCCTGCTCCAGGCACCCGCCTTCCTGCTCATGTACCACCTGTTCGCCGGCGACCGGATGGCCGGGCACGCCCTCTTTGCCGCCCCGCTCGGCGACCGCTGGGCCGACGCCCTCTCCCACGGCGGCGCGTTCGGCCCGGCCGGGCAGGTCTACCTCGTCCTGTTCGCGCTCGTCACCGCCGTCGCCGCCTTCGGCTACCGCCACGGCAAGCGGCAGCTCGCCGCCCAGCCCCTCGACCTCGGGCAGCCCACCCCCGGCGCGGGAGCGATCACCAAGGTGATGCCGCTGCTCTCCTTCGCCACCCTGATCACGGTCGTCGTCGTCCCGCTCGCCGCCGCCCTCTACGTCGTCACCAGCACCGCCTGGACCGTCGTCGAGCGCGCCCTCCTCTTCCGCACGCCGGAGGAAGGGGCGCCCGGCGACGCCGTTGCTACTCGCCCGTAAGGGTCCAGTGCGTGGGCGGGGGCTTGCCGAGCGGCCCGTTCTCTTGGACGATCGACCAATCCTCCGATGGCCGCACTCCATCGGCCGGGGCACCCCGGGGCCCACCCCGGGCCCACCTCGACCACAGGGAGAAGACCATGAAGCTGCTGCGTGTCGGCCCGCCCGGAGCCGAGCGGCCCGCCCTCCTCGACCAGGGCGGCACCCTCCGCGACCTCTCCGCCCTCGTCGACGACGTCGACGGCGGCCTGCTCGCCGACGCCGCGGCCCTCGACCGGATCCGCGCCGCGGCCGGTGCCGGGGTGCTGCCCCCGCTCGACGCCACCGGGCTGCGCGTCGGCCCGCCCGTCGGCCGGATCGGCAAGGTCGTGTGCATCGGCCTCAACTACCACGGCCACGCCGCCGAGACCGGCGCGGCCGCCCCCGCCGAGCCCGTCGTCTTCCTCAAAGCCGCCGACACCGTCGTCGGCCCGGACGACACCGTGCTCGTACCGCGCGGCTCGGTGAAGACCGACTGGGAGGTGGAGCTGGCCGTCGTCATCGGCCGCACCGCCCGCTACCTGGAGACCGACGAGGAGGCCCTCGCCCACGTCGCCGGGTACGCGGTCGCCCACGACGTCTCCGAGCGCGAGTTCCAGATCGAGCGCGGCGGCACCTGGGACAAGGGCAAGAACTGCGAGACCTTCAACCCGCTCGGCCCCTGGCTCGTCACCGCCGACGAGGTGCCCGACCCGCAGGCGCTCTCCCTCCGGCTCTGGGTCAACGGCGAGCTGAAGCAGGACGGCCACACCTCCGACCAGATCTTCCCGGTCGCGGAAGTCGTCCGGTACGTCAGCCGGTTCATGACCCTGTACCCGGGCGACGTCATCAACACCGGCACGCCCGCCGGCGTCGCCATGGGGCAGCCGGAGCCCAAGCCGTACCTGCGCCCCGGCGACGTGGTCGAGCTGGAGGTCGAGGGGCTCGGCCGGCAGCGCCAGGAGCTCAAGGGCGCCTGAGGCCGGGGAGGGCGGGCCCCTCCCGGCCCGCCCTCCCCGAACGGCCGCTCCTGACCCGCCGTCAGGGGGCGGGCCTGGGCCCTTCCGTTGTGAAAACGGCGACGTCCCGCGTGGGGCGTCGCCATTTTCATGCGCATTTTGCATATTTCCCGATATGGAACGAATTGCGCACGCGCAGTGGCGGGACCGGCGCCGTCTCGCCCTCATCGCCGCGTCCACGGTCGCGGCCACCGCCCTCGTCGGCACCCTGGCCGTCAGCGGCCACGCCGACCCCCTCCCGGGCGGCCTCGGGCCCTGCCTGCCGGGCAACTGCCCCACCACGTACCCCGATCTCAACAGCGCCCCCGTCCAGTACCGCGACAACAACATCAACATCTTCGTCGGCGGTGACTTCCTCGTCCGCGAGGCCGCGGCCGAGGCCGAGGGCAAGGTCGTGGTCCTGGGCGGCTTCGACATGAACAAGCGCGTGGGCGCCTCCGCCGTCTACAACGTCGGGATCGTGGGCGGCGGGTCCCGCGTCCCGCCCGCCAACGGCACCGACTTCCTCACCGTCGGCGAGGACGTGACGGTCGCCGCCGGGCAGCGCCTGCTCACCGAGGAGGGCTCGGTCAGCGGCGTCACGCGGTACGGGGGCACCCGCTCCGGCACGGTGAACCCGGACCCGGTGCAGGACGACGACGCGGCCGCCCCGTACCTCTCGCTCCGCGACCGGCTCACCGACGCGAGCCGGTGCTACGCCTACGTCGACGGCGCCCACCGCGCCACCACCGGCACCGCCGTCAACAGCGGCATGGAGACCCTCTTCACGGGTGACGGCTCCTCGGAGCTCCAGGTCTTCGACGTCGACTTCGACCTGGAGTCCGCGAGCGGCGGGCAGCAGAACATCCGCTTCGAGGGCGTCCCGGCCGGGGCGACCGTCCTCGTCAACGTCTACGGCGCCGACCGCACCGTCGACACGTACATCAACCAGCTGCCGAACGGTCTGCGCGAGCGGGTCCTGTGGAACTTCCCGGACGCCGCGGCGGTGACGTTCGAGGGGACGGCCCAGTTCGCGGGCAGCGTCCTGATCGGCAACCAGGCCAGCACGGCGACCGTGACCATGCCGGGCACGAACGGCCGCTTCTTCACCACCGGCAACCTGACGCACGCGTCGGAGACGACCGGTGGCGGCGGGCAGGAGATGCACGCCTACCCGTTCAACGGGGACCTGCCGTCCTGCGCGGGGCCGACGCCCACGCCGACGCCGACGGACCCGACCCCGACGCCGACGGACCCGACCCCGACGCCGACGGACCCGACGCCCACGCCGACGGAACCCACTCCGACGCCGACGGAGCCGACGCCGACTCCGACCGACCCCACCCCGACTCCCACGGAGCCCACTCCGACGCCGACGGAGCCGACGCCGACGCCGACGGACCCGACGCCCACGCCGACGGACCCCACGCCTACGCCGACGGAGCCGACGCCGACTCCGACCGAGCCGACGCCGACTCCCACGGAACCCACTCCGACCCCGACCGAGCCCACCCCGACCCCCACCGACCACACGAGCGGTGGTTCGTCGGACGGCGGTGGTGACGGCGGTTACGGTGACGACACCGGCGGCTCAGGGGACTCCGGGGGGCACGGCGACTCCGGCGGTACGGGCGGTCCCGGCGGGCACGGCGACTCCGGCGGTACGGGCGGTACGGGCGGTACAGGTGGCCCTGGCGGGCACGGCGACTCCGGCGGCGCCGGTGGCTCCGGCGGCGCCGGTGGTCACAGCACCTCCGGCGGTCACAACGGCACCGGCGGCCACGGCGGCACCGGTGGGTACGGGGACTCCGGCGGCGACCACGGTCCGGACGGCGAGCTCTCCGAGACCGGTGCCGGCACCGGGAAGATCGTCATGGGCGTCACCGCGATCGCCCTCGCCCTCGGCGGCGGCGTCCTCGTGATGATCAGCCGGCGTCGGCGCCGTACGCACTGAGCAACCGCTCCAGCGCCTCGACGACCAGGGCGTGATCCTCGGCCTGCGGCAGCCCCGAGACCGTGACCGAGCCGATCACCCCCGCGCCATCGACCCCGATCGGGAACGACCCGCCATGGGCGGCGTACCGGCCGGGGTCGAGGCGCGAGGACGCCTCGAACGTCGTCCCCTTGGCCCGGAACCGGGCCCCGACCAGGAACGAGCTCTCGCCGTACCGTTCGACGACCCGCCGCTTGCGGTCGATCCAGGCGTCGTTGTCCGCGCTGGACCCCGGCAGCGCGCAGTGGAACAGCTGCTGCGCCCCGCGCCGCACGTCGATCGCCACGGGCGCCTTCCGCTCCCGGGCCAGGGAGACCAGGAGCGTGCCGAGCGCCCAGGCGTCCTCGTGCGTGAAGCGGGGGAGGACCAACCGGGCTTCCTGCTCCTCCAGTCCGACGACCTCGGAGCTGCTCACGGCGTCACCGTGATCCCCTCGCGGGCCGACTTCCGCGCCGCCTCCAGGACGGCGAGGGCGTCGGCGGCCTCGTGCGCGGTGACCGGGTTCGCGCCCGTGCCGCGCAGGGCGGCGGCGACGGCCGCGTAGTACGCCGGGTAGGCGCCGGGCAGCGACTCGACCGGGTCTCCGCCGCCGGTCAGCGGCGACTCGCCGGCGCCGAGCCGGCCCCACAGCTCTTCCGGCTCCACGCCCCACGCCGCCCCGGGTTCCGGCCGCAGTCCGTCGCGCAGGGCGGCCTCCTGGGGATCGAGTCCGTACTTCACGAAGCCCGCGCGCTGCCCGAGCACCCGGAACCGGGGGCCGAGCTGGGCGGTGGTGGCGCTCACGTACAGGTGCGAGCGGACCCCGTTCGCGTGGGTGAGCGCGAGGAAGGTGTCGTCGTCGGCCTCGGCGCCCGGCCGGCGCACGTCCGACTCGGCGTACACCGAGACCACCGGGCCGAAGAGGACGAGGGCCTGGTCGACGACGTGGCTGCCCAGGTCGTACAGGAGCCCGCCGATCTCCTCCGGCGCCCCCGACTCGCGCCAGCCGCCCTTGGGCTTCGGCCGCCACCGCTCGAAGCGGGACTCGAAGCGCTGGACCTCGCCGAGCGCGTCCTCGTCGAGGAGCCGGCGCAGGGTGCGGAAGTCGCTGTCCCAGCGGCGGTTCTGGAAGACGGAGAGCAGCAGGCCCCGCTCCTCGGCGAGGGCGGCGAGGCCGCGCGCCTCGGCGGCGGTCCCGGCGAGCGGCTTGTCGACGACGACCGGGAGGCCCGCCTCCAGGGCGGCCGTGGCGACCTCGACGTGCGTCTTGTTGGGGGAGGCGACCACGACCAGGTCCAGCTCCTCCGCGCCCGGCGCCCACAGCTCCTCGGGCTTCGCCGCCACCCGTACGCCCGGATGGGCGGCGCGCGCCTCGGCGGCCCGCTCGGGGTTGCCGGTGGTGACGGCGGCGAGGACGAGGTCCTCGGAGGCGGCGATCAGCGGAGCGTGGAAGACGGAGCCCGCGAGGCCGTAGCCGACGAGTCCGACGCGGAGGGGGGTGCGGGGGGAGTCGGTGCCAGTCATGCTCCTCACTTAAGCAACGCTGTTGCCGAAGTGCAAGCGGCGGTGACAATGGGGACGTGAGGAAAGACCTGGGTGGAGTGAACGTACCGGCGCTGCGCAGCCACAACGCCGCGCTCGTGCTCGATCTGCTGCGCGGGGCGGGGGAGACCGGGATCAGCCGTCTGGAGCTGGCCGAGCGGACCGGGCTCACCCCGCAGGCCGTCAGCAAGATCACCGCGCGGCTGCGGGCCGAGGGCCTCGCGACGGAGGCGGGCCACCGGGCCTCGACCGGCGGCAAGCCCCGTACGGTCCTGCGCCTGGTGCCCTCCGCCGCGCACGCCGTCGGCGTCCACCTCGACCGCGACGAGCTGACGACCCTCCTGACCGACCTCGCGGGCACGGCCGTGGCACTCCGCCGCCGCCCGGTGGACCTGGGCGCGGGGGCCGGGCCGGTCCTGGACGCGGTGACGGAGGAGGTACGGGCGCTGCTCGGGGAGGGCGGGGAGGGGCGGACCGTCCTCGGCGCCGGGGTCGCCATGCCCGGCCCCCTGGACCACCGGGCCGGGGTGCCCGGCCGGGTCACGGGCTTCCCCGAGTGGGCCGGCCACCCGGTCCGCGCTGAGCTGGCCCGCCGCCTCGGCCTCCCCGTCGTCCTCGACAAGGACACCAACGCCGCCGCCCTCGGCCTCGCCCTGCGGCCCGGCGCCCCCGGCTCCTTCGCCTACGTCCACCTCGGTACGGGCCTCGGCGCCGGCCTCGTCCTCGGCGGCGCGCCGCTGCGCGGGGACAGGACCGGGGCGGGCGAGCTGGGCCACCAGACCGTCCAGCTCGACGGGCCGCCGTGCGGCTGCGGCGGGCGCGGCTGCCTGGAGGTCCTGTGTCTGGCGGCGGTCGCGCGCGGCGAGCGCGCCGGGGCCGCGCGGATCCTGGGGGCCGGCGCCGCCAACCTCGTACGCCTCCTCGACATCGACCAGGTCCTCCTGGGCGGCCGGGTGGTGCTCGCCGCGCCGGAGGTCTTCGCGGACGGGGTGCGGGAGGTCCTCGCCGGCCTCGGACTGACGGCCCCGGTGGGCGTCGTCGCGGAACGGGACGCGGTGGCGGAGGGGGCGGCGTGGCTGACCCTGGCGCCGGTCTTCGGGAAGTAGGCGGGCTGCCCCCGTCTCCTCGGCCCGGTGGGGCCCGGTGGGGCCCGGTGGGGCCCGGTGGGGCCGATGATCGGAAAGTAGGCTGATCGGGCGGATTCCCGGCCCTTCCGGAGGAGCCCCCGGTGTCGCCTTCCCGGCCCGCCCCCTCCCGTGTGGCAGCGTCGCGGCCGTCCCCCTGCCCGCGATCAGCAAAGGCACCGGCACCATGGCATCCGCACCCCTGCGACTGCGCAGCGTCCGCGCCGTGACCGTGGCGACCGCCGTGGCGGCCCCCTTCGCGCTCGCGGCCCCGGCCCCGGCGACGACGGCGGCGACCCCCGCCCCGGCGGCAACGGCCCCCGGCCCGGGGGCGGCCGCCCCCGCCGCCCCCGAACCCCCCGGCGCCCCGCGGCCCCCCGACGCGCCCGTCATCCCCGCCCCCGACCCGCCCACCCCCGGGTGCGGCATCCCGGACGACGGCGCCTTTCCGCTCGACACCCGGATCCACGGCGGCCCGGCCGGCTACGCGGCGGGCGGCCCCTTCCGGGACTGGCGGCTCGACCTCACGAACACCACCGGGTCGCCCTGCTCCGGCGTCCACCCGGTGCTCGTCCTCACCGACCGCGACCGCGCCCTGCGGCCCGAGCAGATCCGCTTCGAGTTCTACGACGCCGGGGCCGCGCGCTGGCACCCCGTGGCCTTCCAGGAGACCTCGGAGGCCGAGAACGTGGGCGTGTTCACCGACTTCGGCGGCTTCGCCGTCCCCGCGGGCGAGACCCTCACCGTGCCCGTGCGCCTGGCCTTCGGCGCGGAAACCGCCCCCGGCGAGGTCGTGGTCAACGCGGCGATCGTCCAGCGCCGGGGCGCGGACGGGGACTGGATCGGGGACTCCGGCGACTACCGCCTGACCGTCGGCCCGCCCGACCCGGACGCCCCGGCCGAGCCCCCCGGCCCCACCGCCCCACCCGTGACCACGGCTCCGGCCGACCCCGCCGAACCGCCGAGGAGCACGGAGCGGCCGACGGGCACGGAGAGCGCGAAGCCGTCGGAGCCGTGGGAACCGTCGAAGCCGTCGGCGCCGCCCAAGGCGTCGCAGCAGCCGGCGAAACCGGTCGGCCCCACCGCCCCCGCCGCCCCGACGCGATCGAAGCCCCCCGCGCCCACCACTCCCACCCGGCCCTCCCCGTCCGGAGGGACGCTCGGGGAGACGCCCGGGGAGACACCCGGAGAGGCATCCGGGAAGACCCCCGAGAAGGCCCCCGGGAAGCCCCCCGGGAAGACCCCCGGAGAGGCGCCCACCACCGCACCCCCCGGCACCCCCGAACTCGCCCACACCGGACGCGCGTCGGACGCCCGCGCCCGGGCCCTCGCCCCCTTCGCCGCCGCGCTGCTCCTGCTCGGCGCCGCCCTCGTCCGCGCGGGCCGCCGCCACCGGCGCCCCTGAACCGCGCGCCCCGCGCACAGGGCACCCCGTACCCCCGGGCCCGCCGCCAGGCGCCCCGCACCGCCGCGCCACCCTCCGTACACCTCCCCGTTCACCCCCGTCTGCGACCATCCCCCGGTGAACTACCAGAGCACTCCCGGCGCCCCCGTCCGCTCCGGCGTCCCCGAGCACGGGCGCGTCCCCAAGTACTACGCCGTCAAGGCGAAACTCGCCGTGATGGTCGACGAGTTGGGGGAGGGCGGGCTGCTGCCCACCGAGCGCGACCTCGCCGTCCGGTACGAGGTGTCCCGCGAGACCGTCCGGCAGGCGATCCGCGAACTCCTCCTGGAGGGACGGCTGCGCCGCCAGGGCCGGGGCACGGTCGTCGCGGGGCCCAAGCTCGAACAGCCCCTCTCGCTCGCCAGCTACACGGAGGGCGTGCGCCGCCAGGGCCGCCGCCCCGGCCGCAGCCTGATCTCGCTCGACCGCTTCCCCTGCCCGGAGGCGCTCGCCCCCGAGGTCGGCGCCGAACGCGGCGAGCCCGTCTGGCACATGGAGCGGGTGCTGCTCGCCGACGACGAGCGCGTCGGCCTGGAGAGCACGTACGTCTCCGAGGCCCGCGCCCCGCGCCTGGACGCCGACTTCGACCCGGACTCCTCCTTCTACGCCTACCTCCACGACCGGCTCGGCATCGTGTTCGGCGACGCCGACGAGCGCATCGAGACCGTGCTCGCGACCCCGCGCGAGGCCCTGCTCATCGGCACGCCGCCCGCCCTCCCGATGCTGCTGCTCCACCGCGTCTCCCGGGACACCGCCGGACGGCCCCTGGAGCGCGTCCGCACCCTCTACCGGGGCGACCGCTTCAGCTTCACCACCCACCTGGGCCGCCAGGACTGACGGGATCGAAGGGACGAGGACCCGCCCCGAAAGCTCGCGGCATCACAAGAAGGTAACGGGTCTGGTCCAAGTTTGGCGGCCCGTTCACCGTCCCGTCGTCCACCGGCCCCGTCCGGGCCACCCGCCCCCGCGACCGTCGTCGGCATGAAGGTGATCGTCGTAGGAGCCGGCGTGGTGGGAACCATGCACGCCTGGCACGCAGTGGAACGCGGCCACGAGGTCGTACACATCGAGCGCGAGGCCGAGGCGCGCGGCGCCTCCCTCCGCAACTTCGGGCAGATCTGGGTGAGCGGCCGCGCCGGCGGGGAGGAGCTCGACACCGCCCTGCGCGCCCGCGAACTGTGGGAGGGTATCGGCGCCCGCGTCCCCGGGCTCGGCTTCCGGGCCATCGGCTCCCTCACCCCCGTGCGCAACGCGCTCGAACTCGCCGTCGCCGAGGCCGCCCTGGCCCGCCCCGACGCCGCCGCCCGCGGCTACAAGCTGCTCACGGCCGACGAGGCCCGCGCGGTCAACCCGGCCCTGCGCGGGGAGTTCGAGGCCGCGCTCCGGTGCGAGCGGGACGCCGCCGTCGAGCCCCGCACCGCCCAACTCGCCCTCCGCGAGGCCCTCCTCGCCACCGGCAAGTACACCTTCCTGCCGAACAGGGAGGTCCGCGAGGTCGTCGGCGAGCACGCCGTCCGCGACGACCGCGGCGAGGTCCACAGCGGCGACGCCGTCGTCCTGTGCACCGGCGCCTGGCTCTCCGGCCTCGTCCGCGAGGTCGCCGGCGAGGTCCCGGTCCGCCGGGTCCGCCTCCAGATGATGCAGACCGACCCCCTCGGCGAACCGCTCACCACCTCCGTCGCGGACGCCGACTCCTTCCGCTACTACCCGGCCTACGCCTCCGACGCCCTCGACGCGCTCAACGCGGGCCAGGCGCAGGACCCCACCGCCGCCGCCCACAGGATGCAGCTCCTCATGGTGCAGCGCCTCGACGGCGGACTGACCATCGGCGACACCCACGAGTACGAGCACCCCTTCGCCTTCGACACCCTCGAAGACCCCTACGAGCACCTCACCCGCGTCGTCGAGTCCTTCCTCGGCCGCCCGCTGCCGAAGATCAGGCGCCGCTGGGCCGGGGTGTACGCGCAGTGCGTCGACACCACCCGGGTCGTGCACCGCCAGCGGGTCCGCGACGGCGTGTGGCTGGTGACCGGACCCGGCGGCCGGGGCATGACCTGCTCGCCCGCCGTCGCCGAGACGACCGCGAACGAACTGGGCTGGTGAATCCCGTGACCACGAAGAACACGTACGACCTCGTCGTCCTCGACATGGCCGGCACCACCGTCGCCGACGACGGCCTCGTCGAGCAGGCCTTCACGGTCGCCGCCGAGCGCCTCGGCGAGGACCCGGCCGCGATGATCGGCCACGTCCGCGCCACCATGGGCGAGTCGAAGATCTCCGTCTTCCGCCACCTCCTCGGCGGCGACGAGCAGCGCGCACAGCAGGCCAACCTCGCCTTCGAGGAGGCGTACGGAGAGCTCGTCGCCGACGGCAGGATCGCCCCGATCCCCGGCGCCGCCGAGACGATCGCCGCCCTCCAGGAGCAGGGCAGGACCGTCGTCCTCACCACCGGCTTCGCCCGGGTCACCCAGGACGCCATCCTCGACGCCCTCGGCTGGCGCGACCTCGTCGGCCTCACCCTCTGTCCGGCCGACACCGGCGGCCGGGGCCGCCCGTACCCCGACATGGTCCTCGGCGCGTTCCTCCGCACCGGCGCCGTCGACGACGTGCGCCGGATCGCGGTCGCCGGCGACACCTCGTACGACATGCTCTCCGGCGTCCGCGCCGGCGCAGGGATCGTGGCGGGCGTCCTGACCGGCGCCCACGGCGAGGCCGCGCTGACGGAGCACGGCGCCACCCGCGTCCTCGCCTCCGTCGCCGAACTCCCCGAGCTGGTGCGGGAGTACGAGGCATGACCACGGACGTACGAAGGGCGACCACGGAAGCGCGGGGAACGACCAGCGGCATCCGCTTCGACGCCGTCTCCGTCGCCTACGGCTCCACCACCGTCCTGGACTCCCTGGACCTGACGGTGGAGCCCGGCGAGGTCATGGCCCTCCTCGGGCCCTCCGGCTCCGGCAAGACGACCGCGCTGCGGGCCGTCGCCGGGTTCGTCCGGCCGGTCTCCGGGCGGGTGTTCATCGGGGACCGGGACGTCACCGACCTGCCGCCGTACCGGCGCGGGATCGGCATGGTCGTCCAGCAGTACGCCCTCTTCCCCCACCTCAGGGTGGACGCCAACGTCGCCTTCGGCCTCAAGGCCCGCAAGGTGCCCAAGGCCGAGATCCCCGGGCGGGTCGCCGAGGCCCTGGAGATGACCGGCATGGCCGACTACGCCCGCCGCCACCCCCGGGAGCTCTCCGGCGGGCAGCAGCAGCGCGTCGCCATCGCCCGCGCCCTCGCCGTGCGCCCCGACGTCCTCCTCCTCGACGAACCGCTCTCGGCGCTCGACGCGCAGCTGCGCTCCGGGATGCTGGCCGAACTGGCCCGGCTCCACCGCGAACTGCCCGACGTGTCGATCCTGTACGTCACCCACGACCAGGTCGAGGCGCTGACCCTGGCCGACCGGATCGCCGTCATGGACCGGGCCCGGCTCCGGGACTGCGGCACCCCGCAGGACCTGTACCGCAGGCCCCGCACCGAGTTCACGGCCTCCTTCGTCGGCAACGCCAACCTGCTGCCGGTGACGGTGGGCGCGGACGGGGTGACCCTGGGCGGGACCGCGCTGAAGGTGGAGACCGGGGGAGCGGCACCGGGCGCCGGCGCCACCCTCTGCGTCCGGCCCCACCTCGTCGGCCTCGGCGACGGCCCGAACGCGCTCCGGGGCCGGATCGCCGAGGTCCAGTGGCGCGGCTCCACCCACCGGCTGTACGTGGAGGTGGCAGGCCACCGGGTGAAGGCGGACGTCCGCGAGCTGCGGGAGACGCCCCCGCTGGGGACCGAGGTCACCCTGCACTTCGCCCCCGAGGACGCGGTGCTGCTCACGGCGGGGGTGACCGGTGGCTAGCGCCGTCACCACGGCCGCCCCGGCCGCACCCCCCGCGAGGAAGCCCCGCGCCACCCCCGCCTGGGTCTGGGCCCTGCCCCCCGTCGCCGTCCTCGGCCTCGTCTTCCTCTACCCGCTCGCCCTCGTCGTCCGGGAGTCCCTGGCCCCCGGCGCGTACGCCGCCGTCCTCGGCTCCGCGTCCTTCCGCGAGGCCCTCGTCACCACCGTGTGGATCGCCGTCGCGGCCACCGCCGGCTGCCTGGTCCTCGGCTTCGCCCTCGCGCTCGTCATCGCGTTCGTGCCCTTCCCCGGCGCGAAGGCGGTGGCGAAGTTCATCGACGTCTTCCTCTCCTTCCCGTCCTTCCTGATCACGCTCGCCCTGCTGTTCCTCTACGGCACGGTCGGCATGGCCAACGGGATCTGGACGGACGCCACCGGCGCCGCGACCGGACCCTTCCGGTTCCTGACCACGCCGTGGGGCGTGCTCCTCGCCGAGATCACGTACTTCACCCCGTTCGTGATGCGCCCGCTGCTCGCCGCCTTCTCGCAGATGGAGACGGCCCAACTGGAGGTGGCGTCCTCGCTCGGCGCCCGGCCGCCGCGGATCGTCCGGCAGGTGATCCTGCCCGAGGCGCTGCCCGCGCTCGCCGCCGGCGGCAGCCTCGTCCTCGTCCTGTGCCTCAACGAGTTCGGGATCGTCCTCTTCACCGGCGCCAAGGGCGTCACGACCCTCCCGATGCTCGTCTACGGCAAGGCGATCCTCGAATCCGACTACGCCGCCGCCTGCGTCGTCGCCGTCGTCAACGTCGCCCTCTCCACCGGTCTCCACGCCCTCTACCGAGGGGTGAGCCGCCGTGCTGGTGCATAGCCGTACGGGAAGGTGGACGGCCTGGGCCCTGTTCGCCGTCCTCTTCGTGCCGCTCTTCGCCCTGCCCCTCCTCGTCGTCCTCGCCGCCTCCTTCTCCACCCACTGGTCCGGCGCCTTCCCCTCCGGACCGACCACCGCCCACTACGCGGCGGCCGTGCGCGGCGAGTCCCTCCAGGCCCTGACCACCAGCCTGGTCACGGCCGTCACCGCCAGCCTGATCGCGCTGACCGCCGGCACCTGGGCGGCGCTCGCCTCGGCGGCCCTGGGGAAGCGGGGCCGGCGGATCGTGGACGCCCTCTTCATGCTGCCGGTCGCCGTGCCGTCGGTGGTGGTCGGCCTCGCCGTCCTCGTCGCCTTCTCGCAGCCGCCGGTGCTCCTCAACGGCACCCGCTGGATCGTGGTCCTGGCCCACACCGTGCTCGTCACCGCCTTCGCCCACCAGTCGGTCGCGGCCGCGATCCGGCGCCTGGACCCGATGTACGAGCAGGCGGCGGCCGGTCTCGGCGCCCGCCCCTCGTACGTCCTGCTCCGGGTGAGGCTCCCGCTCCTGCTGCCGTCCCTGAACGCGGCCGCCGGGCTCTGCTTCGCCCTCTCCATGGGCGAGCTGAGCGCCACGATGATGCTCTACCCGCCGGACTGGCTGCCGCTGCCGGTGCTCATCTTCACCGCCACCGACCGCGGCTCCCTCTTCACCGGCTCGGCGCTCGCCGTGGTCCTCATGGCCACGACGCTGCTCGCCCTGCTCGCCGTCTCCCGCGTCCGCACCAAAGCCTCGTACCGCTGAGCCCGTACCGACAGGAGAGAACAACGTCATGCTTACGCACGTCAGGCCGGTCGCCGCCCTCACCGGCGCCCTCGTCCTCGCCGCCTCCCTCACCGCCTGCGGCGGCTCCACCGCCGCCTCCGACGAGAAGGTCGTCACCGTCTACAGCGCCGACGGCCTCAAGGGCGAGGCGGGCGACGGCTGGTACGACAAGGTCTTCGAGGACTTCGAGAAGCAGACCGGCATCAAGGTGAAGTACGTCGAGGGCGGCTCCGGCGAGATGGTGCAGCGCGCCCTCCGCGAGAAGAGCAACACCCAGGCCGACGTCCTCGTCACCCTGCCGCCCTTCATCCAGCAGGCCGGCTCCAAGGGGCTGCTCCAGGCGTACGCGCCGCAGGGCTCCGACCGGGTGGACGGCGCCGACAAGGCGGCCGACGGCACCTGGACCTCCGTCGTCAACAACTACTTCGGCTTCGTCCACAACAAGAAGGAGCTGCCGACCGCTCCGAAGACCTGGGAGGAGCTGCTCGACGGGAAGTACGAGAACCGGCTCCAGTACTCCACCCCCGGCGTCGCGGGCGACGGCACCGCCGTCCTCATCAAGGCCATGCACGACTTCGGGGGCCGCGAACCGGCCATGGAGTACCTGAAGAAGCTCCAGGCCAACAACGTCGGCCCGTCCTCCTCCACCTCCAAGCTCGCCCCCAAGGTGGACAAGGGCGAACTCCTCGTCGCCAACGGCGACGTCCAGATGAACTTCGCCCAGGCCAAGTCCATGCCGAACCTCGGCATCTGGTTCCCGGCCAAGGGGAACGGGAAGCCCACCACCTTCGCCCTGCCGTACGCCGCCGGCCTGGTGAACGAAGCCCCGCACACCGAGAACGGCAAGAAGCTCCTCGACTTCCTGCTGAGCGAGGGCGCCCAGCGCGAGGTCAGCGCCGTCGGCGGCGGCTTCCCGGCCCGCAAGGACGTCAAGCCCACCGACGCCAACGCCCTCGCCCTCGCCGAGCTCCTGGAGGGCGTCGAGGTCTTCGAGCCGGACTGGGCCGACATCGACGCGAACCTGACGGCGTACGTCGACGCGTGGAAGTCCGCCACCGGAAGCTGAGAGTTCACCGTACGACCCTGGACCGCCTCCGCAGATCGCGGAAGGATAACGGGTACGGACCCAATGCCCCTGAGACGTCAGGGGCGTTGGCCCGTTCCGGCTCCCTTTCGTCCCTTCCACGGAGGACCCCGACATGCCGCTCACCGGCATCTCCCGCCGCACCGTGCTCGCCGCCGCCGGCGCCACCGCGGCCGTCGCCGCCACCGGACTCGCCACCGCCCCCGCCGCCTCGGCCGCCACGACCGCCGCCCCGACGCTCCCCGAGGGCACCAGCAAGGACAAGGTGCTCGTCGTCGGCATGGACGGCCTGCGGTACGACCGGATCGACGCCGCCCGGGCCCCCGCGCTCAAGTCCCTGATGGCGAACGGCACCTACGGCCGCTCCCTGCTCTACGCCAACCCGATGGCCGCCACCTCCTCCGGTCCCGGCTGGTCCACGATCTCCACCGGCGTCTGGCCCGACAAGCACGGCGTGAAGGACAACACCTTCACCGGCAAGAACTACGGCCAGTACCCCGGCTTCCTCGCCCGCCTGAACCAGGTCCGCCCCGGCCTCTCCCTCTTCGCCGCCGTCGACTGGCCCGAGCTGGACACCCACGGCACCGTCACCCCCGGCGCCGACGCCAAGCTCGTCTACAACAACGACTACGTCGTCAACGACAAGGTGATCACCGACATCACCGAGGACGTCCTGCGCAACCAGAACCCCGACGTCCTCTTCGTCTACTTCGGCGAGACCGACGAGATCGGCCACACCTACGGCGCCGCGCACGCCAAGTACCTCGAAGCCATCGACGTCCAGGACGCCTACCTGGGCCGGCTCCTCGCCGCGATCAAGGCCCGCCCGTCGTACGCCACGGAGCGCTGGACGGTCGTCGTCGCCACCGACCACGGCCACACCAACGCCGGCGGCCACGGCGGCTCCAGCATCGAGGAGCGGCGCACCTTCGTCCTCGCCCAGGGTCCCGGCATCGCCGCCGGCGCCCGCCCGATCGACACCCGGCTCGTCGACGTCGCCGCCACCGTCTTCCGCCAGCTCGGCATCGCCCCCGACCCGTCCTGGGGCCTGGACGGCAAGCCGGTCCAGGAGCGCTCCACCGACCCCTTCGACACCCTGTACGGGTCGCTGACCGGCCGCGTCGACGAGACCGGCATCCCCGCCGGGGTCCTCGGCTTCACCCACACCGCGCCCGGCGGCTGGTCCGTCATCAACAACGCGATGGGCACCGGCGGCGTGACCGAGTGGCGCGGCTGGTCCTTCGCCACCGACGAGTTCTGGTCCCGCTCCCAGCGCGACCAGTCCCGCGAGCTGAACGTGCGGTCCCGGGGCGTCTTCGCCGTCGCCGACTCCGACGAGTGGGCCGACAAGACCTTCTCGGGGACGTACGACTCCACCCTGGTCACGCCCGCGCACAACGTCTCGGGCGCGTCCTCGGTCACCCTCGGCTTCACCACCCTCTACCGCCAGGAGGGCTCCCAGACCGCCCAGGTCCTGGCGAGCTTCAACGGCGGCGCCCCGACCGTCGTCAAGAGCTACACCGCCGACGTCCTCTCTCAGGCCCAGTCCCTCACGGTCCCGGTCCCCTCCGGCGCCTCCACCGTGAGCTTCCGCTTCCGCTACACCGGCTCCAACAACTGGTACTGGACGATCGACGGGGTCAAGATCACTGCTTCCTGATTACGCTGGGGGCGTCGCCACAGCGCAGTCGCGGCGCCCCCAGCACCCCGCACGACATGCACGGCAGGAGTCCCGCACCCATGGCAGAGCGCAAGCCGATCGAATCCTGGCTCACCGACATGGACGGCGTCCTCATCCACGAGGGCGTGCCGATCCCCGGCGCCGACGCGTTCATCAAGAAGCTGCGGGAGACCGGGAAGCCCTTCCTGGTCCTCACCAACAACTCGATCTACACCGCCCGCGACCTGCACGCCCGCCTCGCCCGGATGGGCCTCGAAGTCCCCGTCGAGAACATCTGGACCTCCGCCCTCGCCACCGCCAAGTTCCTCGACGACCAGCGCCCCGGCGGCACCGCGTACGTCATCGGCGAGGCCGGCCTCACCACCGCGCTGCACGACATCGGCTACGTCCTCACCGACCACGACCCGGACTACGTGGTGCTCGGCGAGACCCGTACGTACTCCTTCGAGGCGATGACCAAGGCCGTCCGGCTCATCAACGCCGGCGCCCGCTTCATCTGCACCAACCCCGACGAGACCGGCCCCTCCCTGGAGGGCCCGCTGCCCGCCACCGGCTCGGTCGCCGCGCTCATCACCAAGGCCACCGGCAAGGAGCCGTACTTCGCGGGCAAGCCGAACCCGCTGATGATGCGCACCGGGCTCAACGCGATCGGCGCCCACTCCGAGTCCAGCGCCATGATCGGCGACCGGATGGACACCGACATCCTGGCCGGCCTGGAGGCGGGCATGCAGACCTTCCTCGTCCTGACCGGTCTGACGACCCGGGCCGAGGTGGACCGCTACCCGTTCCGCCCGTCCCGGATCGTCGACTCGATCGCGGACATCGTCGACCGCGTCTGAGGCGCGGAGGGGACCGGAGCGGCCCGGACGGCCGTCTCCGGATGCGAAAGCCACCGGAACGGGTGATCCTCCTAGCAGGAGGTCACGATGCGTTCAGGTCCCATTGCTCTCCGTGCCGCGGGAGCGGCTCTCGTGTTCGTCCTGGCTCCCGCGGCCGGGGCCGCGCACGCCCACGACGGGGTGAAGGTCACCGTCACCCCGTCCACCGCCTCGCCCGGCGGCGACGTGGACGTCCGGGTCGAGGGCTGCAAGGGCACGACCGGTGCCGCGAAGTCCCGGGCGTTCACCGCCGACGCGGAGCTGACCGGCCGGGACGGCGGAAAGTACCCGATGTACGGCGACGCCGTCCTCAGGTCCGGGCTCGACGGCGGTACGTACCCGGTGAGCGTCACGTGCGACGGCCACGAGCACCGCGACGCCGGCACCGTACGGGTCGAGCGCCGCGAGCCGACCCACCGGCCCACCCACGAGCCGGCCCACCACCCCACCCCGATCGCCCCGGTCCGCGCGGGCGGGGGCGGCGCCGCCGTCTTCGCCGCGCCCGCCGCCCCCGGCGTCGCCCAGACGGCCGGCGAGAACGGCCTCGGCACCCCGTACACCGTGCTCGGCCTCGGCATGGCCGCCGTCGCCGCCGTGGCGGTCGCCGTCCGCAGTTCCCGCCGCCGCACCGAAGACCCCTCCGGCAGGGGTACGCGCACGGGCGCGGAGTGACAGTGTCGTCCGGCACCCGCCCGGCGGGCGCCGGGCGACTGCTCACCGGCGCGGCCTGGTCGCTGCTGTTCCTCGGGCTCTGGCTCTGGGGCGGCGGGGGGATCGGGGGCTCCCCGGGCGGCCCGGGGCCGGTCACCGGCGACATCGCCGCCGTCGGCCGCCCGCCGGGCGCGGAGCTGCCCCCGGCCCGCGCCCCGCTCGCGCCCGCCGCGCCCCGGCGGATCGAGGTCCCCTCCCTCGGCGTCGACGCGCCCGTCGTGGCGCGCGGCCTGGACGGCACGGGCGCCATCGACCCGCCGCCCTTCGAGACGCCGGACACGGTGGGCTGGTTCGGCTCCGGCACCCAGCCGGGCGCGGCCGGGGCGGCCCTCTTCGTCGGCCACGTCGACACCGAGACCCGTCCGGCCGTCTTCTACGGCCTGAGCGCGGCCCGGCCCGGCGCGAAGGTCCTCGTCACCCGGACGGACGGCTCGGTCGCCGAGTTCACCGTCGACGACGTGCGGGTCTTCCCCCGCGAGGGCTTCGACGCCACCCGGGCCTACGGCCCCCGGGAGCCCGGCCGCGCCGAACTCCGCCTGATCACCTGCGGCGGCACCTTCGACCGCGAGGCGAACGCCTACACGGCGAACGTGGTGGTGTCGGCGTACCTGACGGGAGGCGCGGGAGGCACGGGAGGCTGAGAGGCCCGCTCCCGCCCGACAACGATCGAGGCCCCCTCACCATCGGTGAGGGGGCCTCGACTGTGCGTGCGCCGCCAGGGACTCGAACCCCGGACCCGCTGATTAAGAGTCAGCTGCTCTAACCAACTGAGCTAGCGGCGCCTGCTGACAGAGAGAACTCTACCCGACGCGAAGGCGTGCTCCTGACCAATAACCGTCGCCTCCGGCCTGTCGGATGGTCGTATCGGTCCTTTGATCCGTCAACATGTGATTTATCCGGACAGTTACCACACTGACGCCTCAAACGACGGTCGAAAAGATCTTTCACGAGTGTGGAGGGGAATCGCATGAGCGTGCCGGTCTTCGAAGAGTTCGAGCCAGCGGCCGACTGCGCCTGCCCGGGCTGCGCCCGGCAGCGGCGCGACCTCGCCCTCGGCCTGCCGGTCCGGGCGGGCGGCCACCCGGCGGCCCACGGCGCCCGCCGCGCCCTGGTCCTGGTGACGGCGGCGGGCGTGGTCCTGGGCGGCGGCGGGGCCGGCGCGGCGACCGCCCTCTCCCGCGCGACGGACGCGCCGGGCGCGCCGGGCGACACGCGGGTCCCGGCACCGGCGGGCGGGGCGGCGGACCCCGACCCCGCCTCCGCCTCCGCCGTGGACTCCGACACGCCGCAGGGCGGGCGGGGGCCGCTGCACGGCGCGCCGGGCCCCGAGCCCCAGCCCGTACCGGCCGCCACCCCGACCACCGGCCAGGTCGCGACCGACACCCTGCGGCCGACGACCCGCGCCGAGATCATCAACCGCGCCAAGCTGTGGGTCGACGCGCGGGTCCCGTACTCCATGGAGAAGTACTGGACGGACGGCTACCGCCAGGACTGCTCCGGCTACATCTCCATGGCCTGGAACCTGCGCGCCAACGAGTGGACCGGCAGCCTCGACCGCTTCGGCGAGAAGATCGCCCGCGCCGACCTCCAGCCCGGCGACATCCTGCTCTTCCACAACCCGGCCGACCCGACGCGCGGCTCGCACGTCACGATCTTCGGCGGCTGGACCGACCACACGCACACCTCCTACACCGCGTACGAGCAGACCAAGCCGCACACGCGGAAGAAGGCCACGCCGATGGCGTACTGGGAGAACTCCGACCGGTACGTGGCCTACCGCTACAAGGGCGTGGTGAGCGGCGACGGCACCGGTGCCGGGGGCGGGGAGACGGCCCAGGTGCCGCCGTTCCCCGGCGCGGCGAAGTTCGGGCCGGGCAAGAACAACGCGTACGTCACCCAGCTCGGACAGTTCCTCGTCGCGCGCGGCGGCAAGAAGTTCTACGCCGTGGGGCCCGGCCCGAAGTGGACCGAGGCGGACCGGCGGGCGACCCGCGCGTTCCAGGAGGCGCAGGGGTGGCGGGGCAGGGAGGCGGACGGCATCCCCGGGCCCGACACGTGGGAGCTGCTCGTGACCGGCAAGGGCCGGAGCATCGGCGGTTCGAGTGGTTCGGGCGGGTCGAGCGCGCATGCGACGACCTTTCCCGGGCGTGGCTCCTTCCGTCCGGGCCAATCCAACGCATATGTGGAGAAGCTGGGCGAACAACTGGTGAAGCGGGGCTTCGGCAAGCACTACCTGTCGGGACCCGGTCCGCGCTGGACGGAGGCGGACCGCCGCAACGTCGAGGCGTTCCAGCGGGCACAGGGCTGGCGCGGCGGAGCGGCCGACGGCTACCCGGGCCCGGAGACCTGGCGGCGCTTGTTCCGATGACCCCGAGAGCATGAGGTGGATCCCGAATGACGGCACCGACCCCGACCCCCGCGGACTCCGGCGCGGCGGCCTCGCGCGACGCGGCCCGCACGGCGAGACGCCTGACGGACGGCACCCTTCCCCGCACGTCCCCACCCCGGACGCCGGAGGGCCGCCCGGCCCCGGCCCCGGACAGCCCGTCCGCTCCGGCACCGGACGCCCCGTCAGTTCTGGCGGGGGACGGGTCGGCGGTCCGATCGCCGGAGGGGCCGGCCGCGGACGACCGACCGGCTCCGGCGCCGGGCGGCCCGTCTGCTCCGGTGGCGGGTGACCCGTCCGCTCCGGCGCCGGGCGGCCCGTCTGCTCCGGTGGCGGGTGACCCGTCCGCTCCGGCGCCGGGCGGCCCGTCTGCTCCGGTGGCGGGTGACCCGCCGGCTCCGGTCACGGGCGGTTCGTCTGCTCCGGTGGCGGGTGGCCCGTCCGCTCCGGTCACGGACGACCCGACGACTCCGGTCACGGGCGGCCCGTCCGGCGCGGCGCCGGACGCTCCGGTGGCCCCGGTGACCGGCGCCGCGCCGGACCGGGCGACCGGCACGGCGATGGCGGGCTCCCGGACGGCCTTGGCGGACGGTGCTTCGGCGAGCCCGGCGGCGGACGCGCCGGCGGATCCGGTGGCCGGTGGTCCGGCGGACCGGGCGGCGGATGCTCCGGCGGCCCCGGCACCCGGCACCTCGCCGGGCGGCGCTCCGGCGGCCCCGGCACCCGGCGCCCCGGCGCCGAGTATCTCTTCGCTCCCGGTGCCGGAGACCCCGGCGGCCTCGACGCCCAGCGCCCTGGCGACGAGCGCCCCTCCGGCTCCGGCGGGCGGTGCTGTCCCGGTGACCCGGACGGTCGTCGTTCCGGCGGTCCCGGTGACCGGCCTCCCGTCGCGCCCGACGGCCGGCGCTCCGGCGACCCGGGAGCCGGGCGCTTCCGCGTCCGGGGAGAAGCCGGACACGGCGGTGGCCGGCCCCGCTTCCGAGCCGGTGGCCCCGGTCGCGCGGGAGAAGCCCCCCGTCTCCCTGCTGAAAGCGGGCAAGGCTCCGGCCCCCGCCGCGCCGAAGGAGCCCACCACCCCCGCGAAGACCGGCCCGGCACCGACGCCGACCACAGCAACAGCAACAGCAACAGCAACAGCAACAGCAACGGCACCGGCAAAGGCCCCGGCGACAGCACCGGCAAAGACACCGGCGACAGCAAAGGCACCAGCCCCGGCACCGGCCCCCGCCCCACCGGGCGACCGCCCCGCCCCCCCGCCCCCCGCAGGGCCCCCCGCTCCCGACTTCGGGCGGATCAAGGGCGCCCGCGTCGCCGTCGTCGCCCTGCCCGTCGCCGGCGTGGTGCGGGTGGCGCGGCGGAAGAACGTGATCGGCACCGAGACCACCGGCTCCATCCCCGTGCACCTGCTCTTCCGGGACGAGCCGGAGACCGCCGCCCCCGGCGCGAAGGACGACGACGGGGGACCCGACACCGTCGCCATGGCCCCGCCCACCGCCCCGGCGAAGACCCGCGGGTCCGGCGTCCCGGGCCCGTCGAAGACCCCGGCCCCGGGCCGTACCGAGCGGGCGCCCGAGCCCCGTCCCCGTGCGGTGGCGAAGAGCAGGGCCAGGCACGCGGCCCCGCCGCCCTCCGCCCGCCCGGCCCCCACCGCCGACCCCGCGCTCGTCGAGCGTCCCGGCGCGGTGCTGCCCGGCTGGGTCGGAGTGGTCGCCGGGGCCCTGGCCATCGCCTGGTGCGCGGTGGTCGTGTGGTGGACGGGCGCGGTGCCCGACGAGGCGGCGCGGATGCTGCGGCTGCCGGTCCGCCCGTACCACGGCGTCCACCTCGGCCAGTGGGCCGTGCTCGCCCTCGGGATCGTGGCCGTCCTCTTCGCCCTCGGCGGCCTCGGCCGCGGCCGGGTCGGCCACGCCTGGGTCCTGACGCTGTTCGGGGACTACCGCGGCACGGTCCGCCGCACCGGCCTGATCTGGGTCAGCCCGCTGCTGCTGCGCCGCCGGGTGGACGTACGGCTCCGGCACTGGCGCAGCGAGCCGCTGCCGGCCGTGGACGCGAAGGGCACGGCGCTCGACGTGGTCGTCCTGGTGGTCTGGCGGGTGCGGGACACGGTCCGGGCGTCGCTCGGGGTCGACGGCCACGAGGAGTACCTGCGGGAGCAGGTGGAGGCGGCGATGGCCCGGGTGCTCTCGCAGCTCCCGGCGGACGCGTTCCACGAGGACGCCCCGACGCTCCGGGACGCGGAGGCGGTCGGCGAGGCCCTGACGCGGATGCTGTCGGCGGAGTGCGCGCCGGTCGGCCTGGACGTCTTCTCGGCGCAGCCGACGCGGATCGAGTACGCCCCCGAGGTCGCGACGGCGATGCGGCGCAGCCGGATCGCGGCGCTCGACGCGAAGCACCGGGAAAGCGTCCTGACGTCGGTCGTGGACGCGGTGGACGACGTGGTCCACCGGCTGACCAGTCGTGGTCTGGTGGAGCTGGACGACTACGACCGCAAGACGCTGGTCAAGGACCTGACGGTGGCGTTCTACACGGGAAGGGCGTCTTCCGTCGAGGGCGCCTGAAGGGATGGACAGGGCCAAGTTCGGTCCATACCTTGGTACTTGGTCCAGACCAAAACGCGTCACCGCCGTACGGCAAAGAACAAGGAAACAACCGCACCACCCGCATGACCCGCACCACCCGCACGCGTGCAGCACGGCCCGACGGAACTCCCCCACGTTCTTCCTGGAGCGACAGCATGCGCAAGAAATCGATAGGCGCGACGGTGGTGGCGCTCGGCGTCGCCGGCGTCACCCTCCTCGGCACCGGCAGCGCCGGCAGCCACGGCTACACCGACTCGCCGATCAGCCGCCAGAAGCTCTGTGCCAACGGCACCGTGACCAACTGCGGCAACATCCAGTGGGAGCCGCAGTCGGTCGAGGGGCCCAAGGGCTTCCCGGCCGCCGGACCCGCCGACGGCAAGATCTGCGCCGGCGGCAACGGCCCGTTCGCCCAGCTCGACGACCCCCGGGGCGGCACCTGGCCGGCGACGAGCGTCACGGCGGGGCAGAGCTACAGCTTCCGCTGGCAGTTCACGGCCCGCCACCGCACCACCGACTTCAAGTACTACATCACCAAGAACGGGTGGAACCCGAGCCAGCCGCTCACCCGGGCGGCCCTCGACCCCCAGCCGTTCCTCACCGTCCCCTACAACAACCAGCAGCCGCCGGCGACCCTCTCGCACTCCGGGAACCTCCCGGCGGGCAAGACCGGCCGCCACCTCATCCTGGCGGTGTGGACGGTCGCGGACACCGCGAACGCCTTCTACGCCTGCTCGGACGTGAAGTTCTGACGCGGTTCTGACGCCCGGGCGGACGTGGTCCGGTCCGCGCGAGCACGACGAAGAAGCCCCCCGCTTCCGCGAGGGGCTTCTTCCGTCGGTGCGCCGCCAGGGACTCGAACCCCGGACCCGCTGATTAAGAGTCAGCTGCTCTAACCAACTGAGCTAGCGGCGCCTGCTGACAGAGAAAATACTACCCGGTCCCGCGAGGTGCTCGTGACCACCGGTCCGGCGGTCGTGCCGGCGGCCCCGGGAGCGGTGGTCAGATGGCCAGCGAGAGCACCACCGGAGCGGCCCTGCGGTTGAGCGTGTCGGCCGCCGCGCGCAGCCGGTGGGCGTGCTCGATCGGCAGGGAGAGCGCCAGGCAGCCCACGGACGCGCCCGCCGTCAGCGGCACGGCGGCGCAGACCGTGCCCACCGCGTACTCCTGGAGGTCGAGCACGGGGACGGTGGCCGGCTGGCTGTCGAGCTTGGAGAAGAGGATCCGCTCGCTGGTGATGGTCCGGGAGGTCAGCCGGGCGATCTTGTGGCGGGAGAGGTGGTCCCGCCGCCCGTTCTGGTCGAGCTGGGTGAGCAGGCACTTGCCGACGGCGCTGGCGTGGGCCGCCGAGCGGAAGTCCACCCACTCGTTGACCTTGGGCGTGCGCGGGCCGTCGGCGAACTGGGTGATCTTGACCTCGCCGTCGATGTACCGGCTGATGTAGACGGCCGCGCCGACGGAGTCGCGCAGCTCGGTCAGGGTCTCCTGGAGCTTGGCCTCCAGGGCCTCGCGGCGGGTCATGCCGGAGCCCAGGAGGACCAGGGAGTCCCCGACCACGTAGGCGCCGTCGGCGACCTGCTCGACGTACCCCTCGCGGCGGAGCATCAGGAGCAGCGAGGAGAGGTGGGCGACGGGGAGACCGGTCTCGCGGGCGATCTGGACGTCCGTCACTCCGCCGCCGTGCCGTGAGATCGTCTCCAGGACGCGCAGGGCGTACTGCACCGAGTGGAACGGCGCGGTGGGCTCGGGCTTCAGCGCCACGGTTTCCCCCTACCAGGTTGTGACCGCAAGCTTTCGTACCACGATAACCGCCAAGGACCGTCCACGGGGCTGCTGTTGGCGAGAATGATGCGGAGGATCCGGGCCCCCATCTGGGACGCACCACTCTGGCATATGCCACTGTCACGCGTGCTCCGCAGAGCCTCAGGTCAGGGACGTGCGGCCTTGTGTTCGCGCGTGCGTTCGGGCATGCGGGAGCGGAGGATTTTCTGCGGGGAAGCGGACCCGGAAGACCCCCCTCCGGTGGCCGATAACGCACGGGAACCCGGTGGCGGGAACCCGTCGGCGCGCCGAGGGGGCGCGTGACGGAGTACGCGAGGGGCGCGCGAAGGGGCGCGTGGAAGAGTGCGCGACGGGTGCGGGGAGGGCCGCGCGGGGGGCGTGCGAAGGGGTGCGCGAGGACGCGCGAAGGAGCGTACGGAATAAACGGAGACCGCCTCCTGTTCTTCCCCGCATGTATCCGCACGTGTGCCGAGGAGGATCCCGACGGTGACCGACACCATTCGAGGAGAGGCGCGGGGCACCGCGCCCGTACCGCTGTCCGTACTGGACCTGGTGACCGTCGGCAGCGGGCGGACCGCGTCCCAGGCCCTCGCCACCAGCGTCGAGCTGTCCCGGCTTGCCGAGCGGCGCGGCTTCCACCGGCACTGGGTGGCCGAGCACCACTCCATGCCCGGGGTCGCCTCCTCCTCCCCGGCGGTCATCCTCGCCCACCTCGCCGCCCACACCCGGCGCATCCGGCTCGGCTCGGGCGGCGTCATGCTGCCCAACCACGCCCCGCTCGTCGTCGCCGAGCAGTTCGGCATCCTGGAAGCCCTCGCCCCGGGCCGGGTCGACCTCGGCCTCGGGCGCGCCCCCGGCACCGACGGCGCGACGGCCGCCGCCCTGCGCCGCACCGACCGGCTGAACGAGGGCGCCGACGACTTCCCCGAGCAGCTCGCGGAGCTGACCCGGTTCCTGGACGACGACTTCCCGGACGGGCACCCGTACGCCCGGATCCACGCCGTGCCCGGTCCGGTGCAGGGGCCGAAGGGGCGTCCGCCGATCTGGCTGCTCGGCTCCTCCGGCTTCAGCGCCCGGCTCGCCGGCGTGCTCGGACTGCCCTTCGCCTTCGCCCACCACTTCTCGGCCCGGAACACGATCCCGGCGCTCGACCTCTACCGGGACTCCTTCCGCCCCTCGGCGGTGCTGGACGCCCCGTACGCGCTGATCGGCGTCTCGGCGCTCGCCGCCGACGAGGCGGCGCAGGCCCGCCGCCAGGTCCTCTCCGGGGCGCTCGCGATGCTGCGGCTGCGCACCGGCCGGCCCGGTCTGGTGCCGACGCCGGAGGAGGCGGAGGCGTACCCCTTCAGCCCCGCCGAGCGGGAGTTCGTGGACGGTTGGCTCGCGAACGTCGTGTACGGCACCCCGGACGAGGTCCGCACGGGCCTGGACGACCTGCGCAAGCGGACGGGCGCCGACGAGCTGATGATCACGGCCAACGCGCACGGCGGGGAGGCGCGGCTGCGGAGCTACGCACTCATCGCCGACGCGTACGACCTGCCGGAGCTCGCCGGGTAGCCCGCGCTTGCGTTCCGGGTCGGAGACCGCCGGGTAAAACCCGGATTTCCGAGGTCCGCTGGTTCGGCGTCACACGCCCCCCGCGCCTTCCCTAAGTGAACCTTAAACCGCTCGTCACCGATGGTGGCGAGCGGTTCCTTTTTGTGCTGCACGCCTCTGACAAGGGCTTTCTTCCGTCAATTGGTCTAGTCCTCAATCTGGTTCAGACCATTGACTCGCCGTTCACGCGGCGGTTATCACTGCTCCAGCTCTTGTACGGCACCACCCAGTACCCCCCATCCGGAGGCCGCACGTGCACCCCCGTAAGTCATTGATCGCCGCGCTCCTGAGCTCGGCCCTCGCCGCCGGCGCGCTCGCCGCGACCGCCGGACTCGGCTCCGCCCAGGCGGCCCCCTCGTCGACCACTGCCTCTGCGGGCAACGTGCGCATCGCGTACTACGACCAGTGGAGCGTGTACGGCAACGCGTTCTACCCCAAGCACCTCGACACCCGGGGCATCGCGGGCCAGCTGGACGTCCTGAACTACTCGTTCGGCAACATCCACCCCACCAACCTCACCTGTTTCGAGGCCAACAAGGCCGCGGGCGACGACAACAACCCCAACGCGGGTGACGGTGCGGGCGATTCGTACGCCGACTACCAGAAGTCCTTCAGCGCGGCGGACAGCGTCGACGGCGTCGCCGACAAGTGGGACCAGCCGATCGTGGGCGTCTTCAACCAGTTCAAGGAGCTGAAGGCGAAGTACCCCCACCTGAAGATCAACATCTCGCTCGGCGGCTGGACCTACTCCAAGTACTTCCACGACGCGGCGAAGACGGACGCGAGCCGCAAGAAGCTCGTCTCCTCCTGCATCGACCAGTACCTCAAGGGCAACCTGCCGGTCGAGGGCGGCTACGGCGGTCCGGGCACGGCGGCCGGCATCTTCGACGGCATCGACATCGACTGGGAGTACCCGGGCTCCTCCGGCGGCCACCTGGGCAACCACTACGGCCCCGAGGACAAGCAGAACTTCACCCTCCTGCTCGCCGAGTTCCGCAAGCAGCTCGACGAGTACGGCGCGGCCAACGGCGGCAAGAAGTACCTCCTGACCGCGGCCCTCCCGGCCGGCCAGGACAAGATCAAGTACATCGAGACGGACAAGATCGGCGCGTACCTCGACTACGCGAATATCATGACGTACGACATGCACGGCGCCTGGGACGGCGACGGGCCGACGTACCACCAGTCCCCGCTGTACCCCTCCCCGAACGACCCGACCGACCCGATCGCGCCGGGCACCGAGAAGTACACGATCGACTCCGCCATCGACTCCTGGATCGACGGCAACCCGACCTACGGCATCACGGGCGGCTTCCCCGCCAACAAGCTGACCCTGGGCTACGAGTTCTACTACCGCGGCTGGAAGGGCGTCCCGGCCGGGACCACCAACGGCCTCGCGCAGACCGCCACCGGCGGCTCCAACGTCCGCCCGCTCAGCCAGCAGGCCGGCATCGCGCACTACAAGGAGCTCGGCGGCATCGTCGACAACCCGTCGACCACCTTCTGGGACGACCAGTCGAAGTCCTCGTACTTCTACAAGGACGGCGAGTTCTTCACCGGCCTCAACCAGAAGTCCATCCAGGCCCGCGTGGACTACGGCAAGCAGCGCGGCCTGGCCGGCGCGATGATGTACTCCCTGCTCGGCCTGGACGAGAACGCGACTCTGCTGAAGCAGATCAACACCGCGCTCGGCTCCACCACCACCCCGCCCACCACCCCGCCGACGACGCCTCCCACGACGCCGCCGACCACCCCGCCCACCACGCCCCCGACGACTCCTCCGACGACGCCGCCGACCACCGGCTGCGGCTCGGTCCCGGCCTACGTGGCCGGCACGGTCTACAACGCGGGCAACCAGGTCTCCCACAACGGCCGCAAGTACAAGGCCAAGTGGTGGACCCAGAACGAGACCCCCGGCACCACGGGTGAGTGGGGCGTCTGGCAGGACCTCGGCGCCTGCTGAGCGACCGGCCCCCGCTGAACCCCTCATGACCGCTGCCCCCGCCCGGAATGTCCCTCCGGCCGGGGGCAGTTCCATGCGCGGTCGTACGGGCCCGGGCCGCGCCGCTCGGACCGACAGCGGTTCCGCGCCGCTCAGACCGACAGCGGCTCCGCGCCGATCAGCTCCGCGATCCGCTCCGGGGCCACCGCCCGCGAGTACAGCCAGCCCTGCCCCGTGTCGCAGCCGATCCGCCGCAGCCGCCCGGCCTGCCCGGCGGTCTCGACGCACTCGGCGGTGACCGTGAGCCCGAGCCGGTGCGCGAGCTGGACGAGCGCCTCGACGATCAGCTCGTCGGCCGGGTTGGCGTGCTCCTCGTCCTGGAAGCCGCGCACGAAGGAGCCGTCCAGCTTGAGCACGGAGACCGGGAGCCGGCTCAGGTAGGCGAGGTTCGAGTAACCGGTGCCGAAGTCGTCGATCGCGATCCGCACCCCCATGTCGCTCAGCGCCTGGAGCGCCTGGAGCGGCCGGCCGGCCGAGCCCATCACGGCGGACTCGGTCAGCTCCAGCTGGAGCAGGTGCGGGGCGAGCCCGGTCTCCGCCAGGATCCCGGCCACGTCCGCGACCAGGTCGGAGTCCCAGACCTGCCGGACCGCCACGTTGACGCTCACGAAGAGCGGGCGCTCGCGCGGGTGGTCCTTCTGCCACTGCCGGGCCTGGTGGCAGGCGGTGCGCAGGATCCAGCGGCCCAGCTCCACGATGGAGCCGTCCTCCTCGGCGATCCCGATGAACCGATTCGGCGCGAGCGGGCCGAACTGCGGGTGGTGCCAGCGCACCAGCGCCTCCACCCCGCGCACGGCCCCGTCGGCCAGGTCCACGAGCGGCTGGTACTCCAGGGCGAACTCCCCGCCCTCCACGGCCGGCCGCAGGGTGGAGGAGAGCGCCTGCCGGGTCATCCGGTGGGCGTTGCGCTCGGGGTCGAAGAGGGTCCAGCGGGCCTTGCCGTCCGCCTTCGCCCAGTACAGCGTGGTGTCGGCGGCCTGCATCAGGGCCGTCGCCGTCGTCCCCCGCCCGGAGCGCTCGACCACGCCGATGGAGGCGGAGACCGACAGTCGCTGCCCGGCCAGGTCGAAGGGCTCCTGGAGCGCGTCGAGCACCGAGCGCGCCAGGTCGGCCACCTGCTCGGTGCCGGTGGAGTCCTCGACCAGGATGGCGAACTCGTCCCCGCCGAGCCGCGCCACGAGGTGGCCGCCGCCGCGGGTGTGGCCGTCGCTGTCCGCGCACTCGGTCAACCGCCCGGCGACGGCGGCCAGGAGCCGGTCCCCGACCCGGTGGCCGAGGGTGTCGTTGACCGCCTTGAAGCCGTCGAGGTCGAGGTAGCAGAGGCCGATCCGCCCTGTTCTGCCATGCCCGTAGGACTCGTACGACTCGTGTGACTCATGCGACTCGTGCGGTTCGGGTGACGCGTACGGCGCCCCGGGCTCCTGCCGGCCGGCGTCCAGGGCGGTCGAGAGGCGCTCGAAGAAGAGCGTGCGGTTGGGCAGCCGGGTCACCGGGTCGTGCATCTGGAGGTGGCGCAGGCGCGCCTGGAGCTCGCGCCGGTCGCTGATGTCCGCGACCGACAGCAGGACCCGTGGGCTGCCGGGCACGGGCGCGACGGTGACCTCGGCCCACAGCGAGCGCCCGTCGGGGTGCTTGAGGCGGCGGGTGCAGCGGAAGCCGGAGCGGCGTCCGCCGAGCACCTCCCGGTACGCCTGCCGGGTGCGCCCGTCGGAGGCGAGGTCGACGAGGTCGGCGGCGGCCTGTTCGCGGAGCGCCCCGGCCCCGGTGCCGAGGAGGTCGCCGAGGGAGTCGTTGGCCGCGACGACCACGCCGTCCGGGTCGACGAGGGCCATGGCGAGCCGGGCGACCCGGAAGGCGGCGCGGTAGTCGCGGAGTTCGGCCTCCCGGCGCCCGTCGTGACGCTCCGTGAGGGCGGGCTCGGCCGTCCGTGTCTCCGCCGGCTCCGGGTGCGCCGGTCCTTCGGGGGTTCCGCTCACCGCTCGCTCCCGTAGTGCGGTCGGGCCGGTCGCACGGGGACGGGACGGTCGGCCGAGGAAGAGTGAGCCGATCATAGGGCCAGGCCGGTCGGCCGTTCCAGCTCCGGGGTGCCCCCGGGGCCGTCCGGCGCTGTGAGGATCCCCACCGGAGCACCCCGCCAGATCGTTTCTGCCCGGCTCTGACAAGGGTCGATGGAGGGGTGATCGTTGGTGACTTTCCGTGAACGAATTTCTCTTCGTGTCGCGTCGACGTGGCGTCGTGCACTCACCCGACCGGGGCAGTCGAAACGTGCGAAGGTCAGCAAATCATCACAAGGTGGGTGGGGTGTCCCGCTTTCGTGATCCGGAGGTCGATGTGAGGGGTCAGCAGCCACCCGGGGGAGGGGAGCGGCGCCCGCGGCTGCGCGCCGGCGCGGCCGCCTTCACCTCCCTCGCCGCCCTGGCCGCCACCGGGCTCGTCGCGGGACCCGCCGTCGGCGTGCCCGCCGCGAACCCCTGCGCCCTGCCCCGCACCCAGGCCCACCACTCGCTCGGGCTCGACACCTGGAACGGCGCGTACCCGCGCCCGGACCGGGACCTCGACGCGGTCATGATCTTCCTGTCCTTCCCGGACTCCGAGCCGCTCGTCTCGCCGGCCGAGCTCGCCGCCGACCACTTCCCCGGCACCGGCGAGTTCTTCGAGCGCGCCTCCTACGGGCGCTTCACCCTGACCCCGCACGCCCGCACGACCTGGACCCCGATGCCGCGCGAATCGAGCGCGTACGCCATACGGCGGGACTGGGACGCCGGGAAGCGGGCCGAGTACCTCCGCGACGCGGTCGCCGCCGCCGACGCGGACGTCGACTTCTCCCGGTACGACGTCGTCTACCTGGTCGCGGACCCGGACGCGCCGGGCGTGGACTCCGACGCGACCAAGGTCGTCAACCTGGACCGCCCGCTGGAGGTCGACGGCACCGAGATCGCGCGGGTCGTCACGGTCTTCGAGCGGCACCCGCCGGACCGCAATGTCCTGGCCCACGAGACCGGCCACGTCTTCGACCTGCCGGACCTCTACCACCGCCCGGAGGACGGCAAGGGCGACTGGGACACCCACGTGGGTGACTGGGACGTCATGGGGAGCCAGTTCGGTCTCTCCCCGGACCTCTTCGCCTGGCACAAGTGGAAGCTCGGCTGGCTCTCCCGCGCGCAGGTGGCCTGCGTCCAGGGCCCGGCGTCCCGGGTGGTCGCCCTGGAGCCGACCGACGCCCCGACCGGGCACGGCGGCACGCTCGGCACCCGCCTCGCGGTCGTCCGCACCGGCCCCGACACCGTGCTCGCGATCGAGGCCAGGAGCGACGCCGGGAACAACGCCGAGACCTGCACGGAGGGCGTGCTCGTCTACCGGGTGCGCGGCGGTACGGCCTCCGGGGACGGCCCGGTCGAGGTCGTGGACGCCCACCCGCGCACCGAGGCCTGCTGGGAGCGCTCGGTCTACCCGCCGCTGGCGGACGCGCCGCTGGAGGAGGGCGAGACCTTCACCGTGCCCGGGACCGGCGTCCGGGTCGAGGTCATGGACCGGTCGGGGTCGGACGTCTGGACGGTCAGGGTGACCCCGACGGGAGGGGACTGAGCCGCCGTCCTCGGCACACGAAGAGACTCCGGGCACACGAAGAAGCCCCCCGCTCGCGCGAGGGGCTTCTTCCGTCGGTGCGCCGCCAGGGACTCGAACCCCGGACCCGCTGATTAAGAGTCAGCTGCTCTAACCAACTGAGCTAGCGGCGCCTGCTGACGTCGTAGACATTAGCACCCGGATCGGCGGGAGGAAAAATCGATACCCGCACGTCGGCGGCGGAAGCCGCCCGGACGGCCCGCACACAGGCCCAGAGCACGACCTCGGGGCCGGGCAGCCACGGGTGGCGGGTGTCGGGGGCCACCAGCCACCGCGGCCCGGCGGAGCCGGAGGGCACGAGCGGCGGCACGGTCACCGCGTCCCCGAGCCCGTAACAGAGCGGCCGGGGCACCTCCTCGCCCCACTCTTCCCAGCCGAGCAGGGCGGGCAGCCGCTGGGCCGTGCCGGGCGCGGCGAACAGCAGGGCCCGGCCCCGGTGGACCGCGACGGGCCCCGACCCCGGGCCCTCCGTCCACAGCTTGTCCAGCATCCGGCGCCCGAAGACCGCGTCCACGTTGACGACGTCGAAGACCGTCCCGCAGGGCAGCGCCGCCGGCGAGGCCGGCCGGGCCTCCCAGCGGGTGAGCGCGGACCCCCGCCCGCCGGCGGCCGAGGCCAGCCAGGCGGCCCCGTCGGCGGTCACCCGGGCCGTCTGGTGCCGCCCCTCGTCGCCCTCCCGGAGGAAGCGGAACACGTCGTGCGGGGTCTCTTCGCGCAGCCACGTCGTCATGCGTCCAGATGTACCGGGAGTGACGGAGCGGTTTCCAAGGGTTTCCGGAAAGCCGGACAGGAGGGGCGGGGGAGGAGTATCGTGCGCCCTCGGCATATGCCAGGGGTGCTTTTTCAGTCACTCCGCACGCCTCCGGCCACGCGCGCCCCCGTATCGCGCCCCCGCGCTCCAGGACGACGCCCACGCGCCCATACGCCCGTACCCCCTCCGGGCCCCCGGCCCCCGGACCGGCTCAGTCCTCCGCGGGCCGCCCGTCCGTCCGGATGAGGCCGCGGCCGAACTCGATCATCTTGCGGGCGTAGTCCTCGGTCCACTGGGCCCGCTCGGCGACGTCGGCCACCGTGAGCCGGTCGAACCGGCGCGGATCGGCCAGCTGCGCCGCCGCGATCGCCTGGAACTCGATCGCCCGGTCCGTCGCCGCCCGGAACGCGAGCGTCAGCTCCGTCGCCCGGGACAGGAGCTCCCGGGGGTCCTCCAGGGACTCCAGGTCGAAGAAGTGCTCCGGATCGGCGGACGCCTCGGCAGGCTCGAAGATCAGCGGCGCCGGCCGAAGCCTCCGCTGCCCGCTCCGCTCCGCGGATTCCGCCATCGTCGTTCTCCTTCGCACAGGCACGGCTCTTTGCACACACGGCACACACACGGCCCGGAATCCCGGGCCGTCATCCATTGTCCCGCGCCCCGCAAGAGCGCGAACCCCGGACCGCGCGCCCCCGGCCTCACGGCGACCAAGTCACCCGGTGTTCCTCCAGGTGGGAGAGGACCGCGTGGTTCGCCTCCCAGCCGTCGGGGAACGAGACCGCCACGCCGAGCTGGACCGGTTCCGTCGACGGGTGCTCGTCGAGGAGGTCCGCCACGCCCGCGCGGCACACCACCACGCACGCGTGCCGGTGCCGCGAGGCCAGCACGCACAGCCGGCCCGTCTCCAGGTGGAAGGCGGTCGCGTCCGGGCGGCCGGACAGCGGATGGAGGATCACCGTCACGTCGTACTCGCGCCCCTGGAGCCGGTTCGCGGTGTCCACCGTCACCCCGGACACGCCGAGGTCCGCGAGCGCCGCCCGGACCGCCGCCGCCTGGTCGCGGTGGGCGGTGCCGACCGCGATCCGGTCCGGCGTCAGGGGCACGGGGTGCTCCGCGCGCTCCGAGACCGCCGCCCCGCCCCGGTCCAGGAGCCGCCGCACCACCAGGGCGATCGCGCCCACCGCCTCCGGGTCGGTGCGCGGGGTGTGCCGGGCCGGGAGTTCGAGCAGGCCCCAGCCCGACTCGGCCGCCTCGTCCAGGACCCGGTCCGGGCCCGAGCCGTCCGACGGCACCCCGAAGGACAGCTTCCGGTCCCCGTGCCCGGTGCCGCTGCGGAACGGCGTGTACGGGTAGAACGCGTCCGACACCAGCGGCGCCGCCGACGCGGGCAGCCGCCACGACACCGGAAGCCGGTGCTGCGGCAGCTCCGGGTTGTGCGCGAGCAGGGTGGAGACCGCGCTCGCCGACGGGTCGTACGTCAGCCCCGCCCACTGCTCCGCGCCCACCACCGAGAACGGGTCCAGTTGCCCCGGGTCGCCCACGAACAGCGCCCGCTCGAAGAGCCCGGCCACCGCGAGCAGCGCGTCCGAGCGCATCTGGTACGCCTCGTCCACGATCGCGTGCGCCCACGGCTCGACGTTCTTCACGTGCCCCCACTTGGCGGCCGTCGAGAGCACCACCGGAAGCCCGGCGAGATCGCCCGCCTTCGCCGACTTCCGTACGTTCTCCAGGTCGTCGAGCGCCTTGTCGTACGGGTCGGAGTCGCTGGAGTGCAGCCGGCCCACCTCCAGGTCCGGCTCCTTCTCGGCGAGCCGCAGCACCAGGTCGTCCACCTGCGCGTTCGTCTGCGCGACCACCATCAGGGGGCGCCCCGCGGCGGCCAGTTCGAGGGCGGCCCGCACGACGAGCGTCGACTTGCCCGCACCCGGCGGGGAGTTCACGACCACGCCCCGCGACGTGCCGTGCAGGGTGTCCGCCAGGATCGCGTCCGTCGCGCGCCCGGCCTCGGCGGAGGGGTCGAACACGGTCACGGCACGTCCTCGGGGGTCACGGGGTCGAACGCGGTCACGACGCGTCCTCGGGGGTCATCGGGGCGAGCACGGTCACAGGACGTCCTCGGGGGTCACGGGGTCGGGCAGTTCCACGGCGTCCACCCGGGGCGGGCCGCCGTGCGTCCAGGGGGTCTCCTCCGGGTCCGGCAGCTTCGGCCCGCCCCGCTGGTCGTGCTCGAAGAGCGTCCAGGCGATCCGCTCGCCCTTCTCCGGCACCGACCCCTCCGCCGGTTCCTTCGACCGGCCCATCCGGTCCAGGACCCGGAGCACCAGCGAGCCGTCCTCCTTGTACCGCACGAACTCCGCCGCCTGCGGCTTCCCGTCGAGCGAGCGGTACACCCTCGTCCGCGCGTCCAGGTGCGGCCGGTCGTCCGTGCGGACCGTGAGCAGCGGCCGGGGCGCGGGGCGCTTCGACTCCGTCCACGCCATCGTCACCTCCACCACCTCCGCCGCGAACGCCTCGCCCGCGAGCCGCCGCCCCGCCAGGACCAGCGGGTCGTCCAGGGCCTCCTGCGCCTCCAGCTGGCCCTGCGCCTGCTCGCGGGCCGCGAGCTTCTGCGCCGCCGTCACCGCGTCGTCCCGGCGCGGCTGCGGCGGCTCGCCGGCCGCGACCCGGTCCCGGTGGGCGGTGAAGGACCAGCGGTCCCGGGTCCAGCGGTCCCCGACCCTGGCCCCCTCCGGCAGCTCCCGCAGCAGGCCGACCGCCCGCCACACCGCGTCCCACGTGGGCTTGAGCTGCGAGACGACGAGCCGGCGCACCTCCCGCTCGGCCGCGTGCAGTTCGCCGAGGGCCCGGTCGGCCGCCTCGGCGTCCTCGGCCGCGCCGGACGCCTGCCGGGCCCGGTCGTACCGCTCGATCGCGGGCGCGAGCAGCCGGTTGTCGAAGGCCGGGTCCGTGGCGGGCCCGGCGGGCGGGCAGAAGAGCTGCCCCCGCTCGTCCCGGCCCGCCTCGGCCCGCAGCGCCCCCTCCCGGCCCGGCACCCCGTCCGCCGGGTCGATCCAGGCGAGCAGCGCGCCCAGGTGCTGGTCCTCCAGGGAGGACTGGCCGGTCGCCCAGTGCCGGTTGAGCAGGTCCGTCGCCGCGAGCAGCAGCGACGAGCCGGGCACCCGCGCCCGCTCCCCGAAGTGCGTCAGCCAGCGCCCGAGCAGCGGCACGCGCGGCGGCGCGGGGAACGGCGTCTCCGGGTCCTGCTCGGCCGTCCGCCGGAACCGCGTCGACCGCCCGAGCAGCCGTACGTACTCGACGCCCGCCCGGCTCGGAACGATCAACTGCGGCGCGTCCGCGCACAGTTCGACCTCGACCCGCACCTTCTTGCCGGTCTCGGCGTCCGTCTCGTTGCGCTCGACCAGCTCGACGACGTCCGTGAAGGCGTCGACGTACGGCAGGACCTCCTCGGCCAGGTCCGCGAGGAACGCGAACCGCAGGTCCCGGTCGCGGGGCTGGGGCACCACCAGGAGCCGCGGCTCCTCGGGGTCGGTGCCGACGAGCGCGCCCAGCGGGGCGCCCGCCTCACCGGCGGTGGTCAACGGCACCAGGACCAGGGGTCGTTCGGACACGCGACGGTGCCGCACGGTGGCGAGCGGCTGCGCCCGGCCCGACTCGACGGCCTCCATCCGGGCCAGCGTGGAGATCAGCGACATGCGGGGCCCTCCCGGGGCGGGGTGCGGGAAAGGGACGTCAGCAGGGGCATTCGACGTGCTCCCGGGGAGTGCGGGCGGGGGCCGACGCCAGCGCCTCCTCGCGCAGCGCCCGCGCCCGCCGCAGGGCCGCCACCGCCGGGTCGTCCGGGTCGCCCGCCTCGCCGCGCGCCGCCGCCAGGACCGCGCCGACCGTCGTCAGACCGCCCAGCTCGCCCCGTACCGAACGGCCCAGGGTCTCCACCGCGCCCGTCTCCCGCGACCGCGCCCGGCAGTGGAAGGCCAGCTCGCAGGCGGCCAGGCACTCCGGCGCGTACTGGTGGGGCACGGACTCCACGGAGGCCGTCAGCTCCTCCGGCGAGCGCTCGGCCACGTCGAAGCTGACGCCCTCCGGCAGCGCCTGCGCGATCTCGTCGATCCGGGTGAGCCGACCGAGCTGACGCCGGGTCACCGCCCGCTGCTTGCGCACGTCGACGACCGAGGCCGTCGGCACGTTCGAGAAGTCCTTCGGGCATACGAGGAGCACCGAGTGCGCCACCCGCGCGCCCTCCGTGACCGCCGCCACCCGCTCCAGGGCCAGCACGTAGACGGCGGCCTGGCGGGCCGCCGCGCCCACCTTCGCCGCGTCGGCCGAACCGTCGACCGTCGGGAAGGACTTGATCTCGACCACCGTCCACCCGCCGTCGGGCCGGACCACCACCGCGTCCGGCTCCAGGTGGACCGGCGAGCCCGCCACCTCCAGGGCGAGCAGCGGATGGTCGAGCAGCGTCCACCCGCCGGACCCGGTCGCCTCCCGCAGCGCGAGCGCCGTGCGCGCCACCCGCCCCTCGGGCCCGGCCGCCGCCAGGTCGGGCACGGACACCTCGCCGGGCTCCTCCACCCCCAGCAGCCGCAGCAGTTCGCGACCGCCGTCCGCCTTCACCTTCGCCTCGAAGGAGTTGCCCCGCACGATCGCGAACTGCGACTGCCCGAAGGGGGCCGGAGAGCCGAGCTTCGCGGCGAGCGCGGACTTGTCGACCCCGGCACCGTCGAGCAGGGCCCGGCGCCGGCAGCCGGGGTTGGCGGCGAGCGCCGCGAGCGCCCGCGCGTCCAGCGGACGCGGTGCGACCCCCGGTCCGCGCAGCTCAGCGAGCAGGTGTCGACGTGTCGTCTGCGGCGGTCGCGACGGACCGCTGTCCGGGGATGTGCTCACCCGCGAAAGTCTCGCATCCCCCACTGACAACCGGAGGGGCTTCCCCCGTTCCCGCCGTCCGGGCCGTCGTCCCGCGCAGCCGGTCGACCACCCGCAGCGCGCGCGGCGCGAGCAGGAACCCGGCCCCCATCACCGCCGCCCCCGCGACCGCGTCGAGCAGGTAGTGGTTGGCCGTGCCCATCACCACCACCGTCGTGAGCAGCGGATACGCCACCCCGAGCGCCTTCGTGACCGGAGTCCGCCCGTACCGCCACAGCATCACCCCGCACCACAGCGCCCACCCCACGTGCAGACTGGGCATCGCCGCGTACTGGTTGGTCATCCCGCCCAGGCCGCGCGGCGCGCTGGCCTCGCCGCCCCACCAGCCGTACGCGCTGAAGTGGGCCATCGTGTCGGTGAATCCGTGCGCCGCGTCGAGCAGCCGGGGCGGGCAGGTCGGCAGCAGCGTGAAGCCGACGAGCCCGAGCAGGGTGGCGGTCATCAGCCACGCGCGGGCCGCCCGGTAGTGCGCGGGCCGCCGTCGGAACAGCCACACCAGGACCGCCGGGGTGACGAGGTAGTGCAGCGAGGCGTACGCGAAGTCCGCCGGGATCCCGAGCGCGGGGACGTCCGTGAACAGCCGGTTCAGGGGACGCTCGGCGTCGATCCCCAGCAGGCCCTCCAGGCGCAGGACCGCGAGCCCGTGGCCGACGGCCGCGGCCTCGTCGCCCCGCACGAGCAGCCGCCCGCCGGTGTAGGCCGCGTACACGACGCCGATCAGCGACAGCTCGGCCCACCAGCGTGGCTCGCGCATGGACAAGGTCCCTCCCGTAAGGCGTACGGCCCGGGGGAGGGGACGCCGGGCGGCACCCGGAGGTTGCCCGCGTGTCGCCCCGGATTCGGGTGGGCGATGATGGAGGGAGCACGCCCGCACCGCGAAACTCTGGAGAGCCCTCCCATGGCACCGCGCATCCTGCTCGCCCGGCACGGTCAGACCGAGTGGTCGCTCCTCGGCCGGCACACCGGCAGGACCGACATCCCGCTGCTCGAAGAGGGGCGGCGCGGCGCGAAGCTGCTCGGCGAGCGCCTGCACCGCGGCCCCTGGCAGGGACTGCCCGGCGTGGAGGTGCGCACCAGCCCCCTGGTCCGGGCGAGCGAGACCTGCGCCCTCGCCGGCTTCGGCGACCGGGCCGAGCCGTGGGACGCCCTGATGGAGTGGGACTACGGGGCGTACGAGGGCCTCACCCCGCCCCAGATCAAGGAGCGGCAGGCCGACTGGTTCATCTGGCGCGACGGCGTCCCGGACGGCGAGACGCTGGCCCAGCTGTCGGACCGCGCCGACGGGATCGTGGAGTGGGCCCGCTCCGCCGACCGCGACGTCCTGGTCTTCGCCCACGGGCACATCCTGCGCTCCATCGGCGCCCGCTGGCTCGGCGAGGACGTGTCCTTCGCCGCCCGCATCCGCCTCGACCCGACGAGCCTCTCGGTCCTGGGCTGGGCGTACGACGCCCCGGCGATCGAGCGCTGGAACGACACCGGGCACCTGGAGCAGTAACCCCCCGCACCTCAGCCCGTGCTTCAGTGGGCGGCCGCCAGCACCCGGCCCGTCTCCGCGAGGAGTTCGCGGATGCGGGCCGAGGCGATGCCGTCGAGGGAGTCCACCACCCGCCGCGCCTCCGCCGCCGCCTCGTCCGGACGGCCCGCGTGCGCCAGGTCCTTGGCGAGCTGGGCGCGGTAGAGCGCGAGGTTCCGGGCGAAGTGCGGGTTCTGCAGGACCACGGCCCGGTGGGCGTGGCGGACGGCCCGGCCCCGGTCGCCGAGCACCGCCCAGCACTGGGCCTCCTGCGCCTCCCGCTCCGGCTCCCCGAAGAAGGACATCCACTCGGGGTCGTCGTCGCCCGGGCCCCGCTCGAAGGAGGCGTGGGCGCGGCCGAGGGCCTGCTCGCAGGCGGACCGGTCGCCCAGCCCCGCCCACGCGCACGCCTCCCGCAGCGAGAGCAGCGAGAGCAGCCGGGCCGACCCCAGGGGCCGCGCGGCCCGCAGCCCGGCCTGCGCCGCCCGGACCGCCTCCCGGTGGCGGCCGGTGTCCCGGGCCAGGAACGACGTGTTGCAGAAGGCGTGCGCCTCCAGGGCCGCGTTCCCGGAACTCCCTGCCACGCGCGCGGTGGCGAGGGCCTCCGCGTAGTGCGAGCGCGCGTCCTCGTGCCGCCCCGAGTCGTGGGCCAGCCAGCCGACGGAGAGGGAGAGTTCGCCCGCGCCCGCGTGCAGCCGGTCCTCGGTGGAGCGGCGGGCCGTGGTGCCGGCGTCGAGCAGCGCGTACGCGGTACGGAGCGGCTGGGCGGCGACCTTGTAGAGCCCGTCGGCGCCGTGCCGGTCGTCGAGCAGCCGGATCCGCCGCACGGCGTCCTCGACGGCCCGCACCTCGGTCTCGCCGATCCGGTGGGTCCCGCGGGGGCTGGGGATCGCGACGGCGGGTCCGCCGAGTCCCAGCGAGGCGGCCGCCAGGGTGGCGGAGCCGCTCGTCATGAATGCGCGACGCAGCACGTCGCTCTCCTCATCGTTCCGGGTCGTGGAGGCGGCGGGGGACGGCGCCCCGGCCGGGACGGCCTGCCGCCGGCCGCGCACCGCCTCCCGTGCGGAGAACCCCAGGTCGCAGAGGTCGAGTCCGGGGAACATGTGCAGGAAGACCCGCTCGTACGCGTAGTTCGGGCAGCGGATCTCGCCCGCCTCCACGCGCCCGATGTAGCGGGCGTCGCACGCGACCTGTTCGCCGATCTCCCGCGCCGCCCGGCGGACGGCCGCGGCGAACTCCGCCGGCGACTGCTGCCCGCGGAGCCTGCGGAAGGCGAGGTTGGGAACTGCCCGTGACATCGCCATGGCCGAGCCCTCTCCTGGTGCTGCCGGGTGGTCCGGCGGCAGAAACGTACCCGCTGTGACCGAATGCCTACGCAGAGTTTGGCTACAAATCGGATATCTCGCCTGCGATCTGCCATGAACTGCCATCCTTTGCGGCGGGAAACCGCCGTAGCCGTTGACGCGCACGGGCGTTGAACCGTAAGGAGAGACGAAACGTGTCTCCTCATGGAGCGAGGAGGGGTTTCATGTCGGAGATCGGTTCGCAGTCGGCCGCTCGGCCCGCGCCCGCCCCGGGCACCGCCGGGGCCGAGTCCGCCGCCGAAGCCTGGGACCTGGTCACCGTGCCGGTCCGCCAGGGCCTGGAGGCCGTCGACATCCTGCGCCGCGCGGGGGCCCCCGCCGTCGGCCCGGTGGTGCACGACGGCACCTGCGACACCCTGGGCTTCCTGGTGCCGCCCGGCACCGCCGCCGGCTGGGACATGCCGGGCAGCGCCTGTACGCGCACCTCGGGACGCGGCCTCCGCCTCCCCGAGCTGCCGGAGCTGCCGGAACCGGCCGGGGGCGCCCCCCGCCCGGCCGGCTGGCTGCTGCCCCCCGGCGACACCGACCCGGTCACCGACCCCGTCGTCCTGCGCCGGGCGCTCGGCGAGGCGGCCCGGCTCATCGAGGCCGCCGACGGCTGTCACTGAGCCTCTGAGCCTCTGGGCCGCTGAGCCTCTGAGCCGCCGAGTCTCTGAGTCGCTGAGCGGCTGAGTCGCTGAGTCCGCCCGGCGCCCCCGGCCCCGTCCGACGGCCCCGGGCACGCCGGTAGCGGTCCGATCGTCCGATAATGGACCGATGGCCAGGAACAAGCAGCGCGACCGGGCGGCGGCGGCCCCCCTCACCGAGACCGTCGACGGCGGCCTCGCCGAACTCGTACCCGACCGGGAGCGCCCGCGCGCCTGGACGCTGCTCCTCGACGGCGCCCCGCAGTCGCACGTCGACCTGGACGACCCGGCACACCTCTCCTTCGAGTACCAGCGGCGCCTCGGCCACGCCGTGGACCTCGCCGCCCCGCCGAACCGCCCGCTCCAGGCCGTGCACCTCGGCGGCGGCGCCCTCACCCTCGCCCGGTACGTCGCCGCGACCCGGCCCCGCTCCACGCAGCAGGTCGTGGAGCTCGACGGGCCCCTGGTGCGGTTCGTCCGCCGGGAGCTGCCGCTCGACCCCGGCGCCCGCGTACGGGTCCGGACCGCCGACGCCCGCGCCGGCCTCGCCAAGGTCCAGGACGGCTGGGCGGACCTGATCATCGCGGACGTGTTCGGCGGAGCCCGTACCCCCGCCCATCTGACCAGCACCGAGTTCCTCGCCGAGGTGCGGCGGGCGCTGCGGCCCGGCGGCCTCTACGCGGCGAACCTGGCCGACGGCCCGCCGCTGGCCCATCTGCGCGGCCAGATCGCCACGGCCGCCGCCGTCTTCCCCGAACTGGCCCTGACCGCCGACCCGACCGTGCTGCGCGGCCGCCGCTTCGGCAACGCGGTCCTGCTCGCCTCCGACCGGGACCTCCCGGTCGCCGAACTGACCCGCAGGGTCGCCACCGACCCGCACCCGGGCCGGGTCGAACACGGGCGGGCCCTCGCCGACTTCGCCGGGGGAGCGGCCCCGGTCACCGACGCGAGCGCCAAGCCGTCACCGGCCCCGCCCGCGTCCGTCTTCCGCTGATCCGTCGTTCGCCGGGGGAGTCAGGCCGTGCGGTCGTCGATCTCCACGCGGGGCGCGGTGTCGTGCCACACGCAGAAGACCGACAGCTCGCGGCCGTCCCGGGTGAAGGTCACCCGGATCCAGGTCGTCTGCTTCCACACCTGCATCTGCCAGCCGGCGGCGGGCGTCGCGGAGACCAGCTCGGCCGAGGTCTCCCCGAGGTCGAAGGCGACCCGGCCGCCGTCCACGGCGTAGCTCTTCACGTTCGACCCCGACCCCGACCCCGACCCCGAATCCGAACCGGAACCGGAGCCCGGTTCCGCGTCCGAGCCCGTGTCCGGGTCCGCCTTCGGCGGCGGGTTCGCGTGCGAGGAGGTCGCCGCCGTGGGCTCCTGCCGTCGCGTCGGCGTGGCGGACGGGGTGGCCGAGGGCGTGGGGCCGGTCGTCGGCGGGGCGGACGCGGAGGTCCCGTCGGGCCCGGGATACCGGGTCGAGGAGGTCAGCGGGGCGTCGCCGGAGCCGTGCGTCCCGTCCGAGGCCCAGAGCGGCACGGGCAGCGCGCGCGGCGGGTCGTACACGGTTCCGGACAGCACCGTGTGCACTCCCCACCAGGACAGGGTGACCGCCGCGCCGGTGGCGAGTGACCAGGCAAGGGCGTGGACCAGTCCTCTTCGCACCGGCCCATAGTGCACCACCCCCGGCCGTTCCGGATCAGAGGGTGGACATTGTCCGATGATCCGTCCGCATGGCGTACGGTGCCGCCCATGGCAAGTGTGCTCGTGGTCGAGGACGACCAGTTCGTGCGCTCCGCCCTCATCCGGCAGCTCTCCGAAGCGTCCCACACCGTACGGAGCGTCGGCACGGCACTGGAGGCGTTGCGCGAGGTCGCCCATTTCCGTTTCGACGTGGTCATCCTCGACCTCGGACTGCCCGATCTGGACGGGTCCGAGGCGCTCAAGATGCTGCGCGGCATCACCGACGTGCCGGTGATCATCGCGACCGCCCGCGACGACGAGGCCGAGATCGTACGGCTCCTGCACGCCGGCGCCGACGACTACCTCGTGAAGCCCTTCTCGGTCGACCACCTCTCGGCCCGGATGGCCGCCGTCCTGCGCCGCGCCCGCTCCGGCGCCGGCGAGGCCCCGCCCTCGCGGGTCATCCGGGTCGGCGGGCTCACCGTCGACCCGCTGCGCCGACAGGCGGAACTGGACGGCACGCCCCTGGACCTGACCCGGCGCGAGTTCGACCTGCTCGCCTTCCTCGCCGGGCGGCCCGGCGTGGTCGTCCCGCGCAAGGAGCTGCTCGCCGAGGTGTGGCAGCAGTCCTACGGCGACGACCAGACCATCGACGTCCACCTGTCGTGGCTGCGGCGCAAGCTCGGCGAGACGGCCGCCCGCCCCCGCTACCTGCACACCCTGCGCGGAGTGGGCGTGAAGCTGGAACCGCCCGGGGAGCCGCGGCCGTGAGATGGGCGCTCGTCAAGGTGTGCCTCGCCGTCACCGCCATGGTCGTGGTCGCCTTCGCCGTCCCCCTCGGGCTCGTCGTCAAGGAGATGGCCCGCGACCGGGCCTTCTCCAACGCCGAACGGCGGGCCGCCGGGCTCGCCCCCGTCCTCGCCATCACCACCGACCGCGACGAGCTGGACAGGGCCGTCGCCACCACCGAGGACGGGGCCGCCGGCCGGCTCGCCGTCCACGTCCCCGCCGAGGTGCCGGACGGCCCGCCCCTGGAGATCGGCACCCGCCGGGCGGGGCAGGAGGCGCTGACGGCCACCCGCGAGCTCGGCCGGGCCTCCATCACCGAGGTGCCCGGCGGCTTCGCGCTGCTCCAGCCCACCGCGCTCAGCAGCGGCCAGGTCGCGGTCGTCGAACTCTTCGTCCCCGAGGGCGACGTGTCCAACGGCGTCGGCACCGCCTGGCTGGTCCTCGCCGGGGTCGGCGCCGCCCTGATCGTCGGCTCCGTCGCCGTCGCCGACCGCCTCGGCGTCCGCATGGTCCAGCCCGCCCAGCGGCTCGCGGGCGCCGCCCACGACCTGGGCGAGGGGCAGCTCGGCGCCCGGGTCCCCGAGGAGGGGCCGCCGGAGCTCAAGTCCGCCGCCGTCGCCTTCAACTCGATGGCCGACCAGGTCGTCCAACTCCTCGCCAACGAACGGGAGCTGGCCGCCGACCTCTCCCACCGGCTGCGCACCCCGCTGACCGTGCTCCGGCTCAACGCGGCCTCGCTCGGCTCCGGTCCGGCCGCCGAGCAGACCCGCGCGGCCGTCGAACAGCTGGAGCGCGAGGTCGACATCATCATCCGCACGGCCCGGGAGGCGAAGCCGCAGACCCAGGCGACCGGCCCCGGCGCGGGCTGCGACGCCGCCGAAGTGGTGCGCGAGCGGATGGACTTCTGGTCGGCGCTCGCCGAGGACGAGGGGCGCCGGGTGCGGGTCGCGGGCGTCGAGCGCCCGGTCCGCATCCCGGTCGCCCGCCCCGAACTCGTCGCCGCGCTCGATGCCCTCCTCGGCAACGTCTTCCGCCACACCCCGGAGGGCACCGCCTTCTCCATCGACGTCCACAACGGCGACGACGCCGTCATCGTCCTGGTCTCCGACGCGGGCCCCGGCATCGACGACCCGACCGCCGCCCTGGCCCGGGGAAACAGCGGCGCCCGGGACGGCTCCACGGGCCTCGGCCTGGACATCGTGCGGCGCGTGGCGGAGGGCACCGGCGGCGACGTCCGCATCGGCCGCTCGGTCCTCGGCGGTACGGAGGTCCGCGTCTGGATCGGCCTCGGCGGCCGGGCCGGAGCGGGCGGCCCGACCGGCCCGCACGGCCGCCGGGGCCACCGCCCGGCCCGCCGCAGACGCGGGGGCACGGGGACGCGACGGGCGAAGGAAGCCTGACCCCCCGGCAGTTGTCCCTCCCCGGGGAGGGCGCCCCCCGGGAGCCCGGGAAGAACCTTTCCTGGTTCCGATGGGCACCTTAAGCGGACCCTAAGGATCCCCACCCCCGCCCCCGATCCCCCGCTTTGTCCGTTTCCCGCTCGCTAGCGTGCTGCCGCACCCCCACTTCCGCACGCAGAGGCAGGCACGCCACATGGGCACCAGAGCGCACCGGCGCAGGGCGAGTACGAGGACCAAGGTCGTCGGAGCGGTCGTCACGGCGGCCGTCGTCGGCGGCGCGGCCCTCGCGCTCACCGGCACCGCCCAGGCCGCCTCCGTCGGCGCCGCCTACACCCGGACCAGCTCCTGGACCGGCGGCTACACCGGCCAGTACGTCGTCACCAACGAGACGTCCGCCGCCCAGACCGACTGGACCCTGGAGTTCGACCTCCCGGCCGGGACCACCCTCGGCTCCCTCTGGAACGGCGAGCACACCGTCTCCGGCCGGCACGTCACCGTGAAGCCCGCGAGCTGGAACCGGGAGCTGGCGCCGGGCCGGTCCGTCACCGTCGGCTTCGTCACCTCCGCCACGGGCGAGGCGGGCGACCCCGCGAACTGCCTGATCAACAAGGCGTCCTGCTCCGCCGGCGGCCCCGCCCCCACGCCCAGCGGCCGTCCCACCGAGCAGCCCACGGCCACCGCCTCGCCCACCGCGACGGTCAAGCCGACCCCGACCCCGACCGCGCCCGCCACCACGGCCCCCGCGCCGACCCCCACGCGGACGCAGACCCCGGCCCCGACGCCCACCCCGACGGCCTCCACCCCGGCCCCCGTCACCGGCGCGCGGTTCGCCCCGTACGTCGACACCTCGCTCTACCCGGCGTACGACCTGCTCGCGACCGCCGACGCCACCGGCGTGAAGGAGTTCAACCTCGCCTTCATCACCTCCGGCGGCGCCTGCGCCCCGCTGTGGGGCGGAGTCACCGACCTGGCGAACGACAAGGTCGCCGCCCAGATCGGCGCCCTGCGCGCCAAGGGCGGTGACGTCCGCGTCTCCTTCGGCGGCGCCGCCGGTCACGAGCTGGCCCTGAACTGCTCCTCCGCCCCGGCGCTCGCCGCCGCGTACGGCAAGGTCGTCGACCAGTACGGGCTGACCAAGGTCGACTTCGACGTGGAGGGCGCGGCCCTGCCGGACACCGCCGCCAACACCCGGCGCTCGCAGGCGATCGCCCAGCTCCAGAAGTCCCACCCGGGCCTGGACGTCTCCTTCACCCTGCCGGTCATGCCCGAGGGCCTGACCCAGCCGGGCGTGGACCTGCTGGCCGACGCCAAGCGCAACGGGGTCCGCGTCGACGCCGTCAACATCATGGCGATGGACTACGGCCCGGCGTACAGCGCCGACATGGGGACGTACGCGATCCAGGCCGCGACCGCGACCCAGGCCCAGATCAAGGGCGTCCTCGGGCTCTCCGACGCGGCCGCCTGGAAGGCCGTCGCCGTCACCCCGATGATCGGCGTCAACGACGTCACCACCGAGGTCTTCAAGGTGGACGACGCCACCCAGCTGGTCGACTTCGCGAAGTCCAAGGGCCTCGGCTGGCTCTCCATGTGGTCCTCGACCCGCGACAAGCAGTGCCCGGACGGCGCCGTGAACCGCGCCGACGCCACCTGCTCCTCGATCCTCCAGCAGCCGCTGGCCTTCACGAAGGCGTTCGCCGCCTACCGGTAGGCCCTCACGGACCACTGTGCCCCCCACACCGCGCGCCCCGGTCGGCCCCCCTACCTCCGACCGGGGCGCGCCCCTCTTGCCTCTCGTCAGGCCCCCGAGGCCCGCCACTCCTCCGCGTACGCGTCGAAGATCGCCCGCAGGTGGTGGCCGATCTTCAGGTAGTCCAGGTCGTCCAGGTTCGCCAGGGACACCCGGACCGACCACTCCGGGCCGTCGAAGCCGCCGCCGTTGAGCAGCACCACGCCCGTCTGCTGGGCCAGCCGGAACAGCGGGTCCACCGGCTCGTAGTTCTTCTCCAGGAAGTCCGCGAACGGCTTGCCGTGCACCCGCTCGGCCTCCGCTAGCAGGTCCAGCTCGATGTAGTAGGCGGCCCGCTGCGGATCCTCCGAGATCTTCATCCGGGCGCCCTCCAGGAGCAGATCGAGCCGCCGGCCGACGATCCCGCGGATCCGCTCCTTGTACGCCCGCCCCTCCTCCAGCATGTCGAAGAGGGAGAAGAGCACCATCATCACCTGCTGCGGCAGCGAGAGCCCGGCCGTGTGGTTGAGCGCCACCTGGCGCGAGTCCGCCACCATCCGGTCGATGAACCGCATCTTCTCCGGTTCGAGCGTCAGCGTCCCGTACCGCTTGTTCAGCCGCTCCTTCTCCTCCTCCGGCAGCCCGGCCAGCATCGCGTCGATCACGTTGTCGTCGTTCAGGCCGATGACGCCGAGCCGCCAGCCCGTGGCGCCGTAGTGCTTGGAGTACGAGTACACGAGCAGCGTGTTGCGCGGCAGGTCGGCGGCGATCGAGCGGAAGCCCGGCACGAACGTCCCGTACACGTCGTCCGTGACGATCAGCAGGTTCGGGTTCTTCGAGGCGACGATCTCCTTGATCTGGTCGGCGACCCGCCGGCTCAGCGCGAGGGACGGCGGGTTCGACGGGTTCACCAGGCAGACCAGCTTGACGGAGGGGTCCTCCAGCTTGGCGACCTCCTCGGCCGGGTAGCGCCACTGGCGCACCCCGGTCTCGGTGAAGAGGCTCGCCTCGACCGTCACCACGTCGAAGTCGTAGGTGTCCAGCTCGGGGATCTCGATGTACGGCGTGAAGACCGGGACCATCAGCGCGATCCGGTCGCCCTTCTTCAGCAGCCCGTTCTTCATCAGGGAGTCGAAGATGTAGCACATGGCGGCCGTGCCGCCCTCGGTCGCGAACAGCGAGGTGTTCCCGGCCGGCGGCTTCCCGTCGAACATCTCGTCGTCGAGGTAGCCGCGCACGATCCGCTCGGCGTGCGGCAGCATCCGGTCGGGGACCGGGTAGTTGTCGCCGACGGAGCTGTCCGTCAGCTCGTGGAGGAACGAGTCCCGGTCGAAGCCGAAGCGCTCCACCGCGTACGCCACGCTCTTCTCCAGGAGCTCGATCCCCGGCAGGTCGGGGTGCTGCCGGACGAAGGCGTCGAAGCGCTCGCCGGACCCCTTCACCTCGGGCATGCCGCCCAGGTCGTCGGCGGTCCACACGCGGCGGGACTCCGCCAGGGAGAAGTAGCCGAGGGCGTAGAAGGCCTCGCGCGGTCCGGTGGCCACCCAGTTCGGGTTGCCGCGGCCCGCGTTGAGCATCTGGACCTGCGACTTGTCCTTCTGCCCGGGCTGGTCCTCCTGGGCCTCCTTGGCGAGCGAGATGAAGGTGTCCTTGAGTTCGAACGGCGAGAGCTGCGCGAAGGACCTGATCTCCTCGCGGGTGAACGTGGGCTTGGGCACGGCATGTCCTTCCGTACGGGAGGGTTCGCGTCAGTGGTGGAGGATGACGATCACGGCGCCCCAGATGGTCAGCAGGACGTTGCCCACCGCGTAGGGGATCGTGTAGCCGAGGGTCGGGATCTGCGACCGGGACTGTTCGTTGATCGCGCCGATCGCCGCGGTCGTCGTCTGGCCGCCGGCCAGGACGCCCATCAGGATCGGGAAGCGGATCTTCTGGACGTAGTGGCCGACGAGGAAGCCGACGAGCAGCGGGATCACGGTCGCCACCGCGCCCCAGAGCAGCAGCCCCCAGCCGGCCGAGGCCAGGCCGCTGGTGAAGCTCGGCCCGGCGTTGATGCCGACGACCGCGACGAACAGGCACAGGCCCAGGGTGTCCATGAACCACTGGGCGCCGGGCGGGACGTTGCCGTACGTCGGGTACTTGCCGCGGATCCAGCCGAAGACCAGGCCCATGATCAGCGCGCCGCCGGAGGTGGAGAGCGAGATCGGCACGCCGGACACGGTCAGGGCCGGGATGCCGACGCAGCCGCCGAGGAAGACGCCGAGGCCCACCCAGAGCATGTCGGTGGCGAAGGAGGTCGGCACGGGCTTGCCGATCGCCTTCCCCGCCGGGTCCACGAGCCGCTTCGGCCCGGTCAGGACCAGGGTGTCGCCGCGCTCCAGGGTGGTCGAGAGGCGGTACGGGAACTCGGCGCCCGCCCGGTAGACCTTGTCGACGTACACGCCCACCATGAAGGGCTCCCGGCGCAGGTCCGCGATGCTCCTGCCGAGCTGGGCCTTCTCCGAGGCGACCACGTGCAGGGTCTCCGTCCGGTACCCGAGCAGCTCGACGTCGTCCGCCTCGGGCCCGACGTGGGTCAGCGGGTCGAAGTCGACGAGCGAGCCGCGCAGCGCGCTGAGCGCCACGGTGTCGCCCTCGTGGAGCACGGTCCGCTGGTCGTGGTCGAGAATTTTCCCGTCCCGCCGCACCCGGGTGAGGTAGACGCGGCGGCCGAGCGCCTTCTGCTGCTGCTCGAAGTCGTCGATGGTGCGGCCGGCGAGGTCGGGGCGCTCGACGCGGTACGCGCGGAGCACGACCTCGTAGTAGCCCTCGGACAGGTCGGGGTCGTCGCCGGGGGCGTCCAGCTCCTCGGCGAGCCGCGCCGACTCGGCGGCCAGGTCCCGCTTGTACAGCTTGGGCAGGACGTTGGCGAGGAGCAGCGCGCAGAGGATCGTGCCGAGCGGGTACGTGACGGCGTAGCCGATCGCGACCAGGTTCTCCTCGGTCTTCGTCTGCGCGGCGGAGAGCCCCGGCAGGTTGCCGATGGCGTCCTGGGCGACGCCGATGACGGCGGACTGGGTGAGCGCGCCGCCGAGGAGCCCCGCGGAGAGACCGGGGCCGTACCCGAGCATCGCGGCGAAGCCCCAGGAGACGAGGAGGCCCGTCACGCAGACGACGACGGCGTTGACGACCTGCGGCAGGCCGTCCTTCTTCAGGCCCCGGAAGAACTGCGGGCCGACCTTGTAGCCGAGGGCGAAGAGGAACATGGTGAAGAAGAGGTTCTTCACCGTGGCGTCGATCGTCACCTTGAACTGCGCGCCGAGCAGCAGCCCGGCCACCAGGCAGCCGGTGACGGCGCCGAGCGCGAGGGTCCGGTAGCGGAGCTTCCCGAAGAGGAAGCCGAGCGCGACGGTGATGAAGACGAGGAGTTCGGGGTGGGGCTGGAAGACGTTCCGGTTCAGGAAGTCGATCATCGCGCCGCCTCACGCCCCCAGGACGCCGACGAGCAGCGGGCCGGTCAGGGGGAGCAGGAAGTTGGAGAGGGTGTACGTGATCGTGTAGCCGAGCATCGGGACCGAGCTCTGGGCCACCTGGGTGATCGAGGTGATGGCCGGGGTCGAGCACTGCTGGCCCGCGATGGCGCCGATGAGCAGCGGCTTCTCGATCTTCAGCAGCTTGCGGCCGACGACGAGCGAGATCGTCGCGGGCACCAGGACCATCGCGATCCCCGCGAACGGCAGCAGCGCCCCGTACTCCTTGAGCAGCGGCCAGGCCTGCGGGCCCGACACCAGGCCCGTGCAGGCGATGAAGATCGCCAGGCCCATGTCCTTGAGGGTGGAGGCGGCCTGCGGGGGGAAGGCGCCGAAGGTCTGGGTGCGGGACCGGAACCAGCCGAAGAGCAGCCCGGAGATCAGACAGCCGCCGCCGGTGCCGAGCGACAGGGGGACGTCGCCGAACTCGACCACGACCTGGCCGAGCAGCGAGCCGCACACGATGCCGAGGCCCAGGTAGATGAAGTCCGTGGCGTCGTTCCTCACGGTCGCGCCGATCCTGGACGCCAGCTTGCCCAGGCCCGAGCGGGCGCCGACCAGGGTGAGCACGTCACCGCGGTCGACGACAGTCTCGGGGGTGGCGGGCAGGTGCTGGTCGTTGCGCAGCACGTCCGTCACGTACACCCCGCCGGAGGAGAACTCCGGGTGCTCCCTGGAGAGGGTGTCGAGGGACTTGCCGGAGACGCCCTTGTCGGTCAGGGAGACCTGGGTGGTGGCGAGCGGGGTGTCCAGGCCGGGGACGGCCGGCGTCTCGGGGCCGATGACCCGGCCCGCCTCGATGATGTTGGCCCGCCGGCCGACGGCGAGCACCAGGTCGGAGAGGGTGAGCGTGAAGCCGGGCGGGGGAGGGGTGAGCACCTTGCTGCCCCGCTTCACCGCCTCGACGGTGACCCGGCCGCCCAGCGAGCGCTCCAGGTCGGCCACCCCGGTCCCGTCCGCGTGCGTGACCAGGAACGTCCGGCCGACCAGGCCCGGGAGCGCCTCGCGCTCGTCGGACTCCAGGCCGCCGCCCTCGCCGCGCATCCGCTCCCAGAGCTCGCGCGAGGCGTCGCGGAGGTTGATCCGCATCAGCATCGGCATGATCTGGCTGGTGTAGATGACGATGGTGACGAGGCCGAACAGGTAGCAGACGGTGTACGCGGTGGCCACGTGGCCCTGGTACTGGGTGATCTGCTCCTGGGTCAGGTCGCTCAGCTTGGCGATGGACTCGGTGGCCGTGCCGACGACCGCCGACTCGGTGGCCGCGCCGGCGAGGATGCCCGCGGCGGTGCCGACGTCCAGGTCGAAGGCCTCCGCGAGGCCCAGGGCGATGCCGACGACGCAGACGACCTCGATGAGGCAGAGGGCGAAGAAGCGCAGGCTCTTCCTGTTGAGGTTGGCGAAGAACTGCGGCCCCGCCATGTAGCCGAGCGAGAAGATGAAGAGCGCGAAGAAGATCGTCTTCACGTCGTCGGAGACGGTGGCCTTCGTCCAGGCGCCGAGGAGCAGCGAGACGATCAGGGTGCCGCAGATGCCGCCGAGGGTGATGGGGCCGACGCGCAGCTTGCCGACGAGGTAGCCGGCCGCGAGGGAGAGGAAGAGGACGAGTTCGGGATGGTCACGCAGGATTCCCATCCACGCTCACCCCTCCCCCGACGACAGGAGAAAACCTGACGATATAGGACATAAAGGGAAGCTAGCAGGGGGTTCGGGTGCGGGGGGCGCCGCTTGACCCGAACGGAGGAGGGGGCGGGGGCGTCGAGCGCGGACGCACGGAAACGACCGAGGCCCCGGTTCTCGCGAACCGGGGCCTCGGTGCAGAGGGTGAGTAACGGGACTCGAACCCGCGACATCCTGGACCACAACCAGGTGCTCTACCATCTGAGCTATACCCACCATGACCGGCGGTTTCCCCGAAGGTTTCCCCGACCGGCCGAGAAGAAGTCTACAGGGTCCTGGGGGGTGCTCGCGCCCGCGTTTCCCGGAGGGGCGTTCGAGGGCGCGAGCGGGTGGCTATTCCGCGGGGAGCACGTGGCGCGCCGCGATCCGCTTGGCGGTCTCCGAGTCGGGGCCGGGCTGCGGGACGAAGACCGCCTCGCGGTAGTAGCGCAGCTCGGCGATGGACTCGCGGATGTCGGCGAGCGCCCGGTGGTTGCCGTTCTTCTCCGGACTGTTGAAGTACGCCCTCGGGTACCAGCGGCGGGCCAGTTCCTTGACCGAGGAGACATCGACGATCCGGTAGTGCAGGTGGCCCTCCAGGGCGGGCATGTCGCGGGCGAGGAAGCCGCGGTCGGTGGAGACCGAGTTCCCGCACAGCGGCGCCTTGCCGGGCTCCTTGACGTGCTCGCGGACGTAGGCGAGGACCTGGGCCTCGGCGTCGGCGAGCGTGGTGCCGCCCGCCAGCTCGTCGAGCAGCCCCGAGGCCGTATGCATCTGGCGCACGATCTCCGGCATGGTCTCCAGGGCCGCGTCCGGCGGGCGGATCACGATGTCCACGCCGTCGCCGAGCACGTTCAGTTCCGAGTCGGTGACCAGCGCGGCCACCTCGATGAGTGCGTCGTCCGTCAGCGAGAGCCCGGTCATCTCGCAGTCGATCCACACCAAGCGATCGTTCATGCGTCCACCTTAGGGCCTGCCCGGGGGATCGGATCCGGCCCCGGCAGCCCGACGGGCGCCCGGGGGAGGTGTCCCCGGACGCCCGTCGTTCCTGCGTGCGCGGCTTGTGGCCGCGGGTCTTCGGTTACGGCGCGCTGCGCTGGCCCGGAAGGGAGGGGCGCCCGGGAGCGTAGGCGTCGGACTGCGGCTTGCCCGGCTCCGGCGTGACCGGCCGCCGGACGCCGGCCGAGACCTGGGCGGGCACGACCGGGTCGAGCACCGCCGTACCGGCCTCGCCCTGCGGACGCCGGGCGCGGTACGCCGCCCGGTAGGCCGCCGGCGAGGAGCCGAGCTGGCGCCGGAAGTGGCCGCGCAGCGCCACCGGGGAGCGGAAGCCGCACCTGCCCGCCACCTCGTCGACCGAGTAGTCGGAGGTCTCGAGCAGCCGCTGCGCCTGGAGCACCCGCTGGGTGATCAGCCACTGGAGCGGGGCCGAGCCCGTGAGGGAGCGGAACCGGCGGTCGAAGGTCCGCCGTGACATGTACGCGCGCGCCGCGAGGGTCTCCACGTCGAACTGCTCGTGGAGGTGTTCGAGCGCCCAGGCGACGACCTCGGCCAGCGGGTCGGCGCCGATCTCCTCGGGTAAAGACCTGTCGAGGTAGCGCTCCTGACCGCCGCTGCGCCGCGGCGGGACGACGAGCCGGCGCGCCAGGGCGCCCGCGGCCTCCGTGCCGTGGTCGGTCCGCACGATGTGCAGACACAGATCGATTCCGGCCGCGGTGCCGGCGGAGGTCAGCACGTCCCCGTCGTCGACGAAGAGCTCCCGCGGGTCCACGTGGACCGACGGGTAGCGCTTGGCGAGCGTCGGCGCGTACATCCAGTGCGTGGTCGCCGGGCGGCCGTCGAGCAGTCCGGCGGCGGCCAGGACGAACGCCCCGGTGCACAGCCCGACGATCCTGGCCCCCTCCTCGTGTGCGCGGCGCAGCGCGTCGAGCGCCTCCGGCGGCGGCGGCGAGGTGATCGACCGCCAGGCCGGGACGACGACGGTGCCCGCCCGGCCGATGGCCTCCAGGCCGTACGGCGCGGTGAGTTCGAGCCCGCCGGTGGTCCGCAGCGGTCCTTCCTCGCCGGCGCAGACGAGCAGCCGGTAACGTGGCACTCCGGCGTCCTGCCGGTCGATGCCGAACACGGAGAGCGGGATGGAGCTCTCGAAGATGGGGCCGCCGCTGAACAGCAGCACCGCGACGACTTCGCGACGGCGGCGCCCGGACAGTTTCCGTCCGGCCTCCGCTGCGGTGGAGTCCTGGCTCATGACGCTAAGCCCCCCTCGGTGTTCGCGTCTCCCTGGTCGTGTCGCACCTGCACGTTTCCCCTCGGTTTTGCACGAGACCCCAGTCTTCGGTACCCATGATCGAATCTACTGCGTCCCGTGGCGACGGGGAGACAAGTTCTCCATCCGGTGGATTGTCGACAAGGCAACTTGGCGTGAAGCGATCGATGGCGGGCAGGTGCCTCCGGGGTCCCGGGAGGGGTCGGCCGGGGTGACGAACGCCCCGGTACGCGGGGGGTGTGGCCCCCTGCGGCAAGGCTTCCGGGGGTGCCGGGGCCGCGGTTGGCCAATCGTTACGCCAAGGACTCGCCGGGCACCGGAAGTTGGCTGAAAACGTATGGGCTCGGGTGTGCGAGCCTGTCAACTCGAAGGGGGTCCGGACCGGCCCCGGACCCCCTTCCGGAGTCAGCTCCGGCGCCCGCCCCGGGCGGTCTCCGCGCGCAGACCCCGCTCCGAGCGCCGCAGCAGCAGCCGGCAGGCCGCCGTCACCGAGACGAGGCCCAGGGCGGCGCCCGCCGCGCCGGCGAGCGAGGTGCCGTAGACGACGAGCACCACCGGGACCAGGACGCAGCAGAAGGCCGCCCACCGGACGACGTCGCCGGCGGCCTGCTCCCTCTCTCCCGCCCCCGTGTCCGGGACGGCCCGCTCCCCCTTTCCCGCCCCGGCGGCCGCGGGAGGGACGTCCGTACGGCGGTGGGCGCGGGGCGCTGCGAGCGTCGGGGTGGGGGTGACGGGGGACCGGCGGTCGGCGGTCGGCGGTACGGGCACGGGTGCTCTCCCTGCGACGGCGGGACGGTGGGGGGCGGACCTGTGGCAACGAGGAACGGAACGTTCCGGTCACTCCGGGTGGCGCCCGTTCGGCCCCGTGGGCCCGCCCGGTCCGACCTCCTGGGCCCGCACCGCCCGGCCCCCGGACGGACACCTGTAGGACACAACCGGCATTGCCAGATCCCGAACCGCTCGTGCATGCTCCCTGGAACGCCGCGCGCGAGCGGTGTGCCCGCCGGGTCCGCGGCCGTGGGCCCTGGGCAGGAGAGGAGTGCCGCCGTACCCTTGGGGGTATGGGCTTGGGAAGATGATTCCCGGACACAGCTCCGCCGCCACCCGTCGTTCCTCTCCCCCTTCTCCCGTCCCTTCCCACGAGGACCCTCTTCGCCGAGACACCGATGGCCGGTCACGAATTCCCCGAACCCGCGGACCGCAAGCGCGTCGCCGACTCCACGGTCGACCCCCTCGCGGTCGAACAGCCACGTCACGCCTGCGACCCGGCCTTCCGGCACGGGGTCGTCGTCGGCTTCGACGGCTCCACGTCCAGTGAGCGCGCCCTCGCGTACGCCATCGGCATGGCCCGCCGCTCCGGCTCGGGCCTGATCATCGTGCACGTGGCCAACCGGCTGCCCACCACGGTGTGGGCCGGCTGCGAGCCCCCCGTCTTCGTCGACGTGCCGGACCACCGCACCGAGGTCCTCGGCCTGGAGCTGGCCTGCGCCGAGCACCTCGCCGAGGTGCCCTGGATCCTGGTCGAGCGCGGCGGCGACATCTGTCACGAGCTGGAGGAGGTCGGCCGGGAGTACTCGGCCGACGCGATCGTGGTCGGTTCCACGCACGGGATCGTCGGGCGGATCTTCGGCTCGGTGGCCGGCCGCCTCGCGCGCCGCGCCCAGCGGCCCGTCGTCGTCATCCCGTAGCCCTCGCCCGGCTGCCCCTCCGGGCTCCCGCTTCCCCGGGCGCTCCCTCGACTGCCGTCATCCGGCCATGATTTCGGCCTTCCTCGGGTGAACCGTGTGCTGGTGAAGGCGGGATGAGGGCCGCGGAACACAGCGGCTCGCGCGGCACGACCGCGCGACGGAAAGTGCGACGGTCCCCGTGCACGGGAGGTGTGTGCACGGGGACCGTCGCGTGTCAGGTCGGGCGGCGCCGGGGGACAGGCCCGGCGGCGGGTCCGGGGGACAGGCCCGGAATCCGCTGCTACTCGACCGTGACGGACTTGGCCAGGTTGCGCGGCTTGTCGATGTCGCGGCCCATGGCGAGGGCGGTGTGGTACGCGAAGAGCTGGAGCGGGATGCCCATGAGGATCGGGTCCAGCTCGTCCTCGTTCTTCGGGACCACGATCGTGTGGTCGGCCTTCTCCTGCGGCTGGTGCGCGACCGCGAGGATGCGGCCGCTGCGGGCCTTGATCTCCTCCAGGGCGGCGCGGTTCTTCTCCAGCAGGTCGTCGTCGGGGACGATCGCGACCGTCGGCAGGGCCGGCTCGATGAGGGCCAGCGGGCCGTGCTTCAGCTCGGAGGCCGGGTAGGCCTCGGCGTGGATGTAGGAGATCTCCTTGAGCTTGAGGGAGGCCTCCAGGGCGACCGGGTAGCCGCGCACGCGCCCGATGAACATCATCGACTGGGCGCCCGCGTACTCCTCGGCGAGGCGCTTGATCTCGTCCTCGCCCTTGAGGATCTCCTCGATCTGGGCGGGGAGGCGGCGCAGGCCCTCGATGATCCGCTTGCCGTCGGTGACGGACAGGTCGCGGATGCGGCCGAGGTGCAGGGCGAGCAGCGCGAAGGCGGTCACCGTGTTGGTGAAGCACTTGGTGGAGACGACGCAGACCTCGGGGCCCGCGTGGACGTACACGCCGCCGTCGGCCTCGCGGGCGATGGCGGAGCCGACCACGTTGACGACGCCGAGGACGCGGGCGCCCTTCCGCTTGAGCTCCTGGACGGCGGCGAGCACGTCGTAGGTCTCGCCGGACTGGGAGACGGCGATGTAGAGGGTGTCGGGGTCCACGACCGGGTTGCGGTAGCGGAACTCCGAGGCCGGCTCGGCGTCGGCGGGGATGCGGGCCATGGACTCGATGAGCCCGGCGCCGATGAGCCCGGCGTGGTACGAGGTGCCGCAGCCGAGGATCTTGATGCGGCGGATGGTGCGGGCCTCGCGCGGGTCCAGGTTCAGGCCGCCCAGGTGCACGGTGGAGAAGCGGTCGTCGATCCGGCCGCGCAGGACGCGGTCGACCGCGTCGGGCTGCTCGGAGATCTCCTTGTGCATGAAGGTGTCGTGGCCGCCCATGTCGTAGGAGGCGGCCTCCCACTCGACGGTCTCCGGGGTGGCGGTGGTGGTCGCGCCGGAGGTCGTGTAGGTGCGGAAGTCGTCGGCCTTGAGGGTGGCCATCTCGCCGTCGTCGAGGGTGACGACCTGGCGGGTGTGGGCGATCAGGGCGGCGACGTCGGAGGCGACGAGCATCTCCTTCTCGCCGATGCCGAGGATGACCGGGGAGCCGTTGCGGGCCACCACGATGCGGTCGTTGAAGTCGGCGTGCATCACGGCGATGCCGTAGGTGCCCTCGATGACCTTGAGCGCCTCGCGGACCTTCTCCTCCAGCGTCTCGGCCTCGGAGCGCGCGATGAGGTGGGTGATGACCTCGGTGTCCGTCTCGGAGGCGAAGACGACGCCGTCGGCCTCCAGCTTGGCGCGCAGCTCGGCGGCGTTGTCCACGATGCCGTTGTGGACGACGGCGACCTTGTTCTCGGGGTCCAGGTGCGGGTGCGAGTTGACGTCGCTCGGCGCGCCGTGGGTGGCCCAGCGGGTGTGGGCGATGCCGGTGGTGCCGGTGAAGCGCTTGGGGACGCGGGCCTCCAGGTCGCGGACCCGGCCCTTGGCCTTCACCATCTTCAGGCCGGAGGCCTTCGGGCTGGTGACGACCATGCCGGCGGAGTCGTATCCGCGGTACTCCAGGCGCTGCAGGCCTTCGAGCAGCAGCGGTGCCACGTCGCGCTTACCGATGTAACCGACAATTCCGCACATAAAGGTGAAACCCCTCCAGGTCAGTGGATGTACTCGGCCGTTCGGGCCGTCCTTCGCGAGCCGGGGAGGCTCAGCCGTACACGATCCGGCGCAGCTGCCGGAGCGAGAGCTCCGGCGGGGCCACGGCCCGGTGCGGCAGCTCCGCCGCGATCCGTTCGAAGATCTCGGCGTTCACGGCCCCGCCGGACTGCAGTTCGCGGTGGCGGCGGCGGACGAAGTCCTCGGTCGGCTCGTCGAAGTACGCCAGCACGTCGAGCACCACCCGGGCGGCCTCACCGCGCTGGAGCGCGGTGCTGCGGACCAGATGGTCGATGAGGTCGTCGTGCGACGGACGGCGTTCGAGCACCCGTGCATACTGCGGGGTGATTCCGTCCTCGTGCAAGAATCCTGCCCGAAATCGGGCAGGGATCACTGCTTTCCCCGTCGACTCGGACGATTGGCCTAGACCTTGACCGTCCGGAACCCGACGGTACGGGAGGAGCCGGTGCGGATATAGACAGATCAGACGCGTCGATCACCCGAAGGGGAGCCCGCCTGTGAGACAGCGCCTAAGGATTCCGCGCCTGATCGGATCCCTGCTCCTGGTCACGGCCGCCGGTGTCGGATGCGGCGAGGCCGCCGCCGACACCGGCGGCAGGGCGGCGGGCCACCGGGCCGCCGCCGAGCCGGAGGTCCGCCCGCTCGGCCGCATCGTCCCCGTGCCCGCCTCCGTCACCCCCGGGGGCGAGCCCTACGCCCTCACCGCCACCACCCGCATCGGGGTGGACACCCGCTCCCGCGCGACCAAGGAGCTCGGCGCCTACCTCGCCGAGCTGCTCCGGCCCGCCACCGGCTTCCCGCTGCCCGTCGTCGACGAGCAGGCGGCCCTCGGCGGCATCCGGCTCCGCCTCGGCGCCGGCGACACCGCCCTCGGCGACGAGGGATACCGGCTCCGCTCCGGACCGGACGGCATCACCCTGACGGCCCACCGGCCCGCCGGCCTCTTCCGCGGCGTCCAGACCCTGCGCCAGCAGCTGCCCTCCGCCGTCGAGCGCAGAAGCGTCCAGCAGGGCCCCTGGAAGGTCGCGGGCGGCACGATCACCGACACCCCGCGCTACGCCCACCGGGGCGCCATGCTCGACGTCGCCCGCCACTTCTTCACCGTCGACGAGGTGAAGCGGTACATCGACCAGCTCGCCCTCTACAAGGTGAACGTCCTCCACCTGCACCTCTCCGACGACCAGGGCTGGCGCATCGCCGTCGACTCCTGGCCCCGCCTCGCCACGTACGGCGGCTCCACCGAGGTCGGCGGCGGCCCCGGCGGCTTCTACACCAAGGAGGAGTACCAGGAGATCGTCCGGTACGCCGCCTCCCGCTACCAGGAGGTGATCCCGGAGATCGACGTGCCGGGCCACACCAACGCGGCCCTCGCCTCCTACCCCGAACTCAACTGCGACGGCGTCGCCCCGCCCCTCTACACCGGCACCAAGGTCGGCTTCAGCTCCCTGTGCGTGCCCAAGCAGGTCACGTACGACTTCGTCGACGACGTGATCCGCGAGATCGCCGCCCTCACCCCCGGCCGCTACCTCCACATCGGCGGCGACGAGGCCCACTCCACCAGCCACGCCGACTACGTGGCCTTCATGGACAAGGTCCAGCCGGTCGTCGCGAAGTACGGCAAGAAGGTCATCGGCTGGCACCAGCTCACCGGCACCACCCCCGCGCCCGGCGCCCTCGTCCAGTACTGGGGCCTCGACCGCACCCCCGCCGAGGAGAAGGAGCGGGTCGCCGAGGCCGCGCGGAACGGCACCGGCCTGATCCTCTCGCCCGCCGACCGCACCTACCTCGACATGAAGTACACGAAGGAGACCAGGCTCGGCCTCTCCTGGGCCGGATACGTCGAGGTCCGCAGGTCGTACGACTGGGACCCGGCGGCCTACCTCCCCGGCGCGCCCGCGAGCGCCGTCAAGGGCGTCGAGGCCCCCCTGTGGACCGAGACCCTCGCCACCACCGGCGACCTCGACGTCATGGCCTTCCCCCGCCTGCCGGGCGTGGCCGAACTGGGCTGGTCCCCGGCCGCCACCCACGACTGGGACGCGTACAAGATCCGCCTCGCCGAACAGGCCCCGCGCTTCGAGGCCCTCGGCATCGACTGGTACCGCTCGCCGGAGGTGCCCTGGTCGGCGCCGTAGCAGCCCGCCGAAGGGGAACGCCCGGCCGGACAGGATTCCGGCCGGGCGTTCTTCGTGTGCGCGGAACCCGAATCGCCCGGACGGAAACGGGGAGACGGACGGCGACCACGACGAGGCCGGAGGCGCTGGACGATGGTGGATTTATCGGTACTGCCGGGCTACATCGCGGTGATCCTGCTCTTCCTCGGCCCACCCGGGCCCGACATGGCCTACATGCTCGCGGTGGGCCTGGAGGGCGGCCGCCGGTCCGCCCTGAAGGCGATCCTGGGCATCGGGACGGGCATGTGCGTCTACGCCGCCGCCGTCGTCGCCGGACTGGGGGAGATCGCCCGCTCCCACCCGTCGCTGCTCGACGCGGTGAGGATCCTGGGCGCGGCGTACCTGCTGTGGCTCGCGTACACGACCCTGCGCAGCGCCCGCCGCGCGATCGGCGGGCACGGTGACGTCGGGACGGGCCGGTGGTACCTGCGCGGGCTGCTGATCAGCCTGACGAACCCGAAGATCATCCTCTTCTACCTCGCGGTCCTCCCGCAGTTCCTGGGGGACGCGGAGGACCCCGGGGTGCAGATGGCCCTCCTCGGCGCGATCAACGTCCTGATGGAGGTGGTCCTCTACGGCGGCATCGGAATGCTGGCGGGCTCCTTCCGCACCCGGCTCACCGGCTCGTCGAAGGCGACGGCCGTACTGAACTACGGGGCGTGCGCGGTGTACGTGGTGCTGGCGGCGACGATCTCCGTCGAGGTCCTCCTGGGGTGAGGGCCCTCCTCTTCGGCTTCGCCGCCGCACGGACGGTCCCTCAGCGGGCGCCGAACCCGCCGTCCCGGACGCAGGCCACGAAGGCGGCGAAGGCGGGGGCGGGGAGGTCGAGGACGGGACCGGCGGGCTGCTTGGAGTCCCGGACGGGGACGGTGCCGTGGGAGGGGGCGAGGTTGGTGGCGACCTCGATGCACGCGCCGCCGTTGTTGCTATACGAGGACGTGAACCAGCGAGGGGTTTTGGTCGTCACGAGGTGCCCTTTCGTACTTCTTGAATCAAGGCCACCGAATCTGCCGGTGAGAGCGATGCAGCCTGAAGTTGATGGTAGGCCGTCAACAGAGGCACCACGGAGGTCGTCTGCCGGTCGAAGTGCCCCTGTGCCTGCGACTCGGTGTAACCCGCCACAGCCCGGTCGGCGAGGGTGAGGAGGTAGACCGGCAGGTCGAACGTGCGGCGCTCTCCTATGGCGTACGGGGCGATTTGAAGCAGGACGTTAGGGCGGTCCGTGAACTCGACGAGCCGCTCCAGTTGGGCGGCCATCACCTCGGCACCGCCGATGGGACGGTGGATGCAGCTCTCGTCCATCACCACGAAGACCATGGGCGGCTGCTCCCGTTCCAGTGTCGCCTGGCGTGCCTCCAGGAACGCGACCCGCTCGTCGGCCTGCTCCGGGGTAATGGCTCCGCGCTTCACGGCGCTGTTCGCCAGCACACGCGCGTACTCCGGGGTCTGCAGCAGGCCCGGGACGATCCCGATCTCGAAGAGCCGGATCTCCACGGCCCGGCTCTCGTACCCCACGTACTCCGGGAAGCCTTCCAACAGGACACCGTGCCGCATGTCCCGCCACTCGCGCTCGAACGACTCTTTGCTTCCGGTGAGGCCGAAGACCTGATCGGCTCTCCGCGAGAACGGCAGGGTTGGCGATTTGCGACCAGTTTCGAGCGCGGAGATGTGCTGACTGGAACAGCCCATCGGTTCGGCCAAGTCCTCCTGGGTCCAGCTTCGTTCCTCTCGCATCCTGCGTAGATGCGCCCCGTAAGCCGCCTGAGGGCTGGCTTCCGGACGTAACTCTTTGCGGTTGACCATGACTTGTCCTTCGCGCCGGATTAGTTGAAGGGAAGCCGACTGTAGTTCACGCTGGGCACCCCTGGTAGTGGATTCGCTACAGAGAGGAGCGGCTGTGCCCGTGTGCGACAACCCCTCGTCCCTCCCCGCCGCCGGCGTCTTCGTCGCCGACACCGGCGGGAAGACGGTCCGGCTCGGTCAGGTCTCCCGTACGCAGAGCGGGAGCGTGTACGTGCGGCCTCCGGGCGGCGGGGCCGAGTGGGCCGCCTCGCCCGGGGATCTGCGGGCGCCGACCGAGGAGGAGTGGACGCGCATCCGCGTCCTCACCACCCCCGTGCTCGTCCTCTCCGCCGACCACGGGCTCCGGCCCCGTCCCGAACCGGTCGCCGACTGCACGCCGTGCGCGCACCTGGCCCGGTGGTTCGACCGGTACATGAGCAGGGGCCCGCAGCACGACGAATCGGCCGCCGTGGACTGCGTGGTGGAGATCCGCAACCACCCGCACGACCCGCCGAAGATGACCCTGAAGAGGGACGCCCCGCCGGAAGAGCGGCGCTGACCTGCGTAAACGGGCCCGGTTGAGGTTCTCCGCCCTCCCGGGTGAACCCCCACGACTCCGCTCCCTCGTTCCAGAGGCGGCGGTCGCGTCCCGCCCCCGGTGATGTCCGGCAAGACCGTCCGGGGGCGGGACCCAGTCCCCATCGAAGACATCGAAGACAGAGACAGGAGACCCACGGTAATGAGTGATCTGTACGAGCGGGAGGTGTCCGGCGACTTCGCCGCGCTCTGCGGCGGCGGAACGGACAACGACGGGAACATGGAGAGCTGCATCACGCTCGCCGAACTGCACGGCGGCGGATACGCGCTCGGTGACAGCAAGCCCGAGGGAGCCGGCCGGGAGCTGCGGATGAGCGCGGAGGAGATCACCGCGTTCGCCCGTGGCTGGATCGCCAGGGCCGACGCGAACGCCTGACCCGGAGCGGGGCCCGTGCCGCTTGCGGGGGCCCCGCTCGTCCTCTCCCCCTTCCGCACATCCGTAAGGAGTCAGCCATGCCGCTGGCCGATCTCGTGGACGACGTCCCGGGAATCCTGACGAAGTGGCCCACCGGGCCGACGCTCTTCCACCGCGACCCCGCCGATCTGGCCCGTCTGTGGTCCCTCGCCGAATGCGACGCCCTGGTGGACGCCGAGTGCCTCCCCGCCCGCAACGTCGTCCTCCTCAAGGACGGGAAGGTCCTGGAGCGGCACGCCTACATCGACGGCGACATGCCCCGGCCCGGTGCCGTCCGCGCGCACCTGGACGGCGGGGGCACGGTCTCCGTCCGGCAACTCCATACCGTCAAACCGTCCCTGAGCGTCCTGCGCCGCGAGATCCAGGACGAGACCGGCTGCCTGGTGCACGTGAACGCGTACCTCACCCCGCCGGGCGCGCAGGGACTCAAGTACCACTACGACCCGTACGTCACGCTGATCGTCCAGCTCTCCGGGCGGAAGGCGTGGCCGCTGCACCCGCCGTTCGTGGAGAACCCGACCACGGAGCACGGGAACTTCCTGGAACGGGGCTTCACTCCTGAGGAGCGGCTCCATCTCGCCCGTACGGCTCCCGTCCAGTCGTTCGCCCTGGAGCCCGGTGACGTCTTCTGGCTGCCGCGCGGCTACGTCCACTCCCCGTACACCGTGGGCGGGGAGCCCTCGCTGCACCTGACGTTCGCGCTCAAGGAGCGCACGTTCCACTGGCTGGCGTCCGAGATGACGCGCGAGGTCCTGTCCCAGGCCCTGGTGGACCCCGCGCTGCGGGCGGAGATTCCACCGGTCTCCCTGCTGGCCGCACCGGACGCGGCCATCCGGTGGACCCGCGAGTACCTGATCGGGGCGCTCCTGCTCCTGGAGTCCGGGCGCGTGGCCGAGGTCGCGCGGAAGGCCGCCGCCCGTGTCGCGGGATGACGGGGGGCCCGTATCGCGGCACTGGCACGCGTACGCGTACACCGGCCGGTCCTACCCGGACTCGGCGATCAGGCGCGGCGAAGTACCGTCCGACCACCCGCCGATCGAGATCAAGGACTGGCTGCGGCGGTCCGCCGCCCAGGTGGTGGCCACGTACGCCGACGTGGAGGAGGCCGTCTCCTGGATCGAGGGGGAACTGACCCAGAACCCTCCCGTGGACCAGGAGCACTTCCCGGTCTGGGACCGGCTCCAGCGCGTCCGGGAGACGCTGAGGCTGACGGCCGGGAACGACGTGGTGCTCGGCTACTACTCGAAGGCGCAGCAGTACGTGTCGCGCGCGCTCATCGCCTGCCCGCGCGCGGAGGGCGACTCCTGCCCCTACGGGATCGCCTGAGACGTGCAAGGGAGAAAGGCCCGGGGGTCCGGAGGACGAGCGTCCTCCGGACCCCCGGGCCGTACGGGTGCGGGCGGTCAGCCCGTCAGGCCCAGCTCCCGCGCGATCAGCATCCGCTGGACCTCGCTCGTGCCCTCGCCGATCTCCAGGATCTTGGAGTCGCGCCACATGCGGGCCACCGGGTACTCGTTCATGAAGCCGTAGCCGCCGTGGATCTGGGTGGCCTCGCGGGCGTTGTCCACGGCCACCGTGGAGGAGTACAGCTTGGCGATGGCCGCCTCCTTCTTGAAGGGCTCGCCCAGGACCAGGCGGGAGGCGGCGTCGCGCCAGCCGATGCGGGCCATGTGGGCGCGGGTCTCCATGTCGGCGATCTTGAACTGGATGGCCTGGTTGTCGCCGATGGGGCGGCCGAAGGCGTGACGTTCCTTCGCGTACTTCACGGACTCGTCCACACAGCCCTGGGCCAGGCCGGTCGCGAGGGCCGCGATGGCGACGCGGCCCTCGTCCAGGATGCGGAGGAACTGGGCGTAGCCGCGGCCCTCCTCGCCGAGGAGGTTCTCCACCGGCACCCGCACGTCGGTGAAGGAGAGTTCGCGGGTGTCCGAGGCGTTCCAGCCGACCTTCGAGTACGGGGCCGCGACCGTGAAGCCCGGGGTGCCGGAGGGGACGATGATCGAGGAGATCAGCGGGCGGCCGTCCGGCTTGCGGCCGGTGACCGCCGTGACCGTCACCAGGCCCGTGATGTCCGTACCGGAGTTGGTGATGAAGCACTTCGAGCCGTTGATCACCCACTCGTCGCCGTCCCGGACGGCGGTGGTGCGCGTGCCGCCGGCGTCACTGCCCGCGCCGGGCTCGGTCAGGCCGAACGCGCCCAGGATCTCGCCCGCGCACAGCCGCGGCAGCCACTCGCGCTTCTGCTCCTCGGTGCCGAAGAGGTGGAGGGGCATGGCGCCGAGCGAGACGCCGGCCTCCAGGGTGATGGCCACCGAGGAGTCGACCCGGGCCAGCTCCTCCAGGGCGATCCCGAGGGCCAGGTAGTCGCCGCCCATGCCGCCGTACTCCTCGGGGAACGGCAGCCCGAACAGGCCCATGCGGCCCATCTCGCGGACGATCTCGTACGGGAACTCGTGCCGCTCGTAGTAGTCCCCGATCTTGGGGGCCACCACGTCGTGCGCGAACTCCTCCACCGTGCGGCGGAGTTCCTGGTGCTCGGCGGAGAGCCGGTGGTCGAGGGACATGGGTTCCTTCACTCCTTGTGGGAGAGGGCGCGGACGGTACGGGACGGGCTGGGCCGGCCCAGTTGTTCGGCCATCCACACGCTCGTGGCGGTGAGGGCGGCCAGATCGACCCCGGTCTCGATGCCGAGGCCGTCGAGCATCCACACGAGGTCCTCGGTGGCGAGGTTGCCGGTCGCGCTCTTCGCGTACGGGCAGCCGCCGAGGCCGCCCGCGGAGGCGTCGACCGTGGTCACCCCGTGCCGCAGCGCGGCCAGGGTGTTGGACAGGGCCTGTCCGTAGGTGTCGTGGAAGTGCACGGCGAGGCGGGAGGTGGGGATCCCGGCCTCGTTCAGGCCGGTGAGCAGGGCCTCCACGTGCCCCGGGGTCGCCACGCCGATGGTGTCGCCGAGGCTCAGCTCGTCGCAGCCCATGTCGGCGAGGGCCTTGGTGACCCGGACGACCTGCTCGACCGGGACCGGGCCCTCCCAGGGGTCCCCGAAGCACATCGACAGGTAGCCGCGGACCTTCAGACCGGCCTCTATGGCCCGGACGACGGTCGGCGCGAAGAGGGCGAGGGCCTCGTCCACGGTCCGGTTGAGGTTGGCCTTGGCGAAGGACTCGGTGGCCGAGGCGAAGACGGCGATCTCGCGGGCGCCGAGCGCGAGGGCCCGGTCGAGCCCGCGCTCGTTCGGGACGAGGACCGGCAGACGCACCGGAAGGTCGCGGACCAGCGGGAACAGGTCCTCGGCGTCGGCCAGTTGGGGCACCCACTCGGGGTGCACGAAGCTGGTCGCCTCGACGGTGCCGAGCCCGGCGGCGGCGAGGCGGCGGACGAACTCCGCCTTCACCTCCGTCGGGACGGCCGTCTTCTCGTTCTGGAGGCCGTCCCGGGCCCCCACCTCGTGGATCCGGACCCGGGCGGGGAGCCCGGTGCCGGGGACGGTCATCGGCAGTCCGGTGGTCACGCTTCCTCCCCGGAGGTCTCGTGCGGGGTGACGACGGCCAGGACCTGGTCCATCGCGACGGTGGTGCCGGGCGTGACGTCCAGCTCGGTGACGGTGCCGGCGTGCGGGGCGGAGATGACGTGCTCCATCTTCATCGCCTCGACGACGAGCAGGCTCTGCCCGGCCTCGACCTCGTCCCCGACGGCCACCTTCACCACGGTCACGGTGCCGGGCATCGGCGCGGCCAGCGTGTCGGCCCCGCCGTGCCGGGCGCCGCCGAGCGCGGCCTCGACCGGGTCGTGGTCGAGCACGTGCCAGGAGTCGCCGTCCCGGCCCAGCCAGGCGCCGGCCCGGTGGAAGCGGTGGGTGACCCCGTCCACGACGACCGTCACCGAGGCGTCCGTGACCCGGGCACCGGGCGGCGCCTCCACCGTCACGGGTTCGAGTCCCGCTACGCGTAGGGGGAAGGCGAGCGGGGCCGGAGCGCCGCCCAGGCGCCAGCCGTTCGGCACCGAGAAGGGGTCCGTCCAGCCGTCCCGGGGCGCCGGGGCCAGCTCCGCGAGCCGTACGGCCGCCGCCGCCGCGTACACCTCGGCGGGGACGTCCTTGGGGACGAGCCCCTCCGCCTCGCGCTCCACCAGGCCGGTGTCCAGATCTCCGGAGACCACGTCCGGGTGGGCCAGCAGCCTCCGCAGGAAGCCCGCGTTCGTCGGGACGCCCAGGGTGACCGTGTCCGCGAGGGCCGCGCGCAGCCGGCGCAGGGCCGTGGGGCGGTCCGGGGCGTGCACGATGACCTTCGACAGCATCGGGTCGTAGAGGCTCCCGACCTCCGTGCCCTCGCTCAGGCCCGAGTCCGTCCGCGCGCCGCCGCCCTGCGGCTCGTGGAGCGCCAGGACCGTGCCGCCCGAGGGCAGGAAGCCCCGGGACGGGTCTTCGGCGCAGATCCGGGCCTCGATCGCCCAGCCGTCGAGCCGGACGTCCTCCTGCGCGAAGGGCAGCGGCTCGCCGGCGGCGACCCGGAGCTGCCACTCCACCAGGTCGACGCCGGTGATCAGCTCCGTCACCGGGTGCTCGACCTGGAGCCGGGTGTTCATCTCCATGAAGCAGTACGAGGCGGGGTCGCCGCCCGGGACGATGAACTCGACCGTGCCCGCGCCCACGTAGCCGCAGGACCGCGCCGCCTCCACCGCCGCCGCGCCCATCGCCGCCCGGAGCTCCGGGGTCAGCAGGACGCTCGGCGCCTCCTCCACGATCTTCTGGTGGCGCCGCTGGAGCGAGCACTCGCGCTCCCCGAGGTGCACCACGTTCCCGTGGGTGTCGGCGAGGACCTGGATCTCGATGTGCCGGGGCCCGTCGATCCACCGCTCCACGAGCAGCGTGTCGTCGCCGAAGGAGGCGCGGGCCTCGCGCCGGGCCGCCGCGATCTCCTCGTCCAGGACCGCCAGGTCCCGCACGAGCCGCATGCCCTTGCCGCCGCCGCCCGCGCTGGGCTTGAGCAGCACGGGCGCGCCCAGCTCGCGGGCGGCCTCGGCCAGTTCGGGGTCGGCGGCGCCGGGGACGACGGGCACGCCCGCCGCCTTCACGGTCTCCTTCGCCCGGATCTTGTCGCCCATCAGGGCGATCGCCTCGGCGGACGGCCCGATGAAGACGAGCCCCGCCTCCGCGCAGGCCCGCGCGAAGCCGGCGTTCTCGGCGAGGAAGCCGTAGCCGGGGTGGACGGCCTGCGCGCCGGTGCGGCGGGCCGCGTCCAGCAGCGCGGGCACGGACAGGTACGACTCGGCGGCCGGCGGCGGACCGATCCGCACCGCCGTGTCCGCCTCCCGCACGTGCCGGGCGTCGGCGTCCGCGTCGCTGTGGACGGCCACCGAGCGCACGCCGAGCTCGCGCAGGGTGCGGATGACGCGGACCGCGATCTCGCCCCGGTTGGCCACAAGAACGGTGTCGAACATGCTCCGAGAACCCCTCACATCCGGAAGACGCCGAACTGGGGGTCACCCAGCGGCGCGTTGGCACAGGCGGTCAGGGCGAGGCCGAGGACCTGCCGGGTCTCCAGGGGGTCGATGACCCCGTCGTCCCAGAGCCGCGCGGTCGCGTAGTAGGCGCTGCCCTGGGTCTCGTACTGCTCGCGGATCGGGGCCTTGAAGGCCTCTTCCTCCTCCGCGCTCCAGCCGTCGCCGAGCTGGTCGCGCTTGACGGTCGCGAGGACCGAGGCGGCCTGCTCGCCGCCCATGACGGAGATCTTGGCGTTGGGCCACATCCACAGGAAGCGGGGGGAGTACGCCCGGCCGCACATCGAGTAGTTGCCCGCGCCGTACGAGCCGCCGACGACCACGGTCAGCTTCGGGACCCGGGTGGTGGCCACGGCCGTGACCATCTTGGCGCCGTGCTTGGCGATGCCGCCGTGCTCGTACGCCTTGCCGACCATGAAGCCGGTGATGTTCTGGAGGAACACCAGCGGGATGCCGCGCTGGTCGCACAGCTCGATGAAGTGCGCGCCCTTCTGGGCGGACTCGGCGAACAGGATGCCGTTGTTGGCGACGATCCCGACCGGGTGCCCGTGGATGCGGGCGAAGCCGGTGACGAGGGTCTGCCCGTACTCGGCCTTGAACTCCTGGAAGCGGGAGCCGTCCACGACCCGGGCGACGACCTCGCGCACGTCGTACGGGGTGCGCGCGTCGACGGGCACGGCCCCGTAAAGCCCGTACGGGTCGACCTTCGGCTCCTCGGCGGGCTCGACCGACCAGGGGAGCGGGCCGCGCTCGGGGAGGGTGGCGACGATGTTCCGCACGATCCGCAGGGCGTGGGCGTCGTCCTCGGCGAGGTGGTCGGTGACGCCGGAGATCCGGGAGTGGACCTCGCCGCCGCCCAGCTCCTCGGCCGTGACGACCTCGCCGGTCGCGGCCTTCACCAGGGGCGGGCCGCCGAGGAAGATCGTGCCCTGGTTCCGCACGATCACGGCCTCGTCGCTCATCGCGGGGACGTACGCGCCGCCGGCCGTGCAGGAGCCGAGGACGGCCGCGATCTGCGGGATTCCCGCGCCGGACATCCGGGCCTGGTTGTAGAAGATGCGGCCGAAGTGCTCCCGGTCGGGGAAGACCTCGTCCTGCATCGGCAGGAAGGCGCCGCCGGAGTCGACCAGGTAGAGGCAGGGGAGACGGTTCTCCAGGGCCACCTCCTGGGCCCGCAGGTGCTTCTTCACGGTCATCGGGTAGTACGTGCCGCCCTTGACGGTGGCGTCGTTCGCGACGATCACGCACTCGCGGCCCGAGACCCGCCCGATGCCCGCGATGACGCCGGCGGCCGGGGCCTGGTCGCCGTACATGCCGTTCGCCGCGAGCGGGGCCAGCTCCAGGAAGGGCGAGCCCGGGTCGAGGAGCGTGTCCACGCGGTCCCGGGGGAGCAGCTTGCCGCGCGCGGTGTGCCGCGCCCGGGACTTCTCGCCCCCGCCCAGCGCGGCCGCCGCGAGCTTGGCGCGCAGGGTCGCGGCCAGCTCGTGGTGCGCGGCCTCGTTCGCCTGCCAGGCCGGCGAGGCGGGATCCGCCGCACTCGACAGCACGGGTGCCTGCTGCATCGACCGATCTCCCTTGTCCGGTTAACGAGCCGTCCGGCTAATGAGCCGTCCGGTTGACGAGCCGTCCGGTTAATGAGCGTTAACGTATGGCGCACAGGTTAACGACCGCTAACGGGGTTGTCTAGAATCGAATCCATGACCACGACCACGTCCGCCACCGGCAGGACCGACGCCCCCACGCGGCGCGAGCAGATCCTCAAGGAGGCCGCCCGCCTCTTCGCCGAGCGCGGGTTCCACGGCGTGGGCGTGGACGAGATAGGGGCGGCCGTCGGCATCAGCGGCCCCGGGCTCTACCGGCACTTCCCCGGCAAGGACGCGATGCTCGCCGAGCTGCTCGTCGGCATCAGCGAGCGGCTCCTCGACGGCGGCCGGCTGCGGGTGGGGGAGGCGGGCGGCGACCCCCGGGCCCTGCTCGGCGCCCTCATCGACGGGCACATCGACTTCGCCCTCGACGACCGGCCCCTGATCACCCTCCACGACCGGGAGCTGGACCGGCTCAGGGACGAGGACCGCAAGCGGGTGCGCAAGCTCCAGCGGCAGTACGTCGAGCTGTGGGTGACGACGGTCCGCGAGCTCTACCCGGACGCCCCCGAGAGCGAGGCCCGCACCGCCGTCCACGCGGTCTTCGGCCTGCTCAACTCCACCCCCCACCTGGCCGCCCTCGGCCGCCGCCCCATGGAGGAACTCCTGCGGCGGCTCGCCCACGGGGCCTTCGGAGCCCTCGCGACCCCGTAGGGCACCCCCTGGCGGCTCCCGTCGGTCCCGGTCGTCCGAGAGGCGGAATGCGGTCCCCGTCCCGCCCGGGGCTCGGACAGAATGAGCCCCATGCCGATACTCAGCCGCCCCGCCCTCGTCGAGCACCTCGTCCGCACCCGGATCGCGGGAGACGTCGCCACCCCGCGCGACAACAACCTCTCCCACTACCGGAGACTCGCCAACGGCGACCGGCACTACTGGCTCGGTCTGGAGCTCGGCGACCGCTGGACCGACGAGCAGGACGTGCTCGCCGTGATGGCCGAGCGGTGCGGCGTCGTCGACGACCCGGCCCACCGGACCGGCCAGGACACCATCGACCCCGAGCTGACCGTGGACGCCCTCGACCGCATGGCCGCCCGGCTGCGCAAGGCCGCCGAGGGACGGGAGCGGGTCCTCTTCGCGACCGGCCACCCCGGCGCCCTCATCGACGTCCACAGCCGGGTCGCGGCCGCGCTGCGCGCCCGGGGCTGCGACATCGTCCGCATCCCCGGCGGCCTGATCGCCGACGAGGGGTACGTCGTGCAGTTCGCCGACGTCGCCGTCTTCGAGCGGGGCGCCAGCCTCTGGCACACCCACTCCCCGGAGCCGATGAACGCGATCCTGGACGGCCTGGAGGTGCTCGGCGAGCCCGCGCCCGACCTGGTGGTCGCGGACCACGGCTGGGCCGGGCGCGCGGGCCAGCGCGGCATCGACTCCGTCGGCTACGCGGACTGCAACGACCCCGCCCTCTTCCTGGGCGAGGCCGAGGGGACCATGCAGGTCACGATCCCGCTCGACGACCACGTCCTGGACCCCCGTTACTACGAGCCGATGACGGCGTACCTGCTCGACGCGGCCGGCCTGGGCTGAGCACCGGCCTCATTCCGCCCCGGCCCCGCTCTCGCGCCGTCCCCGGCCCGGCGTCGGGTCCAGGTACACCCGGCGGACCGCCGGCACGCGCGCGCGGAGCCGCTCCTCCGCCTCTTCGCAGGCCCGCTCGACCTCCTCGGCCGGGACCCCGTCCCGGAAGTCGATCTTCGCGGCGACCAGGGCCTCGCCCGGCCCCTGGATGAGGGTCGTCAGGTCGAGGACGGCCTCGACCTGCGGGACGGCCAGCAGCTCCGCCCGTACGGCCTCCCGCGTCTCCCTCGGCAGCGGGCGGCCGACGAGCAGCTCGGCGTTGGAGCGGCCGAGCACCCAGGCCACGTACACGAGCAGGGCGCCGATGAGGATCGAGGCGACGCCGTCCCAGACGCCGGAGCCGGTCAGCTGCCCGCCGAGCAGGCCGCCGGCCGCGAGCAGCAGTCCGGCGAGGGCGGCGGAGTCCTCCAGGACGACCGCCTTCACGGTGGTGTCGGGGGTGCGCCGCAGATAGGTGGCGAAGGGCGTCCCCCGCTCCTTCGCCTCGGCCCGGACCTGCCGGACGCCGGTCCGCAGCGAGAAGCCCTCCAGGACGAAGGCGACGGCGAGCACGATGTACGAGACGAGCGGGTCGCCCAGGTCCTCGCCCTTGGTGAGGGTGTGGATCCCGTCGTAGATCGAGAAGACCGCGCCACCGACGAAGGTGGCGACGGCCGCCAGCATCGCCCAGACGTACCGCTCGCCCGCGTATCCGACCGGGTGGTCCTCGTCGACCGGCTTCCCGCTCCGCTTGAGCGCGGTGAGCAGCATGACCTCGGTGACGGTGTCCGCGAGGGAGTGGGCCGCCTCCGACAGCATCGCGCTCGACCCGCTGATGAGGCCGGCCACGGCCTTGGCGACGGCGATCCCGAGGTTCGCCGCCGCCGCCACGAGCACGGTGAAGGTGCTCTCGCCGTTCCCGCCGTCCGTCCCGTCCTTCGCCTCTCGTCCCATGGTCGGAACGTATGCCCGGTCACGGACGCGGCACGCGAACGACACCCTCCTGGATGACCGAGATGGCCAGCTTCCCGTCCCGCGTCCAGATCCGGGCCTGGCCGAGGCCGCGCCCGCCGGCGGAGGAGGGGGACTCCTGGTCGTACAGGAGCCAGTCGTCGGCCCGGAAGGGCCGGTGGAACCACATCGCGTGGTCGAGGGAGGCCCCCACCACGTCCCCGACGGCCCAGCCGCCCCGCCCGTGCGCGAGCAGGACGGAGTCGAGCAGCGTCATGTCGGAGACGTACGTCGCCAGGCAGACGTGCAGGAGCGGGTCGTCGGCCAGCTTGCCGTTGGTGCGGAACCACACCTGCGAGCGCGGTTCGCGCGGCTCCCCGACCGAGCCCCACGGCGGGGTGTCGACGTACCGCAGGTCCACGGCCGCCCGCGCCTCGATCAGACGCCGGGCCACGTCCTCCGGCAGGTGCCGGGGCAGCATTTCGGCGGCCGTCGGCAGCGACTCCGGGTCCGGCGCGGCCGGCGTGTCCGCCTGGTGGTCGAGCCCCTCCTCGTACGCCTGGAAGGAGGCGGAGAGGTGGAAGACCGGCTGGCCGTGCTGGACGGCGACGACCCGGCGGGTGGTGAAGGAGCGCCCGTCCCGGATGCGGTCGACCGAGTAGACGATCGGCGCGCCGGGGTCGCCGGGGCGCAGGAAGTACGCGTGCAGGGAGTGCGCGAGGCGATCGGCGGGCACGGTCCGGCCCGCCGCCACCAGGGCCTGGGCGGCCACCTGGCCGCCGAAGACGCGGGGGACGAGCGAGGACCGGGAGCGCCCCCGGAAGATGTCCCGCTCGATCGGCTCCAGGTCGAGCAGATCGAGCAGGGCGTCCAGGGCCCCGGAGGTTTCCGGAACGGCCCGGACGCCCCGGGCGTCGTGCGCCTCGGGCACTTACAGGCCCATCGACTTCGCGATGATCGACTTCATGATCTCGCTGGTGCCGCCGTAGATGCGGTTGACGCGGTTGTCGGCGTACAGGCGGGCGATCGGGTACTCGTTCATGTAGCCGTAGCCGCCGTGGAGCTGGAGGCAGCGGTCGATGACGCGGTGGGCGACCTCGGTGCAGAACAGCTTGGCGCTCGCGGCCTCGGCCGGGGTCAGCTCGCCCGCGTCCAGGGCCTCCAGGGCGCGGTCCGCGACGGCCTCGGCGGCGTCGACCTCGGCCTGGCAGGCGGCCAGCTCGAACTTGGTGTTCTGGAAGGAGGCGACCGGCTTGCCGAAGACCGTGCGCTCCTGCACGTACTGCTTCGCGAAGCGGACGGCGGCCTTGGCCTGGGCGTAGGCGCCGAAGGCGATGCCCCAGCGCTCGGAGGCCAGGTTGTGGCCCAGGTAGGAGAAGCCCTTGCCCTCCTCGCCGAGCAGGTCCTCGACCGGGACCTTCACGTCGACGAACGCCAGCTCGGCGGTGTCGGAGGTGCGCAGGCCCAGCTTGTCGAGCTTGCGGCCGATCGAGTAGCCCTCGGACTTGGTGTCCACGGCGAAGAGGGAGATGCCGAAGCGGCGGTCCTCGGCCGACGGGGCGGAGGTGCGGGCGCAGACGATCACGCGGTCGGCGTGGACGCCGCCGGTGATGAAGGTCTTGGCGCCGTTGAGGACGTAGTGGGTGCCGTCCTCGGAGAGCTTGGCGGTGGTCTTCATGCCCGCGACGTCGGAGCCGGTGCCCGGCTCGGTCATGGCGAGCGCCCACATCTCCTCGCCGGAGACGAACTTCGGCAGGTAGCGCTTCTTCTGGTCCTCGGTGGCCAGCATCTTCAGGTACGGCAGGGCCAGCAGGACGTGGACGCCGGAGCCGCCGAACTGGACGCCCGCGCGCGAGGTCTCCTCGTAGAGGACCGCCTCGAACTTGTGGGTGTCCAGGCCCGCGCCGCCGAACTCCTCGGGCACGTTGATGCCGAAGATCCCCAGCTCGCCGAGCTTGTGGTAGAAGTCGCGGGGCGCCTGGCCGGCCGCGAACCACTCGTCGTAGACGGGGACGACCTCGGCCTCGATGAAGGCCCGGATGGTGTCCCGGAACGCCTCGTGGTCCTCGTCGAATACGGTACGGCGCACGGTGCGACTCCTCCGGTGTGCGGGCCCAGTTTTCTAAGCGCTTGCTCAGTCTGTCGTCAACGAAGTTACCCAGCGGTCACCCGCCCTGTCCAGACTCCCCGCCTGTGATCCAGGCCCGCTCCACGGAGTCGTACCCGTACACGGGCCGCCCCTCCACCCCGCTCGTCCGAAAGGGCGCACCGTCCTCGTCCCCGATCCGGACCGTGCCCCGGCGCCCCTCCGAGCTCCACTCCAGCTCCAGGTACCAGCGGCAGTCGCACTTTGCCGTCCCCGCCGAGACCAGCAGCTCCCCCGGCTCGGCGGCGCCGACCGCGTACGGGAAGGAGACCGCCGGGAGCGTCCGGCCCTCCTGCCCGGAGGCGTCGTACCCGTCCAGCGCCCGCGCCACCGGCCGCGGCCGGTCCAGGTCCACCTCGAACCGGCGCGGCGTCACCGCCCCGCCGCACCCGTCGTCCATCCGGTACGCCGCCCACGGCAGCGGCGCGCCCCGCTCCACCACCCGCACGTGCAGCGCCTGGAGCACCACCGCCGCCGCGCCCTTGCCCTGCACCGACACCCGCACCAGCGTCTCCCCGCCGTCCACGGCCCCCCGCGCCGCCGCCCAGCTCCGCGCGTCGGCCGTCCCCGGCGGGGGAGGGGGCGTCCGCTCCACGAGGTAGGTGTGCCCGCATCCGTTCTTCCAGAGGTGCGAGGCGACGGTCCACGTCAGCGGGGCCGGCGGTTCGGCGGCCGGCTCCGGGGCCTTCCCGGGCAGGAGTACGACTCCGAGCGTGACCGCTCCCACGACCGCCGACGCCCCGCCGACCAGGCCCGCCCACCCCCGACGGCGCCTCCGGCGCGGGGACGGGAGGTCCGGCGCGGGCGCGGGTTCGGGCGCGGGCTCGGGTGCCGTCTCCGGGGCCGGGGCGGGCTCGGGGTCGGGCTTCGGCTCCGGACCGGGTTCGGGCGCGGGCTCGGGGGCGGGCTTCGGCTCCGGACCGGGCTCGGGCGCCGTCTCCGGGGCCGGTTCCGGAGACGGTTCCGGTGCCGGAGGGCGGCGGGCGCCGTCCGCGCGGGTCCAGGCCGCCTCCAGGGCCCGCCGCTCCTCCTCGTCCGCCCCGCAGAGGAGGGCGAGGCGGTCGACCACGCCGAACTCCTCCGGGACGGTCGCGCCGGAGCAGTAGCGGTGGAGGGTGGACGCGCTGACGCTCAGGCGCCGGCCCAGCGCCTCGTAACTCCTCCCGTCCCGCGCCTTCAGCGCGCGCACGAGCCGCGCGAACTCCTCGACGGCGGCGTCCTTCGGCATTCCATCCCCCTCGGCCCTGCGTCCCACCCTTCACGTCCTTGCACGTCAGCAGGGGTGGAATGGTTCCGGGACGGAGGGCGGACGCGTCACCGTTGCGGGCGGCGGGCATCGCCCCCGACGCTGATGGAGCACTGACCGAACGACCCGACGGGGGATCCACCACCATGAGCACGTTCCGCACCGCACTCGCCACCACCGCCGCTGCCGCCCTGGGCCTCGCGGCCCTCGCCACGGCCCCGGCACAGGCCGCCGACCGGCCCGCCTTCCTCGCCGCCTCCCAGATGCCGCCGTCGTCGACGCCGTGGACCGCCACCCAGGTCTTCACCGGCGTCCCGGAGAACGGCGGCGTCCTGTGCGCCCCGTACAAGATCCCGGCGCAGAACAGCCGCTACCGCGAGTTCAGCACCGAGCTCGACACCAACGGCGTCCAGGTCACCACTGTCGCCCGCACCGAGGCCGACGCCGTGAAGCTGGTCGACACCCTCCGCAAGGCCCTGGCCGGCTGCGGCCCCCTCCTTGAGCAGCAGAACCCGGGCCTGAAGGCCGTCAGCGCCTCCCACGGCAAGATCGACGTCGAGGAGGGCGCCTGGGTCTACAGCCTGGACACCGCCGACCCGCAGATCGGCGCCACCGACATCCACCTCTTCTCCGTCGGCCGCGACGGCCGCACCGTCACCCTGGTCCGCTGGGGTCAGATGGGCGACCTGAAGGACGCCCCGCTGACGGCCTTCCGGACCACGACGAAGACCGCCGTCAACAAGCTCTACTGATCCGAAGGCCCTCCCAAGGGCTCACCACGGCTCCACAGCGGCGCGGCCCGAACCTGGGCGCGCCGCTGTCGTGCGCACCTACTACGCTGGCGGCGGAGAGGGGCCGGCATGCTGCTGAGATTCCGCACGGCCAACGTGCGGTCACTGCGCGACGAGCAGGAACTGACCTTCGTCGTGCCCGAGGACGCGCCGAGCGCAGCCGCCCGACGCGTCGAGCTGCCCGGCGGCGCGGTGGGCGTGCTCCCTCTGATCGGCGTCTTCGGCGCCAACGCCTCGGGCAAGTCGAACGTCCTCGCCGCGATGACGGACATGAGCAGCGCGGTGCAGAACTCCTACGCGCGCTGGGCCTCGTACGACGGCACGGACCGCGTCCCCTTCGCCCTGGACGCCAAGGGGACCGAGGAGTCGAGTTTCTACGAGGTGGACCTCGTCCTCGACGGGATCCGCTGGACGTACGGCTTCGAGCTGGGCTCCGAGCGGGTCGAGGCCGAGTGGCTGCACAGCTACCCCCGCGGTCACCGGCAGGTGTGGCTGGACCGGGATGCCTCTCGGCCCAAGGTCTACGACTGGCCGGGTGCCCGGGTGAAGGACCGCGCCGGCCTGGAGCGGCGCACCCGGCCGAACGCCCTGGTGCTCTCCACGGCCGGCACGGACAACCATCCGCAGCTCACCCCCTTGTTCCACTGGTTCCGCCGGAACCTCTGGCTGATCGACCCCGAGGTCGAGCGCCAGGAACGGGAGACGTTCACGACGCGCCAGCTGTCGGGCGCCCGGGCGCGCCGCATCAACGAACTGCTGCAGGTCGCGGACCTCGGCATCACCGGCGCGGAGACGGTCGAGGGCGGCAAGGGACGTCCGGAGGTACGCCTCACGCACCGGTCCGCCGCGGGGGACGTCTCCCTCGACTGGCGCCACGAGTCGTACGGCACCCGCTCGTGGTTCGCTCTGCTCGGCCCGCTGCTGCTGGCGCTGGACGAAGGCGCTGTACTCCTCGTCGACGAGCTCGACGCCAGCCTGCACCCGCGCTTCGCGGCCGAGGTCGTCAGGCTCTTCCACGACCCCCAGGCCAATCCCAAGGGCGCGCAGCTCGTCTTCACCTCGCACGACCCGTCCGTCCTCACCACACCGAGCGGGGGCCGTCTCCTTGAGCCCGCGCAGGTGTGGCTCACGGAGAAGGACGAGGACGGGGCGACCCAGCTCTACCCGCTGACCGCCGCCTCCCCCGGGGAGGAAGAGGACCTGATGAAGTCCTACCTGGCCGGGGCGTTCGGAGCCGTTCCCGCCTTGCTGGAGGGGCAGATCGCGCGGCGGCTGCTGGCGGCGAACGAGCGGGAACGTGAGTACGAGGCGGAGCGGAGCGGCAGCTGATGGCGCGTACGAGGGGGAAGGACTCGCTGGGGCCCGCGAGCAAGGGGCAGCGGCGGAACAAGATCGTCCACGTCTTCACCGAGGGCCGGGTGACCGAGCCCCAGTACATCGAGATCGTGCGAGACCGGGCCGGTGCGAACGGCATCGAGGTCCGGATTGCCAACGCGACCGCACCCGGTTCGCAGCGCAAGCCCATCACCTTGGTCGACGCGGCGGCGCGGCTGATGCGTGACGAGACACGGGCCGCGAAGAAGGCGAAGCTGGCGGAGAAGTTCTGGCCCGAGGTCTGGTGCCTCTTCGACAGGGATCAACACGAGCAGATTCCTGACGCCTTCAAGCTGGCGAAAGAGGAAGGCGTGCGGATCGCCTTCTCGCACCCCTGCTTCGAGCTCTGGCGACTGCTCCACCACAAGCCGGTCCAGAGCACCTTCGGCGGTGTCTGCGGGGAAGCGGTGAAACTCCTCCCCTTCGCGAACGACGCCGAGAACATCAAGAGCGTCCTGCCCGAGCAGATCCCGAAGGGCAGTTTCGCCCTGGCGAAGAAGCGGGCCCAGGAGATCAACGCCCAGCATCCTGCCCACAAGGCCAAGGACCTGCGAGACCCGTACACGGACGTGTACGAGTTCGTCGAGGAGGGTCTCGGCATCACCGCGTACTGACGGAGGGTGACGGCCCGGGCCCGGGTTATCACCCCGGCCCCGAATCACCGTAGGGTTCCCTGGTCGTATCGGCTCGCAGGGAAGACGGTGACGTGGCCAAGCTCACGCTCGCGCAGTTGGAGCGGCATCTCTTCGCCGCCGCGGACATCCTCCGCGGCACGATGGACGCCTCCGAGTACAAGGACTACATCTTCGGCCTGCTGTTCCTGAAGCGGGCCAACGACGAGTTCGAGGCGGCGCGCGAGCGGATCAAGGAGAACGCTCCGAAGGGCCTGACCGGGGAGCATCTGGAGGGCTGGCTGGAGAAGCCGACCCCTTACATCCTCGACAAAGTCCTCTTCGTCCCGGAGGAGGCCCGCTGGGCCAGGATCTCGTCCGCCACCCACAACATCAACGAGGATTTCCTGCGGCCCGCACTCCAAGCCCTCGAAAGGCAGAACGCCAAGCTCAAGGGCCTCTTCGACCAGCTCGACTTCAACCGCATCGGCGGCGCGGGGGCCACGGCCGGCGCGGCGAAGCTCGCCGACCAGCGGCTGAGGCTGCTGATCGCCCACTTCGGCCGGGTGCGCCTGCGGACGGACGACTTCGAGTTCCCGGACCTGATCGGTGCCGCGTACGAGTACCTGATCAAGGAGTTCGCCGACTCCGCCGGCCGGAAGGGCGGCGAGTTCTACACCCCGCGCGCCGTGGTCCGGATGATGGTCGAGTTGCTCGATCCCAAGGACGGCACGCGGATCTACGACCCCTGCGTCGGCTCGGGCGGCATGCTGATCCACGCCAAGGAGTACGTGGAGGAGCACGGCGGCGACACCACGAACATGTTCTTCGCGGGCCAGGACGCCAACAGTGGCTCCTGGATCATGTCCACGATGAACATGGTGCTGCACGGAGTCGACACCCGCTTCGACCTGCGGACCGGCGACACCCTGTCGGAACCGGCGCACGTCCCAACGTCGGACGACCAGCGTTACGACGGAGTGCTGAGCAATCCGCCGTTCTCCATGGACTACTCGTACGAGAGCTACCCGCACAAGGCGGAGCGGGCGAAGTACGGCGCGACGAGCGAGCGCGGCAAGGCCGACCTGATGTTCCTCCAGCACATGCTCTGGATGACCAAGCAGGAGGGGCCCGGCGGCATGGTCATCACGGTCATGCCGCACGGAGTGCTGTTCCGGGGCGGCGGCGAGCGGGACATCCGAGCCGAGCTGATCGAGAAGGACGCGATCGAGGCGGTCATCGGACTCGCCCCGAACCTCTTCTACGGCACGGGCATCCCCGCCTGCATCCTGGTCCTCCGCCCGCCCGGCAAGAAGGACCGCGACCGGGAGGACCGGGTCCTCTTCATCAACGCGGACCGCGAGTACCACGCGGAGCGGGCGCAGAACGTCCTCCTCCCCGAGCACGCGGAGAAGATCGTCACCACGTTCCGCGCGCGGGAGGACGTGCCCGGCTTCGCCCGGTGGGTCGACCGCGAGGAGCTGCGGGAGAACGATTACAACCTCAACATCCGCCGGTACGTCGACAACACGCCCCCGCCGGAGCCGCAGGACGTGCGGGCCCACCTGACGGGCGGGATGCCGCGCGCCGAGGTCGACGCGAAGCGGGAGCTGCTCGACGCGTACGGGATCCGCCTTGAGGACCTGTTCGCGGAGCGGGACCCGGTGGACCCGGAGTACGTCGACTTCCTCCCGGAGGACGAGCGCCCGGACGCGACCCGGCTGGCGGAGCTGGCGCGCCCCCGCGAGGAGGCCCTGCGGACGGCCTTCGCCAAGTGGTGGGACGAGGAGGCCCGCCACCTGGAGGCCGTCGCCGCCACGGACGAGCGCCTGGCCGGCCTGACCGCCTCGGAGCGCAAGGCGGCGCTCATGGCCGTACGGGGTTCGCTGATCGAGTCCTTCGTGAAGCGGCTCGGCGGGATCGGCCTGCTCGACCGGTACGCGCTCGCGGGCGCGGTGGCCGGCTGGTGGTACGAGGCCAAGTACGACCTGCTGGCCCTCTCGGAGAACGGCTTCGCCGGAGTCCTCGACGGCTGGGTCGAGAACGTCGAGACGATGCTGGCGCCCGAGCAGGACCCGAAGACGCGAAAGCTGCGCAAGCGCACGGCGGCGGAGCGTCGCCAGGCGTACGACCACAAGGTGGTCGCGGCGATCGTCCCCGAGTTCCTGACGGAACTGGCGGAGGCGGACGCCCGCAAGGCTGAGCTGGACGCGCGCTGGAAGGAACTCAACGCGGAGCCGTCGGAGTCGGGGGAGGACGGCGAGACCGAAGGTGACGAGGACGCTGTCACACGGGAGCGGGTCGAGCTGAGCGTGGAGCAGCTGGCGGAGCTGGCGCACGTGAAGAAGGAGCGCACGAAGGCGGCGGCGCGGGTCAAGAAGCTAGAGGCGGAGTTCTGGTTCACCCCGTGGCCGGACCCCGACAAGCTGGCGGAGGACCCGCCGAGGCTGACTGCGGCGCGGCAGCGGTTGGCGGAGGACCCGGAGGGGGAGCGCCGGGTGGTGCTCGAACTACTGCGGGACGATCTGGCGGGGAAGCTGGAGGGGCATGTGGTGCGACGGCGGCGGGAGTTGGTCGACGCGTACGGGGTGTGGGCGGACAAGTACGCGGTTTCGCTACGGGAGATCCGCGCGGAGCGCGAGCGCGCGGCGGCGACGCTGGACGGGTTCCTGAAGGAGCTGGGCTATGTCGGCTGATGCCGAGATCCGCTGGGTTCCCGTACGGGAGGCCGGTGAGGTCCGTATGGGCAAGCAGCTTTCGCCGAGCAGCCGAGAGGCGGCGGAGCAACATCCTTACCTGAGAGTCGCGAACGTCTACGAGGGGCGGATCGACCTGTCTGACGTCAAGACGATGGGCTTTTCGTCGGCGGAGCGTGAGGCATACGGGCTACGTCCGGGGGACATTCTTCTCAATGAAGGCCAGGAGAACCTTCGAATGGTGGGAAGGAGTGCCATCTATACGGGTGAGCCGGGGACGTTCTGTTTTCAGAACACGCTCATTAGGTTCCGTCCTGGTGGTGAGGTTCTTCCAGAGTACGCGCAAGCGGTGTTCGTGCGATGGCGGGCGCAGGGAGTTTTCGCCAGCATTGCGGAGAAGACCAGCATCTCGCACCTTGGCGGAAACCGGTTCGGGTCTCTGTATTTCCCGCTGAGGTCCCTGTCTGAGCAGCGGCGGATCATCGAGGTGATCGACGAGGTTGCGGCACAGGAGCGTGCGATCGAGGCCTCGATCGCGAAGCATCAGGTGGCTCGGGAAGCCACGGCTCAGCAGTACCTCGGTGCTGTTGGGCGGGAGATCCTGCTGGAGAAGGCCCTAGTCTCGCTGGAGGTCGGAGTTGCTTCAGTGGGGCCAGAGGCCATTCCGGCTGCTGGTGAATGGGGCGTTATCAGGCTTGGAGCGGTGACCAGTGGGAAATTCAATTCAATGCAGACGAAAAGACTGCCTGATGGGATTAAATCACGCCCGGAGTATGAGATTCGAAACGAAGACATCCTGATGGTACGCGTCAACGGCTCCGTGGACCTCGTCGGATCGGTATGCGTGGCCGAGAACGTCCCTCCTCGGCTCATGTTGTCGGATCTTGTTTTTCGGCTGACGCCGAAGGCGGACGTTTTCACCGGACGTTACCTGAGCGAAGTGCTGACGGCTCCGTTGGTTCGACGGCGGATTGTAGGCCGTTTTCGGGGTACCAGCGGGCAGTTCCAGCTGCCGAAGTCTGAGCTGAGAACTCTCCCTGTACCCTTTCCGGGTTTGGAGGTCCAGCGGGAGATCTGCCGTGTGCTCGATGGGTTTGACGCCGTGATCGCTCGCGAGGCAGCCGAGCTGGTTAAAACGGGACGGATGAAGCAGGCGCTGGTGGACAAGATGCTCGTGGGGGACGGGGTTACCGTCCGGTCTTGAACGTGGTGATAAAAGAGGACCAGCCAGCCGCAGTGAAGACAAGGACGGGGCCGTGGGGGTTCTTTGAGTCGCGGATCGGAACGCCCGATGGGTAGCCGTCCAGGACCTCGACGCAGCTGCCGCCCTCGGGGCCACTGTGTGACGACTTGCGCCAGCCGTGCAGGGCGGAACTATCGGGGACGGTGTGGTCAGTCACGATCTTCGTAGCCCTTTGCCGTTGCCTTCAGTAGGGCGAGCGATTCCTGGAGCGGAAGCGCGTCGCTCAGCGCAAGATCGTAGGCACCTTGGAGTCGGGTGACCAGCGCGGGTGAGTCGTGGACCGTGCCCACGCTGTTCCCTTCCGAGTACGCAAGGGGCGGCTGGTCCTCGAACCACATCAGGCTCAGCATGCCCTGGAGCAGCTGGTACGCGCCGACGCCGAACGGCAGCACGTGGGCGCGGATGCGCCCCGACTCCACCAGGTCGACCACGTGCGTGATCTGCTCCGCCATGATCTCCCTGCTGCCTACGACCCGCCGCAGCACCGCCTCATCGATCAGCGCCCACACCACCGGTGTTACCGGATCCATCAGCACCTTCGCGCGCTGGAGGCGTGTGACGACGAGCCTGTCACATTCCGCTTCACTCACAGGAGGGTACGACGTGCTCAGAACCGCACGTGCGTACCTATCCGTCTGGAGGATGCCCGGAACGAACGACAAGGCGAACTCGCGGATCACCGTCGCCTGCTGCTCAAGCTCCAGCGCCGCCGCGAAGTAGTCCGCGACCGCTACGTCCTGCTTCGGCAGGAAGCTCTGCAACACATCCCCCGTGTCCAGCGCCCTGTCCAGCCTCCGCGCGTCCTCCGTCGACGGGATCCGGCGACCCGCCTCGATGTGGGCGATGTGCGAGCGCGTCATGATCGCGATGTCGGCCAGCTCCTGCTGCGTGAGGCCGGCCGCCCCGCGCTGCGCCTTCAGCCACTCGCCGTACACGTTGGTCATCGTCAACTCCCTTGTGACAAACACGGCGTCACGCCGAACCCCCTGTTCAGGGTAGCCATGCCGGTCTCACGCTGTGAGGGAATCGCTACAGAGTGCAGTTCCGGCGGGCGGACGAGCCCGGCGGAGCCGCACACGCGAGACCCCCGCGACCGACGCGAACGGTCCGGGGGCGTGGCCCTCAACTACATCGGAGTTGACGACGTGCTGCACGCTATCGCCCGGATGCTCGACCCGCTGCTGCGGCTCCTGTGGCCTCCGCCACCCGGACGCCACCGCCCGCCGCGCGCCCACACCCTCCCCGTACACCCCCTGTCTGAACTCGGACCCAGGCCCGTTCCCATCCCCGAGCCGTATCTCCGGGGAGAGGACAGCCCCCTCGTCCGGCCCTACTTCCTCGCCCACGAGCGCCGCCAGGCTGAGGCCGAGGCCCGGCGGCAGCGAGGCCGCCGCCGGGCGCTCTGGTTCGCCGTGCACGGCGTCGACATCGGCCCCCGCGTCATCCACGGAAGGGAGGTCGCGGCATGATCCGGCACACCACGCAGGCCGCCCGGCTGCTCCCCTGGACCGGTGACGAAGGGAAGCCCTGTTATCTCCTTGGTGACGGGGAGGGCTACGTTTCCCGCGTCGCCGACAACATCGAGAGCGTGCAGCTCGGCATGGCCGCCGACCTCCTCGGGCACGTCGAGGACCTGCTGAGTGACCGGTCGGCGACGCCCGAGCAGCTCCGCTACGTCGTCGCCCGTCTGTCGGAGTCCCTGCGCGAGGTCCACCGCGTCGCCCGGAGCCGAGGAGCCCGTCTGGTCGGGGAAGCGGTTCGCGTCGATCATCCCGAATAGTCGGGACCGCCCGGCGACCTGAACTCTCGCCCGTCCCCAGCCCGTCACGCAGAATGGATCGCCTGCACGGGTGTGGTGGGCGGGCGAGAGGCGTGGGGGAATGGCGACGATGCAGTCCGAGCGGGACGAGGTGGAGCGGCCGACCGTCGCGCAGCTGCGGGCGATGGGCTGGACGCACCTCCCCGGCAAGGACGTCGGCACGCTCGACGTCGACGCGCCGTTCCTCGAAGACCAGCTCACCGAGGCGCTGCGCCGCATCAACGTCCGGGCCGACGACGACCGGCCGTGGATGGACCTGACAGACATCAGGCGGTCGATCTCCGAACTCGCCTTGGTCTCCCTCGGCCACCTCGGCCAGGGTGTCGACAAGGCCAATTTCGCCGCCACCGACCTTCTCCTCAGCGGTCTACTGCTCCCCGGACCGTCCTCCGCGCACGGCGGGCCGTCCGCCACCGTCCAGTACGTCGAGTGGCACGAGGAACGCGCCGACCGGAACGAGTTCACCGTCGTCGACCAGCTCCGTGTACGGAACCGGTCCGGTGACGTGTCGGTCCTCGACGTCGTCCTCTTCGTGAACGGCATTCCGCTCGTCGCCGTCGAGTGCAAGAGCCCCGACCTCGCCGACCCGATCCGCAGCGCGGTCCTCGATCTGCGGCACTACGCCGGATCGCCCCTCCCCGACGACGAGCGGGACCCCGCCGGGCTGCTGCCCGCGGGAGTCCCGGAACTCTTCCGCACGGTGCAGCTGCTCGTGGCCGCGACGGCGGAGACCGCCTACCTCGGCACGATCACCTCCACCCCGGAGCACTTCCACCCGTGGCGGAGCGTCGAGCCGGAGGACCCGGCGGCGCTCATCGCCGAGCTTCCCGACGGCGTCGACCAGCTCAACGAGCGCCACAAGCTGGTGGGCGTCGTCCTGCGCCCGGCGGCGCTGCTCAGGATCGTCCGGCACTACGTCATCCCGATGACCGTCCCGACCGAGTCGGGCGGCGCCCGGACGGTCAAGGCCGTCGCGCGGCACCAGCAGTACCGGGCCGCCGAGAAGGCGGTCCGCAAGCTGCTCACGGGCAAGGCGCGCGGCGGACCGGTGCTCGACGACGAGCGCGGGGGTGTCATCTGGCACACCCAGGGCTCCGGCAAGAGCCTCACCATGACGTTCCTCGTGCGCCGGATGCATCTGCACCACCGGCTCAGCGAGTTCATGGTGGTCGTTGTCACCGACCGGACGCAGTTGCAGGAACAGCTCGCCGCCACCCTGCGGCTGAGCGAGTCCGAGGTGGAGACCGCCAGGAACGCGGCCCAGATGGAGGGGCTGCTGCGGGACGGCGGCCGGCGGGTCGTGTTCGCGATGATCCAGAAGTACGGGGCCGGCGGCTTCACCTTCGCCGGCGAGGCGGAGGAGGACGGCGACGAAAGGGACTTCGCCGCCGAGTACGCCGAGGCGGAGAAGGCCCGGCGGGAGCGGCGCGCGGCGAAACTGCCGCCGGTGCCGAACTTCCCCGAGTGCAACACGTGCCCCAACATCCTCGTCCTCGTCGACGAGGCGCACCGGTCCCACACCAGCTTGCTCCACGCCGCCCTGCGCAAGGCGATCCCCAACGCGGCGAAGATCGGTTTCACCGGCACCCCCATCATGACCGGCAAGGCCGAGGACACCCGCCGGATCTTCAGCGGCGGCCCCGACCGGGGGTTCCTGGACGAGTACCGCATGGCGGACGCCGAGCACGACGGCGTGGTCGTCCGCATCCGCTACGAGGGCCGCACCGGCGAGGGCACGGTTTTCGACCAGGACGGCCTGGACCGGCGCTTCGAGGACCTCATCAAGGACCGCAGCGAGGAGGAGCGGCGCGAGCTGCTCCACCGGTGGCCCACGGAGAGGGACGTCGCCGAGTCGACGCCGATGATCCGTGCCAAGGCCGAGGACATGCTGGAGCACTGGGTGATCACGGTGCTCTCGGGCGGCGGCTTCAAGGCGCAGGTCGCGGCGGTGAGCCGGAAGGCGGCCGTCGAGTACCACCACGCGCTGCGGGCGGCGCGGGACGCCCTGCTGGCCGAGCTGGCCGAGTTCCGTCCGGAGTCGTTCGCCGGGACGCCGATCGAGGAGATGGACCGGCGAACCCGGTACCTCTTCCAGGCGCACCCGTTCCGTTCGCTGCTGCGGCGGATCGACTTCGTGCCGGTCGTCTCGCCCGGCGACGAGCGCAAGCGGCGCGAGTGGCTGCACTGGACGGACTCGGCGCGGCAGGCCGCGTACATCGAGCGGTTCCACAAGGCCTTCCCCGTGCTGCCGTCGGAACCCGACTGGGTCGTCACCACGCCCTTCCACGCCCCGGCGAACGAGAGCCAGGCCCCGGTGGAGACCGGCGGCAACCCGTGGTCGCAGGAGGGCATGGACAAGGCCGGGAAGCCGGCCGCCGAGCCCGACCCCGTGCACCCCGAGAGCCCCATCGCCTTCCTGATCGTCAAGTCCATGCTCCTCACGGGCTTCGACGCCCCGCGCGAGCAGGCGCTCTACCTGGACCGGCCGATCCGGGACGCTGAACTGCTCCAGGCGGTGGCCCGGGTGAACCGGCCCATGCCGGGCAAGGAGATCGGGTACGTCGTCGACTACTACGGAGTCTTCGAGCATCTGACCGAGGCACTTGCCGACTACAAGGCGGCCGACGTCGCCGACACGATGCGCAGCATGTCCGTGGAGGTCGAAGCCCTGAAACCTGAGGCGGAGAAGGTGCGCCGGTACCTCCGCGACCACGCCGGTGTCATCGACGCCGACCTCGTCGACTTCGCCGCCGTGCGGTCCGCCGCCCTGGCCTTCGACGACGAGACCGTCCGCCAGGGCTTCGACCAGGTCCTGCATGAGTTCCTCGCCACGCTGGAGCGGGTCCTTCCGCACGAGCGCGGCCTGGACTACGTGGGCGAGGCCCGCCGCTGGGGGCTGTTGCAGAAGCGGATCCGGACCCTCTACCGCGACGCGGCGGGCGGCGCCTTCACGATGCGCATGTACGGGCGCAAGGTGCGCGCGCTGGTCGCCGAGCACCTGGAAGGCCCGGAGATCGACCAGGTGATCGCCCCCGTGTCGCTGGCGTCGCCGCTGTTCGACGAGAGGGTGCGGGCCATGCCCGCGCGCGAGGCGGCGGCCGAGATGGGCCATGCCCTGCGCTTCCACCTGGAGGAGCGGGTGAAGCGGGAGGACCCGGAGAAGTACGTGAGACTCTCGCAGCGGCTGGAGGAGATCCTGCGGGAGATGCCCGGCCGGTTCGAGGACCAGATCCAGGAGTTCGGGCCGCTCTTCGAGCAGGTGCGCCGGGAAGCCGAGGAGGATCCGAGGCTGGCGGGACTCACTCCGCTGGAGCAGGTGGTGTACCGCCTTCTGGACAAGGACGCGGTGGAGAACCCGGCCATCGACACGAGCAAGGTGGCGGACCTGCGGGACGCAACCCGAGCGGTGTGCGAGACGGCGTCCCGAACCATGGCCAAGGCGTCCTACCAGGAGCAGGATCAGGACGTCCATCTTCTCGCCGGCAAGATCGAGACCACGCTTCTCGACCACGGGATACTGCCGGGCGGTTCGGGATGGGGTCCGTTCAACGCGCTCGCTCAGGGACTCGCGGCGCACGCCAACGACAACCGGGAAAAATTCCTGAAGAGGCTGCGAGGACAATAGGTGGAGTGACCGCCTCCACCGTCGACTCCGCCTCACCGGTCGCCCTCACTGAGGGCGACCGGCTAGCCGTCGACGGCCTCGTGCTGGCCGTACGCGTCAGCCCCCGGCGCAAGCGGTTCGCGCTCACCGTGGAACTGGACGCCGAGGTCACCCTGCACGCACCGCAAGGGCGTCCCGCGGCCGACGCGGCGGACTTCGTCCGGGCACACCGGTCCTGGCTGGTGGGCAAGCAGGCGCTGCGCGAACGTACACGCCCGTTGACTCCGTCCAAGCGGCTCGCCGAAGGGGAGGTGTTCCGGTACCTGGGACGCACCTATCGGCTGACCGTCGACGCCGACCAACCGGACGACGGCACCGTGCGGCTCGTCGCCGGACGCCTGGTCCTCAGTGCCGCACAGGCCGGCGACCCGGCCCGAGGCCGGTCGGCGCTCGTCGGCTGGTACTGCCGGGTCGGCCGCGAGTGGGCCGGTGGGCGCATCCAGCCGTGGGCGGCGCGGATGGGGGTCGCCGAGCCGATGCTGGACGTGGCGGACCTCGGTGGTCGCTGGGGCAGCTACCTTCCGCCAGGAGACGAGGGCGGAGTCGGTCGCATGCGTCTGGGGTGGCCGCTGTTCCAGCTGCCCATGCACCTCGTCGACTACGTGATCGCCCACGAGCTCGCCCACGTGCGGGTGGCCGGACACGGGTCGGACTTCTGGCGACTCCTCGGACGGGCCCTGCCCGAGTACGAGGAGAGGCGGGCCGAGCTGGACGAACTCGGGCGGCGCATGTGGATGGGCGACATCGCGTGACCGGAGACCGTGCGCCAGGTCAGGTCATGGAACACGCAGCGCGAACCACAGCTCCATCCGTACGTCCGGATCGTCCAGGTCCCGGTCGAGGAGCGCCGCGCAGCGGGTGATGCGCTGGCGGACCGTGTTGCGGTGGACGTCCAGGGCCACCGCCGTCCGGTCCCAACTGCCGTGGAGGGAGAGCCAGGCGCGGAGGGTCTCCCTGAGCGGTTCGTTCAGTGGGGCGAGGAGGGTCCGGGCGTGGGCGGCGGCCTCGTCGGGGTCCACGAGGGACGCGAGGCCGCCCGGTCGGTGGCGCACGAGCGGTGACCGGGTGGCCTCCGCGCGGCGCAGGGCCCGGGCCGCCTGTCGGTCGGCGGCGGGGAGGTCTCCGGCCCCGGCCGGGGCGGAGACGCCGAGAAACCAGCCGGATCGGGCGGTGACGGCGGAAGATGCGGGCAGAAGGAGTCGTACGGAGGCGGGGGCCGCCCCGGAGACACGGGCCGCTCCTGCCTCCCCAAGGGCCTTTCCCGGGGCTGCCGTCCCGTCCGTCTCCCCGGTGCCGGTGGCTCCCTCCGTCTCCACCAGCGCCGTCCCCAGCGACGCCGCCAGGTCCGCCGTCGCGAACGGGGTGCCGTCGCCGCCCCGCGCGTGGACCACCGTCCACGGGCCCGGGTCCAGGGCGGCCGCCGCCTCCGCCGGGGAGGCGCCCAGGAGCAGCCGGACCAGGGCCCCGTCCCGGGCCGCCGCGTCCGCGCCCCGGTGCGGGGCCGTCAGGAGCGAGAGCAGGACCACCGCGACGCCCGCGATCGTGTGGTCGCCGGGGTCCCGCCGGTCCGTCGCCACCCCCAGGGTCAGGCCCTCGCCGCCCCCGAGGACGTACGCCGCCAGGCGCAGGCCGCCGCTCTCCCCGCTCGCCGAGGCCGGGCCGCCGGGGCGTGGACCTCCGCCCTCGCTGCCCGCCGACGCCGGGCCGCCGGGGCGCGGGCCCAGGACCCCCGCCAGCTCCCGCAGGGCCCGGGACGCCTCCGGCGGGACCTCGCGGCCGGCCGACGCCGACTCCGTGCCGTCCGGGGCGAGGAGGACCGCCCGGCCGCCGAGCCGGGCGGCGAGCGCGCCGAGGACCGCCGGGACCGGGGCCGGGCGCGCCGCCGCCGTCGCCAGGGACTGCTGGGCCTCCGTCACCCGGCGCAGCTCGTGCAGCCGGGCCTCCGCCATCAGCCGCCACACGGCCCGCGCCACCGCCGTGAACGGGGTCCGCGGCGGCACTTCGAGGAGCGGGAGGCCCCGGCGCGCGCAGGCCTCGACCAGGGCCGCCGGGACCGTGTCGTACACCGGCGTCACCCCGAAGGCGAGCGCCGCCGCCCCCGCCTCCACCACCCGCTCCACGTACCGCGCCGGATCGGCGAGCTGCACGCCCGCCGTCATCAGGAGCTCGCCGCCGAGCAGGTACGGGTACGGGTCGGCCATCTCCGAGGTGTGCACCCAGTGCAGGGAGGCGTCCCCGGGCCCGGCGAGCAGCCGCAGGCCCAGGTCCCGGCGGGCGAGCAGCGCGGCGAGCGAGACCGGCGGGGCCGGGGGAGTGGAGGCGGGGGGCGCGGGGCGCGTCGTCATGGACCCTTCGTACATCATCGGCTCGCGGAGTGGAGGGAACGTACACTTCTGTGGTGCTTTTCCGGCGCCTACCGTCGTGCCGGAGAACCAAGCCGGAGAACCACGCCGGAAAACCCCTCGCCCCCCGGAGGACCCGACCATGAGCAGCAGCGACCAGAACGCCTTCCGCGGCCCGATCGACTCGTCCCGCGTCCCGCGGTACGCCGGTCCCGCGACGTTCGCCCGGCTGCCGCGGCTCGACGAGGTCGGCACCGCCGACGTCGCCGTGGTCGGCGTCCCCTTCGACAGCGGCGTCTCCTACCGGCCCGGCGCCCGCTTCGGCGGCAACGCCATCCGCGAGGCCTCCCGCCTGCTCCGCCCGTACAACCCGGCGCAGGACGCCTCCCCGTTCGCCCTCGCGCAGGTCGCGGACGCCGGTGACATCGCCGCCAACCCGTTCAACATCAACGAGGCCGTCGAGACCGTCGAGGCCGCCGCCGACGAACTCCTCGGCACCGGCGCCCGCATGATGACCCTCGGCGGCGACCACACCATCGCGCTGCCGCTGCTCCGCTCGGTCGCCAAGAAGCACGGCCCGGTCGCCCTGCTCCACTTCGACGCGCACCTCGACACCTGGGACACGTACTTCGGCGCCGAGTACACCCACGGCACCCCGTTCCGCCGGGCCGTCGAGGAGGGCATCCTCGACACCGAGGCGCTGTCGCACGTCGGCACCCGCGGCCCGCTGTACGGCAAGCAGGACCTGACCGACGACGAGAAGATGGGCTTCGGCATCGTCACCTCCGCCGACGTCTACCGGCGCGGCGCCGACGAGGTCGCCGACCAGCTCCGCCAGCGCATCGGGAACCGCCCGCTCTACATCTCCATCGACATCGACTGCCTCGACCCGGCCCACGCGCCCGGCACCGGCACTCCCGAGGCGGGCGGCATGACCTCCCGCGAGCTCCTGGAGATCCTGCGCGGCCTGTCCTCCTGCAACCTGGTCTCCGCCGACGTCGTCGAGGTCGCCCCGGCCTACGACCACGCCGAGATCACCGCCGTCGCCGCCTCCCACACGGCGTACGAGCTGACGACGATCATGTCCCGCCAGATCGCGGCGGGCCGCGCGGCGAAGTGAGCGACGGCTCCGCGCGACACTGGTGACCGCCGGGTGCGGCCGCTCCCGGCCGCACCCGCCCCGCCCCGCCACCGCCCCGAGGGACCCGCCATGACCCACGACCACGACCTGGTCCTGCGCCCCACGCCCGCCCAGATCGAGGCGGCCCTGAACCCGCCCCCGGGGCGGACCGGCGGGGACCTCGTCGTCGAGACCCTCTCCGGGCTCGGCGCGACCACCGTCTTCGGCCTCCCCGGGCAGCACGCGCTCGGGATGTTCGACGCGCTGCGCCGCTCCCCGCTGCGGTACGTGGGCCTGCGCGTCGAGAACAACGCGGGCTTCGCCGCCGACGCGTACGGCCGGATCACCGGCGAGGCGGCGCCGCTGCTGCTCTCCACCGGGCCCGGCGCGCTCCTGTCGCTCGCCGCGCTCCAGGAGGCGGCCGCCGCCTCGGCGCCGGTCGTCGCGATCGCCAGCCAGGTCCCGGCGGCCGGACTCGGCGGCGGCCGGCACGGCCACCTGCACGAGCTGCGCGACCAGCAGGCCTCCTTCCGGGACGTGGTGAAGTCCGTCCACACGGCCCGCACGCCGTCCCAGATCCCCTCCGCGATCGCCGCCGCCTGGGAGTCGGCGCTCACCGCCCCGCACGGGCCCGTCTGGGTGGAGATCCCGCAGGACGTGCTCACGGCGGAGACGACGCTGCCGGTGGTCACCGCGATGGACGCCACCCCCGAGGACGTCGTCCCGCGCCCCGAGCTGACGGCGGTGGCCGCCCACCTCCTCGCGGGCGCCGAGCGGCCGGTGATCATCGCGGGCGGCGGGGTCGTCCGCTCCGACGCGTCCGGAAAGCTGCGGGCCCTGGCCGAGCGGATCGACGCGCCCGTGGTCACCACCTTCGGCGGCAAGGGCGCCTTCCCCTGGAAGCACCCGCTGTCCCTCCAGTCCTGGCTGGAGGACCGGCACACCACCGACTTCCTGGAGGACGCCGACGTCCTCCTCGTCGTCGGCTCCGGGCTCGGCGAGCTGTCCTCGAACTACCACACCTTCGCCCCGCGCGGCCGGGTCGTCCAGATCGAGGCGGACGCGGGGAAGCTGGAGTCCAACCACCCGGCGCTCGGCATCCACGCCGACGCCCGGCTCGCGCTCCAGGCGATCCTGGAGACGGTCGGGGAGCGCACCGACCCGACCGCCCCCGAGCGGGTCGCGGCGGTCCTCGGCCGGGTCCGGGACCGGATCGACGCCCAGGACCTCGACCTGGAGCGGCGGGTCGTCGCCGCCGTGCGCGAGGCGCTCCCGGCCCGGGCGCCGAGCTTCTGGGACATGACGATCCTCGCGTACTGGGCGTGGTCGGCCTTCGACGCCCGGCACCCGAACACCATGCACTCCGCCCAGGGCGCCGGCGGCCTCGGCTACGCCTTCCCCTCCGCCCTCGGCGCGGCCGTCGCGGACCCCTCCCGGCCGGTCCTGGCGGTCTCCGGCGACGGCGGCGCGATGTACTCGCTCGCGGAGCTGGCCACGGCGAAGCAGTACGGGCTCGACGTGACGTGGCTGATCGTGGACGACGGGGGCTACGGCATCCTGCGGGAGTACATGACGGACGCGTACGGCGAGGCCACCGGCACCGAGCTGACCCGCCCGGACTTCGTCGCCCTCGCCGAGTCCTTCGGCGTCCCCGGCGTCCTCACCACCCCCGACACCCTGGCCGCCGACCTCGCGAAGTCCCTCGCCACCCCCGGCCCCTCGGTGGTCGTCCTCCCGGCCCTCCTGAGGATGTTCGAGCCGACGCACCTGTAGGACGGGCCCCGGGGCAACCCTTCCGGCTCCGCGCGGGTCCTTCCCGCCGACGGTCCGTGACGGGTGCGCGAGGGGGAGTCGTGGCGGGAAGGGTCGTGGGGTTCCTGAAGGGAACGGCGGAGGAGATCGTCGAGGCCGTGGGCGAGGTGGTGGTGCAGGCCCTGGCGTGTGCGCTTCTCATCGGCCTGGCGGTCCTCGCCGTGTGGGGCTGGAGCGTGAGCCCCGTCCTGACCGGCGCCGGGGGCGGGCTCTTCGCCCTCTTCACGGGGTACGGCCTCTGGGAGATGTTCCGGGGCTCCGAGCGGCACCGCAAGGGACGCCTGGCGAGCGCCGCCGTCGTCACCGCCGGCTGCGTCCTCCTCTTCGCGTACTTCGCGAGCGGCTGCTCCTGCTGACGCCCCGGCACCCCGCCGTCCCGCCTCAGGGCACCAGCGCGCCCCACTTCTCGCGGTAGAGCCCGATCTGGTGCTCGTACCCCTGCCGGAACTCGCCGATCTCCCGGGGGGTCAGGTTGCTGCCGCGCATCCGCTCCGGGGCCACCAGCCTCGCTATGTCCCCGAAGACCACCGCGGCGGCCCCGGCGTGGGCGCCGCCCCTCTCCCGGGCGAGGAGCAGATGGTCCCCCGCCTTCGCCAGGAGCCGCCTGAAGTTGTTCCGGGGGGTGTCCGTCGTCTCCTTCACCGCCGAGGCCGCCCCGAGGACTGTCCGCCCCTCCGCCAGTCCCTCCAGGACCTGCAACGCCGCGTGCAGCCGCCCCCACCCGTACGGCCTGCCGTCCTCGACCCGTCCCACGCGGTCCCCCTCCGGTCCGTCCACGACGCCGCCGGTACGGCGGCTCCGGGCTTCCCTACCCATCCCGCGCCGCCGCGACCCGTTCACCCGGACGGCCCGGGACCAGGGACCGAGTCCCCCTCCGTCCGCGGTCGGATCTTTGTTGCGGCGGGATGAAATCGCACGTCGGCCGCGTTGGGCCTTCCGGTAGAGCAGGACGTACGGGAGGTCACACGTGGCGGTCGGGGAGAAACAACAGAGCTGGGCGCGCAGGCTCGCCGGGTACGCCTGGCGGTACAAGGCCAACACGCTCCTGGCGCTCGGGTCGTCCCTCCTCGGGATGGGGGTCCTCGCCCTCGTGCCGCTCTTCACCAAGGTGATCATCGACGACGTCATCGGGACGAAGACCCGGGACCTCGCCACCTGGACCGGGCTCCTGATCGGGGCCGCCGTCCTCGTCTACGCCCTCACCTACGTCCGCCGCTACTACGGCGGACGCCTGGCGCTCGACGTGCAGCACGACCTGCGCACCGACATGTACGGCACGATCACCCGGCTCGACGGGCGGCGGCAGGACGAGCTGTCCACCGGGCAGGTCGTCGGGCGGGCCACCAGCGACCTCCAGCTCATCCAGGGCCTGCTCTTCATGCTCCCGATGACCGTCGGGAACGTCCTGCTCTTCCTGATCTCGCTGGGCGTCATGGCGTGGCTCTCCCCGCCGCTGACCCTCGTCGCCCTCGCCGTCGCCCCCGCCCTCTGGTACATCGCCCGGCGCAGCCGCACCCGCCTCCACCCCGCCACCTGGCACGCCCAGCAGCAGGCCGCCCTGGTCGCCGGGGTCGTCGACGGGGCCGTGTCCGGCGTCCGGGTCGTCAAGGGCTTCGGCCAGGAGGACCAGGAGACCGGAAAGATCCGCGAGGCAGGGCGGAAGCTCTTCGCCGGCCGGCTGCGGACGGTCCGGCTCAACGCCAGGTACACCCCCGCCCTCCAGGCCGTGCCCGCCCTCGGGCAGGTCGCCGTCCTCGCCCTCGGCGGCTGGCTCGCCTACCGGGGGCAGATCACCCTCGGCACCTTCGTCGCCTTCTCCTCCTACCTGGCCTCCCTCGTCGGCCCGGTCCGCATGCTCGCCATGGTCCTCACCGTCGGCCAGCAGGCCCGCGCCGGCGTCGAGCGCGTCCTCGACCTCGTCGACACCGAGCCGGTCGTGAAGGACGGCACCAAGGAGCTGCCGGCCGACGCGCCCGCGACCGTCGAGTTCGACGACGTGAGCTTCGGCTACGAGGACGGGCGGCCCGTGCTCGACGGGTTCTCCCTGGAGATCCGGCCCGGCGAGACCGTCGCCGTCGTCGGCGCCTCCGGCTCCGGCAAGTCGACCGTCTCGCTGCTCCTGCCCCGCTTCTACGACGTCTCCCGGGGCGCCGTCCTCGTCGGCGGCCACGACGTGCGCGAGCTGACCCTCGACTCGCTGCGCGCCGCCGTCGGCCTCGTCCCCGAGGACTCCTTCCTCTTCTCCGACACGGTCCGCGCCAACATCGCGTACGGCGTGCCCGACGCCACCGACGAGCAGGTCGAGGCCGCCGCCCGCGCCGCCCGGGCCGACCGGTTCATCGCCGAGCTGCCCGAGGGGTACGGCACCAAGGTCGGCGAGCACGGACTGACCCTCTCCGGCGGCCAGCGCCAGCGCGTCGCGCTCGCCCGCGCGATCCTGGCCGACCCCCGGCTGCTCCTCCTCGACGACGCCACCTCCGCCGTGGACGCCCGCGTCGAGCACGAGATCCACGAGGCCCTGAAGTCGGTGATGGCGGGCCGTACGACCCTGCTCATCGCCCACCGCCGCTCCACCCTCAACCTCGCCGACCGCATCGCCGTCCTCGACGGCGGGCGCCTCGCCGACATCGGCACCCAGGAGGAGCTGGAGGAGCGCTCCCCGCTCTTCCGGCGCCTGCTCACCGACCCCGAGGAGCTGGGCGCCGTCTCGCCCGGCCGCCTGCCCCCGGCCGGGCCCGCCGAGGACGACCGCGCGCTGCGGGACGAGCTGGACGCCGAGTTCGACGCCGAGCGGGGCATCACCCCCGCCCTGTGGGTGCGGGACGGGGACGCGGGCCGGGAGAGCCCCGTGCCCGGGGCCACCCCCGAGCTGCTCGCCGCCGTCGCGGCCCTGCCGCCCGCCACCGACGTCCCCGACGTCGACGAGGCCCGGGCCGTGGCACCCGAGGACTCCTACGGCCTGCGCCGGCTGCTCCGGGGCTTCGGGATCCCCCTGCTCATCAGCCTCGGCCTGGTCGCCCTCGACGCCGGCACCGGCCTCCTGCTGCCCGTCCTGATCCGGCACGGCATCGACGAGGGCGTGAACCGGCTCGCGATCGGCGCCGTCTGGGCGGCCTCCGCGCTCGCCCTGGTCACCGTGCTCGTGCAGTGGGTCGCGCAGACCGCCGAGACCCGGATGACCGGCCGCACCGGCGAGCGGGTCCTCTACGCCCTGCGCCTGAAGATCTTCTCCCAGCTCCAGCGGCTCGGCCTGGACTACTACGAGCGCGAGCTGACCGGCCGGATCATGACCCGGATGACCACGGACGTGGACGCCCTGTCCACCTTCCTCCAGACGGGCCTGGTCACCGCCTTCGTCTCCGTCGTGACCTTCTTCGGGATCATGGTCGCGCTGCTCGTGCTCGACCTCCAGCTCGCCCTGGTGGTCTTCGCGACCCTGCCGGTCCTCGCGGTGGCCACGTACTACTTCCGGCGCTCCAGTGTGAAGGCGTACGAGCTGGCGCGCGAGCGGATCAGCGTCGTCAACGCCGACCTCCAGGAGTCGGTGGCCGGGCTGCGGATCGTGCAGGCCTTCCGCCGCGAGCGCTCCGGCGCCGAGCGGTTCGCGGAGCGCAGCGACTCCTACCGGCAGGCCCGCGTCCGGGGCCAGTGGCTGATCTCGATCTACTTCCCGTTCGTCACGCTGCTCTCCTCGGCCGCCGCCGCGGCCGTCATGGTCGTCGGCGCCAACCGCATCGAGGCCGGGACGCTCACCACCGGCGCCCTCGTCGCCTACCTCCTCTACATCGACCTGTTCTTCGCGCCCGTGCAGCAGCTCTCGCAGGTCTTCGACGGCTACCAGCAGGCCGCCGTCTCCCTGAAGCGGATGCAGGAGCTGCTCCGGGAGCCCACGTCGACGGCCGCCGCCGACGCGCCCCTGGACGTGCTCTCGCTGCGCGGCGAGATCGCCTTCGAGGACGTGTCCTTCGCGTACGGGGGCGAGGAGGAAGCGCTCAGCGGGGTCGACCTGCGGATCCCCGCCGGGCAGACCGTCGCCTTCGTCGGCGAGACCGGCGCCGGGAAGTCCACCCTGGTCAAGCTGGTCGCGCGGTTCTACGACCCCACGGGCGGCCGGGTCACCGCCGACGGCACCGACCTGCGGGACCTCGACCTCACCGCGTACCGGCACCGGCTCGGGGTCGTCCCCCAGGAGGCGTACCTCTTCGCCGGGACGGTCCGCGACGCCATCGCCTACGGGCGGCCCGAGGCGACCGACGCCGAGGTGGAGGCGGCGGCCCGCGCGGTCGGCGCGCACGACATGATCGCCACGCTCGACGGGGGCTACCTGCACGAGGTGGCCGAGCGCGGCCGGAACCTCTCCGCCGGGCAGCGCCAGCTCATCGCCCTGGCCCGCGCCGAACTCGTCGACCCGGACGTCCTGCTCCTGGACGAGGCGACGGCGGCCCTGGACCTGGCCACCGAGGCCCAGGTCAACCAGGCCACCGACCGGATCGCGGGCCGCCGCACCACCCTCGTCGTCGCCCACCGCCTGACCACGGCCGCCCGCGCCGACCGGGTGGTGGTCATGGACCACGGGCGGGTCGCGGAGGACGGCACCCACGACGAGCTGCTCGCCCGGGGCGGCCACTACGCGAAGCTGTGGAGCACCTTCATCGGGGAGGCGGAGCCGGCGCGGGTCGAGGCCTGAGGGAGGGCGGAGGCAACCGTTCGGGGCCCCGGCGCGTCGTAGACCCGTACACCCGTACGGCGCATCACCCGGGAGGGGACCCGCATGGCCACGGACGACACGACGACCGCCCGGGGCGGTCGGCGGGCCTTCGCCCGTGTCCTCGTACCGTTCCTCACCGCCCTCGCGCTGCTCCTGCTGCCCTTCCCCGGCGGGCCGGGCGCCGGGACCGCCGACGCCGTCTCCGTCTGCCGGGGGCGGCCCGCCCGGACGATCGCCTTCTCCACCGGTGAGCTGCGCCTCTACCGGACCCGGCAGTACGTCTGCGCCGTCACCGTCGCCAAGGGCCCGGCGGGCCGCAGGACCATGTCCGTCTCCCTCCAGCCGCGCGGCGGCCGGCCCGCCGTCAGGACCGGCAGGTTCGACCGCCAGGCCGGGCCCCTCACCGTCCACGCCCTCCACCGCTGCGTCCGGGCGTCGGGCGCGGTGGCCGGGAAGGGGACGTCCACCGGCTGGATCCTGTGCTGACCGGTCGGATTCCGTGCTGACGGGCCGGATCCTGTGCTGACGCACAGGAAAGTCCAAGGGTAAGGACCAACTGGGTCTGGCGGTCCACACGTTGCCCCCGCTAGGTTCACGACACCGTTGTGAATCATGGGGAGGGTGCATGCGCACGTCGCTCAGGCTGCTGCTGTCGCTCTCGGTGCTCATAGGCACCGTGGGCTCGACCGGCGTGGCCACCGCCGCGGACACGGACACCGACAGCGCGTCCGTCGCCGACTCGCGGGGCGAGACCGCCGGCAAGGGCGCCGACAAGGCCGCCGCCGAGGACATCAAGGACCGTCTCCTGGCGATCCCGGGAATGACCCTGATCGAGGAGAAGCCCTACGCCGGCTACCGCTTCTTCGTCCTGAACTACGAACAGCCGATCGACCACGCGCGCCCGTGGAAGGGCACGTTCCAGCAGCGGATCTCCGTCCTGCACAAGGACACGGACCGCCCCACCGTCTTCCGCACCAGCGGATACAACCTGAGCACCACGCCGAGCCGGGCCGAGCCGACCCGGATCGTCGACGGCAACCAGATCTCCATGGAGTACCGCTTCTTCACCCCGTCCCGGCCGCAGCCGGCCGACTGGTCGAAGCTGGACATCTGGCAGGCCGCCAGCGACCAGCACCGGATCTTCGCCGCCCTGAAGAGGATCTACGGCAAGAAGTGGCTCTCCACCGGCGCCTCCAAGGGCGGCATGACCGCCACCTACTACGAGCGCTTCTACCCGCGCGACATGGACGGCGTCGTCGCCTACGTCGCCCCGAACGACGTGGTGAACGACGAGGACTCGGCCTACGACCGCTTCTTCGCCACCGTCGGGACCAAGGAGTGCCGCGACCGCCTGAACGACCTCCAGCGCGAGGCGCTCCTGCGGCGCGGGCCCCTGGAGGCCAAGTACAAGGCGTGGGCCGAGGCCGAGGGCGCCACCTTCAACACGGTCGGCACGCTCGACAAGGCCTTCGAGGCCGTCGTCCTCGACTTCGTGTGGGGCTTCTGGCAGTACTACGGCCAGGACGTCTGCGACCAGATCCCGGTCGCGAAGACGGCGACCGACGACGAGGTGTACGACACGATCGACGCCTACTCCGGCTGGTCCGCCTACACCGACCAGGGCCTGGAGACCTACACGCCGTACTACTACCAGGCGGCGACCCAGCTCGGCTCGCCCTCCATCAAGCAGCCGCACCTCAAGGGCCTCAGCCGCTACGGCTACCAGCCCGCCCGCAACTTCGTGCCCCGCGAGATCCCGATGAAGTTCGACCCGCGGGCCATGAAGGACGTGGACGGCTGGGTCCGCAACAACGCGAACCACATGCTGTTCGTCTACGGCGGCAACGACCCGTGGGGCTCCGAGAAGTTCCGCCTGGGCAGGGGCGCGCGCGACAGCTACGTGTACGTGGCCCCGGGCGCCAACCACGGCGCGAACGTGGAGGGCCTGGTCGAGGCCGAGCGCACGAAGGCCACCGCCCGCATCCTCGCCTGGGCGGGCGTCCCCGCCCCGGCCGAGCGGGCGGCGCAGCCGCTGGCCCGCTTCGACGCCCGCCTGGACCGGGCGGTCGACGAGGAGGCGACGCGGGAGCACGGCCTGCGGCCGTAGTCCGCGGCGAAGCGGGAGGGGGCGCGTCCGGGCGGGCGCGCCCCCTCTCCGCGTCCGTCAGCGGTACGAGAGGCCGTACCCGACCGGGTACAGCACCCGGTCCGGGTCGTCGGCGCTCTGCACCGGGACCGGGAGCCGGCCCCGGGGCTCCGCCCGCCCGGCCAGGACCCGGACGGCGGCCCGGAGTTCGACGTCGGTCCAGGAGTACGCGGCGAGGGTCGCCCGCTGGCCCGTCAGGTGCGCGACGTCGTACGGGTTGCGGATCGCGATCGTCACCACGGGCACCCCGGTCGCCGCGAGCCGCGCCACCAGGGTGCGCTGGGTGCTGGTCGCGGTGACGTTGTACGTGCCGACGACCACCACGTCCCTGCCGGCCGCGGCGGCCACCGCCTCCTCGATCCTCGCGGCCGTCGGGGCGGTCCCGGTGGAGAGCGCCGTCGCGCCGAACCCCAGCTCCCGCAGGGCCGTCGCCAGGGTGGCGGTGGGCGGGCCGGTGGTGCCGGACGGGGAGGCGGGGTCGGCGCCGACGACCAGGACCGAGCGGTGGCGGGAGGGGCGCAGGGGCAGGAACCCGCCCTCGTCGAGGAGCAGGGTCGTGGTCCCCTCGGCGATCCGGTCGGCCTGCGCGAGGTGGGCCTCCGAGCCGACCACCCGCTCGACGCCCGCCCGGGTCACGTACGCCTGCCGGAACAGGCCCAGCTTCGCCTTCAGCCGCAGGACGCGCAGGATCGATTCGTCGAGCCGGGCCTCCGTCAGCTCGCCGTCGCGGACGGCCTTCAGGACCGCGTTCCAGGCGACGTCGAGCTTCGGCGGGTTGAGGAGCTGGTCCACGCCGGCCCGGAGCGCGAGGACCGGGACGCGCTCGTCGCCGTACTTGGTGCGCACGCCCTCCATGCCGAGCGCGTCGGTGACCACCACGCCGTCGTAGCCGAGCCGTTCGCGCAGGATGCCGGTGAGGATGGGCCGGGAGAGGGTCGCCGGGTCCTCGCTGGGGTCGAGGGCCGGGACCACGATGTGCGCGGTCATGATCGAGTCGATCCCGGCGGCGATCGCGGCCCGGAACGGCGGGGCGTCCAGCTCCTCCCACTGCTCCCGGGTGTGGGTGATCGTCGGCAGGCCGTAGTGGCTGTCCACGGCGGTGTCGCCGTGGCCCGGGAAGTGCTTGGAGGTGGCCGCGACCCCGGCCCGCCGGTACCCCTCCACCTGGGCGGTGACCAGGCCGGCGACCGCGCGCGGGTCGGAGCCGAAGGAGCGGACGCCGATGACCGGGTTGGCCGGGTTGACGTTGACGTCGGCGACCGGGGCGTAGTTCTGGCGGATGCCGAGCGCGGCGAGTTCGGCGCCCGCGATCCGGGCGGCCCGGCGGGCGTCGGCGTGCGAGCGGCCGGCGCCGAGGGCCATCGCGCCGGGCAGCAGGGTGGCGGGCTCGCCGACCCGGCAGACGATGCCGTGCTCCTGGTCGGTGGAGATGAGCACCGGGACCGGGTTGGGCCGGGCGAGGGCCGCCCGCTGGATGCCGTTGGAGAGGTCGGCGATCTGCTGCGGGTCGCGGGTGTTGTGGGCCCAGGAGAAGTAGATGATCCCGCCGACGTGGTAGCGCGCGATCAGCTCGGCGGCCGTGCGGACCCCGATCTCGGCGAGGTTGGCGTCGACGTCGGCCTGGTCCGGGGCGGTCGCGGAGTGCCCGTACACCCGCATCACGAAGAGCTGGCCGACCTTCTCCTCCAGGGACATGCGGTCGACGATCCGCCGGAGCTGCCGGTCGTCGTACCGCTCGGGCGCGGCCTGGGCGGGGGCGCCCGTCCCGGTGACGGCGGCGACCGCGGCGGCGGCGGTCACCGCGAGGAGGGTGCGGCGGGAGGGGGAAGGGGAGGGGACGGGGGAGGGGGTGGGAGCGGAGGCGGGGGCGCGGTGGTGCACTGGTGCTCCTTCCGGCCGTGCGGGGATGAAGGAAACTTCCAAGGGGACACGGATAGCCGGAAAGTAACTGCCAGGTCAAGGACCCGCGCGGGAATCGCCCGGCGGCGGGGCCGGGTGGAGGTGCGGCGGCGCCCGGCGTCGGGACCGGTCCGGGGCGGGGCCGTGACGGGGCGGCGGCGGGTCAGACCGAGGACGCTATGGCCGGCCAGAGGTCCTGGAGGGTGCGGACCGTCTCGCGGATCGCCGGGCGGCGGGCCGCGCCCGTGCGCCACATCGCGTGCAGCAGGCGCTTCGGCATCGGGTCCAGGCGGATCGGCGCCACCTCGGGCGGCAGCGCCCCGCGCCCCAGACGGGGGACCAGGGCGATGCCCAGACCGGCCGCCACCAGCGCCACCTGCGTGTGGTTCTCGCCCGCCTGATGGACGATCAGCGGCTCGTACCCCGTCGCCCGCAGCGTCCGTACGAGCCAGTCGTGGCAGACCGACCCCGGCGGCTGCGAGATCCACCGCTCGCCCGCCAGCTCCTCCCGGCGCACCGAGTCCCGGGCCGCCAGCGGATGGTCCCGGGGGACGAGGATGTCGCACAGGTCGGCGCCGATGACCACCTGCTCGACCCCCGGCGGTGCCGGCAGCGGCGCGATGTCCCAGTCGTGCGCCACGGCCAGGTCGATCACGCCCCGCGCCACCAGGTCGATCGACAGGTGCGTGTCCACCTCCGAGAGCCGGGCGTCCAGGTCGGGGTGGCGCCGGGTCAGCTCCGCGAGCGCCCGGGGCATCAGGCCGCGCGCCGCGCTCGGGAAGCAGCCGATCGTGAGCCGCCCGGAGGGCTTGCCTCGCCGCTCCTCCAGACGCACCTCCGCCTCCTCCATCAGGGCGAGGAGCCGGCTCGTCGTGGCGGCGAGCTGGTGGGCCTCGTCGGTGAGCCGGATGCCCCGGCCCTGCCGTTCGAGCAGGGTGGTGCCGGTCTCCCGCTCCAGCTTGGTGATCTGCTGGGAGATCGCGGACGGGGTGTACCCGAGGGCCTCGGCGGCGGCGCCCACCGTCTTGTGGACGGAGACGGCGTGCAGGGCCCGCAGCCGGCCGATGTCCAGCACGGTGACCACCTCGGAGGCTTCGGAGGAGCGGGGGAGCGAGCGGCAGGGCGTAAGGAATGAAGCGTCGCTACATCCAATCATGTAGCAATCCGTGCTGGTGCTACACGGTCGCCGCGGGGATCCTCGGAGCATGCGCCCCGCACACATCGCCCTGGCAGCGCTGGTCGCCGCTGTCTGGGGAGTCAATTTCGTCGTCATCGAGATCGGCCTCGGCCACTTCCCGCCGCTCCTCTTCTCGGCCCTCCGGTTCCTCGCCGCCGCCCTGCCCGCCGTCTTCTTCGTCGGCCGCCCCAAGGTGGCCTGGAAGTGGATCGTGGGCGTCGGACTCGCCCTGGGCGTGGCCAAGTTCGGCCTGCTCTTCGTCGGCATGGACCTGGGGGCCCCGGCCGGGCTCTCCTCGCTGGTCCTCCAGATCCAGGCGGTCTTCACGGCCCTGTTCGCCTTCGTCGCCCTCGGCGAGCGGCCGGGCCGCGTCAAGGTGGCCGGCATGGCGGTCGCCCTCGCGGGCATCGCGGTCGCGGCGGTCGACGAGGGCACCTCGGGGCCCCTGGTCGGCTTCCTCCTGGTGATCGGCGCGGCGGTCTGCTGGGGCGTCTCCAACGTCCTGACCCGCAAGGCCTCCCCGCCCGACGCGCTCAACTTCATGGTCTGGGTCAGCACCGTGCCCGTCCTGCCGCTGCTCGCCCTCTCGCTCCTCGTGGAGGGGCCCGAGCGGGACCTCGCCGCGCTGCGCGCCCTCGACCGGACCGGCATCGCCGTCATCGTCTACGTCGCCTGGGTCGTCACCATCTTCGGCTTCGGCGCGTGGGGCTGGCTCCTGCGCCGCTACCCGGCCTCCTCCGTGGCGCCGTTCTCCCTCCTCGTCCCGGTCTTCGGGATGTCCTCGGCGGCGCTGTTCCTGGGGGAGGGCGTGAGCGGGCTGCGCTGGTGCGCTGCGGCGCTGCTCGTCGGCGGCGTGGCGCTGACGTCGCTGTGGCGGGGGACGCCGCCCCCCGCGCCGCGGGCGGTGGTGCCCGCGGAACGGGAGACGGCCTCCCCGGACCCGCTGCTCAGCGGCAGCCCGTCCAGGGGGTGAACCGGCCCTCGGGGCCCGTCCGCCGGACGGGCCCTCAATGACCGCCGAACGGCTCCTTGCTCAGCAGGTAACCGGCGTGCAGCCGGTTACGGGCGCCGATGCTTTTCATGATGTGGGAGATGTGCCGTTGGCAATTCCGCAGGGAAATTCCCACGACCTGGGCTATTCGTTTGTCCGATTCCCCCTGGGTGAGCAGCGAGATAATGGCGTGCTGAATCTCGGACGTGGCCGCCACCCGGTCGGACCTGCGCTCCTCGGGAGAGAGATCGGAAGCGATGGTCCAGACCCGGTCGAAGGCCTCCGCCACGAAAGCGACGACCTGCGGGTCCCGTACGATCACGGCTCCTTTCGAGTCGTCCGGGAGCGGCAGGATGCCGATCTTCCGGTCGAATATGATGCAGCGCGGAAATCCGCCCGCGAGCGTACGCACCTGGGCGCCGAGGGGGGTCACCCGGTCGACGTACGAGAGGGTCGCGGGGCTGAAGCGCGCGGTGTGCTGGTAGAGGGTCCGCATCCTGACCCCGCGGCCGAGCAGCCTGGTCGTACGGTCCATACTGTCGACGAGCACCTCCTCCACGCGGGCACCGCCGGGCTGCGAGGAGAGCGCCTCGTCGCAGCACTCGTCGGCGAAGCCGGTGATCAGCCGGCGCACGTCGGACAGCTCGTGGACGACCTCCAGCGAGCAGTGGGCGTGCTGGGAGCGCGGAGTGCGCAGTTCCAGCTGGTCCAGGCTGCTCCGGAGCTCGTCGACGAGCGCCTGGGAGTGGTTCACCTGCCGCTGGAGCGGGTTGAGGACCTTCACGCGGGCGAAGTCCACGGGATGCGGGACCAGCGGTTCCGAGCCGGTGGCACCGGGGTCGTCGGCGTCGGCGGCACGGGTGCCGTCGACGGCGCAGGTGCCGGTCGTGCCGGTCGTGCCAACCGTGCCGGTCGTGCCGGCCGTGCTCAGGAGTCCCAGTTCGCGCAGGTCCCGCACGGCCTCCCCGGCCTCCCTCCGGTCCATGCCCAGAGCCCCCGCCGCGGTTTCGACGGTGCACCTGGGCGATTCCGAAACGAATCGGTACAAACGGTCCGCCGATTCGCGGAGCGGCGGCGGGTTAATCGCACCGCTTCTGCCGTTTTCATCCAATGTATCCCCCTGTCATGTTTCCGCCAGGAGCAACATGATCCCAGAGGGGACTGGTCTAGAAACGGCTTTCCGCCGGAGGATGAGCGAAGCGCTGACGACCTCAACGCTCATCCGAAAGGTAGGGGTTTTCCATGGCACGTGCAGCGAGAAACATTCTCGCCATCACGGCTTCCGCGGCTCTGTCCTTCCTTCTCGTCCAGGGGACCGGTGCCCAGGAAGAGCGCGCATTCCTCGCCGGAACCGGCCAGAGCAAAGTGATCAACGACCTCGGGTGGGGATGACCATGCCTCGTAGCAAGTCGTACAACACGTACTCCAGCCTCCAGCGTCCTGAGTTCCGCAAGCGCGTGGACGAGCTCCTCCTGAAGTTCGAGCGTGACTTCTACGAGAAGAGCAAGGGCGCGGAGGGCATGCTCGACGCGAACAAGTTCGACCTGGAGCTCTACAAGCGCCACAACGTGGAGACCATGATCCGGATCGGTCTCAAGCGCGCCGTGGACCCGCTGGTCGCCAACTACTGGGCCACCCGCGACCCCCAGCTCTCCAAGGAGTGGGGCCTGTACGGCGCCGAGGAGGGCCGCCACGACCGCATGTTCGCCGGCGACCTGCACAAGGTGGGCATGACGGACGAGGAGATCTACGCGATCCGTCCGACCTTCGCCACCGAGCTGCTCAACGGCTACTTCTACTACACGCTCGCCACCGAGGGCCCCCTCGCCTCGATGATCAGCGGCTTCTACCTCGAGTACATCGCGGGCAAGACCCAGCCCGACTGGCTCGACATCATGGAGCAGCACGTCGGCGCCAACAACACCAAGGGCGCCCGCGCGCACCTCGCCCTCGACGAGGACGACGACCACGTCGACATGGTCTGGAACATGATCATGCGGGTGATCAAGACCGAGGAGGACGAGGAGCGCTTCGTCGAGCACCTCACGAAGATCAACTCCCTCTTCGTCTCCTACTTCGTCGAGGTCTACGCCGCCACGGTCCTGGGCCTCGGGTCCGACCCGTCGCAGCTCACGCAGGCCTCGCCCGCCGCCGCGGTGCAGACCAACCTGCAGGCCCGGGTCGCCGCGGTCTGACGCTCCGGGTCCCGGCCCCGGGAGCGGCGACGCCCCGGAGCGCGCCGCGGACCCCTCCGGCACCCGAACACCCCCCTGGCGACACCGGACACCGCGTACCCACACCCCCGCCCCACGCCGCCCGCCGCGGCGCCGGGCGGCGCGGGCGGCGGTGTCCGGTGTCCCTGCGGGCTGCCCACCGTCCGGCAAACCCACAGGAAGACCCATGCGATACGAATGGCCGCGCGAACTGTCCGAGAAGGACATGCGCGAAATGATCGAGCTGATGGACGCCGTCGCGGTCAAGGAACAGACCCTCGGCTTCTACGAGCCCGTCGGCCCGGAGAAGGGCCTGCCGCTGATGCGGGCCTTCGACGCCGACCTGCGCAAGGGCGCGATCGACGTCCTCGCGGTCCGCGACGAGGAGGACGACCGGATCGTCGGCATGGTGACCCTCGCCCGGGCCCCGCTGCCGGCCCGCCGCCACATCGTCGACATGCGGCGCTGCGTCATCGCCCCCGACCGCCGGGGCCAGTTCCTCCTGGAGGGCTGGTCCGAGGCCCTGCACAAGGCGCGCGACATGGGCTGCGAGGTCATCACCCTCGAAGTCCGCAGCGACGGCCCCGTGGGCCTCTGGGAGCGGCTCGGCTTCCGCGAGTACGGGCGGCTGCCCGACTACGCCCGCCTCGACGGGCGCGAGGCCGTCACCGGCCACTACCTCTACGCGCGGATCGCCGACGTCCTGGCCCACTTCGAGGCCACCGGCACCTGGCTGCACGAGCCGCAGCAGGAGAGCGCCGCCCTCGCGGGCTGACCCCGCGCTCCCGCACCACCCGCACCACCCTTCTTCCCGTACCGCCGCCCCCGTCCCTCCGGACGCCCCCCGGCGCGTACGCCCCACCTCCCTCCCGGACCCGCCCGCGTCCCGCGGGCCGGCCCCGCCGTGCCCGCACCCGGGCCGGCGCGCCGCCGTGCGTCCCGGAGCGCCCTCCCGCCGGCGCGCCCTTCCGCGCGCCCGGCGCCCACACACCCGCACGGCCACACCGAAGGGCACACCCATGTCCAAGATCGCCGTCCTCACCAACGACCTCCAGTACGAGCTCGTGGAGAAGAACCCCGAGCGCGTCGCGGCCGTCGCCGCCGCCACCCCGCACTTCACCGGCTTCCTCGACGAGATCCGCCGCCGCGGCCACCACGTCTTCCACCTCCAGCTCGTCAACGACCCCGACGACCCGAACGCCGAGCGCTACGACGGTCACCTCCCGGTCCAGCGCGGCACCCGCGGCGCCGAGATCCTGGAGGAGTTCCTCGCCCCCGAGGACGTCGTCATGGAGAAGAGCAAGGACTCCGGCTTCTACGAGACGGACCTGCACGAGCGCCTCCAGGCCCTCGGCGTCGACACCGTCCTCATCACCGGCATGCAGACCCAGATCTGCGTCCAGACCACCGCCGCCGACGCCTTCTTCCGCGGCTACAACATCTGGGTCCCCTCCGACTGCGTCGTCTCCGCCCGCCAGGAGGACAAGGACCGCGCCCTGGAGTGGCTGGACGGCTACTGCGCCACCGTCTCCGACTCCGCCGAGGTCATCAGCGTCCTCGACGCCGAGGGCACCCTGCCCCGCAAGAACATCAAGACCCCGTGACCGCGACCCTCCCCGACCCAGGAGCAGCCATGACCGCGAGCACGGCCGGCAGCAGCGACGAGATCCTGCTCGACCACGGCACCGGGGCGAAGCTGAGCCAGGAACTGGTCCAGCTGATCGCCGAGACCCTCGGCGACGTCTACGTCGGCATCATGGAGGACAGCGCGATCCTCCCGGTCGAGACCGGACGCATCGCCATGACGACGGACTCCTTCGTCGTCGACCCGCCCTTCTTCGGCAACGGCGACATCGGCAAGATCGCCGTCTGCGGCACGGTCAACGACCTCGCCGTGGCCGGATCCCGCCCCAAGTACCTCACCCTGGGCCTGATCCTGGAGACCGGCCTGCCGATCGACCGCCTCAAGCAGGTCCTCGTGTCGATCCGCGAGACGGCCCGCGAGGCCGGCGTGCAGATCGTCGGCGGCGACACCAAGGTGGTCCGCAAGGGCGAGGCCGACCAGCTCTACCTCAACACCGCGGGCGTCGGCGTCTTCGAGCGCGAGCCGCTCTCCATGACCGACGTGCGCCCCGGCGACAAGGTGATCCTCAGCGGCCCCATCGGCAACCACACCGTCCACCTGCTCTCCATCCGCGAGGGCCTCGGCTTCGAGCAGCGCGTGGACAGCGACTGCGCCCCGCTGAACAACCTGATCGACGGGGTCCTCGACCGGGTGCCGGCCGGTGCCGTCCGCTCGATGCGCGACGTCACCCGCGGCGGCCTGACCGCCGTCCTCCACGAGTACGCCGGGAAGCTCGGCCGCACGATCCGGGTCGACACCCCCAGCCTGCCGATCCAGCACGAGACCGCCATGGCGGCCGACATGCTCGGCATCAACCCGCTGCACTGCGCCAACGAGGGCTGCCTCGCCGTCTTCGTGGACCCCGCCGCCGAGGCGGACGTCCTGGCGGCGCTGCGCTCGCTCCAGTACGGCGAGCACGCCGTCACCATCGGCGAGATCTCCGAGGACCCCGAGGCCCTGGTGCTGCTGCGGGACGCCGACGGCCGGGAGACGCAGCTGGAAGAACTCCTCGGGGCCGAGCTGCCCCGGCTCTGCTGAGGACCCGACCCAGGAAACGAGGGGGATCACCATGAGCACCGTGACGTCTCCACCGGCCACCGCGACCTCCCCGCCCGGCACCGAAGGGTGGCGGCTGCGGGTCACCGGAGTGGTGCAGGGCGTCGGCTACCGGCCGTTCGTCTACAAGCTGGCCCGTGAACTGGGCCTCTCCGGCTGGGTCCGCAACGACCCCGAAGGGGTCCTCGTGGAGGCGTCCGGACCGGACGCCGCCCTGGCCGCGTTCGCCGCCGGTCTGCAGGACCGCGCGCCCGAACTCGCCCGCGTCGACGGTGTCGTGGTGACCCGGGGGCTCCCCGCGGGCAGCGTGCCCGCGGGCCCCTTCACCATCGTCCACAGCGCGCACTCCGGCATCCGCACCGCCCTGCTCCCCGCCGACACCCACGTCTGCGGCGACTGCCAGGGCGAGCTGCGGGACCCGAACGACCGGCGCCACCGCTACCCGTTCATCAACTGCACCAACTGCGGGCCGCGCTACTCCATCATCCAGGACCTGCCCTACGACCGGCCGGCCACCACCATGGCGTCCTTCACCATGTGCGCCGCCTGCAAGGCCGAGTACGAGGACCCGCTCGACCGGCGCTACCACGCCCAGCCCAACGCCTGTCCCGACTGCGGGCCCCGGCTCCTCCTCACCGACCGGGAGGGCCGCACCACCGAGGGCGACACCGCCCTGCGCGGCGCCGCCGAGGTCCTCGCCGACGGCGGGATCGTCGCCGTCAAGAGCGTCGGCGGCTTCCACCTCGCCGTGGACGCCACCCAGCCCGAGGCCGTCGCCCTGCTGCGCCGCCGCAAGCGCCGCGACTCCAAGCCGTTCGCGGTGATGGTCCGCGACCTGGCCACCGCCCAGCGCCTCGCCGTCCTCTCCGAGGACGAGATCGACGTCCTGCGCTCCCCGGCCCGCCCCATCCTGCTCGCCCGCAAGCAGCCCGACGCCCTGCCCGAGTCGGTCGCGCCCCGCAACCCCAACCTCGGGATCATGCTGCCCTCGGCGCCCCACCACCACCTGCTCCTGGACGAACCCGGCCTGGAAGCACTGGTGATGACCAGCGGCAACATCTCCGGCTACCCCATCGCGTACCGCAACGAAGAGGCCCTGGAACAGCTCTTCGAGATCGCGGACGTCATCCTCTACCACGACCGCGACATCGAGATCCGCGTCGACGACTCCGTCGTCCGCCTCTCCGTCCACGACGAACTCGACGCGCCCCTGCTCCAGTTCATCAGGCGGGCCCGCGGCTACGCCCCGTACCCCGTGGACGTGGGCCGCGAGGTGGCGCCCGCCGTCGCGCTCGGCGCCGAGCTGAAGACCACGGTCGCCCTGTCGCACGGCAGCAAGGTCTTCCTCAGCCAGCACATCGGCGACCTCAAGAACGACGAGACCTTCGCCTCCCACCGGCGCACCGCCCGCCACCTCGCCCGGCTCTACGCCCTGGAGCCGCGCCTGACCGCGCACGACCTGCACCCGCAGTTCCGCTCCACCCGGGCGGCGCTCGACGAGGACGGAGAAGGGGCCGGCGCCGGCCGGACCGTCGTCGAGGTGCAGCACCACCACGCCCACATGGCCTCCTGCATGGCCGAGAACCACGTCACCGGCACCACCCTCGGCGTGATCTTCGACGGCTTCGGCTACGGCGAGGACGGCACCGTCTGGGGCGGCGAGTTCCTCCTCGGCGACTACGCCGCCTACCGGCGCGTCGGACGCCTCCGCAGGCTGCCCCTCATCGGCGGCGACCAGGCCGTCCGCGAACCCGTCCGCACCGGCTACGCCCTCGCCCTCGACGCCTTCGACGGCGACCGGGAGAAGGCAGTCGCCGCCTTCCCCGCCCTCGCGGAACTCGACGAGCAGCAGCGGCACGTGTACGCCACCATGGCCGCCCGGGGCATCAACTCCCCGGCCACCTCCAGCATGGGCCGCCTCTTCGACGGCGCCGCCGCGCTCGCCGGGGTCTGCTCCCGGGCCGAGTACGAGGCCCAGGGCCCCATCGAGCTGGAGGGCCTGCTCGCCCGCGACTCCGCCCCGGAGACCGCCTACCGCTTCGACGCCCACGCGCCCGACGCGGACGGCCCCGTCGAGGTCGACCCCCGGCCCGTGATCCGGGCCATGGCCGCCGACCTCGCGGCCGGCCTGTCCGCCGACCGCATCAGCCGCCGCTTCCACACCGCCGTCGTGGAGATGGTCCGCGACCGCTGCCGGGCCTTCCGCGAGGAGACCGGCGTGCGGCAGGTCGTCCTCTCCGGCGGCGTGTTCCTCAACGAGTTCCTGCTGCTCAACTGTCTGACCGGGCTGACCGCCGACGGTTTCGACACCTACGTCCACCGACAGGTCCCGACCAACGACGGGGGCATCGCCCTCGGCCAGGTCATGGTCGCGGACGCCCGTACATCCCCTGGGAAGTGATGACGTGACCACCCGCGCGACCGCCCCCACACCGGACACCGCCCCCACACCGGACGAGATCTACGCGTACGTCCGGGCCCGCGAATCCGGCGCCCGCACCTACGCCACCGCTTTCGGCCAGGTCCTCCAGGACGGGCACGGCGCCCGCGTCCGCGACGGCCACGGCACCGAGTACCTCGACTGCCTGGCCGCCGCCGGCACCCTCGCCCTCGGCCACAACCACCCCGAGATCCTGCGCCGGGTGGGCGAGTACCTGGAATCCGGCCAGGTGCAGCAGGCCCTCGACCTGACCACCCCCGCCAAGTACGCCTTCCTGTCGGCGCTCTACGCGCACCTGCCCGGCACGATGGCGGACACCTTCCGCACCCAGTTCTGCGGGCCCGCCGGGGCGGACGCCACCGAGGCCGCGATCAAGCTCTTCAAGACCGCCACCGGCCGCCGCACGGTCCTCTCCTTCCACGGCGCCTACCACGGCATGACGGCCGGCTCGCTGGCCCTCACCGGCAACCTGGGCGCCAAGGAGGCCGTGCCCTCCCTCATGCCGGACGTGCACCACCTGCCGTACCCCTACGACTACCGCTGCCCCTTCGGGCTCGGCGGCGACCAGGGCGTCCGGGTCGGCCTCACCTACATCGAGCGGCTGCTCACCGACCCCGAGAGCGGCATCACCAAGCCCGCCGCCGTCTTCGTGGAGGCCGTGCAGGGCGAGGGCGGCGTGATCGCCGCGCCCCCCGAGTGGCTGCGCGGGCTGCGCGAGATCACCGCCCGCCTCGACATCCCGCTCGTCCTCGACGAGATCCAGGCCGGCTGGGGCCGCACCGGCACCATGTGGGCCTTCGAGGGGTCCGGCATCGAACCCGACGCCGTCCTCGTCTCCAAGGCGGTCGGCGGCGGCTTCCCGCTCGCCCTGATGCTTTACCACGGCAAGTACGACGCCTGGCGGCCCGGCGCCCACGCGGGCACCTTCCGCGGCAACCAGATCGCCCTGGTGGCGGGCGCCGCCGCCCTGGAGGTCTTGGCCGAAGAAGGACTCGTGGAGAAGGCCGCCGTCAAGGGAGAGTTGCTCGGCGGCCTGCTGCGGCGCCTCGCCCTCACCCGTCCGGAGATCGGCGACGTCCGCGGCAGGGGCCTGATGTGGGGCGTCGAGCTCGTCGACCCGGACGGCGAGGCCGACGCCCTGGGCGCCCGGCCCGCCGACGGCGACCGCGCCCGCCGCGTCAAGAAGGCCTGCCTGGAACACGGACTGCTCCTGGAGAGCGGCGGTCGGCACGGCGCCGTGCTCCGGCTCCTTCCGCCCCTCACCATCACGGAGGAAGAGATCCACGAGGTGGTCGGCGCCCTGGAGAAGGCCCTCATCGACTGCGCCTGAGGGCGCGCCCGAGGGCCCGCTCCCGGGAGCGGGGCACCTCGCGAACAACGCGACGACGTGAAGGAACGAAGCACATGACGACGGCAACCGGTGCCGGGCAGTGGCGGGTCGACTTCGACGCCGAGGTGGTCTTCAGCAACGGCGGCTCCCTGCGGACCGAGGGCTTCCGCCTCGACATCCCCGGTGACGACATCGACGACGCCGCCCTGGGCGAACTCCTCGTGCGCCACCTGGGGCTGCTGATGGTCGGCGGCACCACCATCAGCCGCAAGGAGCTGATCCGGGAGCCGCACAAGGGCTCGCGGAACACCGGGACGGAGGACGGCGCCCCCGTCCGCCGCACGGTCGACCTGACCGGGCCCGGCACCCTCCTCGACCGGCCCGCCGGGGCGCCGGAGGGCATCGAGGGCCTGGTCGACCTGCCCGTCGCCCTGGTCCGGCTCGTGGGCGTCGCCGAACCGGTCGCCGACCGGCTCGCGCTCGCCCCCTTCGAGCCGGCCGGGCACGCCGTCGTCGTCCACACCGGCCGCCCGGACGGTCCCTTCCTCACCCCGGACGCCGTCGCGCTCCTCGCCGGGCGCGGCGCCGCCCTGGTCGCCACCGACAGCGCCGAGCGCGACGACCCGGCGGCCAAGGCCCTCGCCGAGGCCGGCATCCCGGTCCTCACGGGCCTGACCGGCCTGGCGGACCTCCCGGCCGTCGGCGCCCGCCTGCACGCGGTCCCGCACCCGGCCGGACACGGCGACGGGGACGGCGTACGGGCGTACGGGGTGGCCGAATGAGCACCTCGGAGATAGGCACGGGGGCGGTGCCCCCGGCCGGGACGACGGTCCCGGCGGCACCGGCCGAAGGCACCGCCCCCGCACCCGGCACCACCCCCGCCCGCAAGCCCCGCCGCGAGCTGCTCGCCGCCAGTGTCGGGTCCGTCGTGGAGGCGTACGACTGGACGATCTACGGCGTGCTCGCGCCGTACTTCGCCGAGCAGTTGTTCCCCGGCTCCTCGCCCACCGCCCGGCTGATCGCCGCCTACCTCGGCTTCGCGCTCGGCTTCCTCGTGCGCCCGCTCGGCAGCGTCGTCATCGGGCGGCTCACCGACACCCGGGGGCGCCGCTTCGGACTCACCCTCACCGTCGGCCTGATCGCGGCCGGTTCGCTGCTCCTGGCGGTGATTCCCGGCCACGCGTCGATCGGCCTCGCGGCCCCGCTCCTCGTGGTCGCCGCCCGGCTCGTGCAGGGCCTGTCCGTCGGGGCCGAGAACCCGAGCGCCGCCGCGTACGTCACCGAGACGGCCCCCGGCCGCAGCCGGTACTTCTACAGCGCCGTCTCCTACGGCGGCGTGGTCCTCGGCAGCGCCCTGTCGTTCGTCGTGCTCAGCGTCCTGCTCGGCGTGTTCGGGGAGGCGGGCGTCGAGGACGGCGCCTGGCGCCTCGCCTTCGTCTTCGGCGCCCTGCTCGGCCTGACGGCCCTGTGGATCCGGCGCGGCGCGGCCGAGAGCGAGGTCTTCACCCAGGACGCCCGCGAACGGAAGCGCGCGCCCGCCGCCGCGAGCCCCTGGCCCGTCCTGCGGGCCCACCTCGGGCCGCTCTCCGTCGTGTTCGCGATCACCTCCGGCGCCACCACCGTCTTCTACTTCCTCACGGTCGACTTCCCGGCGTACGCCGCCGACGCGGGCGCCGCCACCAAGGAGGAGGCCTCCGGGGCCCTGCTCCTCGGCATGGTGGCCCTCCTCGCCGGCATGCTCGCCGCCGGGAGGGCGGCCGACCGGTTCGGGGCCCTGCCCGTCCTGCGCACCGGCTTCGCCGGGCTCGCGCTCGGCTCCGTACCGCTGCTCGCCGGCATGGTCGCGGGCCGCGTGCCCGTCCCGGTCGTCACGGTGGTGCTGCTCTTCCTGCTCGCCCTGCCCCTCGCCGTCAGCAACGTCTTCGCGGGGCAGCTCTTCCCGCCCGCCGTCCGCGCGGTCGCCGTCGGCCTGCCCGCCGCCCTCGCGATCAGCCTCTTCGGCGGCACCTTCCCGGCCCTCGCCGAGTGGCTGCGCTCCACCGGCCACGGCGGCTGGGTGCCGTGGTGGCCGGCGGTCACCTGCGCGGCGGCGCTGCTCGCCTCCTGGGGCGTGCGCGAGCACCCCCTTCCCGACACCCCCGTCTCCGAGTGAGGACGCCATGGACTCCCTGACCGCAGTGCTCGACGCGCTGGAACCGCTGTTCCCCGCCCTGGAGGCCGACTACCAGGACCTGCACGCCCACCCCGAGCTCGCCTTCCAGGAGAAGCGGACGGCGGCCCTGGTCGCGGAGCGGCTCGCGGCGCAGGGCGGCTGGGAGGTCACCACCGGCGTGGGCCGCACCGGCGTGGTCGCCGTCCTGCGCAACGGCGAGGGCCCCGTGGTCATGCTCCGCGCCGACATGGACGCCCTGCCGGTCAAGGAGGCCACGGGCCTGCCGTACGCGAGCACCGCGACCGCCACCGACGACTCCGGCGCCGAGGTCCCGGTGATGCACGCCTGCGGCCACGACCTGCACGTGGCCGCCCTGCTCGGGGCGTGCGCGCTGCTCTCCTCCCGCACGGACCACTGGAAGGGCACGGTCGTGGCCGTCTTCCAGCCCGGCGAGGAGAGCGGCTACGGCGCCCGCTCGATGGTCGACGACGGCCTGTTCGAGCGCTTCCCGAAGCCGGACGTCATCCTCGGCCAGCACGTGGGCCCCGGCCCCGTCGGGCTCATCGCCACCTGCCCCGGCACCGTCATGGGCGCCACGGACTCGATCACGGTCAAGCTCTTCGGGCGCGGCGGCCACGGCTCCAAGCCGGAGTCGGCCGTGGACCCGGTCCTCATGGCCGCCTCCCTGGTCCTGCGGCTCCAGACCATCGTGTCCCGCGAGACCCCCGCCCAGGAACCGGTGGTGGTCACCGTCGGCAAGCTCCACGCGGGCACCACGGCCGCGGTCATCCCGGACACGGCCGAGCTCGGCATCAACGTCCGCACCAGCTCGGCCCCCGTCCGCGACAAGGTCCTCGCCGCCATCGAGCGCCTGGCCAAGGCGGAGTCCGACGCGGCCGGCGCGACCGCAGAGCCGGAGATCACCTCCGTCTACCACCTGCCGATGACGGTCAACGACACGGCCGCCGCCGAGCGGGTCGCCGACGCGCACCGGAAGGCCTTCGGCGACGGGGCCGTGATGACGATGGGCCCGACCACGGCCAGCGAGGACTTCGGCATCCTGGCCACGGCGGCGCGGGTGCCGTCCGTGTACTGGTTCTGGGGCGGCCTCGACCCGGAGGTGTTCACGGCCGCGTTCGCCGCCGGCCGCCTGGACGAGGACATCCCGCAGAACCACGCCCCCACCTTCGCCCCGCAGTCCGGGCCCGCCCTGCTCGTCGGCGTCCGCTCGATGGTGGCCGCCGCCCTGTCCTGGCTGTCCGGCACCCCGGCGGACGCGGAGGGGACGGAGTCATGACCAGGACCCGCCCGCACGTGACGGTCCTGCACCGCTGGCGGGACACCCACGCGCTCTACGCCGACTACGTCGACCACGGCACCCACCGGGTCACGTACATCAGCACCGAACTCGGCCGGACCTCCGTGCCCGGGGACGCCGAGGCCGTCGTCACCGTCGGCCTCACCGACGACCTGCCCGCCGTACGGGCGGCCCTCACCGTGCTGATCGAGCGGTACGGCCCGCCGGAGGCGCTGCTCGCCCTCAACGAGGGCGACCTCGACACGGCGGCCCTGGTCCGCGAGGAGTTCGGGATCGCCGGGCAGACCCCGGAGGAGCTGGCGGTCTTCCGCGACAAGCTCCTGATGTGCACGACGGTGGCCGCCGCCGGCATCCCGGTGCCGGAGCTCGCCCACGTCCCCGACACCGACGCCGTACGGGAGTTCGGGCGGGCGCACGGCTGGCCGCTGGTCTGCAAGCCCCACCGGGGCACCGCCAGCAGGGGAGTGGTCCGGCTCGACTCCGGGGCCGACCTGGACGCGCACCCGGAGCTGGCCGCCGACCTCGCGGCCGAGCCGTTCCTCGCCCAGGCGTACGTCGACGCCCCGATCCTGCACATCGACGGCCTCTGGGAGGGCGACCGGCTCGGCGGCTGGACCGCCTCCCGCTACGTGGGCGGCACCTGCGCCGACTTCACCCAGGGCAACTGGCTGGGCTCGGTCGAGGAGGACGACCCGGTGCTGCTCGCCGCCGTGGAGCCGTTCGCCGCCGCCGTCGGGGCCGCCCTCGGCGGGGGCCGGCCGTGGGTCTTCCACCTGGAGGCGTTCGTCACCCGGGGCGCGGACGGCGGACCCGCCCTGGTCTTCCTGGAGTGCGGGGCCCGGGTCGGTGGCGGCGAGATCCCCTTCACCTGGCGGGACGTCCACGGTGCCGACCTGATGGCCGCGGCGGCCGACATCCAGCTCGGCCGGGTGCCGGTCCTGCCCGCCCTGAAGACCGGCGAGGTCGGGGGCTACCTGCTCCTGCCGCTGCCCGTCCCCGCGCCCTGCCTCGTCGAGCGCGCCGACTGGACCGCGCCGCCCGCCGAGGAGCGCAAGCCGTACGCGGTGCTGCACGTGCCCGTCGGCCAGCGGGTGCCCCCGATCAGCGGATACGAGCACGTCGGCACCCGCTTCCGCTTCCGCGGCCCGTCCACCGCCGCCGTGGAGGACGCCATCGAGACCTCCGCGAACGGCTTCCGGCTCACCTGCACCCCTCTGGACACGTAACCGGCCCGAGTCCCAGCACCGGTCCGCACCCGCACTCGCACCACCGGGGTCCCAGCACCACCCGCACCGCCTGCCCCACCCCGCACCGCATCGGAAAGGAACACCCACCGTGTCCGTCATGACCACCGAACGCCCGCGCGTCATCCTGGTCGGCAGCCGCATCCGCCAGTACCGGGAGTACGCGCTCGCCTCCCTCGCCGCGCGGTACGAGGTCACCCTGATCGCCCCCGAGGCGCCCAGCTGGCAGGCGAAGTACGTCGACACCCACCGGATCGCCGACACGACGGACGCGCACAAGCTGTTCCCCTCCGTCGCCGACCTGCGCGGCGAGGTCGCCGAGGCCGCGATCGTCACCTGGGACGAGTGGTCGCTCGCCGCCGTCTCCTCGGTGGCCGCGCGCCTCGGCCTGCGGGCCATGGACCCGGCCGCCGCCAGGATCTGCCGCGACAAGTACGCCACCCGCCAGGCCCTGGAGGCCGCCGGGATGGCGGCCGTCCGCCACGCCCCGGCCGCCAGCGAGGACGAGGCCGTCGCCGCCGCCGAGGCCATCGGCTTCCCCGTCGTCGTCAAGCCCCGCACCCTCGGCGGCAGCTTCGGCGTCATGGTGGCCCGCGACGCCGACGGCCTGCGCCAGGCCTACCGGCTCGCCGCCGCCAGCCGCCTCCAGGGCGCCGGCACCGCCGACACCGTCCTCGTCGAGGAGTACGTCGAGGGCCCCGAACTGAGCGTCGACAGCACCGTCGTGGACGGCGTCGTCACCCCCGTCTGCGTCGCCCGCAAGCGCCTCGGCCCCCAGCCGTACTTCGAGGAGGTCGGCCACCTGGTCACCGGCTGGAAGGACGAGCCCTGGGCCGAGGCCGTCGTCGAGCTGGTCAGGGACTCCCACCGGGCCGTCGGCGTCGACTACGGCGTCACCCACACCGAGCTGCGCGTCAGCGCCGACGGGCCGCGCCTGATCGAGCTGAACGGACGCCTGGGCGGCGACCTCATCCCGCACGTCCACCGGCTCGCCACCGGCATCGACCTGGCGGTCGCCGCCGCCGAGATCGCCTTCGAGCGCGTCCCCGACCTCACCCCGACCCGCGCGCTCAGCGGCGAGATCCGCTTCCTCTACCCCTCGTACGACGGCACCATCGACCGGGTCGTCCTGCCCGACCCCTCCGAGGTCGACGGCCTGGTCGAGGCCGTGGCCCTCGTCGAGCCCGGCGACGAGCTCCAGCTCCCGCCGCGCGGCCTCACCCCGCGCTCGGCCGCCCTCATCGCCGTCGGCGAGGACCCGGTCGAGACCCGCCGCGCCCTGGACCGGGCCGAGGGCCTCTCCCGCACCGAGGTGACCGGCGCGAGCACCCACAAGCTCGGCGCCCGCGTCGAGAACGCCGTCACCCGCCGCTTCTTCGACCACGAGCGCACCGCCGCCCGCATGACGGTCTCCGGCGTCCGGGGCGTCGAGTGGTTCCGCTACGGCGCCGGCGGCGGCGAGGGCCTCAACCGCCCCGTCTTCCTCAGCGCCGAGGACGTCGCCGGCCTCGAACACGACCTCAACGGCCTCTTCGAGCTCCTGAAGTCCGTCCCCGAGCGCCTCTTCGGCGGCGACCTGCGCGCCTTCGCCAAGGCCGTCGGCATGAGCGACACCCAGGCCGACCTGGTCCTGCGCGGCGCGGTCGACGAGATCCCGCCGCTGTCCCGCGCCGACCTCTACCGCGAGACCGGCGGCTTCCGCCTCATGGAGCTGAACACCGGCACCTCGCTCGGCGGCTGGCAGATGGGCGAGTTCGCCCGCGCCCTGATCAAGGACGAGGAGTTCGCGGCCTTCGCCGCCGCCGAGGACCTGGTCTACCCCGACCCGCTGGCCCGCATCACCGACGTGCTGCGCCGCCAGGCCCCCTCCCTCGCCGGGACCGAGCGCCCGCTGCTCGCCATCACCGACTGGCCCGACGGCTTCGAGAAGTCCAAGTGCTGGATGGAGTTCGTCGTCCCCGCCTTCAAGGACCTCGGCTTCGAACCGGTCGTCTGCCACCTCGGGGACTTCACCTACGAGGAAGGCAAGGTCGTGTACGACGGGCGGCGCGTCGACGTCGTCTACCGCCTGTTCCTGCCCGGCGAGATGCCGGACGAGCCGCGCACGTACGACCTCGTCAACCCGCTCCTGGACGCCGCCGAGGCCGGGCAGGTCGAGCTGTTCGCCTCGCTCGACTGCGAGCTGTACGGCAACAAGGGCAGCCTCGCGATGCTCAGCGACGAGCGCAACCGGGCCGCCCTCACCGAGGAGGAGCGCGCCCTCGTCGACCGGATCCTGCCCTGGACCCGCTTCGTGCGCGACGAGAAGGTCACCTTCGAGGGCGAGAAGATCGACCTCCTGCCGTACGCCGTCGCCAACAAGGACCTCCTGGTCCTCAAGCCCACGCTGCTCTACGGCGGCGTCGGCGTCACCCCCGGCTGGACCACCGACCAGAAGGAGTGGGTGGAGAAGCTCCACCAGGCCGTCGGCGGCCCCTTCGTCCTCCAGCGCCGCCTGCTCCCGACCACCGAGCGCTTCCTCTCCGAGGACGGCGTCACCACCGAGGACATGGCCGTCGCCTACGGCACCCTCATGGTCGACGGGAAGTACGCCGGAACCCTGGCCCGGGGCGTCACCGACCCGGCCGTCGGCATCGTCAGCATGCTGCGCGGCGCCCAGATCGGCTGCGCCTTCCACGTGGCCGACCCGGCCTCCGGCGAGGGGGAAGCGTGACCGGGTCGACCGACTCGCACGACCCGAACGGCTCGCACGGCCCGACGGAACCGGCCGACCCCACCGGGTCGGCCGGCCCGGCGGCCCCCGGCGACGGCGCACCCGCCGCCGCCGGGGGCCGCGAGCGCGGCGCGCTGTGGCGCGACGCCGAGTTCATGAAGTTCTGGACGGGCGAGGGCATCTCCCAGATCGGCGCCCAGGTCACCACCCTGGCGCTGCCCCTGACCGCGGTGCTCACCCTGGACGCGTCCTCCTCCCAGGTCGGCCTGGTGAACGCCGCCTCCTACGCCCCGTTCCTGCTCGTCACCCTGCTCGTCGGGGTCTGGGTCGACCGCGTCCGCCGCCGCCCGCTGATGATCACGGCGAACGTGGGACGCGCGCTGCTCGTCACGGCGGTCCCCCTGCTCGCCGTGACGGACCTGCTGCGCATCGAGTTCGTGTACGTGGCCGCGCTCCTCATCGGGGTGCTCACCGTCGTCTTCGACGTCGCCTACCAGTCGTACCTGCCGACCCTCATCGGCAAGGAACACCTGGTGGAGGGCAACAGCAAGCTCCAGGGCACCAGTTCCCTCGCGCAGATCGGCGGCCCCGGCCTCGCCGGTCTGCTCATCGGCTGGGTCACGGCGCCGTACGCCCTGCTCATCAACGGCGCCTCGTACCTGGTCTCGGTGGCCACGCTGCTCGCGGTCCGCCGGCCCGAGCCGCCGCCGGTCGTGCCCGAGCGGCCCGCCGGCCTGTGGAAGAGCGTCGGCGACGGCATCCGCATCATCTGGCACAACGCCCACCTGCGGGCCTGCGCCCTCCAGTCCGGGCTCTACAACTTCTGCTGGATGTCGCTCCAGACCGTCTTCGTGCTCTACGCGGCCCGGCGCCTGGACCTCTCCCCGGGGACGATCGGCCTGCTGCTCGGCACCGGCGCGGTCGGCTCGCTCGGCGGCTCCCTGGTGGCCCGGAGCCTGAAGCGGACGATGGGGCTCGGCCCCGCGATCCTGACGGCGCTCGTGCTGTGCTGCGCCGCCCCGGTGATCATCCCGCTGGCCCCGGCGAACGACGGGATCCTCACCCTCGTCCTGTTCGTCGCCGCGTTCGCGCTGATCGGCGCGGGCGGCACGATGGCCAACATCCACATCATCAGCCTGCGCCAGTCCATCACCCCGGACGAGCTGCTCGGCCGGATGAACGCCGGCTACCGCTTCGTGTCCTGGGGGATGCTCCCGCTCGGCGCGCTCGTCGGCGGCCGGCTCGGCGACCTGATCGGGCTGCGCGAGACGCTCTTCGTGACCGCCGGGGCCTTCCTCTCGGCGGTCCTCGTGGTGCTGCTCTCCCCGGTCTGGCGGCTGAAGGAGTTCCCGCCGCAGATCGGCGCGGAGCCGGGGGCGACGGAGAAGACGGCGGTGACGTCATGACGGAAGACTCCTCCGGGGACTTCTCCGGCCTCCTGGCCCGGCGCACCTCCTGGGGCCGCTCGGACGCCATCGACCGCATCCTGTCGGCCGCGAACGCGCCGGGCGTCCTGTCGATGGCCGGGGGCATCCCGGCCCCCGACAGCTTCCCCGTCGCCCGCCTCGCCGAGGTGACGGACCGGGTCCTCTCCCGGTCGGGCGCCTCGGCCCTCCAGTACGCCCCGACGGCCGGCACCGCGCCGATGCGCGAGGCGGTGGCCCGGCGCGCGGGCGAGACCGGCGCGGCGGTCGGCCCGGAGCGGGCGATGGTCACCGGCGGCAGCCAGCAGGGCCTGGACCTGGTGGCCCGGACCCTCCTCGACGAGGGCGACCTGGTGGCCCTGGACGACCCCAGCTACCTGGGCGCCGTCCAGTCCTTCCGGGGCGCCGGGGCCCGGCTCCTGCCGCTCCCCACGGACCGCGACGGGATGCGCGTCGACGTCCTCGCGGAGCGGCTCGCCACCGGCGCCCGGCCCAAACTGGTCTACGTCGTCCCGCACTTCCACAACCCCACCGGCGGCGTGCTCACCACGGAGCGCCGCCGGGAGCTGGCGGCCCTGGCCGACCGGTACGGCTTCCTGATCGTCGAGGACGACCCGTACGGCGACCTGGCGTTCGACGGGGAGCGGCTGCCGTCCACGGACGTGCACGGCGACCGGGTGATCCGGCTGATGAGCCTGTCGAAGACGCTCTGCCCGGGGTTCCGGGTGGCCGGCCTGACCGCCCCGGCGGGCCTGCTCGGCGAACTGGTGGCGGCCAAGCAGAGCAGCGACCTCCAGACGAACACCTTCGGGCAGCACGTCCTCGCCGAACTCCTCGGCGACCCGGCGTTCCTGCCCGCCCACCTCGCCCGGCTGCGCACCCTGTACGGGGACAAGGCGCGGGCGACGGCGGCGCTGCTGCGCGAGCGGCTGCCGTGGCTCGTCTTCGACGACCCGCGCGGCGGCCTGTTCTTCTGGTGCTCCGTGGACGACCCCCGGGTCACCTCGGACCTGCTGTACGCACACGCCCTGGCCCAGGGGCTCGCGCTCGTGCCCGGAGCGCCGTTCTGCATCGAGCAGGACGGCTCCCGGCTGCTGCGGCTCTCCTTCGCGACCCTCGACGAGGAGCAGCGGAGGGAGGGCGTCTCCCGCCTTGCGACGGCCTTCGACAAGGCCAGGGCCGACGCGTACTGAACCACCCCTTCCCGAGGGCCGCACCCGCCCCACCGCACCCGCCCCACCGGTGCGCGCCGAACCACCCTCCCGGCGCGCACCGCCCCGCCCTTCCGACGACGACACGCAACGAAGGAGCACGGTCATGACGGCACGCACACACCCCCCGGTGACCGCCGACTCGCTGGTGGCCCGGCTGTTCCAGGTGGTCGACTCCCGCTCGTGGGACGACCTCGGCGAGGTCTTCGCCGACGACGCGGTCTACGAGCGCCCGGGCTACCCGGCCCTGGAGGGCCTGGACCGGATCCGCCACTTCTACGAGCACGAGCGGATCATCGCCTCGGGCGCCCACGAGGTCGACCAGGTCACCGGCGGCCTCGCCGCGGCGGCCTGCTGGGGCCGCTTCCGGGGCGCGAGCCGCGACGGCACCGCCCTGGACGAGGGCTTCGCCGACACGTACCTGGTCCGGGACGGCAAGATCGCGTACCGGAGGACGTACTTCTACCGCGCGGCGATCTGACGCGGGGCCGGGCCCCGGACGTGGCCCGGGGCCCGGTCACCGTCCGCCGGGGCGGACCAGGCCGCTCTCGTACGCGTGGACGGCGGCCTGGGTCCGGTCGCGCAGGGACAGCTTGGTGAGGATGCGGCTCACGTAGGTCTTCACCGTCTGCTCGGCGACGACGATCCGGTCCGCGATCTCGGCGTTGGACAACCCCTGCGCGATGAGCGCCAGGACCTCGGTCTCGCGCTCCGACAGACCGCCCAGGCGCTCCGCGGGCCGCACGTGCGGGGCGGGGCTGAGCCGGGCGAACTCCGCGATCAGCCGCTTGGTCAGCCGGGGCGCGAGCAGGGCGTCGCCGCGCGCCACGACCCGTATCGCCTCGGCGAGTTCCTCGGCCGACGCGTCCTTGAGGAGGAAGCCGGACGCACCGGCGCGCAGCGCCTCGTACACGTACTCGTCCAGGTCGAAGGTGGTCAGCACGAGCACCTTGACGGTGGCGTCGGCGGGGGCGGTGAGCAGCCGGGTGGCCTCGATGCCGCCGGTGCCGGGCATCCGGACGTCCATGAGGACGACGTCGGGGGCGAGCGCCGCGACCTGGGCGACGGCGTCGGCGCCGTCGACGGCCTGGCCGACCACCTCGATGCCGGGTTCGGCGTTCAGCAGGACGGTGAAGCCCTGCCGCACCATGACCTGGTCGTCCGCGACGAGGACCCTGATGACGTCGTTCATGAACCGTCCTTCGTGGAGGTGGGCCCGGCCCCCGGGGCGTCGGCGGGCAGGACGGCCGTGACCTCCCAGCCGCCGTCGGCGGTGGGTCCCACGGCGAGTTCGCCGCCCAGCATGGCGGTGCGCTCCCGCATGCCGAGCAGTCCGTGACCGGGCTCCCGGGCGGGACCGGCGGGCGCGCGGCCGGCCGGCCGGGCGGCGGCGGTGTTGGTGACCCGGACGGTCAGCCCGGCCGGGTGGTGGTGGACCGACACCGAGACCCGGGCGCCGGGCGCGTGCCGCACGGCGTTGCTCAGCGCCTCCTGGACGATGCGGTACGCGGACAGCTCGGTGCCCGGGGAGAGCGGCCGGGGCGTGCCCCGGGTCCCGGCGGCGACGTCGAGCCCGGCGGCCCGGACGTTGGCGAGGAGGTCGTCCAGCCGGTCGAGCGTGGGCTGCGGGGCGTGCCGCACCCCGGCGGCGGCGTCGCCCGGGTCGCCGTCGCCGCGCAGGACGCCGAGGACGCGCCGGAGTTCGGTGAGGGCGTCCACGGCGTTCTGCCGGATGCCCGCCAGGTTCTCGCGGAGCTCGGGGGAGGGGTCGGCCACCAGGTGCGGGGCGACCTGGGCCTGGATCGAGATGACGGACATGTGGTGGGCGACGACGTCGTGGAGCTCGCGGGCGATGCGCCCGCGCTCCTCCAGGAGGGCGCGCCGGGCCCGTTCCCCGGCGGTCAGCTCCTCCTGCTCGACGAGGCGGCTGCGGGAGACGCGGGTCGCGCGCAGCGAGGTCCCGAGGACGACGGCGAGGGCGAGGGCGACGGCGCCCTGCACGAGGGTGTGGGGCCCCGGGACGTGGTGCGGGGCCGCGGCGCCGATCCCGGTCAGCAGGGAGACTCCGAGGGCGGCGGCGGAGGCGGCGGGGCGCACGCGGAGGGCGAGCAGGAGCAGCACGAGGGTGTGCAGCGCGATGCCCGGGGCGCTCCAGGGCCACGCGGCGCCGAAGACCGCCGAGGTCAGGGTGGCGAGGAGGGTGAGCGCGGCGACGGAGACCCACAGGGCGGCGGCGGGCCGGGAGAGGGCCAGGACGGGCGCGGCGCTCTGCAGGACGACGAGCAGCGGGACGGCGCCGGTGACGGGCTGCATGAAGCTCTCGTGGAGGTTCGCGTTCCAGACGCCCATGAGCACGCAGAACAGCACGACGTGCCCGTGGGCCAGCCGGCCGAGGTGGCGGTGGCGGGGCAGCGGGTCGCGGCGCCCCGGCCGCAGGTCGGCGCGCAGGACGCCCGGGACCGCGCGCAGGACGTCCGGGATTGCGCGCCGGGCATCCGGAACCGCGCGCAGCGCGCCCTCCCGCCGTGCCGTGTCCCCCAACGCGCTTCCCCCGCCCGTCCGTTCGTTCCTCCGCCACAGCCTATGCACGGGGTGCCTCCGTCGTGGTGCCGGGCCGCCGCGCGGGGGCCGGGGCGGTGCGTTCGTACGCGTGGAAGGCGGCGCCGCAGACCAGCAGCGCGCCCGCGAAGAGGGGGAGCCGGCCGAGCCGGGCGAGGACCCAGGCGTGGCCGTCGGGGACGGTGTGCAGACCGGCGAGCGGTCCGTGGCCGAGCAGGTCCGCGGTGAGGAGGCCGCCGGCGGTGACGGCGATCATCGCGGTCTGGTGCCAGAGGAAGACCGTCATGGCGCCGAGGTTGAGCAGGGCCACGGCCGTCCAGGCGGCGGGCCGGCGCAGGGCGCGCCGGAGCGGCCCGAGGAGCAGGAGCGCGCCGCCGCACTGGGCGAGGCCGAAGGTGACGGCGGCGAGCGTGGGCGGGTCGAGGTTCGAGACCGGCGCGCCGGGGACGCCCACCATGGAGGCCGGGTAGCCGGCGAGGGCGACGAGCAGGCCGGTCGCGGCCCCGCCGCCGAGGAGCAGCGTCCAGGCGGTGGCCGGGGCGAGCGGGCCGCGGCGGGCGAGGAGCGCGCCGAGGCAGTACGGGACGAGCCAGCCCGCGGGCAGGTTGAGCCAGCCGGTCGCGCCGGGCCCGTCGAGGCCGAAGCGGACCAGGTCGACGTGGAGGACGACGGCGAACGGCCACAGCGGGTGGACGCGCGCGACCAGCGGGGTGGCGGCGGTGAGGGCCGCCAGGACCAGGAGGAACCACAGCGGGGAGAGCACGAGCTTCCCGAGCGCCTGGACCGTCCGCCAGGGGACGCCGCAGGCGAGCATCCCGGCCGTGGCGGCGAGCCAGACCGCGAGCAGCGGGACGACGGGCCGGAACAGCCGGCGCAGCCGGGCGGCGGTCCAGCGTCCGCTGCCCTCGCCGCGGGCGCGGGCGGCGGCGTGGCCGCGGGCGGCGACGTACCCGCCGACCAGGAAGAACACCGCGAGGGTCTGGAACGCCCAGGAGACCGGGGTGAATTCGGGCAGGTGGCTCAGGGGGCTCTCGACGCGCAGGGTGCCGCTGTCGGCGACGAGGGCGGTGACGAGCCAGTGGCCGAGGACCACGCCGAGGACGGCGAGGGCGCGGTCGCGCTCGGGCGGGGTGGCGGCGACGGTCCGGCGGACGAGCGCCCGCACGGCCCCCCTCGGTCCGGTGGTCGGAGTGGTCACGGGGGTGGTCTCAGGCACGGTCCGGCTCCCTTCCGTCGACGATCCGGGCGAGGTTGCGCAGGGGTACGGAGCCGGGGACCAGGTAGTCGCTGTGGCCGCCGTCGCCGGCGGCGAACCGGCGGGCCCCGAACCCCGGCTCCACGGGATCGGCCCCGAAGCCGAGTTCGCCGCCCGCGGGGAGGGGGACGCGCCGGTGGGGCACGTCGGCGATCCAGTCGCCGTCGGCCCGCCCGGCCCAGACGATGGCGTCCGTGCGCAGGTCGGCGGCGCGGTCGGAGCCGGTGCCCGGGCTCCCGTAGAGGACGAGGGCGGCGACGGGCAGCCCGGCGGCGGCGCGGGCGCACACCACGGAGCCGTACGAGTGCCCGAGCAGGGTGATCCGGGCGCCGGGCCGCAGCCGCGCCAGCTCCCCGACGAACGAGCGGAGGGCGGGCGCCGCCCGGTCGGCGCGGCCGGGGGTGAGGGAGGCGGCGCTGCCGGTGGCGGGGGTGCGGTAGCCGAGCCAGGCGACGACGGCGGCCCGGGCGCCGAACTCCTCCCGGAGGGTGCGCCGGAGGGCGACGGCGCCGGCCCGGAAGCGCGCGTAGGCGTCGAGGCCGGTGTCGGCGCCGGGCACGAGGACCGCGATCCGCTCGGCCCGCGCGAGGTCCCCGACCACCTCCGCGCTCCGCCCGCCGTCCCGCCCGTCGAACTCCAGGAACCGCCGGTCCGCCCCGGCCATCGCCCGCAGCGACGCGGCCCTCAGCCGCGCCCCGTGCTCCTCCGCCGTCCGCGCGGCCTCCCCCAGCGCCGTCCGCTCCGCCGCGTAACGCGCTTCGAGCGCCGCGGCGAGCGCGTCCGGCCCGCCGTCCGCCCGCAGCGGCGCGACGGCGGGAGGCACGGGGGCCGGCACGTCGGCGGGCCGCGCGGCCCCGGCGACCGGCAGGGCGACGGCGGTGGTGACGACCGCGGCGAGCAGGGCGCGACGGAGGCGGGGGAGGGGCGCCATGGGGGTCCTTCCGTACGGGGGTGCGTTCCGTTACGGAAGGTAGGGAGCCGCCGCTGTGGTCGGCGTCCCGCCAGGGAGCCGACTCGGGTTGTAGCTCTCGGGTATGACGGGGATACGGGGCGGGGCACGGGGCCCGCGCCGGGCGGGTGCGCTGCCGGAGGGGGTGCGCTGCCGGAGGGGGCGGCCCCGCCGGCGGCCCTACCCCCGTACCGCCCCCGTCGACCCCCGCACCACCAGCTCCGCCGGGATCGTCGTGAGGCCGCCCGGCGGGGGGTCCTCCGAGGACGTCGCCAGGCGGCCCGCGCGGGCGCCCGTCTCGTGCAGCGGGAGGTGGACGGTCGTCAGGGCCGGGACCGCGTCCAGGGCGGACGGCAGGTCGTCGAAGCCCGCCACGGACACGTCGCCGGGGACGTCCAGACCGCGTTCCCTGAGGGCGGCGCAGACGCCGAGGGCCACCGTGTCGTTGCAGGCGACGACCGCGGTCAGGTCCGGGTCGCGGGCGAGGAGTCCGGCCACCGCGGCCTGCCCGGAGGCCCGTTCGTACGGGCCGTGGACCGTCGGCCCCTCCGCGACGCCCGCCGCCGCGAGCGCCTCCCGGTGCCCCTCCAGGCGGTGCCGGGTCGTGGTCCGGTCGGCCGGCCCCGCCACGTAACCGATCCGCCGGTGGCCGAGGCCGAGCAGGTGCTCGGTGAGGCGGCGCGCGCCGGTCCGGTGGTCGAAGACGAGGGCCGCCGCGTGCGCGTCCCCCTCCACCGGCGGCCGCCCGCACAGCACGACCCGGGTTCCCGCGTCCGCCAGCCTGGACAGTTTGGCGGCCGTCGCCGCCAGCCGCTTCCGGTCCTCCAGGGAGCCGCCCATGAGGATGACGGCGGCGGCCCGCTGTTGCTGGAGCAGCGTGAGGTAGGTCAGCTCGCGCTCGGGGGAGCCGCCCGTGTTGCAGACGACGGCGAGCTTCTCGCCCCCGCCCCGCCCGGACGCGCCCGCGCCGATCGCGGTCTGCGCCGCGCTCGCCATGATCCCGAAGAAGGGGTCCGCGATGTCGTTGACCAGCACGCCGACCAGATCGGACGTGGCGGCGGCGAGGGAGCTGGCGGGGCCGTTGAGGACGTAGTCGAGGTCGGCCACGGCCCGCAGCACCCGCTCCCGGGTGGACTCGGCCACCGGGTAGTTGCCGTTGAGGACGCGGGAGACGGTGGCGGGGGAGACCCGAGCGCGGGCGGCCACGTCCGCCAGGGTGACGGTCATCGCGTGCGTACCTCCGGGGCCTTGTGGGGGGCGTTGTCCGCAGGCTAGCGTTCCCACGTGTAGAAAGCGCTTTCTATCGCGCGTGAGGAACCGGGGAGACCGCGCGCGGAGCACCAGGGCAATCGCACACAGAGCACCAGGGCAATCACGCGCGGAGCACCCGGGCAATCGCACGCGGAGCACCCGGGCGACCGCGCGCGGGGCCCCGAGGGAGAGGAACCTTCCGTGACACGCAGGACCGTCCGCATCGCCATGAACGGCGTCACCGGCCGCATGGGCCACCGCCAGCACCTGGTCCGCTCGATCCTCGCCCTGCGCGAGCAGGGCGGCCTCGACCTCGGGAACGGCGAGACCCTCTGGCCCGAGCCCGTCCTCGTCGGCCGCCGCGAGCCCGCCCTGCGCGCCCTCGCCGAGCGCCACGGCCTCACCGAGTGGTCCACCGACCTCGACGCGGTCCTCGCGGACGGGACGGTCGACGTCTACTTCGACGCGCAGGTCACCTCGGCCCGCGCCGACGCGATCCGCCGGGCCGTGGCGGCGGGCAAGCACGTCTACACCGAGAAGCCGACGGCCGGGGACCTCGCCGAAGCCCTCGACCTCGCCCGGCTCGCCACCGAGCGGGGGATCAAGCACGGCGTCGTCCAGGACAAGCTGTTCCTGCCGGGCCTGCTCAAGCTCAAGCGCCTGATCGACGGCGGCTTCTTCGGCGAGATCCTGTCCGTACGGGGGGAGTTCGGCTACTGGGTCTTCGAGGGCGACTGGCAGGAGGCCCAGCGCCCGAGCTGGAACTACCGCGCGCAGGACGGCGGCGGGATCGTCGTCGACATGTTCCCGCACTGGGAGTACGTGCTCCACGAGCTCTTCGGCCGGGTCACCTCCGTCAGCGCCCACGTCGCCACCCACGTCCCGCGCCGCTGGGACGAGCACGGCAAGCCCTACGAGGCCACCGCCGACGACGCCGCGTACGGGATCTTCGAGCTGGAGGGCGGGGCCGTCGCCCAGATCAACTCGTCCTGGGCGGTCCGCGTCCACCGCGACGAACTGGTGGAGTTCCAGGTCGACGGCACGCACGGCTCGGCCGTCGCCGGGCTGCGCGGCTGCCGCGTCCAGCACCGCTCGGCCACCCCGAAGCCGGTCTGGAACCCCGACGTCCCCGTGACCGAGCCCTTCCGCGACCAGTGGCAGGAGGTCCCGGACAACGCCGACTTCGACAACGGCTTCAAGGCCCAGTGGGAGCTGTTCCTGCGCCACGTCGTCCTCGACGAGCCCTACCACTGGGACCTCCTCGCGGGCGCCCGCGGCGTCCAGCTCGCGGAACTGGGCCTGCGCTCGGCGACGGAGGGCCGCCGCCTGGAGGTCCCGGAGGTGACGCCGTGACGACGGCGCGGCACCGGGCGAACCGCCCCTCCGGACCCACCCCCGGGACCACCGGCGGTCCCGCCACCCCGGAGGGCCCGGCACCGACCCGCGGTCCCGCCATCCCGGAGGGCCCGGCACCGACCCGCGGTCCCGCCATCCCGGAGGGCCCTGCGCGAGCCCACCACCCCGCCACCCCGGAGGGCCCTGCGCGAGCCCACCACCCCGCCACCCCGGAGGGCCCTGCGCGGACCCGCCCCATCAACCCCCAGGAGGACCCCGTGCCGACCCACCGCCCCGCCGCCCCGGAGCCCACCCCGTGACGATCCGCCTCCCCACCCCCGACGGCGGAGTACGGCAGTACGAGCCCCGCACCGACCCCCTGGCGCTCGCTCCGGCCGGCCCCCCTGCCTCCCGTACCGTCTTCTCCGCCGCGCACGTCGTCGCCGACCCGTACGCCGACACCACCCCCGACGGCCCCGCAGCCGTCGACTGGGACGCCACCCTCGCCTTCCGCCGCCACCTCTGGTCCCACGGCCTCGGGGTCGCCGAGGCCATGGACACCGCCCAGCGCGGCATGGGCCTCGACTGGGCGGGCGCGGCCGAACTGATCCGGCGCTCGGCCGCCGAGGCGAGGGCCGTCGGCGGCCGGATCGCCTGCGGCGCGGGCACCGACCACCTGCCCCAGGGCACGCTGCCGCGGATCCGCGCCGCGTACGAGGAACAGCTCGCGGTGGTCGAGGAGTCGGGCGCGCAGGCGATCCTGATGGCGTCCCGCGCCCTCGCGGCCGCCGCGACGGGCCCCGACGACTACCTCGACGTCTACGGCCACCTCCTGCGCCAGGCGAGCGAGCCGGTGATCCTGCACTGGCTGGGCCCGATGTTCGACCCGGCGCTCGACGGCTACTGGGGCTCGGCCGACCTCGACGCGGCGACGGAGACCTTCCTCGCCGTGATCGCGGCCCACCCGGACAAGGTCGAAGGCGTCAAGGTCTCCCTCCTGGACGCCCGGCGCGAGGTGGAGCTGCGCCGCCGCCTCCCCAAGGGCGTCCGCTGCTACACGGGCGACGACTTCCACTACCCGGAGCTGATCGAGGGCGACGAACAGGGCTTCAGCCACGCCCTGCTCGGCGTCTTCGACCCGCTGGGCCCGCTGGCGGCGGAAGCGGTCCGCACCCTGGACACGGGCGACACAACGACCTTCCGCAAGCTCCTGGACCCCACGGTGGACCTCTCCCGCCACCTCTTCCAGCCACCCACCCGCTACTACAAAACAGGCGTCGTCCTCCTGGCCTGGCTGGCCGGCCACCAGGACCACTTCACGATGGTCGGCGGCCTCCAGTCCGCCCGCTCCCTCCCGCACCTCGCGCGCGCGTACGAACTGGCCGACGGACTCGGCCTGTTCCCCGACCCGTCCCTGGCGGAGTCCCGGATGAAGTCCCTCCTCACGGTCCACGGAGTCCCGCGGTGAACCCCGAGCGCTTCTCGATCAACCAGATGACGGTCAGGCAGCTCCCCCTCCCCGACCTCGTCGCCCACTGCGTCCGCCTGGGGATCCGGGGCGTCGGCCTGTGGCGCGAACCCGTCCGGGAGTACGGGGTGGAGGCGGCGGCCCGGCTCGTACGGGAGGCGGGCCTGGCGGTCACCACCCTCTGCCGGGGCGGCTTCTTCACCTCGGACGACCGGCTCGCCTCCAACCGCGCGGCGGTCGACGAGGCGGCGGCCCTCGGCACGGACACCCTGGTCCTGGTCTCCGGCGGCCTCACCCCCGCCTTCCCGGACCTCCCGGCCGCCCGCGCCCGCATCGCCGACGCGATCGGCGAACTGGCCCCGTACGCCGCGGAACACGGCGTCCGCCTCGCCGTCGAACCCCTCCACCCGATGTACGCGGCGGACCGCTGCGCGGTCTCCACCTTGGACCAGGCCCTGGAGATCGCCGAGCGCTTCCCGCCTTCGCAGGTGGGCGTGGTGGTCGACACGTACCACCTCTGGTGGGACGACCGGGCCCCGGCGGCGGTGGAACGCGCGGCCGCGACCGGCCGCGTCCACTCCTTCCAGCTCGCCGACTGGACCACCCCCCTCCCGGCCGGCGTCCTCAACGGCCGCGGCCAACTGGGCACGGGCACGATCGACCTCCGCGCCTGGACGACCCTCCTGGAGAAGGCCGGCTACACGGGCCCGGTGGAGGTGGAACTCTTCAACGACGAACTGTGGACCCGGGACGGCGCGGAACTCCTGGAGGAGACGCTGGAACGCTTCGTGGCGATCTGAGAACCGCTTCCCGGCGATCCGAGGACCGCTTCCCGGCGCTACCGCTTCGGACCGCCCAGCAGATCCCCGAGCCCACCCCCCGCTCCGCCCTTCTTCGCGGCGCGCTTGGTGAGGGCCGCGACGACGACGGGGACGAGGAGTTCGACCGCGCGGTTCGCGGTGGCCGGCGGGATGCCGGTGCGCTTCGCGACGGCGTTCGCCGCCGGCTTCGCCAGCTTGGCGAGCACCCCGGCCATCAGGCCGCCGCTCACCAGGCCGCCGAAGGCGGCGACGCCCTGGAGTGGAGGTTCGGGGGAGGCGACTTCGTCGACGGCGGCGCGCACCTCGTCCGCGCTGCCGGGCTCGGCGGCGGCCTGCCGCAGCCCGCCGGAGAGCTCCGCCACCGAGCTGCCCACGACCTCCTGGGCCCCGGCCGTGTCCGTACCGAGCAGCCCGGCGATCTCGTGGAGCCGGTCGGCGCCCAGCTCGTTCAGGACATCGTCCTGGAAGGAAGGATCCTGGAAGGAAGGTTCACTCATGCCGGAAACGCTAGGGTCCGGGCCCTGGATCGGCATGTCGGAAACGCCGATCGGTGTCCGGCGTCCCGCTCCTGGTCGTCGAGCGGCTGTGTGTGCCGGTCCGCCCTCATGCCGCTTGTCCGCCGCTGCTCTATCGCCTGCCGTAGGCCGTGAGCGACAATGCCCGCACGACCGGTGGCGGAGGCAGTGTGGATCGGGTTGCCGCACGTGTGTGGTGGGAAGGGCTTGCTCGGCGGGTGACTGTCGCCGTGCTGGTGTCGGTCGTGCTCTCGCTCCTCATCTCGGCCTTTCTCTTCGGCCTTCCTCATGGCTGGAATACGGCCCTGTCCTTGGCCGACATCACACTGCGCACGTCATGGATCGCCGGTTTCCTCGTCCCGGCCACCATCGTCACGCACCTGGCGGTCCACGTCGGTCGCCGCAGGCGGTCGCGCCCCCACGGCCGCTACCGGCCCCGGTCCTTCGAGAAGGGCGGTCGGCACCGCTGACCCGGCACCGAGGCCGGCGGCCGCGACCCGCGACGGCCCGGCCACGATTACAGGCACCCGCTGTGAGCGTCCTGTCCGACCCCTTCGCTACGGTCGACACATGTCCAACGAGGGTCGCGGTCCGGCAGTGGTCGAAGGGGTCCTGGAGCGGATCACCTACGCCAACGAGGAGACGGGGTACACGGTCGCCCGGGTCGACACCGGGCGCGGTGCCGGTGACCTCCTGACGGTGGTCGGCGCGCTGCTCGGCGCCCAGCCGGGGGAGTCGCTGCGGATGGAGGGCCGCTGGGGGTCCCACCCCCAGTACGGCAAGCAGTTCACCGTCGAGAACTACACGACCGTCCTGCCCGCCACCATCCAGGGCATCCGCCGCTACCTCGGCTCCGGCCTGGTCAAGGGCATCGGCCCGGTCTTCGCCGACCGCATCACGCAGCACTTCGGGCTCGACACCCTCGACATCCTCGAAGACGCCCCGGGGCGGCTGATCGAGGTCCCGGGGCTCGGGCCCAAGCGGACCAGGAACATCACCGCCGCCTGGGAGGAGCAGAAGGCGATCAAGGAGGTGATGGTCTTCCTCCAGGAGGTCGGCGTCTCCACCTCCATCGCGGTGCGGATCTACAAGCAGTACGGGGACGCCTCGATCTCCGTCGTGAGGAACCAGCCGTACCGGCTCGCCTCCGACGTGTGGGGCATCGGCTTCCTCACCGCCGACCGGATCGCGCAGTCCGTCGGCATCCCGCACGACAGCCCCGACCGGGTGAAGGCCGGCCTCCAGTACGCCCTGTCGCAGTCCAGCGACCAGGGGCACTGCTTCCTGCCCGAGGAGCGGCTGATCGCGGACTCGGTGAAGCTCCTCCAGGTCGACACCGGGCTCGTCATCGAGTGCCTGGGCGAGCTGGCCGAGGACCCCGAGGGGGTCGTGCGGGAGACCGTGCCGGGGCCCGAGGGGACGCCCGTCACCGCCGTGTACCTCATCCCGTTCCACCGGGCCGAGCTGTCCCTCGCCGGGCAGCTCCGGCGGCTGCTGCGGGCCGAGGAGGACCGGATGCCGGCCTTCCGCGACGTGCCCTGGGACAAGGCCCTGGCCTGGCTCGCCACCCGCACCGGGGCCTCGCTCGCGCCCGAGCAGGAGGAGGCCGTGCGGCTCGCCCTGACCCGCAAGGTCGCGGTCCTCACCGGCGGCCCCGGCTGCGGCAAGTCCTTCACGGTCCGCTCCATCGTGGAGCTGGCCCGCGCCAAGAAGGCCAAGGTGGTGCTCGCCGCCCCCACCGGCCGGGCCGCCAAGCGGCTCGCGGAGCTGACCGGCGCCGAGGCGTCCACCGTCCACCGGCTCCTGGAGCTCAAGCCCGGCGGGGACGCCGCCTACGACCGGGACCGGCCCCTGGACGCGGACCTGGTCGTCGTCGACGAGGCCTCCATGCTGGACCTGCTCCTGGCGAACAAGCTGGTGAAGGCGGTGGCCCCGGGCGCCCACCTGCTGCTCGTGGGGGACGTGGACCAGCTCCCCTCGGTCGGCGCGGGCGAGGTCCTCGGCGACCTGCTCGCCCCGGGCAGCCCCGTGCCGGCGGTCCGGCTGACCCGGATCTTCCGGCAGGCCCAGCAGTCCGGCGTGGTGGTCAACGCACACCGGATCAACGCCGGCACGCCCCCGCGCACGGACGGCCTGCCGGACTTCTTCCTCTTCGCCGAGGAGGAGACCGAGGACGCGGCCCGGGTCGCCGTGGAGGTCGCGGCCCGCCGCATCCCGGCCAAGTTCGGCCTCGACCCGCGCCGGGACGTGCAGGTCCTGGCCCCGATGCACCGGGGCCCGGCGGGCGCGGGCGCGCTCAACGGACTGCTCCAGCAGGCCATCACCCCGGCCCGCCCCGACCTCCCGGAGAAGCGGTTCGGCGGGCGCGTCTTCCGGGTGGGTGACAAAGTGACCCAGATCCGTAACAACTACGACAAGGGGGCCAACGGCGTCTTCAACGGCACCGTCGGCGTCGTCACCGCCCTGGACCCCGTCGAGCAGCGCCTGACCGTGCGGACGGACGAGGACGAGGAGGTGCCGTACGACTTCGACGAGCTGGACGAACTCGCCCACGCGTACGCGGTCACCATCCACCGCTCGCAGGGCAGCGAGTATCCGGCGGTGGTGATCCCGGTCACCATGAGCGCCTGGATGATGCTCCAGCGGAACCTGCTCTACACGGCCGTCACCCGGGCCCGGAAGCTGGTCGTCCTGGTCGGCTCCCGCCGGGCCATCGCCCAGGCGGTCCGCACGGTCTCGGCGGGCCGCCGCTTTACCGCACTCGCCCACCGGCTCACAGGGTCCGCCCTCGTGTGAAAGATCACGGAGGGGTACCGGAACCGGGGCGAAGGGGGCAGGATATGAAGGTTGGCGGCACTCAGTGCCGCCGATTGGCCCAATGGTCGACCCCGAGTGCACTCTCCTGAGCCAAATGGGGGATGGTAGAGACAGTCAGGGCACCTCGAAGAAGAGGCACTACGTCGGTGAGGGATGACGTGAGCGACAACTCTGTAGTACTGCGGTACGCGGACGGTGAATACACCTACCCGGTGGTCGAGAGCACCGTCGGTGACAAGGGCTTCGACATCGGGAAACTCCGAGCCCAGACCGGTCTGGTCACCCTGGACAGCGGATACGGCAACACCGCCGCCTACAAATCCGCGATCACCTACCTCGACGGTGAGCAGGGCATTCTGCGGTACCGCGGCTACCCCATCGAGCAGCTGGCGGAGCGCTCCACCTTCCTCGAGGTGGCGTACCTGCTGATCAACGGTGAGCTGCCCAAGGTCGACGAGCTCGCGACCTTCAAGAACGAGATCACGCAGCACACGCTGGTCCACGAGGACGTCAAGAACTTCTTCCGCGGCTTCCCGCGGGACGCCCACCCGATGGCGATGCTGTCCTCGGTGGTCTCCGCGCTGTCCACCTTCTACCAGGACAGCCACAACCCGTTCGACGAGGAGCAGCGGCACCTCTCCACGATCCGGCTGCTCGCCAAGCTGCCGACGATCGCGGCGTACGCGTACAAGAAGTCGATCGGCCACCCGTTCGTCTACCCGCGCAACGACCTCGGGTACGTCGAGAACTTCCTGCGCATGACCTTCTCGGTCCCGGCCCAGGAGTACGAGCTCGACCCGGTCGTCGTCTCGGCGCTCGACAAGCTGCTCATCCTGCACGCGGACCACGAGCAGAACTGCTCGACCTCCACCGTGCGCCTGGTCGGCTCCTCGCAGGCGAACATGTTCGCCTCGATCTCCGCCGGCATCTCGGCCCTGTGGGGCCCCCTGCACGGCGGCGCCAACCAGTCGGTCCTGGAGATGCTGGAGGGCATCAAGGCCAACGGCGGCGACGTCGACTCCTTCATCCGCAAGGTGAAGAACAAGGAGGACGGCGTCCGCCTGATGGGCTTCGGCCACCGGGTGTACAAGTCCTTCGACCCGCGCGCCAAGATCATCAAGGCGGCGGCGCACGACGTCCTCTCCGCGCTCGGCAAGTCCGACGAGCTCCTGGACATCGCGCTCAAGCTGGAGGAGCACGCGCTCTCGGACGACTACTTCGTCTCGCGCAACCTCTACCCGAACGTGGACTTCTACACGGGTCTGATCTACCGCGCGATGGGCTTCCCGACCGAGATGTTCACCGTGCTCTTCGCGCTCGGCCGCCTTCCCGGCTGGATCGCCCAGTGGCACGAGATGATCAAGGAGCCGGGTTCCCGCATCGGCCGCCCGCGCCAGATCTACACGGGCGAGGTCCTGCGCGACTTCGTCCCGGTCGAGGGCCGCTGAGCCGGGACCCCGCCGGGTCCGTACGAAAGCGAGAAGCGCCCCGCCGCCGATCCCCCCACGGGTCGGCGAGCGGGGCGCTTCCCATATCCCCGGTGCGGATTCCCCCCACGGGATCCGGGCCGGGCGTCTGCCGGCGCCAGCCGGTGGCTGCGCGGATCGGGCGCGACGCGGTATGCCGGGGTACGCGTACGGGAGGGCCGCTCAAAGCTCCCCGGTGCACGTGCCCCGGCCAAACGCTTGCCTGGAACGTCCCCCAAGACATCCCATGAACGTCCCCCAAGACGTTCTCGGCATCGCCCACTTAGACTCACGAACAGCCCAGATGGTTACCCCACAATATCTGTGATCTAGGTCTCGGTGTGAAGGTCCTGTGCATCACGTGTAGGTGAACTCACGTGAACCGTCGGAGCCGCAGGCTGTTGGACACGACGAACACGGACGAAAAGGCCATCGCGAGCCCCGCGATCATCGGATCGAGCAGTCCGGCCGCCGCGAGCGGCAGCGCGGCCACGTCGGAGCCGAAGGCCCGGCCGAGGTTCCCCCTGATCGTGGCCGGGGCCCTCGGGCGCCTCTTCCGCGCGCACGGGCTCGGGGTGCGGGGGCGGAGGCTCCCCGGCGGTGCGGCCGGCCCTGACGACGGTGGCGATCAGTGCGTCGACCGGGAGGTCCGACGGGTGCTCGACCCGTGCCTTCTCGGTGGCGTGGTCGACCGTCGCGGTCACCCCGTCCATCCGGTTGGGCTTCCTCTCGACGCGGGCGGCGCGGGAGGCGCAGGTCATGCCATCGATCGTCGGCTCGGTGATCGTGGACGTCATCGGCGGTTCCGAACGGGAGCGGGGCCGTACCCGGTAACGGTACGACCCCGCGAGGTGCCGACGGTTCGGACGGCGTCCGGCGGTCAGACCAGCTCGTAACCGGCCTCGTCCACGGCGGCGCGCACGGCCTCGCGGTCGAGCGGGGCCCCGGAGACGACGGTGACCTCGCCGGTCTTGGCGACGGCCGTGACGGAGGTGACGCCGGGGAGTGCGGAGATCTCGCCGGAGACGGCGCCCTCGCAGTGCCCGCAGGTCATGCCCTTGACCTGGTAGACGGTGGTGAGTTCGGTCTGCGTCTCTGCGGCCATGGCGTTCTCCTCTTGGGTTGCGAAGCCTTACGGAGATCGAGCTTATACCCCTGGGGGGTATGAATTCCAGTCGCGGCCGCGCCGCGCCGAATGAGGGATCCGGGCCACGGCCCATGGTAGATACCCGACATGTCACCTTCGGGGAGCTCCCTGATCCTCATCATGACGATCGCCGTCCTGGCGCCCCTGCTCGCCTACGCCGTGGGCCGCAGGCTCCCGGTCCCGCTCGTCGTCTTCGAGATCCTGCTCGGCGTCCTCGTCGGCCCCGACGTCCTCGACTGGGCCCGTACGGACGCCCTGGTCGACGGCCTCTCCCAGCTCGGCCTCACCATGCTGATCTTCCTCGCGGGGTACGAGATCGAGTTCGGCGAGGTCCGCGGCGACACCCTCCGGCGCGCCCTGTGGGCCTGGGTCGCCGCCCTCGCCCTCGGCCTCGGCGCCGGGGTCCTGCTCGGCGGCGGTTACGCCAAGGGGGTCTTCATCGGGGTGGCCCTGACCAGCACGGCCCTCGGCACCGTCCTGCCGGTGCTGCGGGACGCGGGCGACCTCCACGGGCGGTTCGGCTCGGTCGTCATGGCCTTCGGCTCGGTCGGCGAGTTCGGGCCGGTCATCGCGATGGCCCTGCTGCTCAGCGGGCGGGGCGCGGGCGAGTCCACGGTGCTCCTCGCGGTCTTCGCGGCGCTCACGGCCCTGGCCGTCCTGTGGGCGCTCCGTCCGCGCCCGCCGTGGTTCTCGCGGGTCGTCGTCAGGACCCTGGACACCAGCGGCCAGTTCGCGGTCCGCTTCGTCTTCCTGCTGCTCGCCCTGATGCTGGGGGCCTCGCAGGCGCTCGGGCTCGACGTGCTGCTCGGCGCCTTCGCGGCCGGACTGATCACCCGGCTCGTGCTGGCCGGGGTCGCGCCCGAGTCCGGCCCGCGGATCCTGGAGAAGGTCGAGGGCGTCGGGTTCGGCTTCCTCGTCCCGGTCTTCTTCGTCGTCACCGGGATCGAGTTCGACCTGTCCGCGCTCCTCGACGGCGGCCGGAACCTGCTCCTGCTGCCGGTCTTCCTGCTGCTCTTCCTGGTCGTGCGCGGCGGACCCGTGTGGTTCCTCGCCCCGCGCGACCTCGGCCGCGGGGACCGGCGGGGCCTCGTGCTCTACAGCTCCACGGCGCTGCCGCTCATCGTCGCGATCACCGCCATCGGCGTGGAGGGCGGCGAGCTGGCGGCGGGCGAGTCGGCGGCGCTGGTCGGGGCCGGCATGGTCTCGGTGCTCGTCCTCCCGCTGCTCGCGACGCGGCTGCGGGGGCGGGGGCGGGGGAGGGCCGGGGGGAAGGCGCCGTCCTCCGACCCGGTCAGCGGCTCGGAGACGTGGTGACCGGGGCCTCCGCCGACTTTCCCCGGCCCTCCGCCGACTCCTCGACCAGCGGGGAGAGGTAGCGCAGGAGGAGGGTCTTCAGCTCGGCGACCGTGGCGTCCCGCTCGGGGCCCTCGGGCGCGGCGAGGACGAGGTCCAGGCCCCCCTTGAAGGCGGCGAAGGTCATCCCGGAGGTCCGGCTCCGGTCGGCGGCGGACAACGCGGGCGCGTAGTGGGCGATGACCTCCTCCACCCGGGTGAGCAGGGTCGCGTGCAGCTCGTCGTGCTCCTCGGCGATCCGGCCGGGGACGTCGGAGCCGTGCATCAGGGCGAGGAAGGCCGGGTTGGCGCAGTTGAACTCGATCAGCGGGTCCACGACGGCGTCGAGCAGCTCGGGCAGGGGCAGGGCGAGGTTCTCCGCCGTGAACGCCTGGCCGTGCGCCTCCCGCATGTCGTGCAGCAGGCGCTCGCCCAGCTCGATCGCGATGGCCTCCTTGTTCGGGAAGTACTGGTAGAGCGTGCCGGGCGAGACGTGCGCCTCGCGGGCGATCGCGTTGGTGCTGGTCGCCGTGTAGCCGTTCGCGCAGAAGACGTTCGCGGCGGCCTGGAGCAACTGCGCGATGCGGCGCTCGCCCCGGGCCTGGCGGCGGCGCGGCTTCGGTTCTTCGGACGTGTCTCCGGACATGACTGTCCCCAGCTCTTCTCGACCCGTTTGACAAACACGAGAGGTCGCTCGCATTCTTGGAAAACGCGAGTGATCGCTCGTGTTTGCCAGTCTATGGCAATGGGTGACCCGCGCGTCCTGCCGGGAAGCGTGTGCGCACGGGTCAGGTGAAGGGGACACCGCGTCATGGCCGAAGTCAAGAAAACAACCCCCGGCGCGGCCGGCACCGGGGGAGGAACCCCAGGTGGGGGCGGGGGCGGCGGGGGGCCGGCGGCCCGGCGCGGGGCCGGGAGCGGCAGGGAGCCGGGCGTCGGCGTCGGGTCCCGGGTCGGAGGCTGGACGCGGTTCGTGACCGCGCGGCCCCGGCTCACCCTGCTCGTGGCCCTCGTGCTCACCGCCCTCGCCGTCCTGGCCGGCGGCGGGGTCGCGGACCGCATGGGCAGCGGCGGCTGGGAGGACCCGGCCGCCGAGTCCACGTACGCCTCCGAGGCCCTGGAGCGGCACTTCCCGGGCTCCCGGCCGAACCTGCTCCTCCTCGTCGACTCCGGCACCGCCGGGACCGACGCCCCGGCCGTCGCCGCCGAGGCCCGCCGCCTCGCCGAGCGGCTCGACGCCGAACCGGGCGTCGAGGGCGTCGGCTCCTACTGGTCCACCGGCTCGCCCGCCCTCCGCTCCGAGGACGGCCGCAAGGCCGTGATCGCCGCCCGGATCACCGGTGAGGAGAAGGAGGCCGCGGCCGTCCTCGACCGGATCGCCCCCGCCTACCGGGGCGCCCACGGCCCCGTGGAGGTCTCGCTCGGCGGCGAGCTCGCCGTCCGCCACGAGATGCAGACGCTCATCGAGGAGGACCTGCTGCGGGCCGAGCTCATCGCCCTGCCCCTCACCCTCGTCCTGCTCGTCATGGTCTTCGGCAGCGCCGTCGCCGCCCTGCTGCCCCTCGGCGTCGGCATCGTCGCCATCCTCGGCACCAACGCGATCCTGCGCGGCCTCACCGAGTTCACCGACGTCTCCGTCTTCGCGCAGAACCTGACCACCGCGCTCGGCCTCGGACTCGCCATCGACTACGCCCTGTTCGTCGTCCGCCGCTACCGCGAGGAGCTCGCCGCCGGCGCCGACACGCACACCGCCGTCCGCACCACCCTGCGCACCGCCGGGCGGACCGTGCTCTTCTCCGCCCTGACCGTCGCCGTCTCGCTCGCCGCGATGCTGGTCTTCCCGCAGTACTTCCTGCGCTCCTTCGCGTACGCCGGGATCGCGGTCGTCCTGCTCGCCGCCACCGCCGCCCTCACCCTGCTCCCCGCGGCCCTCGTGCTGCTCGGCCACCGGGTCAACGCCCTGGACCTGCGGCGCCCGGTCCGGCGCGGCCGGGAGCCCCGGAAGGACGCCTCCGGCGCGGGCTGGGCGCGCGCCGCCGGCCTGGTGATGCGCAGGGCGCCCGTCTTCGCCGTCCTCACCACCGCCGGACTCGTCCTCCTCGGACTTCCCTTCCTCGGTGTGGAGTTCGGTACGGCGGACGACCGCCAGCTCCCCGTCACCGCCTCCTCGCGGATCGTCCAGGACGAGCTGCGGGACGGCTTCCCGGGCGACCCCGGCGGCGGGATCACCGTCCTCGCCGAGGGACCGGCCACCCCCGAGCAGTACGCGGCCTACCGCGAGCGGATCGAGGCCCTCGACGGCGTCGGCCGGGCCGACGGGCCGGTCACCGCGGGCGGCGGCGCCCCCGCCTACTTCACCGTCGTGCCCGACGGCGAGGCCGTCGGCGCCGGGGCCCAGCGGGTCGTCGGCGAACTGCGCGCCGCCGAGGCCCCCTTCGACACCTCCGTCACCGGACCGGCCGCCGTCCTGGTCGACTCCAAGGACGCCATAGGCGAGCGGCTGCCCCGGGCGGCGGGGATCATCGTCCTCGTCACCCTGCTCCTGGTCTTCCTGCTCACCGGCAGCGTCCTCGTCCCGATCCAGGCCGTCGTCCTCAACGCCCTGAGCCTCACCGCCATGTTCGGCGCCGTCGTGTGGGTCTTCCAGGAGGGCCACCTCTCCGGCCTCCTCGGCTTCACCCCCACCGGCGACATCGAGACCACCCTGCCCGTGCTCATGTTCTGCGTGGCCTTCGGACTCTCCATGGACTACGGGGTGTTCCTGCTCTCCCGGATCAAGGAGGAGTACGACGCCACCGGCGACCACGAGCACTCCGTCCGCTTCGGCCTGAGCCGCACCGGCGGCCTGATCACCGCCGCGGCCGTCATCCTCGCCGTCGTCATGGTCGCCATCGGCACCGCCCGCGTCACCAACACCAAGATGCTCGGCCTCGGGGTCGCCCTCGCCGTCCTCATGGACGCGATGGTGGTCCGCAGCCTCCTCGTCCCCGCCGTGATGAAGCTGACCGGCCGCCTCACCTGGTGGGCCCCGGGACCGCTGCGCCGCTTCCACGACCGCTTCGGCGTCAGCGAGTCGGACGCCCCGGCCCGGCCCCCGGCCGCCCCCGCCGCCGCGGAGGAGACCGCCGACGGCAGGGACAAGGAGTACAGCGCCGCCCGCTGACCCCGTCACGACAGGACGCCGGGTCCCGGAGGGGATCCGGGACCCGGCGTCGGGCGTGTGCGGGGGACGGGGTCAGTCGCGGCGGGCCCGGTTGCCGGGGCGGCTCGCGACCCAGGCGCGGATCGTGTCCGCGTACCAGAAGGGCTTGCCCGACTCGACGTGGTCGGGTGGCGGGAGCAGCCCGTGCTTCCGGTAGGAGCGGACGGTGTCCGGCTGCACCCGGATGTGCGCCGCGATGTCCTTGTACGACCAGAGCCTCTTGTCCGTCATGCCTGGTACCTCCCTGCGCACCGCGCAGCGGCGGCGGGGGTGCCGTTCGGGGGCGCTGCGGGTGGGCGTTGGCGATCACTGAGCCTGTGCCCCCTGCAACGACCCCTTCAGACGGAAGGGGAGCGGCTGTCACGCGCCTGTGACGGGAAACCCGCGTAACGGAGAAGAGCGTGACGAGGACGGGACGCACGTGACGGAAGTGACGCATCGGGCCGCCGGTGTGTCCCCGTGCGCCACCCCGGGCCGAGGCGGTAGGGGAGCGGTACGGACCCGGTCACACCCCGCAGGAGCGCAGGAAGCCCCGGGTCCGCAGCGCGATCGGGTACGGGACGTCCGGGTCGCACGGGTACATGTCCTGCTCGACGATCGCGAAGAGGTCCACGTCCAGGGCGCGGGCGGCGGCGAGCACCGGCTCCAGGGCGGGCACCCCGGACGGCGGCTCGCACATCACGCCCCGCGCCACCGCGGGACCGAACGGCGTCCCCTCGGCGACCACCTCCGCCAGGACCGCCGGATCGACCTGCTTCAGGTGCAGATAGCCGATCCGCTCCCCGTAGGCCTCGATCAGCCCGACGCTGTCCCCGCCGGCGTACGCGTAGTGCCCGGTGTCCAGACAGAGCGCGACGGCCTCCGGGTCGGTGGCGTCGAGGAAGCGCGTCACGCTCTCCTCGCCGTCCAGGTGCGTGTCGGCGTGCGGGTGGACCACGATCCGCAGCCCGTACCGCTCGCGCACCTCCCGCCCCAGACGCTCCGTCAGGCGGGTCAGGTCCCGCCACTGACCGGCGGTCAGGACCGGGTCCTCCAGGACCTCGCCCGTCCGGTCGTCCCGCCAGAACGACGGGATGACGACCAGGTGGCCCGCCCCCATCGCCTGCGCCAGGGCCGCGTTCTCGGCGACGTGCGCCCAGGTCCGCTCCCAGACGTCCGGGCCGTGGTGCAGGCCGGTGAAGACCGTCCCCGCCGAGACCCGCAGGCCGCGCCGGGCGGTCTCCTCCGCGAGGACCGCCGGATCGGTGGGCAGATAGCCGTACGGACCGAGCTCGATCCACTCGTACCCCGCGCCCGCCACCTCGTCGAGGAAGCGCTGCCAGGGCACCTGCCGGGGATCGTCGGGGAACCACACGCCCCACGAGTCCGGGGCGGAACCGACGCGGATCCTGGACGGCGCCGACGGTATCGAGGGCGTGGAGTTCGGGGACGACGACTGCGGGGACGGCTTCGTCATGACAGCCACCCTGACCCCGGCCGGGAGCACCGTCAAGCGCGCCGCTGGTCCGTATGTCCGGACATGTCGTTGACACCCCCAGGGTAGGGAGTTAGACCTGAGGACGGGGCCGAGGGCGAAAGGTGGCACGTGGAGACGGAGCCGTACGACCTGATCACCATGGGGCGCCTCGGCGTGGACCTCTACCCGCTCCAGACCGGCGTCGGGCTCGACCGGGTCGAGAGCTTCGGCAAGTTCCTCGGCGGCTCCCCGGCCAACGTCGCCGTCGCCGCCGCCCGGCTCGGCCGCCGCACCGCGCTCGTCTCCCGCACCGGCGCCGACCCCTTCGGCACCTTCCTGCACCGGGAGCTGAAGGGCTTCGGCGTGGACGACCGCTGGGTGACGGAGGCCGCCGCGCACCCCACCCCCGTCACCTTCTGCGAGGTCTTCCCGCCCGACGACTTCCCGCTCTACTTCTACCGGCTGCCCAAGGCCCCCGACCTGGAGATCCACCCGCACGAGCTGGACCTCGACGCGATCCGCGCCGCCCGGGTCTTCTGGGCCACCGGCACCGGCCTGTGCGCCGAGCCGAGCCGCACCGCGACCCTGGAGGCGCTGCGGGCCAGGTCGGGCCACGGGGGTGGAGGCGGGGACGGCGGGACCGGCCGGGAGGCCACCGTCTTCGACCTGGACTGGCGGCCGATGTTCTGGACGGACCCGGCCGAGGCCCGCCCGTACTACGCCGAGGCCCTGCGCCACGCCACCGTCGCCGTCGGCAACCTCGACGAGTGCGAGGTCGCGACCGGGGAGCGCGATCCGGAGGCCGCCGCCCGCGCCCTGCTCGCCTCCGACGGCGGCGCCGTCCGGCTCGCCGTCGTCAAGCAGGGCCCGAAGGGCGTCCTGGCGCTCGCCGCCGACGGCACCCGCGCCGAGGTGCCACCGCTGCCGGTGGAGGTCGTCAACGGCCTGGGCGCGGGCGACGCGTTCGGCGGGGCGCTCGTCCACGGCCTCCTCGCCGGCTGGGACCTCGAACGGACCCTGCGCCACGCCAACGCCGCCGGCGCGATCGTCGCGGGCCGGCTCGCCTGCTCCTCCGCCATGCCGGACCCGGCGGAGATCGCGGAGGCCCTGGCCGGGGGCACGGGAACGATCCGTACGGGAACGCCTCCGGAAAGGGGGTAGGCATGACCGTCATGAGCCCGCGTCCCGATCACCCCGCATCCCTCCACCTCCCCGCCGGGACCGCCGCCCGGGGGCCGTACGCGGTCGACGTCGACCCCGCGCGGGCCGGATGGACGTACTCCGCGCTCCGCGTCCTCACCCTCGGGCCGGGGGAGACCCACTCCTTCGGGAGCGGGGATTCCGAATGGACCGTGCTTCCCCTCGCCGGTGCCTGTAGCGTGCGCGTCGACGGCGAGGTCTTCGAACTCCGGGGCCGCGCGAGCGTGTTCGACGGGGTGACCGACTTCGCCTACGTACCGCGCGACGCCCACGCCCAGATCGCCTCCGGCGCGGGGGGCCGCTTCGCTTTGGCAGGAGCGAAGTGCGAGCGACGACTCCCCGCCCGCTACGGTCCCGCGCCGGAGGTTCCCGTCGAGACCCGGGGCAGCGGCGACCGCGCCCGCGAGGTGCGGAACTTCGCCTCCGCCGACGCCTTCGCCTGCGACCGGCTCATCGCCGTCGAGGTCGTCACGCCCGGCGGCCACTGGTCCTCCTACCCGCCGCACAAGCACGACGAGCACCGCCCCGGCGCCGAGGCCGTCCTGGAGGAGATCTACTACTACGAGGTCCAGGGCCCGCACGGCCTCGCCTACCAGCGGATCTCGCCCTCCCGGCCCGGCGGCGCCGACCTGCTCGCCGAGGTCCGCGACGGCGACGCGGTCCTCGTCCCCGACGGCTGGCACGGCCCCTCGATCGCCCAGCCGGACCACGACCTCTACTACCTCAACGTCATGGCGGGCCCCGGACCCGAACGCGAGTGGAGGATCAGCTTCCACCCGGACCACACGGAGGGGTACGCGTGAACAAAGACGAAGGCGCACGCATGAGCGATCCCCGGCCGTCCCCGGAACACTCGCGGAGGCCCGCATGAGCACCGTCCGCCTCACCACCGCCCAGGCCCTCGTCCGCTTCCTCGCCGCCCAGTACACCGAGCGCGACGGCGAGCGCCACCGCCTGATCGCCGCCACCTGGGGGATCTTCGGCCACGGGAACGTCGCCGGGATCGGGCAGGCGCTCGTCGAGCACCCGGCGCTCATGCCCTTCCACCAGGGCCGCAACGAACAGGCCATGGTCCACGCCGCCGTCGGCTACGCCCGCCAGTCCCGCCGCCTCTCCGCGCACGCCGTCACCACCTCCATCGGCCCCGGCGCCACCAACCTCGTCACCGGCGCCGCCCTCGCCACGATCAACCACCTGCCCGTCCTGCTCCTCCCCGGCGACACCTTCGCGACCCGGCCCGCCGACCCCGTCCTCCAGCAGCTCCAGCTCCCGTACGCGGGGGACGTGTCCGTCAACGACTGCCTGCGGCCCGTCTCCGTGTACTTCGACCGGGTCGGCCGCCCCGAGGCCCTGGTCCCGGCCGCCCTGGAAGCCGTACGGGTCCTCGCCGACCCCGCCGCGACCGGCGCCGTGACCCTCGCCCTGCCCCAGGACGTGCAGGCGGAGGCGTACGACTGGCCGGAGGAGTTCTTCGCCGAGCGGACCTGGCGCGTCCGCCGCCCCCGCCCCGACCGGGACGAACTCGACGCCGCCGTGCGGGCCGTGCGCTCCGCCGAACGGCCCCTGGTCGTCGCGGGCGGCGGGGTGCGGCACAGCGGCGCCGAGGACGCCCTGCGGACCTTCGCCGAGCGGACCGGCCTGCCCGTCGCCACCACCCAGGCCGGCAAGGGCGTCCTGCCGTACGACCACCCCTGCGACGTGGGCGGCGTCGGCCACACCGGTACGGAGACCGCCGCCGCCCTGGCCCGCGCCGCCGACCTCGTCATCGGCGTCGGCACCCGCTACACCGACTTCACCACCGCCTCCGGCACGCTCTTCCCCGAGGGCGCCCGCTTCCTCAACCTCAACGTCACCGGCTTCGACGCCCACAAGCAGGCCGCGCTTCCGCTCGTCGCCGACGCCCGCGAGGGGCTGACCGCGCTCACCGGCGCCCTCGACGGCCACCGGTCGCGGGACCCGGAGGAGTGGGCCGCCGCCAAGCGGGACCGGGAGCGCCGGGTCGACACCGCGTACGCCGTCCCCGACGAGGACGCCCGCCCCACCCAGACCCAGGTCCTCGGCGCACTCGACACCCTGGTCGACGCGAGCGACATCCTGATCAACGCGGCCGGGTCGCTCCCGGGCGACCTCCACAAGCTGTGGCGGCCCCGCTCGGCCGACCAGTACCACGTCGAGTACGGCTACTCCTGCATGGGATACGAGATCCCCGCCGCGATCGGCGTCCTCCTCGCCGCCCCCGGCCGGCCCGTCTGGGCGCTCGTCGGGGACGGGACGTACCTGATGAATCCCACCGAGATCGTCACCGCCGTGCAGGAGCGCCTGCCGCTGCGGCTCGTCGTCCTCCAGAACCACGGGTACGCCTCCATCGGCGGCCTCTCGGAGGCCGTCGGGGCCGAGCGGTACGGCACCGACTACCGGTACCGGGACGCGGACGGCGGCTTCACCGGACCGCCGCTCCCCGTCGACCTCGGCGCCAACGCCGCCTCCCTCGGCATGCGGGTGCTGCGCCCCCGCACCGTCCGTGACCTGCGAGAAGCCCTCGGGGAGGCGCGGGCGGCGACGGTTCCCACATGTGTCTACGTCGAGACCGAAACGCCCGACACAGTGTCGGGCCCGCCCCCGGCCCCGGCGTGGTGGGATGTGCCCGTGGCCGAGACCGCGACCCGCGAGGCGGCGGTCGAGGCCCGGGAGGAGTACGACCGGCACGTCACCGCCCGACGCCGCCATCTCTGAAGGAGCATTTCGTCATGACGAACACCGTCAAGACCGTCGACCACTGGATCGGTGGCAAGACCGTCGAGGGCACGTCGGGCAATTGGGGTCCGGTCACCGACCCGGCCACCGGCGCCGTGACCACCCGGGTCGCGCTCGCCTCCGTCGAGGAGGTCGACGCGGCGGTGGCCGCCGCCAAGGCCGCCTTCGCCACCTGGGGCACCTCCTCGCTGGCCCAGCGCACCACGATCCTCTTCAAGTTCCGCGCGCTGCTCGACGCGAACCGCGACGCCATCGCCGAGCTGATCGTCGCCGAGCACGGCAAGGTGCACTCGGACGCGCTCGGCGAGGTCGCCCGCGGCCTGGAGATCGTCGACCTGGCCTGCGGCATCACCACCCAGCTCAAGGGCGAGCTCTCCACCCAGGTGTCGAACCGCGTGGACGTGGCGTCCATCCGCCAGCCCGTCGGCGTCGTCGCCGGCATCACGCCCTTCAACTTCCCGGCCATGGTGCCGATGTGGATGTTCCCGATCGCCATCGCGACCGGCAACACCTTCATCCTCAAGCCGAGCGAGAAGGACCCCTCCCCGTCCCTGAAGATCGCCGAACTGCTCGCCGAGGCCGGTCTGCCGGACGGCGTCTTCAACGTCCTGCACGGCGACAAGGTGTCCGTGGACCGGCTCCTGGAGCACCCGGACGTGGCGGCGATCTCCTTCGTGGGCTCGACCCCGATCGCGCGGCACATCCACACCACCGCCTCCGCCAACGGCAAGCGCGTCCAGGCGCTCGGCGGCGCCAAGAACCACATGCTGGTCCTCCCGGACGCCGACCTCGACGCGGCGGCCGACGCGGCCGTCTCGGCGGCGTACGGCTCCGCGGGCGAGCGCTGCATGGCGATCTCGGCGGTCGTCGCCGTCGGCTCCATCGGCGACGAGCTGGTGGACAAGATCCGCGAGCGCGCCGAGAAGATCAAGATCGGCCCCGGCAACGACCCGACCTCCGAGATGGGCCCGCTCATCACGGCCGTCCACCGCGACAAGGTCGCCTCCTACGTCCACGGCGCGGCGGACGAGGGCTGCGAGGTCGTCCTCGACGGCACCGGCCACACGGTGGAGGGCCACGAGGACGGGCACTGGATCGGCCTCTCCCTCCTCGACCGCGTCCCCACCACGGCCAAGGCCTACCAGGACGAGATCTTCGGCCCGGTCCTGTGCGTGCTGCGCGCCGAGACGTACGAGGAGGGCCTCGCCCTCATCAACGCCTCGCCGTTCGGCAACGGCACCGCGATCTTCACCCGCGACGGCGGCGCGGCCCGCCGCTTCCAGCTGGAGGTCGAGGCCGGCATGGTCGGCGTCAACGTCCCGATCCCGGTCCCGGTGGGCTACCACTCCTTCGGCGGCTGGAAGGACTCCCTCTTCGGCGACCACCACGTCTACGGCAACGACGGCGTGCACTTCTACACCCGCGGCAAGGTCGTCACCACCCGCTGGCCCGACCCCTCCGACGCCCCGGCCGGCGTCGACCTGGGCTTCCCGCGCAACCACTGACGCGGACGGACGCCCGGGGCCCCGGAGCGCGGCAACCGCGCTCCGGGGCCCCGGGCCTCCTCACTCCGGGAGCTCCCAGCCCAGCATCGCGAACACCCCCTCGTCCGCCGCCCCCGCCGCGCGGTAGGTCGCGAGGGCGGGGGCGTTGTCCGTGTCCGCGCCCACCCAGGCGCCGTGGCAGCCGCGGTCCCGGGCGGCCGTGAGGAGGGCCTCCGTCAGGGCGCGGCCCGTGCCGCGGCGGCGGTGCGCCTCGTCCACGGACAGTTCGTAGAGGCACATCTCGGTGCCCTTGTCCGGGTGGGTCATCTCGACCCCGGACACGAAGCCGGCCGGGAAGCCGTCCTCCGTGTAGGCGATCAGCATCAGGTGCCCCGGCGCCGCCAGGAAGCGGGCCGCCCACTCCTCCCGCGCCGGGCCGTCGTAGAGGTGCTCCGCCGCGACCAGCTCGGCCACCGTCGTCGCCCGCCGGACCTCGATCACGTTTCCTCCCCGGATCCTCGTACCGCGCCCGCGGTACGCGGACCGTACTCCGTACGACCCCAGGAGGTGCGGGACCTCCGCCTTTCGGGAGCCGTGGTCCGCGGCGGGCCCGCTTAGGCTCGGGGCCATGCGACTCCGACTTCCCCGGTGGGCCGCGGTCACCGCCGCGCTCACCGTCCTCGCGGGTGCCGGCACCTGGACCGCCGTCGCCTCGGACGATCCACCGCCCGTGCACCGCGCGGACCGGACGCTCGACGTCGACGGCGTACGGCTCGACACCTCGTACTTCACCGGCGACGGCGACGGGCGCAGGCCCGCCGTCCTGCTCGGCCACGGCTTCGGCGGCTCCAAGGACGACGTCCGCGCCCAGGCCGAGGGCCTCGCCCGCGACGGGTACGCCGTCCTCACCTGGTCCGCCCGCGGCTTCGGCGCCTCCACCGGGGAGATCGGCCTCAACGACCCCGACCGCGAGGTGAAGGACGTCAGCCGGCTGATCGACTGGCTCGCCGGCCGGCCCGAGGTCCTCCTCGACGGGGCGGGCGACCCGCGCGTCGGCGTCAGCGGCGCCTCCTACGGCGGCGCGATCTCCCTGCTCGCCGCCGGACACGACCCGCGCGTCGACGCGATCGCCCCCCGGATCACGTACTGGAACCTCGCCGACGCCCTCTTCCCGGACGGCGTCTTCAAGAAGCTCTGGGCCGGGATCTTCTTCTCCGCCGGCAACGGGGTCGGGAACGGGGCGGGGAACGGGGCGGGGGACGGGCCGGCCACCGGAGAGGTCCCGGCCGCCGGGGCCGGGAAGGCCGCCGCCGGGAAGGCCCCCGCCTGCGGGCGTTTCAGCGCCGAGCTGTGCGCGCTCTACCAGCGCGTCGCCGTCTCCGGGAAGCCCGACGCCGCCGCCCGCGCGCTCCTCGAAGCCCGCAGCCCCTCGGCCGTCGGCGGCCGGATCAAGGTGCCCGCGCTCCTCGTGCAGGGCCAGTCCGACTCGCTGTTCACCCTGGCCCAGTCCGACGCCACGGCCCGGACCCTCGCCGCCAACGGCGCCCCCGTCGCCGTCGACTGGACCTCCGGCGGCCACGACGGCGGCGACCAGGAGACCGAGCGCGTCGAGCGGCGCGTCGGCGCCTGGTTCGACCGCTGGCTGAAGCGGGACGCCTCCGCCGACACCGGCCCCGCCTTCCGCGTCAGCCGCACCGGCGGCGTCGACTCCACCAACGGCCGGGCGACCCTGCGCGCCGCGACCGCCGACCGCTACCCGGGCCTCGCCTCCGGCACCACGGCCCTGGCCCTCGGCGGCGCCCCGCAGACCTTCGCCAACCCGCCGGGCGGCGCCCCGCCCGCCGTCTCCGCCGTCCCCGGCCTCGGCGGCGGCCTCTCCGGCCTCTCCTCCCTCGGCGTCGGCCTCTCCCTCGACTTCCCCGGCCAGCACGCCCGCTTCGACGCGAAGCCGCAGACCGGGGCGCTGCGGATCACCGGCGCGCCGACCGTCCGCGTCAAGGTCACCTCGACCGCCGCCGACGGCTCCGCCGTCCTCTTCGCCAAGGTGTACGACGTCGGCCCCGACGGCCGGCAGCAGGTGCTGCCCGCCCAGCTCGTCGCCCCCGTCCGCGTCGAGGACGCCCGGGCGGGCCGCGACGTCACCCTGACGCTGCCCGCGATCGACCACGAGGTGGAGGCCGGGCACCGGCTGCGGCTCGTCGTCGCCGCCACCGACCTCGGCTACGCCTCCCCGGCCGCCCCCGCCGCCTACACCGTCGCCGTGCAGGGGCCGCTGACCGTCCCCACCGCGCCCGGCCTCGCCACCCAGGGCGCCGCCCTGCCCTGGTGGGTGTGGGGCCTGCCGCTGATCGGCCTGGCCGTCGCCGCCGCCCTGCTGCTCACGGCCCGCCGCAGGACCGCCGCGCCCGCGCCGGACCCCGGGCTCGTCTCCGTACCGCTCCGGATCACCGGCCTGTCCAAGAAGTACAAGGGCGGCGAGCGGTACAGCGTCAAGGACCTCTCCTTCCAGGTCGAACAGGGCCAGGTCCTCGGCCTCCTCGGCCCGAACGGCGCCGGCAAGACCACCACCCTGCGCATGCTGATGGGCCTCATCGCCCCCGACGAGGGCGAGATCCGGGTCTTCGGCCAGGCCATCCGGCCCGGCGCCCCGGTCCTCTCCCGCGTCGGCGCCTTCGTCGAGGGCGCCGGGTTCCTGCCGCACCTGTCGGGCCGGGAGAACCTCGACCTGTACTGGAAGGCCACCGGCCGCCCCGCCGAGGACGCCCACGTCGACGAGGCCCTGCGGATCGCGAACCTGGGCGGCGCCCTGGAACGCGCCGTGCGCACCTACTCGCAGGGCATGCGCCAGCGCCTCGCCCTCGCCCAGGCCATGCTCGGCCTGCCGGACCTGCTGATCCTCGACGAGCCGACCAACGGCCTCGACCCGCCGCAGATCCGCGAGATGCGCGAGGTGATGATCCGGTACGCGGCCGAGGGCCGCACCGTCATCGTCTCCAGCCACCTCCTGGCGGAGGTCGAGCAGTCCTGCACCCACCTCGTCGTCATGGACCGGGGGCAGCTGGTGCAGGCCGGGCCGGTCGCGGAGATCACCGGCTCCGGCGACACCCTCCTCGTCACCCTCGCCGAACGCACCCCCGACGGCACCCCCGTCCCGCCCGTCCCCGACGCCCTCGTCGAGAAGATCGGCGCCCTGCCGGGCGTCGGCTCGGCCGCCCGCACCGACGGCGGACTCCTGGTCCGGCTCGACGGCGCCGACGCGACCGCCCTCATCGGCGAACTCGTCCGCCTGGACGTGCCGCTGACCGGGGTCGGGCCGCACCGGCGCCTGGAGGACGCGTTCCTGACCCTGATCGGAGGAGGAGCCGCATGAGCAGCACCACCCCCAGCACCCTGCCGTCCGAGGGGCCCGCCGGCGTGCCGGAGTCCGCCCCCGGCTACCGCCCGGGACGCACCCTGCCCCTGCGCGTCGAGGCCCTGCGCCAGTGGAAGCGGCGCCGCACCCTGGTGATGGGCGGCATCCTGGTCGCCCTGCCGTTCGTCCTGATCGCGGCCTTCGCGATCGGCGGCACCGGGGACGGCGACCGCGAGGGCCGCGTCACCCTGATCGACACGGCGACGACCTCGGGCGCCAACTTCGCGGCCACCTGCCTCTTCGTCTCGGCCGGCTTCCTCCTCGTCGTCCCCGTGGCGCTGTTCTGCGGGGACACGGTCGCCTCCGAGGCGAGCTGGTCCTCGCTGCGGTACCTGCTCGCCGCGCCCGTGCCCCGCTCCCGGCTCCTCGCCTCCAAGCTGGCGGTCGCGCTCGCCTACAGCGCGGCCGCGATGGTCCTCCTCCCGCTGGTGGCCCTGGCGGCGGGCACGGTCGCCTACGGCTGGGGGCCGCTCCAGCTGCCGACCGGCGGCTCGGTGCCGGCCGGAGAAGCCCTGCTCAGGATCGGGATCGCCACCGCCTTCGTCTTCGCCTCCCAACTGGTCACCGCCGGGCTCGCCTTCTGGCTGTCCACCCGCACCGACGCCCCGCTCGGCGCGGTGGGCGGCGCCGTCGGCCTCACCATCGTCGGCAACGTCCTGGACGCCGTCACCGCCCTCGGCGCCTGGCGCGACTTCCTGCCCGCGCACTGGCAGTTCGCCTGGATCGACGCCCTCCAGCCCCAGCTGGAATGGGGCGGCATGGTGAAGGGCACGGCGGTCTCCCTGACGTACGCCCTGGTCCTCTTCGCCCTCGCCTTCCGGGGCTTCGCCCGCAAGGACATCGTGTCCTGACCGGGTGAACGGCCCTCACAACCACCCCCTTCGAGCCGCTTCCGCGCCCGCGCGGAAGCGGCTCGTCGTGCCGAGGGCCGCCATCAGCTCGCCGACCCGGCGGCTGTAGGTCCGCGCGGACATGCCGAGCCGGGCCGCCGCCGTCTCGTCCGTGAGCCCCGCGACGAGGGCGTCGAGCACCGGCCGCAGGAGGGGCGGCAGGTCGTCCGGCGGCGGGGACGGGGACGGCACCGTGTACGCCGCCGGGTCCTCGGCCAGCGCCCAGCAGACCTGGTGGGCCCGGACGAGGGCCTGGACCACCACCGGGTCCCGGATCAGCAGCAGCCCGTTGTAGAGCAGCTCCAGGTCGAGCGGGACCGCCGCCACCGTCCGGTCGACCAGGATCATCTTGAACGGGATCGACTCCGCCAGGCGGGCCTGGCCGGGGACCCGGAGCCCGCCCTCGATCCGGGGCAGCGCGTGTCTCGGGACGATCCTGCGCACCTCGTCGGCCCGCTCCGCCGCGGCCCGCATGCACGCTTCCGCCAGCTCCAGGAACGGCTCGGGGATCGCGTAGCCCGCGGACGCGACCGGGTCGTCGAAGGTCAGCAGCTCGTGCCGGGTGGAGGCGGCCAGCCCGGCGAGCGCGGCACTGATGCGCCGCGCTCCCCGGACCGGACGCCCCGCGGGCCGCTGTCCCTCGGTCACGGCCCGGTTCATCGCCGAACGGGCGAGCATCACGGAGCCCGCGCTCTCTGCCACCGCTGACCACCCCCGCCGATCGATGTCCACTCCATGTACGCATGTGACTGCACACGGTGACAACCCCTGTTGAGAAGGATGGCGAATCCATGCCACCGGGGTTCACCCGTGTCGCCGTTGCCGCATCGAGATCCATCCGCAACCACTCCGACCGCTCTTTCCGGCGCCCCCGTTCGTCACATTCACAAGTGCCGTACGAAGAGGGGGAGATGGACATGGAACGACGAGAGACGGGCGGGGCCCGGCCCCGCAGGACCCGGCTTCCGGCCGTGATCGCGGGGTTGCTCGCCGCCGGGATCGCCCTCAGCGGCTGTGGCGCGTCCGGCGACGGGGGCAGCGCCGACCGGAGCACGAAGGAGGGCCGCCCCACCGCGCCGGCCCTCCCCGACGGCGGGCGCGGCGGGACGGCGCACCCCGAGGGGGGCGAGCAGCGGTCCCCGTCGCCCGCGCCCGACTACCTGTCCACCTTCGCCCTGGACGTGGACACCGCCTCGTACGGATACGCCCGCCGCGCCCTCGCCGAGGGACGGCTGCCCGATCCGGCGACCGTGCGCCCCGAAGAGTTCGTCAACAGCTTCCGCCCGGACTACGAGCGCCCCGCCGACGACGGCTTCGGCGTCACCCTCGACGGCGCCCGCACCGGGCGGGACGGCTGGTCCCTGGTCCGGGTCGGGCTCGCCACCCGGGGCGCGGACCGGGGCGGCGAACGCCCGCCCGCCGCGCTCACCTTCGTCGTCGACGTCTCGGGCTCCATGGGCGAGCCGGGGCGGCTCGACCTCGTCAAGGAGTCCCTCGGGCTGCTCGTCGGCGAGCTCCGCGACGACGACTCGATCGCGCTCGTCACCTTCAGCTCCGAGGCCGAGACCCGGCTGCCCATGACCCGCGTCGGGGAGGCCCGGAACCGGATCCGCGACGTGGTGGACTCCCTGGCGACCGCCGCGTCCACCAACGTCGAGGCGGGTGTCCGCACCGGCTACGACGTCGCCGTCGAGGGACACCGCGCGGACGCCACCAACCGGGTCGTCCTGCTCTCCGACGCCCTCGCCAACACCGGCTCCACCGAGGCGGAGACGATCCTCGCCCGCATCGAGGAGGAGCGCCGGGAGTACGGCATCACCCTCTTCGGCGTCGGTGTCGGCAGCGAGTTCGGCGACGCGTTCATGGAGAAGCTCGCCGACAGGGGCGACGGCCAGACGACGTACGTCTCCAACGCCGCGCAGGCCCGCAAGGTCTTCGTCGACCAGCTCCCCGCCCACGTCGAACTGCGCGCCCGCGACGCCAGGGCGCAGGTCGCCTTCGACCGGCGGACCGTCGAGAAGTTCCGGCTGATCGGGTACGAGAACCGGGAGGTCGCCGACGAGGACTTCCGGAACGACCGGGTGGACGGCGGCGAGATCGGGGCCGGCCACACGGTCACCGCGCTGTACGCGGTCAGGACCAGACCCGGGGCGACCGGGACCGTCGCCACCGCCACCGTCCGCTGGCTCGACCCCGCCACCCGGGCCCCGCGCGAGCGCTCCGGCACCGTCGCGACCGGCGCACTGACCGCCGACGTCTGGGGCGGCGGCCACGACAGCCTCCAACTGACCGCGATCGCGGCCTACTTCGCGGACGTCCTGCGAGGCGGCTCGCTGCCGGGGACACCGGCGCTCGGGACGCTCGCGCGGCACGCCGACGCGATCGCCGAGCGCTCCGGCTCGGCGGTGGTGCGGGAGCTCGCCGAGGCGGTGCGGCGGGCGGAGACCCTGCGCGGCCCGGCGGACGACCCGTCGGAGCCGGGCCGGACGGGGGAGGGGGAGCTGCGCTCGGGCGACCCGTACAGCTGACGGCGCCCGCACCGGCTCCGTACGACCGGCGCGCCCGCCCACTCCGCACGACCTGCGTGCCCGCCCACTCCGTGCACCCGGCGCCCGCGCCCGCCCCGTACGACCGACGCGCCCGCCCCGTACGACCGCCGCGCACGACCCGTACGACCGCCGCGCCCGCCCCGTACGGCCGACGCGCACACCTGACGCGTACGCCTCACGCGTGGGGCGGGCAGCGGGACAGAATGGCCGCATGGCCACCCTGCTGCTCGCCCTCGCCGTCGTCTGCACCGGCCTCTACGCCGGTTTCATGCTGATCTTCCTGACCGGGGTCATGCCCGCGCTCGCCCGCCTGACGGACGCGGAGTTCGTCACGGCGATGCGCCGGATCAACGAGTGCGTGCCGAGGGCCGTGTTCCTCACCGTCTTCCTCGGCGTCGTCGCCCTCCCCGCCGCCGCGCTCCTCGTCCCCGTCGACGGGCGCACGGACGCGCGGACGTGGCTCCTCCTCGCGGGGCTCGTGTGCGCGGTCCTCAACCACCTGGTCACCCTCGGCGGCAACATCCCCCTCAACAACGCCCTGGCGAGCGCCCCCGCGGGCGACCCCGCGCCGGTCCGGGCCGCCTTCGAGGCGCGCTGGAACGCCTTCCACCGCGCCCGCACGGCCCTGATCACGGTCTCCTTCGGCCTGCTCACCGCCGCCGCCGTGCTCCGCTGACGCCCCGCGGCTCCGCCGGGAACCGTACCGGGCCGTCTGTTTGTGGCGTGAAGTCGAGGGTCGAAGCCCCTCCGCACCCTCCGGAGGACCCCCGAAAGCGTACCCCCGAGTCCGGAAACAGTCTTTCGCCACGGGTGCGATCTCGGCCAGTGACGAAAATCAGACGCCCCAATAGCACGACAAAGGGGGTGAATCACCCCGATATCCCGGGAGGTGATTCCATACCCTCCGGTTTCTTATTGACATGCCTACGGGGGTCTTTTCTAATCATCGAGAGTCATCCCGCGCGCAGACACCGCACAGGCACTGAGGGGGCAAGGTGGACGTCCGGATCCTGGGGGGACTGTCGGTACGTGAGAACGGGATGTCGATCACCCCGACGGCGGCAGCCCCCCGGCAGCTGCTCGCCCTGCTCACGGCCAGCGCCGACCAGGTCGTCCCCGTGACGGTCCTGACCGAGGAGCTGTGGCCGTCCGGCGCGCCGCGCGGCGCCCGCGCGGAGCTCCAGGCCCACATAGCCGGGCTGCGCGCCCTCGTCGCGGACGCCCTGCGCGCCACCGGCCCCGCCGACCCGCGGACCGGCTGGTCCGACCGGCGCACCGCCGACGCGGTCCTCGTCGCCCAGCCCGGCGGCTACCGGCTCGACACCGGCGGCGGCGCCCACGACGTATGGCAGTTCGAGCGCGCGGCCGGCGCCGGCTACCGCGCCATGGAGGCCGGCGACCTCTCCCGTGCCGCGCTCCGCCTCGGCGAGGCCCTCGCCCTGTGGCGCGGCGACCCCTACGCGGGCGTCGCCGCCGGACCCCGCCTCCGCAAGGAGATCGAGCGCCTCGAAACCTCCCGGCTCAGCGTCCTCGACCAGTGGCTCGAAGCACAACTCGGCCTCGGCCGGCACGCCGAACTCGTCCCGGAACTCACCGGACTCGTCGCCCGTTACCGCACCAACGAGCCCCTCCACGCCCACCTCATGGCCGCCCTGCTGCGCTGCGGCCGGCACGACGAGGCCCTCACCGTGTACGAGCGGCTGCGCCTCGCCCTCGCGGCGGAGAGCGGCATGGAGCCCTCGGCCCGACTGCGGCGCCTCCAGCGCTCGGTCCTCGCCGTGCGGCACACCGGCGGCCGCCCCGGCCTCGGCCTCCGCGTCCCCGCCCAGTACGCCCCGCCCCGCCCCCGCCTCGTCCCGGCCGGCTCCTTCGGCTGACGGACGACCGGGCCGGTGCGGCGGATCACGGCCACGACCGGGCCCGCCCGGCGGGCCACGACCGAGCACCGGAACGGACCGCCACCCGGCCCCTCCCGGCTCCCCGAGGGGAATGAAGTGCGGCAACTCACCGTTGACCGGCTTCCGAAGCCGAATTAGTTTCGGCGGACAGGACGGGTTTCCTCCGAGGTGCCCGATTTCGCTCGACATACGGGAGCTTCGACCATGACCACGCACGGCGCGGACGGAGCCGGTGGTGCCGACCCGCTGCTCACGGTCCTCGAACTCCTCGCCCGCCAGGCCCCGCCCGCCCGCTTCGACGCCCTCCTCGACGAGGCCCGCCGCGGCGGCCTCGGCCGCGCGGACCTCGACCGCCTGGAGCGCGCCGCCGTCCTCGCCGGCCGGATCAACGCCGAACGCGCCCACGACGCGCGCCGCGAGGCCGGGCTCGACGCCCTCACCGACACCGCCCGCGACCTGACCCTCTCCTACGACCTCGACGGCCTGCTGCACGTCATCACCCGCCGCGCCCGCCGGCTCCTCGGCCTCGACCTGGCGTACGTCACCCTGCGCGGCCCGCACGGCGCCTGCTACGTCCACACCACCGAGGGCACCCGCCCCGGCCGCACCGGGGGACCGCGCCTCGCCCCCGGCCTCCGGATCGCCGAGGGGTACGGACTCGGCGGCGCCGTCCAGCTCCACGGCGTGCCCGTCTGGACCCCGGACTACCTCGCCGACGAGCGGTTCGCCCCCTCCGGCTCCCTCGACGCGGGCGTCCACGCCCCCGCCTTCGACGAGGACGCCGAGGCCGCCCTGCGCGCCGAGGGGCTCCACGCGATCGTGGCCGCGCCGCTGCGCAGCGGCGAGACCGTCATCGGCACCCTGTTCGGCGCGGACCGGCGCGTCCGCCACCACACCTCCGAGGAGATCGGGCTCCTCGCCGGGCTCGCGGACCTGGCCGCCCTCGCCGTCGAGAAGGCCGGCCTCCTCGACCGGACCCGGGCCGAGGTCTCCGAACTGGAGCGGGACAGCGCCCGGGTGCGCACCCGCCTCACCCGGATGCGGCACGTCAGCGAGGCCCACGGCCGCATCATGAACCTCGTCCTCGCGGGCGGCGACCTGCGCAACGTGGCCAAGGCCGCCGCCGACGCCCTCGACGCGAGCGTCCTGATCCGCGACCCCGGCGGCCGGTCGCTCGCCGCCGTCGGCGACGTCCCCGGCCTCGACGAGGAGGCCGTCGAGGAAGCCGTCGAGAAGGCCGCGCTCGACGCCCACGCCCGCCGCCGCCCGGTCCTCGCCGCCGACGACATCTGGGTCGCGCCCGTCATCGCGGGCTCCGAGGACCTCGGCGGCCTCGTCGTCCACGCCGACGGCGGACTCACCGGCGAGGACGAACGGCTCCTCGAACTCGCCGCCCAGTCCGTCGCCTTCCTCCTCCTCATGCGGCGCTCCACCGCCGTCGCCGAGGGGCCCGTCCGCGACGAACTCCTCGACGACCTCATCGCGGACCCGCCGCACGCGCCGCAGCAGATCGCCCAGCGGGCCGGCCGCCTCGGCGTCGACCTGCGCCGGCCGCACGTCCTCGTGCTCGCCCGGCCCGAGGGCGGCGAGCAGGGCCGGGCGGTCGTGTGGGCGTCCTCGTACGCGTACCGCCTCTCCGGTCTGAAGACCGTGCAGGGCGGCTGCATCGTGCTGCTGCTGCCGGGGGACGACGCCTCGGCCGCCGCCAGGGCCGTCGCCGCCGAACTCTCCCCGCTGCTCGGCCACCCCGTCTCCGTCGCCTCCGCCGGACCCGGCTGGAGCCCGGACGCCGTCGGGCGGATGCACCGGGAGGCCTGGCGCTGCCTCGACGCGATGAGCGCCCTCGGCGGCACCGGCTCCGCGGCCTCCGTGCGGGACCTGGGCTTCCTGGGGCTGCTGCTCTCCGACGACAACGACGTGGACGGCTTCGTGGAGTCGGCGATCGGGCCCGTGCTCGCCTACGACGCCGAGCGGTTCACCGACCTCACGCACACCCTGGAGGCGTACTTCGCCTCGGGCGGCAGCCCGACGAACGCGGCCGAGGCGCTGCACGTCCACCCCAACACGGTCTCCCGCCGCCTGGAGCGGATCGGCGAACTCCTCGGCCCCGAGTGGCAGAAGCCCGGCCAGGTCCTGGAGGTCCAGCTCGCGCTCCGGCTCCAGCGCACCCGGGAGGCCCTGGCCCGCGGCCGCGTCGCCCCCGAACCGCCCCGCCCGCCGGAGCGCGGGGCCTGACGGGACGGAGCGTCCGACGCGGGGCGCGGCACGGCGCCCGATCCGGGGCCGACCGGCCGGAGGACCTCAGCTCGCCGAGCGCCGCGAACCGTAGCCGGAGCCGTACCCCTGCGCCGCGCCCGGGCCGTACCCCCGCGCCGAGCCGTGTCCCGACTCCCACTGGGAGGCCAGGACCGTCGCCGCGTGGGCCGCCGAGGCCAGGGTGATGTGCCGGTGCCAGCCGCGGAACGAGCGGCCCACGAAGTCCCGCAGGCCCGCGCCCTCCCCGACCTCCACGAAGTCCCGCTCCACCCGGCGGGCGAGCTTGGTCAGCCGCAGCAGGGTGCCCACCGGCGAACCGGTCAGGTCGCTGATCCACACCCGGGCCGGGGCCCGCCGCGGGTCGTCCCACTCGCCGAGCAGCACCAGCGGACGCATCCGCTCCCCGCCCGGCGTCGGCAGCGCCACCCGGACGGCCGTGGCGAGCGAGGTCCGCGAGGTCCGCACGCCCCCCACCGTGTCCACCCAGCTCACCGGCCTGCGCAGTCCCTTGAGGGACTCCAGTATCTGCACGGCGGACAGCGGACCCGCCCCGAAGCCGGGCAGCGAGCGGTCCGCGATCGCGAGCCGGGAGCCCGGCCCGATCCGGGCCACGACCGGCACCCCGGCCCCGGCGAGCCGGGTGAGGGCCGCGCGGCCCGCGCCGCCCCGGATGTCGATGAGCACCGGCTTGCGGGCGACGTCGGACCAGCGGGCGGTGTCCAGCGCCGCCGCGACCGCGCACTCCTCCAGGGTCTCCTCGCCGGCCTCCTCGGGAACCTCCGCGCGGTCGCGCCGCGTGCGGTCGTTCACCCAGGGGTCCGGCAGGAACAGGCGCCAGTTGACCGGGACGCTCAGCTCCTCGCCCGCGAACCACACGCCGAAGGCCTGCTGTCCGTGGAAGACCTGGCCGCGCTCCGGGTCGAAGCGCCGGTCCACGCCCACCGAGTGCTCCCCGGCCTTGGGGATCGGCATGGGCCGCACCACCCAGGCCTGCGGGCAGCCGTTGCGCTCCAGGTACCGGCCGAGCGCCGCGCGCATCGGCTGCCAGTCCCAGGTGGAGCTGGAGACGAAGTGGTGCAGGCTCTGCTCGGCCGCCGGACCGCCGATCTGCGCGGCGATGTTGCGGATCGACTTGCGGCCCTGCGCGGTGAGCAGACCGTGCAGGTACTGCTCGGCCTTCAGGCGCTGGTCGCGGCGGGCGAAGCCGGAGAAGAGCGCGGCACACAGCTCGGCGTAGACGTCCTCGCGCGCACCGGCCGCGCCGACGGACCTGACGGTGGCCAGGGGGACGGCCGGGGCGACGGCCCCCGCGGTGGCCCTGCGCCTGGTTGCGACGGATGTACTCACGAGACTCCTGCCCGAAGGGTGCGCAGCTCCTTCCCGCTGCACCACCACCGTCTCCCGGCACCGCCCCCGGGGACGAGGTGTACCCGGCACCCGAATCGGCCCCCGGATGGTGGCCGGACCACCTCCCCCGCCTTCCGCGCAGGTCACGGCCCCCTCCACCACCCCGCGGCAGACCCCCGCGCGGCCCTCCGGAACGCCCCGCGGGGATCTGACGGACTCACCGGACGGGCTTTGACCCGTCGCCCTGCGTGGCCGGACCATCGCGGAGCGGGGCGTCACGGGCCGGGCCGGTCAAGGCCCCGGGCCGGGAACCGGGCCCGTGCGCCCCGCCTTCCGCCACAAGCCCTCGGCTCAGGCGGTGATCCAGTCGCCGGTCGCGATCACCGGCTGGACGCCCTGGCGGTGGACGGTGCCCTCGATCAGGCCGTACATCCGGTCGGCCGCGAAGTACACCTCGTTGTCGTTCTTCAGGCCGAACGGCTCCAGGTCCACCAGGAAGTGGTGCTTGTTCGGCAGGTTCAGCCGCACCTCGTTGACCGTGGAGACGTGGTCCAGGACCCGGTCCGCCATCGCGTGCAGGGTCTGCTGGAGCGAGTAGCTGTACGTCTCCGCGAAGGCCTCCAGCATGTGCCGGCGCACCTTCTCGTACGAGCGGTCCCAGTCGTGCTCCGGGTCGGCCGCCGCCGTGGCCGAATGCGCCCAGCGGGCGGTGACCTTGGTGGCGAGGATCCGGTCGTACGCCTCCTGGAGCGTCGTGTACTCGTCCTTGACGAAGCCGTGGAACTCGGAGTTGGTCGAGTTCATCACCGTCAGCTCCTTCAGGCCCGACAGGACCTGGAGTCCGGTGGTCTCCGAGTGCGTGACCTGCGCGGTGCGGACCTCCTGGCCCTTGCGGACGAAGGAGTGCTGCTCCTTGCGCGTCGGGACCGGGATCCGCTCCCAGGCGAACTCCTCGACCCGGACCTGCGCCTCGTGGATGACCGGCTGGGAGGTCACGAAGTGCCGGGCGAGGTGGATCGCGAAGGCCTCGGGGGAGGCGACGCCGTGCTCCTTGGCGAAGGCGTACACCGTGTTCTTGGTGGTGTCGGTCGGCAGGCAGTTGCCGTTGTCGCCGGTCAGGTGCACGTCGCGGTACTCGCCGCGCAGCGCCACCGACACGTTCAGGTCGCGGATCTCGTGCCAGGCCCCGTCGTCGCCCTTGCGGGTCACGGTGACGATCCGGTTCTCGGCCTTGCCGTACTGGTTCTGTGCCAGGACGTGCTTGCTCATGTGCTGCTCAGCTCCCGCGGGTACGTGGATACGGATATCCCGTACGCCCGGCGTCCAGCGCCCCCGTCGTCCCGAGGGTCCGCTCCCCGCCGTCCGGCCCGTGAACGGCGGACCGCCCCGGGACTGACGAGCATCCCGGTCCGTAGGTGTGGCCTCGAAGATAGGTGCACTTCCGGCACCTGGCAATGGGTGCGGCGGGCGCGGGGCCGGTGCGCCGGGAGGCGTACGGGGCACGTCAAGGGACGTACGGGAAGCGTCAAGAAGGACGCGTACGGCGTCAGAGGGGCGTCAACGGGAGCGGCGGGCGGCCCCGGGCGGGGGTTTCCTCGTCTCGTCCGAAAACCTCCGTCCCGCGCCCCGCGGCCGGGACCCTCTCCATCCGGGAGTCCACGATGGCCGACGCGGCCCTCGTCGCCACCACGATCGCGCTCTTCGCGCTGGTGGCCCTCGTCGCCAGGGGGGTGGCCAAGCAGTGAGCACCGAGAACATCGTCGGTCTCCTGGTGGCCGCCGGTCTCCTGGGCTACCTCGTCCTCGCCCTCGTCAAGCCCGACCGGTTCTGAGGCGAGGGAAGAACATGAGCCCCGTCCTCGCGGCATCCCTCCAGTTCCTGGCCCTGGCCGTCGCCCTCGGCCTGTCCCACCGCCCGCTGGGCGATCACATGGCCCGCGTCTACTCCTCGGAGCGGCACCTCGCCCCCGAGCGGTGGATCTACCGGGCGATCGGCGCCGACCCCGACACGGGGATGCGGTGGCCCGCCTACCTGCGCTGCGTCCTCGCCTTCTCCGCCGTCGGCGTCCTCCTCCTCTATCTGCTCCAGCGGGTCCAGGGCGTGCTGCCGGGCTCGCTCGGCTTCGCGTCGATCGACCCGGACCAGGCGTTCAACACGGCGGCCTCGTTCGTCACCAACACCAACTGGCAGTCGTACTACGGCGAACAGGCCATGGGCCACGTCGTGCAGACCGGCGGCCTCGCCGTGCAGAACTTCGTGTCGGCGGCGGTCGGCATGGCGGTGGCCGTCGCCCTCGTCCGGGGTTTCACGATCCCCCGAGCTCTCGGCTCCGCTCGAGCAGGGGGCGCCCCCATCCGCACCGGTGAACTCGGCAACTTCTGGGCCGACCTGGTCCGGGGCACGCTCCGGATCCTGCTGCCGCTCTCCGTCGTCGCCGCCCTGGTCCTGGTCGCGTGCGGCGCGATCCAGAACTTCTCCGGCATCCACGAGGTGGGACAGTTCTCCGGCGGCACCCAGCAGTGGAACGGCGGCGCGGTCGCCTCCCAGGAGGCCGTCAAGGTCCTCGGCACCAACGGCGGCGGCTACTTCAACGCCAACTCCGCCCACCCCTTCGAGAACCCGAACGCCCTCTCCAACCTCTTCCAGATCTATCTGATCCTCCTGATCCCCACCGCCCTGACCCGCACCTTCGGCCGGATGACCGGCTCCCCGAAGCAGGGGTACGCGATCCTCGGCACCATGGCCGCGATCTGGGCCGGCTTCACCGCCCTCATGATGTGGACCGAGTTCCACCACGGCGGCCCGGCGTTCGACCTCGCGGGCGGGGCCGCCGAGGGCAAGGAGACCCGGTTCGGGATCGGCGGCTCGGCGCTCTTCGCGGTGGCGACCACGCTGACCTCGACCGGCGCCGTGAACTCCTTCCACTCCTCGTACACCGGCTTCGGCGGCGGGATCACCCTGCTCGGGATGCAGCTGGGCGAGATCGCGCCCGGCGGCGTCGGCTCCGGCCTGTACGGCATGCTGGTCATGGCCGTGATCGCGGTGTTCGTCGCCGGCCTCATGGTCGGCCGCACCCCCGAGTACCTGGGGAAGCGGATCGGCGTCCGCGAGATCACGCACGCCGCCTGCTACCTCCTGGTCACCCCGGCGCTCGTCCTGGGCCTCACCGCCGTCGCGATGGCCCTGCCCACGCCACCGGAGTCGATGGCCAACTCCGGCGCGCACGGCTTCTCCGAGGTCCTCTACGCGTACACCTCGGCGGCCAACAACAACGGCTCCGCGTTCGCCGGACTGAACGCCGACACCCCCTGGTTCAACACCACGCTCGGCATCGCGATGCTCCTCGGCCGCTTCCTGCCGATGGTGTTCGTCCTGGCCCTGGCCGGCTCGCTCGCCGGACAGACCCCCGTGCCCCGCACCGCGGGCACCCTGCGCACCGAGAAGCCGCTGTTCAGCGGTCTCCTCCTCGGCACGATCGCGATCGTCGCCGGACTCACCTACTTCCCGGCGCTCGCGCTGGGACCGCTCGCCGAAGGGCTCGCAGCATGAGCACCACCGCACCCGCCCGGCCCCCACGGGCCGGCGCCCCCGGGGAACGGCGCCCGGACACCCGGTCCGGCCGCGTCGGCGGGGGCCTGTTCGCCCCGGGGCAACTGGCCGCCGCCCTCCCGGACGCGCTCCGGAAGCTCGACCCCCGGGCCATGGTCGGGTCCCCCGTCATGTTCGTGGTGTGGGTCGGCTCCGTGGTCACCACCGGGCTCGCGCTCGCGCACCCCGGCGACCGGTTCGGCTGGGCGATCAGCGCCTGGCTGTGGCTCACCACGGTCTTCGCCAACCTGGCGGAGGCGGTCGCCGAGGGCCGGGGCAAGGCGCAGGCGGACACCCTGCGCAGGGCCAGGACGGGGACGGTCGCCCGCCGGGTCGCCGGGAACGGTGGGGCCAGTGGGACCAGCGGGTCCGCCGGGACCGGGGAGGAACTGGTCCCCGGCACCGAACTGCGCGTCGGCGACCTGGTGGTCTGCGAGACCGGCGACGTCATACCCGGCGACGGCGACGTCGTCGAGGGGGTCGCCTCCGTGGACGAGTCCGCGATCACGGGCGAGTCCGCCCCGGTCGTCCGCGAGTCCGGCGGCGACCGGTGCGCGGTGACCGGCGGCACGAAGGTGCTCTCCGACCGGATCGTCGTCAGGATCACCACGAAGCCCGGCGACACCTTCATCGACCGGATGATCGGCCTGGTCGAGGGGGCCGACCGCAGGAAGACCCCCAACGAGGTCGCCCTGAACATCCTGCTCGCCTCGCTGACGATCGTCTTCCTCCTCGCCGTCGTCACCCTCAAGCCCTTCGCGGTCTACGCGGGCGCCGACGCGCAGACCTCCCTCGTCGTCCTGACGGCCCTGCTCGTCTGCCTGATCCCGACGACGATCGGCGCGCTGCTCTCCGCGATCGGCATCGCGGGCATGGACCGGCTCGTCCAGCGGAACGTCCTCGCGATGTCGGGGCGCGCGGTCGAGGCCGCGGGCGACGTCAGCACCCTGCTGCTCGACAAGACGGGCACGATCACCCTCGGCAACCGGCGGGCCTGCGCGTTCGTGCCGGTGGAGGGTGTCACGGAGGCCGAACTCGCCGGGGCGGCCCGGCTCTCCTCGCTCGCCGACGAGACGCCCGAGGGCCGCTCGATCGTGGACCTCGCGGAGGGGAGGCGGGAAGGGGGTGGCGCACCCCTTCCGGGCACCCCGCCCCTCCCGGACGCCCCGGCGGACGCCGAGTGGGTCGCCTTCACCGCCCGGAGCCGCATGTCCGGCGTGGACGCCGGCGGCCGCAGGATCCGCAAGGGCGCGAGCGGCGCGGTCGCCTCCTGGGTGGAGGAGCGCGGCGGCCGGGTCCCCGGGGACGCGCGGGAGCTCGCGGACGGGATCGCCCGGGCCGGCGGCACACCGCTGCTCGTGGCCGTGGAGGACGACGGGGGCGCCCGCGTCCTGGGCGTCGTCCACCTGAAGGACGTCGTCAAGGAGGGCATGCGGGAACGGTTCGCCGAACTGCGCCGCATGGGCATCCGTACGGTCATGATCACCGGCGACAACCCGCTGACCGCGAAGGCCGTCGCGGAGGAGGCCGGGGTCGACGACTTCCTCGCCGAGGCCACCCCCGAGGACAAGCTCGCCCTCATCCGGCGGGAGCAGGCGGGCGGGAAGCTGGTCGCGATGACCGGCGACGGGACGAACGACGCCCCGGCCCTGGCCCGGGCGGACGTCGGCGTCGCCATGAACACGGGCACGTCGGCCGCGAAGGAGGCCGGCAACATGGTCGACCTCGACTCCGACCCCACCAAGCTCATCGAGATCGTCGCGATCGGCAAGCAGCTCCTCATCACCCGGGGAGCGCTGACGACCTTCTCGATCGCCAACGACGTGGCGAAGTACTTCGCGATCATCCCCGCCATGTTCACGGTGGCCCATCCGGGCCTGGACGCGCTCAACGTCATGGGCCTGGCCTCGCCGGAGTCCGCGATCCTCTCCGCCGTGATCTTCAACGCGCTGATCATCGTCGCCCTCGTCCCGCTCGCCCTGCGGGGCGTGCGCTACCGGCCGGCCGGCGCCGACGCGATGCTCCGGCGCAACCTCGCGGTCTACGGACTCGGCGGCCTGGTCGCCCCGTTCGCCGGCATCAAGCTCGTCGACCTGCTCCTCTCCCTCCTCCCCGGAATCGGCTGACCGACCATGAACAACTCCGCCAGAAGGACCGGACGCCTGCTCGGGGCGGGCCTGCGCGCCCTCCTCGTCCTCACCGTCGTGTGCGGCGTCCTCTACCCCCTCGCCGTCACCGCCGTCGCCCAACTGGCCTTCCCGGAACGGGCGAACGGCTCCGAGGTACGGGACGGCAGCGGCCGGGTCGTCGGCTCCTCGCTCGTCGGGCAGCGCTACGACCTGCCGGCGAAGGACGGCGGGGAGGCCCCGGCCCCCGACCTCCGCTGGTTCCAGCCGCGCCCCTCGAACGGCCTGGGCGTCAACTCCGTCAACACCCGGTACTCCCTGCTCCTCTCCGGCGCGACCAACCGGTCCGGCGACGACGCCGAGTTGGTCCGGTGGGTGAAGGAGGCCAGGGCGGCCGTCGTACGGGACAACTCGACGGCCTCGTACGAGGTGAGGCCCTCGGACGTGCCGCCCGACGCCGTCACCTCCTCCGGCTCCGGCCTGGACCCGCACATCTCCCCGGAGTACGCGAGGCTCCAGGTCCACCGGGTCGCCGAGCGCAACGGCCTGCCCCTCGCGGCCGTCGCCGGGCTCGTCGCCGACCGCACGGAGGGCCGCGCCCTCGGCTTCGTGGGGGAGCCCCGGGTCAACGTCCTCGCGCTCAACACGGCCCTGCGGGAGCTGGTGGCGAGGGGATGACGGCCGCTGCCGGTCACCCGGCCGGCAGCACCCGCGTCTCCACCGCCGGGAAGCCCTTGGCCCACCAGTGGTCGTAGCGGCGGTAGACCAGCGGGTCCCGGGCCGTCAGGAAGCCGCCGAGCGCCGAGGCCTCGGCGGCCAGGCCCTCCCAGGCCCCGGCGGACAGCGGGTGGAAGGCCGAGACCTCGATCCCGCCCCCGACCGGCCGCCAGACCCCGGCGACGTACCCGTCCACGAGGAGCGCCGGCAGCGTGTCGCCGTTCACCCGGATCACGTGCCCGCGGTAGGCGGGCGGGATGATCCGGGAGCGGTCCGCGTACGCGAGGAGGACGCTGTCCCACATGGCGAGGAGGCGCGGCGGGGCCGGGGTCTCCGCGTCGGGGAGCGGCGCCCCCGGGACGTCGTACAGGACCGTGCCGTCGGCCCCCTCCAGCCGTACCAGTCCTTCTTCCAGGGTCCGCACCGCCTCGCGCACCAGGCGCCGGGGCGCCGTCGTGAACTGCGCCATGTTCGCCACGGACGCGGGCCCGAACCCCTCCAGGTAGCGCCGGAGCAGGACGGCCAGACCGGCGGCGGACGCCTCCGGGTCGGCGAGCGCGGGCCGTTCGGCGGCGGCGACGAAGGACTGCGCGCTCCCGAACGCCCACGGCGGGCCCGTCGGCACGTGCCACAGCGGCGCGTACTGGCGCACCATCCGCCAGACCACGGGCGCCACCGGCCCGCTCCGGCCCCGCTCGACCAGCTCCCGCAGCTCGGCCCCGGTCCGCGCCTCCGCGGCGTGGGCGAGCAGGCCGGGCAGGAGCGCGTCGGCGTCGGCGGCCGTGAACCCGGCCGCCGTGAACCGGGGGTCGTGGAGCCGTCCGCCGCGCAGCGTCGGCTCCATGGCCTCCCGGAAGGCCCGGTAGTCGTCGGCGTGCACCTGGTGGAGGGTGAGCCGCATCAGCGTCGACCGGACCACCCGGAACCCGTTCAGGGCCTCGTCGAACCGCTCCGGCTCGAAGCCCGCGATCCGGTTCCACAGGGCCACGTACGGAGAGCCCGGCCGCTGCGCCTGGAGGGCCACCACCCGCCGCACGGCGTCCTCGACGCCGATCGGCTCGCGGGCGAGGAGCAACTGCCGGGCGAGGGTGGAGCGGTTGAGGACGCGCGGGGTGATCACCATGGCGCGATTCTCCCTTCCGGGACGGACGATCGAATGTGCTTCCGCGTACGGGGCGGCGGGCCTCCGGTCGCCACCGGTTCACCCGGGGCACGCCCCGGCGCCACGCGCTCCTCACCCGGCCTCGTGAGGATCGGCCGCATGACCCTCACCTCGCGGGCCCCGCGCCCCGCCGCAGCCGCCTCCGCCGCCGTCCTCGCCGCCGCCGTCGCGCTCCTCGCCCCGGGCACGCCCGCGCACGCCGCGGCCAACGCCGTCCCGACGTACGAGGTGAAGATCAACCTCACGGCGGCGGCCCTCGACGCCTCCCACGCGCCGAGCGCGGCGGTGAAGTCGGCGTTCGGCATCACCGGTTCCGCCAAGTCCCGTTCGTACGCCTACTACGACACCGACGGCCTCGCCCTCGACGCCGAGGGGTGGAGCGTCCGGCTGCGCCACAAGGACGGGTCCTCGTTCGAGGAGACGTACAAGAAGCGCTTCCCCGTCGCGAACGGCGACCTGAAGGCCGCGCTCGACGCGGCGAACGCGGCCGGTTTCGACAGCGGCGACACCACCTACAAGGCCGAGGTCGACTGGGGCTACGCGAAGCAGACGCTGAGCTTCAGCAACGAGAAGAGCCGCAGCGCCAAGGGGTACGCGGGCACCGCGCTCCCGGCGAGCGCCACCGGCCGCGACTGGCTGGCCGCCGACGTCCCCGGCAAGCTCGCCACGTGGGGCGGCACCGGCTGGGGCAAGGGCCTCCTCCAGCAGTCCCGCGCCCACGGACCGGTCACCGCCACGGTGTACGAGGGGGAGTGGGGCGCCTCCGACGACGCGAGCGTCGAGGTGCTGCCGGTGGTCGGCGCGGGCGGGACCGGCACGGAGTACGTCGTCGAACTGTCCCTCAAGACCGACTCCGCAGCCGACGCGGCCGAGCTGCACGAGGACGCGGTGGCCCTGGCCGAGTCGAAGGGGTGGCTGTACCACGGCGACGTCCTGAAGACGCGTCTCATCCTGGACCGTTACTAGGGGGTGTCGGGCGTTCGGGGCGATCCCCGGCGTTCACCCAGGGATCGCCCCGGCGTCGCGCCCGCGTCGCTCCGCGTTGTGGCCGGAAACAGACCATGGGGCCGCCTCCACCGGAACCGTTCCACGCATCCGCCCTTCCTCATGCTCCAAGGGAGTTCACCCAGATGATTCCGCGCCTCCTGCGCCGCCGGCCCGCCGCCGTGGTCCTGCCGCTGTCCGCCGCGCTCGCCCTCACGGTGGTCGGGGGGACGGCGGACGGGGCGCCGGCGCACCGCGGCCACGACGGCTCCGCCGGCCGCGTCGTCGCCACCTCGACCCTGCCCGACCTCCCGCTGGCCGCGTTCAGCAACGGCATGATCCCGGGCAGCGTCGCGGACGACCGGGGCGTCGACCTGGGCGGCATCGGCAGCGACCTGTTCCCGGCGGAGCGGCGCGGCGAGTACTGGACCGTCACCGACCGCGGCCCCAACGGCCAGATCGAGATCGGCAAGGACAAGCGCCGCACCTTCCCCGTGCCCGGCTTCGACCCGGCCATCGTGAAGGTCCGCGCGGTCGGCGGCCGGATCCAGGTCCTGAGGACCATCCCGCTCACCACCTCGCACGGCGCCCCCGTGACCGGTCTGTCCAACCAGCCCGGCCGCGACGAGGCCCCGTACACGTACGACGCCTCGACCCCCCTCCCGTACAACCCCAACGGCCTGGACACCGAGGGCATCGTGCGGGACCGGGACGGCGGCTTCTGGCTGGTCGACGAGTACGGTCCCTCCCTCGTCCACGTCTCCGCGAAGGGCCGGGTCCTCGCCCGCCACGTGCCGAAGGGCCTGAAGCTGACCGGCGCCGACTACCCGGTGGTCGAGTCGCTGCCCGCGGTCTTCCTCCGGCGCAAGGTCAACCGGGGCTTCGAGGGCCTCGCGCTCCTCCCCGACGGCGACCTCGTCCTCGGCCTCCAGAGCCCGCTGCTCAACCCGGACGAGGCCGCGGGCAAGGACTCCCGCACCACCCGGCTGCTGCGCTTCTCGCCGCGCGAGAACCGGGTCACCGCCGAGTACGCCTACCGCTTCGACCCGGTCGGCACCGTCGAGCCCGGCCAGACCAAGACCTCCGAGCTGAAGCTCTCCGCGCTCGTCGCGCTCGGCGGCGACCGCCTCCTGGTCCAGGAGCGCACCGACAAGGGCGCCCGCCTCCACGAGGTCCGCCTCCGCCGCTCCGAAGACATCCTGGGCTCCGCCTGGGACACCGGCGCGCAGCCCACCCTGGAGCAGCTCGACGACCCGGCGGCGGCGGGCGTGCCGGTCCTGCGGAAGAGGCTGGTCGTCGACCTCAACACGGTGAAGGGCGTCCCCGGCAAGATCGAGGGCGTCGCCGTCGAGGGCTCCTCGACCGTCGTCCTCCTCAACGACAACGACTTCGGCATGACGGACGGCCCCGGCGCCTTCGACGCGCGGGGCCGCCTGGTCGACAGCGGCGTGGAGACCACCCTGGTCACGGTGCGCCTCGACCGCCCGGTCCGCTGATCCCTCCGGCCCTCCTCGCCCTCACCGCAGGGTGAGGGGGGTCTCCGCCGTGACGCGGGTCAGCTTCTCGGGGTTGCGGACGTAGTACAGGCCGGTGATGCGGCCGTCCTCGACCCGGAGCGCCATGACGCCGTCGAACTCACCGTCCAGGCGCACGGCGAGCGCCGGGTCGCCGTTGACCGAAGTGGGCTCGCAGGTGACCGCGAACCCGGCCCTGGCGGAGCCGCCGAGGTAGAAGCGGGCCACCTTCCCGGCCCCGACGACCGGCCGCACCGCGGCCCGCTTGACGCCGCCGCCGTCGCTCACCAGGACGACGTCGGGGGCGAGCACGTCGAGGAGCCCCTGGAGGTCCCGGGCCTCCAGGGCCCGCCGGAACGCCTCCAGGGCCGTCCTGGCCTCGGACGGGGAGACCACCCGGCGGGGGCGGCGGGCGTCGACGTGCCGGCGGGCGCGGTGGGCGATCTGGCGGACGGCGGCGGGGGTCTTGTCGACGGCCGCCGCGATCTCGTCGTACCCGACGCCGAAGGCCTCGCGCAGCACGAAGACGGCGCGCTCGGTCGGCGACAGCGTTTCGAGGACGAGCATCATCGCCATCGACACGCTCTCGGCGAGCTCGACGTCCTCGGCCACGTCCGGCGCGGTCAGCAGCGGCTCGGGCAGCCACTGGCCGACGTACGCCTCCCGGCGGCGGCTCGCCGCGCGCAGCCGGTTGAGCGCCTGCCGGGTCGTGATCCGGACCAGGTAGGCGCGCCGGTCGCGCACCTGCTCCAGATCGACCTCGATCCAGCGCAGCCAGGTCTCCTGGAGGACGTCCTCGGCGTCGGCGGCGGAGCCGAGCATCTCGTACGCGACGGTGAAGAGCAGGTTGCGGTGGGCGACGAACGCGTGGGTGGCGGGGTCGTTACGGCTCGGGTTGGTGCCGGTCGGGTCGGTACGGTTCCGGTCGGTGCCGCTCGGACCGGTACGGCTCTGATCGGCACCGCTCCGGTCGGCTCCGGGCTCGTTCACGTGGGGCTCTCCCGTCTCGGGCTCTCTCGCGTCGGGCTGCGTCACGTCGGGCTGCGTCACGTCGGCTCCCTCAGGACCGGGGGAGGGCTTCCGGGGCGCTCGTGGTGCTGGTGGTCCTCAAGGCAGGAGCCTCCCCCGTGCGCCCCGCCCGCGCCAGCCGCCGGCGCCGCGTGCTGCCCGGGATGCGGTGCAGACGGTACGAACCGGGGGCGCCGGCCTCGCCCGCCAGGTGCCCGACGATGCCCGCGCAGACCTTCTCCTTGAGCTTCGCGCCGGCGCGCCCGTCGACGTGGAACCGGACGGCGGTGTCGCGGCGGGCGAACTGGAAGATGCCCTCCTGCCGCCCGAGGCTGATGCACTGGCCCGCGAAGGACTCGTTGAGGGGCTCGGGCCGTTCCCCCGCGATCCGGGCGAGCACGGTGTCGGCGGCCCGCGCGCCCAGCGGGATCGCGGCCTGGCAGCTCATCCGCAGCGGCAGGCCCGAGGGCGCGGCCGAGTCCCCGGCCGCGACGACGTGCTCGTCGTCCACGCTGGTCAGCGTCTCGTCGGTGAGGAGGCGGCCCAGGGCGTCGGTGCTCAGTCCGCTGCGCGCGGCCAGGTCGGGCACGCCGAACCCGGCCGTCCAGATCGTCACCGCGCTCGGCAGCTCGCGGCCGTCGGCGAGGCGTACGGCCTCGCGGGTCACTTCGGTGACCTTCGTGCCGGGGCCGTCGAGGACGGTGACCCCGAGCCGGGCCATGCGCCGGGCGACCGAGCGCCGGCCCCGGGCGTGCAGGTACGGGCCGAGCACGCCGCCGCAGACCAGGGTCACGGCACGGCCGGCCTCCGCCAGCTCGGCGGCGGTCTCGATGCCGGTCGGACCGGCCCCGACGACCGTCACCGGCGCCGTCGCGGGCACGGCGTCGAGCGCCGGGCGCAGCCGCTCGGCCTCCTCCAGGGAGGCGATCGGGCGGGCGAACTCGGCGGCCCCCGGGACGTCCGGGTCGGCGCTCCCGCTGCCCACCGCGTAGACCAGGTAGTCGTAACCGAGCGTGCCGCCGTCGGCCAGCGTCACGCGGCGCCCGGCGGTGTCGATCCGCTCGACGCTGCCGACCGTCAGCCGGACGCGCCCGCCGAGCACCTCGGGGAAGCCGACGACCGCCTCGCCGGTCCCGCCGACCAGCTGGTGCAGCCGGACCCGGTGGACGAACGTCGGACGCGGATTGACCAGCGTCACCGTCACGTCGTCGCGCCGGGTCAGCCGGTTGGCCGCCATGACACCGGCGTACCCGCCGCCGATCACGATCACCTCGGTGTTCTCGGTCATGGTGTTTCCTCCGCTCAGGGATCCGCCTCAAGAGGTCCCTACAAGGGATCCCTACAAGGGATCCGTACAAGGGATCCGTACAAGGGATCCGTACAAGGGATCCGCCCTCTTCGAGTGCGAGGGGTTCGACCTCAAGACACCGCGCGCCCGTCTTCTGTGACACCTTCCGCGCCGTGTGACGCGGATCACCCCGCGCGAGCGGCCGAAGCGGCCTGCGTCCACGCTCCCGTCAGCGCGTGCGCGAGGTGGTCCGCGAGGCGGGGCAGCCAGTCGGGCCGCGCGTTCCCGAGAAGGTGGTCGCCGTGTGGGACGGACAGGCGGGTGCCGTGCGGCGCCGACCGGGCCAGCGGCCCGCCGTCCGTCACGCCGGGGATGACGTCCCGCCCGCCGTCCACGACGAGGAGCGGCGCCGTGATGCGGGGCGCCAGGCCGGTGAGGTCCACGTGCCGGGCGAACTCCCGGGCCGCGTCGGCCCCTCCCGTACGCCGGGCCATGATGTCCCTTACCGGCGGCGGGAGTTCGTCCCAGTCCAGGCGGAACGGGCCGCTGACGGTGGCGACGGCCGCCACGCGCGGTTCGAGCGCCGCCGTCCGGGCGGCGAAGTAGCCGCCCAGGCTGAGGCCGACGAGACCGACGCGCGCGAGGCCGAGGGCGTCGACGACCCGGCCCACGACCTCCTCGTACTCCGGCACGAGGGTGGAGGACGCCGCGAGCACGCCCTGCCCGGGCCCGTCCATCGCGAACACCGCGAGGCCCCGGGCGAGGAGCGCGGACGCCAGGTCGAGGAACTCCTCCTTGGCCGAGTCGAGCCCGGGGACGACGATCACGGTCCCGGCCGCGCCGTCGTCGCGTACGGGGGCGGGGGGAACGCGCAACCACCCCGTGAACCCCTCGCCGCTCACCCGCCGTGCCCCCGGTTCGAGGACCGCGAGCGCCCTGCCCAGGGCCTCGTCCGCCGCGGCCGCGGCACGCCCCGCCTCCGCGTACGGCGCCAGCGTCGCGAGGTGGAACCACCGGGCCGCCGTCAGCAGGTGCGCACCCGCCGAGACGGACGATCCGGCGTTTCCGGCGCCCCCGGCTTCCTCGGCACGCCGCACGTGCTCCCGCCCCGTGCGCACGAAGGCCGGCCCCCAGCCGGCGACGGAGCCGAGGCCGTCGGTGACGCGCCGGTACTCGTGCGGGTCGACGCCCGCGCCGGTGGCGCGCGTCCACTGCGCGGCGGCGAAGCCGGCGACGTCGCCGGCGAGGTCGTCGGAGGGGCTCATCGGGCTTCTCCCGTCAGCAGGACGGCCTTGCCGCGGATACGGCGTTCCCGCAGGTCGACCAGGGTGTCGGCGGTCAGCTCCCAGGGGGCGACCCGGCCGATCTCCGGGTGCAGCCGGCCCTGGTCCACCAGGCGCACCAGTGTCGCGAGATCGGGGCCGTACGGGGCGCCGGCGTAGTGGAAGTGCCGGATCGTGACGCGCTCGGGCCCGCCGAGCAGTGCGAAGAAGTCGAGGGTCGCGGGGGTGCGGCTCGCCTGGCCGAACCAGACGAGCGTGCCGCCCGGCCGCACCTTCGCGAGGGCGAGGGGCAGGTCGGGCCCGCCCGTGGACTCCAGGACGACGTCGAACGGCCCCGCCGCCTCCGCGACGCCGTGCACCACGCGCGCGCCCAGCTCCGCGAGCCGCGCACCGCGCTCCGGAGCGGCGGTCACCGCGGTCACCTCGGCCCCGGCCGCGACGGCCAGCTCGGTGACGTAGTGCCCGACCCCGCCGGAGGCGCCGGTGAGCAGCAGCCGCAGGCCGGCCGGCGCACCGGCCGTGCGCAGCAGCCGCAGGGCCGTGATCCCGGCCAGGGGCAGGGCCGCGGCCCGTACGCCGTCGACGCCGTCCGGGAGCACCGCGAGGGAGTGGGTGGGCACGGCGGCGTACTCGGCCCAGCCGCCCCGCGCCGGATGTCCGACCACACGGGTGCCGGCGGCGGGCCCCGAGCCGTCCGCCGCCTCCTGTACGACGAGCCCGGCGACGTCCTTGCCGGGCAGGAACCCCGGCGCGGGGTCTTCGAGGAGGAACGTCTCGCCCCGGTTCGGCGCGAACGCCTCCACCTTGATCAACGCCTCCCCCGGCTCCGGCACGGGCTGGGGGACCTCGGCGAAGGCGACCGGACGCGCCGCCTCCCCGGTGGGAATCAGTCTCTGCACGCGACCATGCGAACCCGGGGACCCGCCGCCGGTCCAACAAGGAACGGGAGCCACCGACAACCACCGGTTGTCGCCTACGGTGGGGACCGTGGATCTCGACGTGGCACAGGTGCGCGCCTTCGTGCGCACCGCCGAGGAACTGCACTTCGGGCGGGCGGCCGCGACGCTCGGCATCTCCCAGCAGGCCCTGTCCAAGCGGATCGCGCGGCTCGAATCCCTCCTCGGCGTCCCGCTGTTCCTGCGCGACGGCCGGGGAGTGCGCCTCACGGAGGCCGGACGGAGCTTCCTGCGCCCGGCCCGGCGGACGGTGGGGGCCGCCGACGCGGCGGTCGCGTCGGTGACCCGCGAGGAACGCCCGCTGCGCGTGGACGTCTGGGGCCACTTGTACGCCCCGACCCGCACGCTGGCCCAAGTGGCGGGGCAGGCGGGGGAATGGGTGCCGGGCCATGGACGCGACCTGCCGTCGGTGACGGAGGCGCTCCTCGACGGCGGGGTGGACGTGGCCTTCGGCCGGGTCCACCCCCCGCTGCACGCGGGCCTGACCCACCGCCTGGTCCGGCTGGAGCCGGTGGACGCCGTACTGGGCGCCGACCACCCCCTCGCGTCCGAACCGTCCGTCCGCCCGGAGCAGTTGGGCTCCGGCGTGCTGTGGGCGCCCGGCGCGCTGGACCGGCTGGACTTCCTCCACCGGTTCGCGGACCGGTTCGGCGTGCGCGAGAGGGCGGCGAGCGTCAACCTGGGCCTCGCCCACTTCCTCGCCGGGATCGCGGAGGACCCGCGCCGCTTCTCCCTGCTGCCCGCCGACGTCCCCCTGCCGGAGGTCCCCGACCTCCGCTCCGTACCCCTGGTCGACCCCACCCCGCTGTACGCCTGGTCCCTCCTGTGGCGCACCGGCGACGTCCATCCCGGCCGGGACCGCCTCACCGCCGCCTGCGCGGCCGAGGCGCGGCGGAGCCGGTGGCTGGAGTACGACCCCGCCCGCGACTGGCTCCCGGAACCACCGACGCCCCCCTCCCCAGGGAGTACCGCACAGGTTTACCCGGCATCAACTCACCGCGGGACGCGCGCGGACGCGCCCGGACCCTAACGTCTTCCCTGTCCATGACCGACCTGTGCGGCATGGAGGGCGGGGTCCCACGGTGACAGGGCCGCCGGAACCACCGGCGGCTCCCGTTACGCCCCGCGTGCGCGGTACGGGGGTCCACGCACGCGGGGCTCCTCCCGCCCCCTCCTCGTACGGTTCCCGCCTCAGCAGCCCAGGTTCCGGGCGAGGTTCGTCACGACCTCCCGCAAGACCGTGGAACTGTTGCGGACGGCCGTCTCCCGGTCCACGACGTTCCTCTTCTCCGCCTGGAAGGGCACGTCGAGCTCCACGGTCACGTGGGGCGCGGTCGAACCCGCCTTGGCGGCGCAGCCCGCCGGGAGTTGGGCCTCGGCCCGGTCGCGGAGCACCCAGCCGGTGAAGCCGTCGCCGAGCGGCACGGAGCCCTTCGGCCTCCCGACGGCGCTCTTCGCATCCTGCATCACGATCGAGTAGGTGGTCCGGGTGCCGTCACCGCCCGGGTTGTCGCGCCGGGCGATGCACGACCGGAAGAAGGCGAAGCCCCCCTCCCCCTTCCGCTCGAACTCGTCCATGTCGATCCGCCCGCCCGGTCCGTCGTCGAGGAGCGCGGCGGTCCGCTCGCCGACCGTCCCGAAGCACAGCGACCGCGGAGGCGCGGGCTTCTCGTCGCGCGGCCACAGCGCGAACGCGAGGACCGCGCCGACGGCGACGACCAGCGCCGCCGACAGCGCGAGGCGCTTGGCGCTCACCGCTCGCCCATCTTCATGTCCGCGTCCTTGATGCCCGACTGGTACCACTGGTCGGCGAGCGGCTGGAGTCCGTCCTCGTACTCCCCGGGGCTCCGGTCCAGCTCGGTCTCGTCGAGCCCTCTCGCCAGGGCCGTCTCGCGCAACATGGCGTGCATCTGCTTCTGACCCTCGTCGTAGTGGTTGACCATGTTGTTGCGGGTCTCCGCGTCGACCTTGGCGTTGAGGTCGTTCATGTACGCGGCCGTGCCCACGTCGACCGCGCGCTGCATCACGTCGCCGGCGATGGGGACGGCCGTCAGGGGCGCGCCGTAGATGTGGTAGTTCATCATCTTGTTCCAGCCGTTGGCGTCCTTCTCCGCCTGGCCGAGGTCGTAGATGATGTCGCCGCGCACGCCGTCCAGGTGGCCCAGGACCGAGGACGACTGCTTCACCCAGGCGTGCAGGTCCTCGTTCTTCGTGCGGAACGCGTCCTCGGGGAAGTGCGTGAGCCCCTCGGAGATGACCGCGGTCTGCGACTGGTGGATGATCCCGAACGCCTTGGGGTCCTCGGAGACGCCGCGGATGAGACGGGTGAGGTCGCCCCGGTCGACGGTGAGGTTGTTGAAGTCGGTGGGGCCGTCCATGCTCTTGCCGAGGATCTGGTGCACGTCCGAGCCGTAGTCGCCGATCATGCCGCCCATGCTGGTGCGCATGGAGACGGGCACGGAGGTCTGGTTCTTCTGCGCGTCCTCGCCGGTGTACTCCTTGACCATCCGCTCGAAGATCGCGGTCTCCGCCCTGTCGTGGTGGGCGGGGACGGGATGCAGCGGGCTGCCGGGCTCGCGGCCGGTGGCGGCAGCCTCCAGCGCGGCGCCGAACTCGGCGCGGGCCGAGGAGCGCTGCGTGTCCTCGGGCATCTTCTCCTGGACGGAGGCGCCCGGCCACTCGCGGTCCTCCAGGAAGTACTTCAGGTTGTCCGTGGAGTTCGGGTCGAAGTAGTGGGTCGCGGCGGACGGGTTGCGGCTCATGGCGTTCAGCAGGCCCTTCATCGGGTCCTCCTGCGTGCCCTGCCAGTTCTTCATGTAGCCGTCGTACGGATCGTCCGTGGTGGTCTCCCAGTCACGGATCGCGTCGGCGACGTCGGTGAGGAAGGCCTCGCTGTAGCGGGGGTCGCCCTTGTCCTTGTCGTACGGGGAGGACTTCTGGTCGTTCGCGTCGTACGCCTTGTCGCCGGCGTCGGCGGCCATCAGCCGGGTCAGGTCGTTGAAGCCGGTGGAACCGCCCGGGAGCGCGCCCGGGTGGTGCTGGGTCAGACCGTTGCCGTTGCGGGCGATCGAGATGAGCTTGTCCGTCCAGGCCGAGGTGACGCCGCCGGACGAGCCGAGCGGGGAGTCGGGGCCGGTGGCGGTGGCGAGGCTCCCGGAGAGCGCCTTGTAGAGCCGGGCGTCCGTCGAGGAGAGCTGGCCGTCGCGGCCTCCGGTCTCCAGGCCGCCGGCGAGCAGGAGCAGCGCCTCCTGGTCCTCGCGGCCGCGGTAGCTGAGGTTCGTCATGAGTTCGGCGGCGAACGCGGGCGAGTTCTGGCCGCCCTCGACGAGCTGGAGCAGCCGGTCGCGCTCCTTGTCGTCGAGGTGCTCCCAGCGGGCGTAGAGCTTGGCCGCCTCGCGGCCGTTCTCGGTCTGCTGCTTCTCCTCGGCGCGCATGTCCTTCGCCTCGGCGATGCCGTTGAGGTCGGTGCTGCCGAAGTCGCTGGGGTGGTTGCGGATCAGGGCCCGCAGCCCCCAGGCGCACAGTTCGTCGGCCTCATTGGCGCGCTTCAGGATGCCTTCGATCTTCTCGCGAAGGGCGTCGAACTGGGCTTCGGTAGCGACCGGTTCGGTGCTGTCCTTGGAGCGGCGGTCCGGGTGGACCCGGTTGCTGAGGACGCCGTTCGGGTAGATGGTGATGCCCGGCGGCGGGTTCTCGTACGTGTTCTTGAGGTCGGTCTGGGCGGTCTTGAGGAGGGTGTGGGCGTCCTTGATGAGGTCGCGCACGGACTCGGCCTCGACGACGGCGTCGCTGAACTCCTTCGTCGTCTTGGTGACGAACTCCTTGGTGATCGAGGCGTTCTCGCCCCGCCAGGTGGACTTGTCGGCCTTGGACTTCATGGCCGACGCCTGGGCCTTGAGGGTGTTCAGCTTGCCGATCATCTCCTCCCACTGTGTGGCGGCGGTGTCCAGTGGGGCGAGCTTGGCGTTGAGGAGCTGCTCGAACGTGGGCACGGGAACGGGCTCCTTAACGGAAGAGGTCGTTGATCTTCGAGGCGGGCACGGTGGGGTTGACGCCCGGCGGGGCGGGGGCGGCGGACAGCAACTGGGCGTGGATCCAGTCGTCGTCGGCCTTGGCGGACTTCTTCGTGTAATCGAGGTGGTTGGAAATGTGCGCACAGGCCTGGAGCAGGGTCTTCACCTGCCGCTCCCAGGTCTCGTTCACCTCCGACAGGGCCGCGCCGCAGTCGAACCCGTCGCCCTTCAGGCTGGTGCCGGCGGTCTCGCTCCCCGCGACGGCGTGCTTGCCGCCCGTTTCGAGGCCGTTGAACAGACCGAAGGCGACATGGCCGATCTCCCCCAGGTCGTCGTCCTCCACCACGTAGTCGGCCGATCCCTTCGCGGGCGCCGATCCTCCGTCCACCTGGTTCAGACGCATGGTGACCGCCGCCTTCTCCGCGGCCCATTCGTCGTCGAACGCCATCGTCAACACCCCCGTGTTCATTCGAAAGAGCTGGTCCGCCGCGCCACGCTACCCACGCGGCCCCCGGGATGCCACACGTGATCGATCACGTGTGCACATCGTTCACCGGGAAGGGGATGCCGCGTGCGGCCGCGGCGAGGCGGACCGAGGGTGACAACCGCGACACCGAGGGAGGAAAGCCATCACGAATGCGGGGAACCGCCCTCCGGCCTCCGACGGCGCCGCGTTCGCGTACGTCCGAGGGCGTTCGCGAGCAGAAACGGGGAAGCCCCGCCCGCTCCGGCAGCAGCCGCTCCAGCACGAACCGCGTCTCCGGACCGGGGCCGCCGAACAGCGACTGGACTCCGTGGCGGCGACTCGACAACTCGACGCGAAGCGTCTCCGCCGGATGCCGCGCGCCCTGCGGACAGCGGTGCGGCGTCCTCCCCGACGCCGTACGAGCGCACGAACACGAGGTCCGCGGCGGGCGGCTCCACGCGCCGGTTCAGGGTCAGGGTGCACAAGCGCTGGGAGACCGGCAGGTAGAGCCGGGCGCGGGTGAACTCATGGGCCAGGAAGCCGTAGTCGAACTGTGCGTTGTGGGCCACCATGACGCGGTCCTGCAGGAGTGCGCCGATCCGCCCGGCCACCTGTTCGAAGGTCGGGGCGCCGCTCAGCCGTTCCGCGGTCAGGCCGTGGACGTGCACGGGGCCGGGGTCGCAGCCCGGGTTCAGCAGGGTGGAGTACTCGCCGTTCTGGACCCCGTCCGGCCCGAAGGTGAGCACCGCGATCGAGAGGACCCGATCGCGCCGGGCGACCAGGCCGGACGTCTCGATGTCGACCAGGGCCCAGTCGTACGCGTAGTCGGGCAGGCGGGACACGTCGAGCGTGGTGAGGAGGGACACGGCAGCAAGGATGATCCGGACGCGATCGCCGCTTCAACCAGAATGCCGTTTTGCCTCTTTTGTCTCACTGGAAGCCACCCCTGGACTCGGGGCCGTTTTCGGGAGGAGCACTTGACGGAAGGTGTCCGCGCCCGGTCGCCACCGAACGGTTCCGGCCTCCCCACCCCTCCGCCCGGCCGTTCCGCCGATGGCTGGAAGACGTTCTTGACCAGCAAAAAGACCCTCCCGAAGGAGGGTCCGGTCGTACGGGAAAAGCGCCCCCGGCAGGACTCGAACCTGCGGCCAAGTGCTTAGAAGGCACCTGCTCTATCCACTGAGCTACGGGGGCCGGGTGGTGGTCGTGTGGCCAGGAGCCCCTGGTGGGTGGGGTGTGGCCTGCCGGGACAAGGATAGGGCTCCGATCGCCTTGGCCCGGTTGCTTCACCTGCGTGGCACGTTGTGTAGGTTCGGTGAAGCGGAACGATAATCGCAGGCAGGTGCGATTCGCGCAGCGCTTTTCGCATCGCTCGGGGCGGGTGTTGTGCACTCGTTATGCCCCGTCTTCCGGTCACCGCCCTTTTCTTCGGCGCGCAGGGCCCCCATACGCTTCAAAAACACTCATAAATTGGGCATTCTTCGCATGTGGTGACCTTGGACGAACGGCCTCAGCTGATCGACGCACTCTCCGCCCTGCGCGACCGTGTCGCCGCCGTGCGCCTCCCCCTCCCGCTCCCCGGCGCGGACCGCGCCCGCCAGAACCGGGTCGAGCTGCTCGCCCAGCTCGACGACTACCTGGTGCCACGGCTGAAGGACCCCGACGCCCCGCTCCTCGCCGTCGTCGGCGGCTCCACCGGGGCCGGGAAGTCCACGCTCGTCAACTCCCTTGTGGGACGGCGCGTCAGCGAGGCCGGTGTGCTCAGGCCCACCACCCGCACGCCCGTCCTCGTGTGCCACCCCGAGGACCACCACTGGTTCGCCGGCATGCGCGTCCTCCGGCAGCTCACCCGCGTCTGGCTGCCCCAGGCCGACGAGGACCAGCCCGCCGACGAACCCGACCCCGGCGAGAACGCCCTCCGCGTCGAGACCGCCTCCTCCCTGCCCCGGGGCCTCGCCCTGCTCGACTCCCCCGACATCGACTCCCTCGTCGTCGAGAACCGCCTCCTCGCCGCCGAGTTGATCTGCGCCGCCGACATCTGGGTCATGGTCACCACCGCCTCCCGGTACGCCGACGCCGTCCCCTGGCACCTCCTCCGTACCGCCAAGGAGTACGACGCCGCCCTCGTCACCGTCCTCGACCGCGTCCCCCACCAGGTCATCGGGGAGATCTCCCGCCAGTACGGCGCGCTGCTCGACAGGGCCGGGCTCGGCGACGTGCCCCGCTTCACCATCCCCGAACTGCCCGAGTCGACCGGCGGCGGCAGCGGACTGCTCCCCGACAGCGCCGTCGCCGCCCTCCGCGGCTGGCTCGCCCACCGCGCCCAGGACCCGGCCGCCCACCAGCAGGCCGCCGACCGGACCGCCTTCGGCGTCATCGACTCCCTCGACACCCGGCTGCCCGAGCTGGCCGGCGCGGTCTCCGCCCAGTACGCCGCCGCCGTACGCCTCGGCGGCGTCGTCGAGGCCGCCTACCACGAGCAGGGCAGACGGGTCCGCAAGCAGCTCGGCCGCGGCGCCGTCCTCGCCGGCGACGCCCGCGCCCGCTGGCGCGCCTACCCCCGCGACAGCACCGCCGACGAACTCCTCGACGCCCTCGCCGAGTCCCTCGCCGCCCTCCTCCACTGCGCGGTCTCCGCCGCCGAGGAGCGGGTGCGGGACGGCTGGCGCCACGAGCCCGCCGCCGAGGCCCTCGGCCCGGTGCCGACCTGCGCCGACCGGGAGACCGGCGAGCGGATCGGCGTCGAAGTGCGCCGCTGGCGCCGCGTGCTCGAAGAGCTGGCCGACGAGGAGGTACGGGCCGTCGAGCGCCCCGCCGGCTCCCGCGGCCCCCTCCCCGAGGCCGACACCGTCGCCGCCCTCCTCGCCGCCTCCCTCCTCGGCGGCCGCCGCACCCGGCCCGCCGGCGAACGCCTCGCCGAACTCCTCGGCGCCCAGGTCGCCCTGCGGCTGCGCGACAAGGGCGGCGAGCTGGTCGTCTCGTACGTCGACCGCGTCCTGCACGCCGAACGCGACCGCCGCCTCGCCCCCCTCGACGCGCTCGACGTGACCCCCGAGCCGCAGGCGGAGCTGATCGCCGCGCTCTCCGTACTGCAGAAGGAGAAGTGACGTGCAGCTGGAAGACGGGCGCAAGCGGGTCCTCGGACGCGATCACGGCCTCGACCACGACCACGACCACGACCACGACCACGGCCTCGACCGCGACCTCGGACGGGATCGCGACCCCGACCGTGACCAGGGGCGCTGGGACGACGGGCTGATCGCACGCCGCGCGGGCGAACGCGCCACCGCCCTCAAGGAGGAGCCCGCGAAGGGCCCCGGGGGAGACGGCGGTGCGGACCCCGACGAGGACGCGGCCTCCTCCTTCGGCGGGCACTACGGCAGCCCCCTCCGCCACCGCCTCGACGCCCTCCACGAGCTCGTCGGCCTCTCACGCGCGCGCGTGGAGAGCGACGCCCTCGCCGAGGCCGGGCGCGTCCTCGACGAGGCCGCCGCCCGCCAGCGGCTCTCCTCCCGGCACACCGTCATCGCCCTCGCGGGACCCACCGGAAGCGGCAAGTCCACGCTCTTCAACGCCCTCGCCGGCGTCGCCGTCTCCGAGACCGGCCTGCGCCGCCCCACCACCGCCGCGCCCATCGCGCTGAGCTGGTCCGAGGGCGCCGCCGGACTCCTCGACCGGCTCGCCATCCCCAACCGGCTGCGCCGCCGGCCCCTCGCGGGCGGCACCGGCGACACCGGACTCCAGGGTCTCGTCCTCGTCGACCTCCCCGACCACGACTCGGCCGTCACCGCCCACCGCGACCAGGTCGACCGGGTCCTCGGCCTCGTCGACGCCGTCATCTGGGTCGTCGACCCCGAGAAGTACGCCGACGCCGCCCTCCACGAGCGCTACCTCCGCCCCCTCGCCGGGCACGCCGAGGTCACCTTCGTCGTCCTCAACCAGATCGACCGGCTCGGCACCGACGCCGCCGACCTCGTCCTCGACGACCTGCGCCGCCTCCTCGACGAGGACGGCGTGGCCCTCGGCGAGCACGGCGAACCCGGCGCCACCGTCCTCGCCCTCTCCGCCCTCACCGGCGAGGGCGTCCCCGAACTGCGCGAACTGATCGCCCGTTTCGTCCAGGAGAAGACCGCCCCCGAGCGCCGCCTCTCCGCCGACATCGACGCCGCCGCCGCCGGGCTGCGCCCCGCGTACGTCGCCGAGGGCCGCGCCGGCCTCGACGAGCGCGCCCGGGACGCCTTCACGGACCGCCTGGCCACCGCCGTCGGCGCCCAGGCCGCCGGCGAGGCCGCCGAGCGGGTCTGGCGCCGGGGCGCCATCCGCGCCTGCGGCACCCCCTGGCTGCGGCTCTACCGCTGGTACGAGCGCAAGCGCGCCCACGGTTCCGCCGACCCGCACCCCACGCCCCCGGCCGAGGAGGAGCTGACGGCACGCCAGCGCGTGGAGCAGGCCGTGCGGATCGTCGCCGACGACGCCTCGCGCGGACTCCCGGCCCCGTGGGCGCAGGCCGTGCGCGAGGCGGCGACGCGCGGGGCGGACGGCCTTCCCGAGGCCCTCGACGAACTGACCGCCTCCCTCGGCGACCCGGCCGCCCGGCCGCCCCGGCCCGCCTGGTGGCCCGCGGCCGTCCTCGCCCAGGTCGTGATGACGCTCCTCCAGGTCTTCGGCGCGCTCTGGCTGGTGGGGCAGATCCTGGGCGTCCTGGAGCCCGGGCTGCTCCCGCCGGTCCTGGTGATGCTCGCCGGCATCGTGGGCGGCCCGCTCGTCGAATGGGCCTGCGAGGGCGCGGCGAAGGGTCCGGCGCGCCGGTACGGGCAGGAGGCCGAACGCCGGCTGCGCGAGGCGGCCGCCGCCTGCGGCCGGGCCCGGGTGCTCGACCCGGTGGCGGCCGAGCTGGTGCGCTACCGCGAGGTGCGCGAGCAGTACGCGACGGTGGTCGGCAGCCGCACGCCGGTCCGCGTCGTGGGCGGACACCGCCCCGGCACGAGGCGCCTGGGCGCCACCCGCGCGGGAGCGCGGGGGAGGTAGTGGGGTTCCTTCGCCGTTCTCACCCTTCCGGGTGAGGGAGTCGTCCACCGGTACGGGGTTCTCCACAGGCTCCGGCGGGATCTTCCGGTCCACCCCACCATGAGGACGAAAGGGCGCCCGGCCGAAGGGCGCTCCGCGGAGACGTAGGGGGCGGACCATGAACGACACGACCGTGACGCTCGTCGGCAACGTGGCGACGGCGGTGGAGTACCGGGAGACGGTGACGGGCGGGGTGGCCCGCTTCCGGTTCGCGGTGACCGCGCGCCGCTGGGACCGGGAGCGGAACCTCTGGTCCGACGGGAGCACCAGCTTCTACACGGTGTCGGCCTGGCGCTCCCTGGGCGCCAACCTCGCGGCCTCGGTCTCGGTCGGTGAACCGCTCGTGGTGCACGGCCGGTTGAGGGTGCGGGAGGACGAGCGCGACGGACAGCGCAAGACCTTCGTGGACGTGGACGCGCTGGCCGTGGGCCACGACCTGACCCGGGGGACGGCGGCCTTCCGGCGCGCGGCCCGGACCGAGTCCCGGGCACGGACGGACGGGACGCGGACGGACGGGATGCGGACGGACGGGGAGCCGCACGCCGGTTCCGGTTCCGGTTCCTTGCTCGGACCGGCGCCGGAAGCGGACCCGTGGACGGAGGCGGTGACGGGGGCGGTGACGGGGGCGGTGGCGGAGGCCGGGGCGGAGGCGCGAGGGGCGGCGGAAACGGTGCCTTCCGGGGAGGAAAGCGGGGGAAAGGACGGCGAAAGGAGCGTGGAACATCGGCTGGTGACCGCTTCCTGACCATACGTCATGGCGATTTGTCGACCAACTCGCCCCGCGTGATAACGATTCCGAGTCGGAACGGTTGTCTGACCGTATGGCTGGGCAGCGAGGGCCTTAGCGTCCCTAGGATTTCCGGGTACTCATGTGGCGCGGGAGCCCATCGAGTCGGTGAGTCTGTCGGCGTGCACTCCCCCCACAGGGAACAACGCTGTCCGCGGAGTGGCCCGCCCGGAGGGGAATCCAATGTTTTCAGTTCGTGGGCGGGGCGCCGCGCGCCGCCTCGTCGCCGCCGCACTGGTCTCGGGGCTCGTCGCCGCCGGCGCGATAGGTGCCGCGGGATCGGCTGCGGCTGAAGAGGGCCCGGGGGACAACGGCGGCGCGGCCGCCACGCTCGGCCGGCTGAAGATCTCCGACAAGGTGAGGATCACCGAGAAGGTCAACGGCCGGGACCAGGTCCGGGAAGAGAGCGGTGGCCTCTTCGAGATGAAGGTCGAGAACGGCGGCAACCTGCAGACGTACTGCATCGACCTCCGGACCGGCGCCCGTGAGGGCAAGAAGTACAAGGAGGTCGGCTGGGACCAGTCGTCCCTCCACGACAACCCCGACGCGGGCAAGATCCTCTGGATCCTGGAGAACTCCTACCCCAACGTCTCGGTCGGCGCCCTCGCGGACAAGGCCGGCGTCCAGGGCCTGACCCAGGAGACCGCCGCCGCCGCCACGCAGGCCGCGATCTGGCGCTACTCGGACAAGGTCGACGCGACGCCGGCCGACGAGAAGGCGCAGGAGCTCACCGAGTACCTGTACGGCCACGCCACCCGGGTCAAGGAGCCCGAGCCCTCCCTCAGCCTGTCCTCGTCCTCCGTCGCCGGCAGGCTCGGCGACAGGCTCGGCCCGATCAAGGTCGGCACCAACGCCCCCGGGGCCGCCCTCTCCGTGGTCCCCGGCGCCCCGGCCGGCGTCGCCGTCGTCGACGAGGACGGCAAGGCGGTCACCACGGCCAAGGACGGCGACGAGGTCTTCGTCGACGTGCCGAAGGGCACTGCCGACGGCACTGCCGAGATCAAGGCCGAGGCCACCACGAAGGTGCCGCTCGGACGCGCCTTCGTCAGCGTCCAGGGCAAGAGCCAGACCATGATCCTGGCCGGCTCCAGCAACTCCACCGTCACCGCCTCCGCCACCGCCGCCTGGGCCAAGAAGGGCGTCATCCCGGCCGTCACGGTCGCCAAGGACTGCGCCGGGGGCGGCCTCGAGGTCATCGCCTCCAACGAGGGCGACGAGGACTGGACCTTCGACCTGAAGGGCACCTCCTACACCGTCGCCGGCGGCGGGACCAGGACCATCCCGCTCCAGCTCGCCGAGGACGAGGCGTACAACTTCACCGTCACCGGCCCGAACGGCTTCGAGCAGACCTTCGAGGGCGTCCTGGACTGCGAGACGGCCACCCCCGGTCCGGCGCCTTCCGAGGCCACCCTCACCACGGAGCCCTCCGCCCCGGCCTCGCCCTCCCCGTCCCTCGCGGGCGGCACCGCCGGCGGTGACACCACCGGTGGCACGACCGGTGACACCGCGGGCGGCACCACCGGCGGCGGCGACCTCGCCGCGACCGGCAGCTCCCACGCCACCCCGGTGATCGCCGGCATCGCCGTCGCGCTCGTCGTGGTCGGCGGCGGCGCGGTGTTCTTCCTCCGCAAGAAGAAGACCACCGACCGCTGAGCCCGGACCCCGGCACCGGATCCCGCGTCCGGCACCGGACCCGGACCCGGACCCGGGCCCGACCCCGGCCCTGACCCCGAGCCCGGCCCTGCGGAGTGATGCGCGTCACACGACGCCCTCCCCGTGACCCCGTACGACCCCGGACCGCACCCAGGTCCGGGGTCGTCGCACGTCCGGGCCCCGAAGATCCCCCGCGCCGCCCCTCCGGCGCCGCCCTCCCGGCCCCGCGCAAGCGGCCCGCGGCCCCAACCGGTTTCCGCCCGGGGGTGGCGGTCAGGCAAGATGGGGTGTATCTGCCCACTCACTCCTTGCCGGACGGTTTCTCTTGGCTGAGTACATCTACACCATGCGCAAGACGCGCAAGGCGCACGGCGACAAGGTCATCCTCGATGACGTGACGCTGAGCTTCCTGCCCGGTGCGAAGATCGGTGTGGTCGGCCCGAACGGCGCCGGTAAGTCCACCGTGCTGAAGATCATGGCCGGCCTGGAGCAGCCCTCCAACGGCGACGCCTTCCTGTCGCCCGGGTACTCCGTCGGCATCCTCATGCAGGAGCCGAAGCTCGACGAGTCCAAGACGGTCCTGGAGAACGTCGAGGACGGCGTCGCCGAGATCAAGGGCAAGCTCAACCGGTTCAACGCGATCGCCGAGGAGATGGCGACGAACTACACCGACGAGCTCATGGAGGAGATGGGCAAGCTCCAGGACGACCTGGACCACGCCAACGCGTGGGACCTCGACGCCCAGCTGGAGCAGGCCATGGACGCCCTGGGCTGCCCGCCCGGCGACTGGCCGGTCAACAACCTCTCCGGTGGCGAGAAGCGCCGCGTCGCGCTCTGCAAGCTGCTCCTGGAGGCCCCCGACCTCCTGCTGCTCGACGAGCCCACCAACCACCTCGACGCCGAGTCCGTGAACTGGCTGGAGCAGCACCTCGCCCAGTACAAGGGCACCGTCGTGGCCATCACCCACGACCGGTACTTCCTCGACAACGTCGCCGAGTGGATCCTGGAGCTCGACCGCGGCCGCGCCCACCCGTACGAGGGCAACTACTCGACCTACCTCCAGAAGAAGGCCGAGCGCCTCAAGGTCGAGGGCCGCAAGGACGAGAAGCGCCAGAAGCGCCTCAAGGAAGAGCTGGAGTGGGTCCGCTCCAACGCCAAGGGCCGCCAGGCCAAGTCCAAGGCCCGCCTCGCCCGCTACGAGGAGATGGCCGCCGAGGCCGACAAGATGCGGAAGCTGGACTTCGAGGAGATCCAGATCCCGCCGGGTCCGCGCCTGGGCTCCGTCGTCGTCGAGGTCAACAACCTCTCCAAGGCCTTCGGCGACAAGGTCCTCATCGACGACCTCAGCTTCACCCTGCCGCGCAACGGCATCGTCGGCATCATCGGCCCGAACGGCGCCGGCAAGACCACGCTCTTCAAGATGATCCAGGGCTTCGAGAAGCCCGACGCCGGCGACATCAAGATCGGCGAGACCGTCAAGATCTCGTACGTCGACCAGGGCCGCTCCAACATCGACCCCAAGAAGACGCTGTGGGCCGTCGTCTCCGACGAGCTGGACTACATCAACGTCGGCCAGGTCGAGATGCCGTCCCGCGCCTACGTCTCCGCGTTCGGCTTCAAGGGCCCGGACCAGCAGAAGCCGGCCGGCGTGCTCTCCGGCGGTGAGCGCAACCGCCTCAACCTCGCGCTCACCCTCAAGCAGGGCGGCAACCTGCTGCTCCTCGACGAGCCCACCAACGACCTCGACGTCGAGACCCTGTCCTCCCTGGAGAACGCGCTCCTCGACTTCCCCGGCTGCGCCGTGGTCGTCTCCCACGACCGCTGGTTCCTCGACCGGGTCGCCACGCACATCCTGGCGTACGAGGGCGACTCCAAGTGGTTCTGGTTCGAGGGCAACTTCGAGGCGTACGAGAAGAACAAGATCGAGCGGCTCGGCCCGGACGCGACCCGTCCGCACCGCGCCACCCACAAGAAGCTGACCCGGGGCTGACGGTCCCATGGCGAGGCACATCTACAGCTGTCCCCTGCGCTGGTCGGACATGGACGCCTTCGGGCACGTCAACAACGTCGTCTTCCTGCGGTACCTGGAAGAGGCGCGGATCGACTTCATGTTCCGCCTGGCGCCGGGGGACGGCTCCCCCTCGTTCTCCGGCGGGTCCGTCGTGGCCCGGCACGAGATCGACTACGTGCGGCCGCTGGTCCACCGGCACGAGCCGGTGACCGTCGAGTCGTGGGTCACGAAGATAGGCGCGGCGTCGCTGACGATCGCGTACGAGATCAAGGACCCCGACACCGTGTACGTACGGGCGTCCACGGTCGTCGTGCCCTTCGACCTGGAGGCGCAGCGGCCCCGGCGGATCAGCGCCGAGGAGCGCTCCTTCCTGGAGGAGTACGTGGACGACGGGATGACCTCCGCCGCATGACCGTCCTCGCGCCGCTGCACTTCGCCGACGCCCGGGAGGCGGCGGCCCTCGCCGCCTTCCTCACCCGGCTCGTCCACTACGACCGGGCCGCCGCCGTCCGCCTCCAGGCGGGCGGCGGGGCGCTGGCCGTCTTCGGGCGGCCGCCGTCGTTCGAGGTGCTCGCGATCCGCACGGCCCGGCTCGTCGACGCCGTGGACCTCGACGTCACCGTCTCCGCCGGCGAACTCCTCGACGGCATCGAGGAGACGGCGGGCAAGGCGGTCGTCCCCGACGCCGTGACCGGGCCGCCCTGGGCGGGCGTCCTGCCGCCGCGCTCCGGCTGGCGGCCGGTCGCGGGCCTGCCGGGCGCCGCCGAGATGCGGGGCGCGGTCGCGGCGGCCGTCGCCGAGTTCCGTACGCGGGACGAGGAACTGCCCGAGGAGCGGCGCACCCGCGCCGAGCGCGAGCGGATCGGCCGCGAGATCTGGTCCAGGACCCTCGGCGCCACCGGACTGCCCCTGCGGGCCGTCCACGCCGCCCAGTCCCTCGGCTTCCTGCCGCCCGCCGGGGCGGAGGAGGGCCCGGTCGCGCTGTTCGCCTCGGGCCCGTGGCTGCGCCTGCGCACCCCGTACGGCTCCGTCGCCCTCCGCACGGTCCCGATGACGCTGCCGGTGACCCCGGGGCGCTGACCGCCCCCGGGCCCCGGCCCCTCAGCGCTCCGCGTCGTCCGGCCAGACCCCGATGTGGTCCTGCTCCAGTTCCAGGGCCACCCGGTGTTCCATGCCGAGCGCCCTGGTGTACTCCGCCGGGAGCTGGAGCCGGCCCGCGCGGTCGAGCATCGCGTACTCACGGGCCACCAGCGACTCCTGGCCCTGGTCGTCGACCTCCGTGCGGCGCAGGACCTCCGAGGAGGTGCGGCCGTCGCGGATGGCGACCGTGCGGCGCACCTCGGAGGCGACCGCCTGGTCGTGGGTGACGATCACGATCGTCGTGCCCAGCTCCTCGTTCGCGCGCCGGAAGGCCGCGAAGACCTGCTCGCCGGTGGCCGAGTCCAGCTCGCCCGTCGGCTCGTCGGCGAGGAGCACGGCCGGATCGTTGGCCAGCGCGACCGCGATGGCCACCCGCTGCTGCTGGCCGCCGGAGAGCTGGTGCGGCCGCCGGTCGCGGATCTCCGCGACGCCCAGCATCGCGAGCAGCTCCTCCGCCCGCTCCGCCTTCTGCCGCGCCTTCGACCGGCCCCGCAACTGCATGGGGAGGGCCACGTTCTGAGCGGCCGTCAGGTAGGGCAGGAGGTTGCGGGCGGTCTGCTGCCAGACGAAGCCGACGACCTCGCGCCGGTAGCGCAGCCGCGCCTTCCCGTCCATCGCCAGCAGGTCGCACCCCGCGACCCGGGCCGCGCCCGCGGTCGGCACGTCCAGGCCCGCCAGGATGTTCATCAGCGTCGACTTGCCCGAGCCCGACGCGCCGACCAGGGCCATCAGCTCGCCCTCCTTCACGAGGAGGTCGAGCCCCTGGAGCGCCTGCACCTCCACCCCGTCCGTGGTGAAGATGCGGACGAGCCGGTCGCAGGCGATGAGGGCGTCGTGCCCGTACGAGGGCCGGTCGCGCCGCGCCGTCGCCCGCCGCTCCAGCTCTTCGAGGGTCGCGCCACCCGCCGCGGCCCCCGCTCCCGCCCCGTCCCGGATCCCGGTCTCCGTCATCATGCGTCTCCTGCCCTGAGTTCCTTGATCGAGCCCCTGCGCCCCGCCCACCAGGCCTGTCCGACCGCCGCGAGCGCCGTCAGGAGCACGACGGCGAGCGCGGGCACGAGCAGCGACCACGGGTCCGCCCGCAGCGGCGCCCCGTCGGCCCCGGCGAGTCCCGGGGTCGTCGCGAGCGCCAGCCGGAACAGGTCGACGCCCGGTGCGAGCAGCGGCACCGTCGCCCAGCCCACCAGCGCGCCGCCGAGCGCCGCGAGGACCGCCTGCGGCAGCGCCTCCAGACCGAGCAGCCGCCGCCCCTGCCTCCGGGTCAGACCCATCGTCCGCAGCCGGGCGAGCAGCGCGTTCCGCTCCGGCGCGCCCTGCGCGAGCGAGAGCAGCACGGCCACCACGGCGTAGCCGGCGCCCGCGCCGATCGCGCCCAGGTAGATCCGCTCGGCGCCCGACTGGAGCGGCGAGTCCACGTAGCCGGCCCGCTCCTCGCTCCGCAGCGTCACCCGGAAGTCCTTCGCCCCCTCCCGCACGACGCCCCGCAGCGCGGCCCCGTCCACCGGCCCGGTGACGAGCAGCGCGGTGGCGCCCCGGCGGGCGAGGTCGGCGCCGTTGACGAGGAGGAAGTCCTCGCCGGGCAGGGCCGGGGTGGTCGACCGGACGCCGACCACCTCCACCCGGAACGTCCCGGCCGCCGCCACGACCTCCAGCGGCTCGCGGCCCAGCCGCTCGGCCACCGACGGCGAGGCGATCGCGGGCAGCACCCGGTCGGTGTCGGCCGCGGCGCCCTCCCCGCCCCTCCCCGTCGGGGCGAGCAGCTCCGCCGGGAACGCGCCGAAGCCGGTTCGCTTCGCCAGCCGGGTGTACGAGGCGGGGTCGACGCCCACGAGCGGCGCGCTCATCGCCTCGGCGGAGGTGCCCTCGTGGGACGGCAGGTCCACCCCGTACTCGATCTGCACCGGCGCCAGGTCCCGCACCCCCGCCGCACCGCGCACGGCCTCGGGGAGGCCCGCCGGCAGCGGGGTCCACTCGACCGGGGCGTCGATCCGGGCGTCCGCGCCGGTCGCCAGGAGCGCGGCCCGGTCTCGGGCGCCGGCGACGCCGGCGAGGACGGAGCCGCCGAAGGCCGCCGTGGTGAGCGCGAGGACGAGGGCGAGCAGGGGGAGCGTGCCCGTCGAGGACGCGCGCCCGGCGCGGGCCAGGGCCAGCGGGCCGACCGCCCCGCGCAGCCGGCGGGCCGGGCGGCCCAGCCACCGCAGCGGCAGCGGATAGACCCGTACGAGCACCAGGGCGGCGATCAGGCCGACCAGAACGGGGGCGGCGCTCACCAGGTGGTCGCCGGGGTCGCCCGCGCCGCGCAGCCGCAGCGAGGCGACCGCGCCCACGGCCAGCACGAGCAGGGTGAGTTCGAGGACCGTGCGGCGCCGGGAGGGACGCGCGGTCACCAGGTCGTCGCGCCCGCCGTGCAGCCGCGGGCGCCGGTGCCGCACGACCGCCCGCAGCGGCAGCACGAGCATCGCGACCAGGGCGACGGCGCAGGCGGCGAGGAGCGAGGGGCTGAGGGGGATCCCGCCGGCCGCCCCGGAACCCCAGACCGCCCCGGCTCCCCCGGCCGCTCCGGACCCGCCGGTGGGCGGGCGGACCGTCACGACCGCGAGGCCGAGGGCGAGCGCGGCGGCCGGCACGGCGACGGCCGAGGTCTCGCCGAGCAGCCGCAGGCCGATGCCGGTGAGGGAGCCGCCCCGGGAGCGCAGCAGCGCCAGCTCGGCGTCGCGGCGGGCGGCGGAGAGGCCGCCGGCCATGGCGAGGACGACGGCGGCGACCGCGCCGATGCCGAAGACGGCGACGGCCACGACCGGTTCGATCGCGTCGCGCATCGAGCGGTACGCGTCGACGATCTCGTCGAGCCCGGTGGTGAGGGCGCCGGTGCCGCCCATGGCGGTCCGCAGCCTGACCAGGTCCGGGCCGCCGCCGGCGGAGGACAGGGCGGCGGAGAGCCGGTCGGTGTCCCGCCCGGTGAGGTGGCCGGCCGTCGGCACGAACCGGAAGAAGACCTCCTGCTCGCCGATGGTGGCGAGCACCGAGGCCGCCGAGGCGGGGGAGAGGAGCAGGGCTCCCTGCCAGTAGTGCTTCACCTCGTCGCCGACCATCGGGGCGAGCGCGGGGGTCCGCAGCAGCGGCTCCACCGCCCAGTACGCGGTCTCGGGGCCGCGCGGCTCCACGACGCCGGTGATCGTGACGGCGAGCGGCTGACCGCTCTTGCTCGGCACGTGCACGACCGAACCGGGCTTCAGGCGCAGGGACTCGGCGGTCTTCGCGGTGACCACCGCCTCCGGGCGGAGGGCGCTGCCCCCGGCGGGCCGGCCCTGCCGGAGCGTCGCGTGCCGGGTCAGGTCGGACGGGGAGGAGAGCACGAACTGGGGGGAGAGGCCGTCCGGGCGGGGCAGCCAGGGGTCGAGCCCCTCGACCCGGCTGACCGTACGGACGCCGTGGACGCTCTGCGCCGGGTCGGTCCGGATCGGGTCGGGCAGCAGGGCCCGCAGCGCTTCGCTCCGCTTCCGGAGGACGGCGGGGGCCAGGGTCCCCTCGAACTGGGACGGGGAGCCGACGGGCAGCGGCGAGGTCAGTTCGAGGACGCTGTCGCGGGGTGCGGCGGACGCGATGTCGTGCCGGAGGCCCTCCGTCTCGTACCGGTCGACGGCGCGCGGCAGCGCCGCCGCGAGGTAGGCGGTGACCAGGACGAGGAGCGCGAGCGCGACGGCGGCCCGGGGCGCGGTCCGCAGCCGGGTCCGCACCCAGGGCGCGACGGCCCGGGGGGCCCTGCCGGACGGGACGGTTCCGCTGCGCGCGGCGGAAGGAGAAGGCGCGAGCTCGGAAGGCCGGTCGGGGCGGTCGGGCTCGGAAGGCCGGTCGGGCCGGACGGGTCCGGAAGGCCGGTCCGTCCGGGCGGACGCACCGGGCTCGGACGGCTGGTCGGGCCGGGAGGACCGGGGCCGGGGCATGTCGGGGGCCTTCCTGCGTGCGTCGGGCTTGTCGGTGCCGTCCCCGTCCGGGACGGCGGGCGTCTCGGCGGGGCCGGTGGCGCCGTCCGGGGTCGGGCCGGGTGTGCCGTCCGGTGCCGGGCCCGGTGTGCCGTCCGGGGTCCGGACAGGCGTGCCGCCCGTACCAGGGCCCGGCGTCCCGTCCGGGATCCGGCCGGGCGTCCCGTGCGGGGGCCGTCCTGGCGCGCTGTCCGCGTCGGGATCCGGCTTCGCGTCGGAACCCGGCTTCGCGCCGGGACCCTGCGTCCCTCCCGGGCCGGAGGCCCTGTCCGGTGCCTGGTCCGGAGACCCGTTCGCGTCGGAACCCGGCACCCCTCCCGGGCCGGAGGGTCCGCCCGGAGCGGAGGAACTTCCCGGGTCGGAGGCCCTGTCCGGTGCCTGGTCCGGAGACCCGTCCGCGTCGGGGCCCCGGGACCCGCCCCTCGTCTCGTCCTCCCCGCGCGCCGGCATCAGCTCGCCCCCTGGTGGCGCAGGGTCACGACCGGGTCCGTGCGGCGCAGGGCGATCACGGCGACGATGGCCAGGGGGAGGGCGGCGACCCCGGCGACGAGCAGGGCGACCCGGGCGAGGGGGAGTTCCACCAGGACCGGCGGGACGGGGCGGGCGGCCTGGCCGGTGAGGACGACGAGCGGGACGACCGCCCGGGCCAGGACCGTGCCGAGCCCGATGCCGACGAGCAGGCCGATGCCGATGAGCAGCCCCTGTTCGGCGGCGATCAGCCGGGCGAGGCGCCGCTGCGGCGTGCCGAGCGCCCGCAGCACCCCGAACTCGGCGGACCGCTCCCGCATCGCACCGGCCGAGCCGACCGCGAAGCCGACGGCGGCGAGCGCGGCGGCGGCCGCGGCCACCGCCATCAGGGCCGCGTTGGGGCCCGCGCCGAGCGGGTCGCCGAGGAGTTCGGCGGCCATCTCGTCGCGTACGAGCACCTGGGTCGGGTCCGCGTCGGGGCGGGCCCGCAGGGCGGCGGCGACCTCGGCCGTCCTCCCCGGGGCGGTGGTCAGCCACCACTCGGTGGCCGGCACGGTCAGGGTCCCGTCGCCGGACCCGGCCAGGTACCGGTTGACGGTGACCAGGTCGACGAGGACCGCGCCGCCGTCCGCCGGGGCGGTCACCGACGGGCCGGCGGAGGCCGTCGGGGCGGCCGGCCCGGTGGTCGGCAGCTCCTCGACCACCCGGTCGACGACGACGGGGACCCGCAGGCCGTCGACGGTGACCTCCACGGTGTCGCCGGGCCCGTCGCCGGTCGCCGTCATGAAGGCCCGGGTCGCCACGGCGGGCAGCCGCGCGGGCGGTTTCGGCGCGGGGGCCTCCATCCGCAGGGCGTACTCCTTCGGTGCCGGATAGCTGTCGTCGTCATCGTCGTGCGTGCCGTCGACCCCGAACGAGACGGCGTACGGGGCGGGGCCGCCGGTTCCGGCCGGGCCCGGGTCGCCGGCCGCGGTGCCGCTCTTCCGTCCCCCGTCGCTCTCGGTCTGCTCGACGCCGGACGACCAGCCGACGAGGACCTCCGCGGGGGAGTGCGTCCGCGTGCCGCCGTCCGCCCCGGTGGTGGCGAGGCGTTCGACCCGGACGGTACGGATGTGGTGCGGCTTCTCCACGATCCGGCCGTCGAGCTCCAGGCCGGTGAGGGTGAGCAGGCCGTCGGAGCCGCGACCGCCGTCGCCGCCGGACGCGCCGGTGCCGGACGCCCCGGTGAGGGCGCCGAGGTCGAGGGTCAGCCGGTGGGCGCGGTCGTCGGAGGGCAGGGTGCCCAGGGCCTGCCGGTACGGGACGCCGCTCGGGTCCTCCAGGAGGGCCGTGACCCGGGAGGCCCCGCTGCCCGCCGGTGCGGCGGCCCGCAGGTCCACGGTGAGCGCGCGGGTCCCGGCGGGGAGCGCGAGCCCGGGGCGCGGGCCGCCCTCCGGGGCCAGCGGGGCGAGGAGCGAGGGGGCCGTGGTGCCGGCGAGGTCGGGGCGCAGGAGCAGGCCGCCCGCGGCCTCGCGGGTGTCCACGGCGAGGACGGTGGCGTTCCGGCCGGACACGTCCGTGGTGGCGCGGTGCACGGCCGCCACGGCCGCGACGCCCGGCACGGCGCCCAGGCGCTCGGTCTGCGTGGCCTCGGCGGGGCCGGGGCTCAGGACGCGGACGTCCGTACCGGCCCGGAAGTCGGCCTGGTCGCGCTGCGAACGCTCCCACGAGCCGCTCTGCCCGATGGCCAGCATCCCCATCGCCACGGCGAGGACGAGCAGGAGGACGGGGCCCGCGCCCCGCAGCGGCCGGCGGCTGAACTGCCAGCCGGCGAGGGCGGCGGAGAGCCCGCGCCCGGCGGCCGCGCGCCGCTCGGCCAGCCTGGCGGCGGGCGGCAGCAGCCGCAGCGTCAGGACGGTCCCGGCGAGCAGGGCGAGGGCGGGCGCGGCGACGAGCACGGGGTCGATCGAGCCCCCGCCGTCCCCGTCCGCGCCGAGGGTGCCGCCCGCGGCGGCGGGCCGCTGGAGCTGCCAGTACGCGACGGCCGCGACGGCGAGCAGACCGAGGTCCGCCCCGGCCCGCACCGGACCGGGCAGCGACGCCGAGCGGGCCTTGCGCAGCGAGACGGCCGCGTCGTCCCCGGCGGCGAGCGCGGGTGCCACGACGGCCGCCGCGCAGCACAGCGCCACCACGGCCGCGACCAGCCACACCGGGAGCGAGGGCGAGGTGTCGAGCCGCACCCCGAGCGAGGAGAGGGCGGACCGCTCGGCGAAGAGCCGGGTCAGCGGCCCGGACAGGAGCGGGGCCGCGAGCGCCGCCGGCAGGGCGAGCAGCAGGGCCTCGGCGGCGGCGAGCCCGGCGATCCGGCGCCGCGAGCCGCCGCGCGCCCGCAGCAGGGCCGTCTCGCCGGAGCGCTCGGTGCTGAGCAGCCGGGCGACGAGCAGCAGCGCGTACGCGGCGAGCAGCACCAGCTGCACGGCGACGATCAGCAGGGTCGAGCGGGAGACGAGCAGGGCCCGCCCGGTCCGGTCGAGGACGGCCGGCAGCGCGGTGGACGCCGAGACCGTCGCGCCGAACGCCGCCCGGTTCTCGGCCAGCGCCTTCGGGCCCTCGGTCGCGGCGGCGCGCAGGGCGTCCATCCGGTCCGTGGTGAAGCCGGTGAAGTCGGCGGTGCCGAGCCAGGAGGTGTCGCCGGGGCTCAGCGCCCCGGAGGCGAGGACGGCCGGGTCGGCGAGCAGCGGCCCGTACGTCGTGAACGCGACCGTCCGCACGCCCCGCCCGCCCGCCTGGTCGAGTTGCCAGTAGAGGTCGGCGGTGTCGACGGGCCGGTAGACGCCGGTGATCCGGGCCTTCAGCCGCCGGTCGGTGAGCCGGTCGGTGAGGTCGAGCACGGTGCCGGGGCCGACCTTCAGGCGCCGGGCCGCCTCCTCGGGCAGCGCCGTCTCGACCGTGCCGCCGGTCCGGGCGGCCGAGGGCCAGGCGCCCCGGACGAGGGCGAGCCGCGAGCGGTCGAGCGCGGCGAAGTGGGTGAGGTCGGGATCGCCCTTGCGGGCGGCGGCCGGCTGGAGGCTCCGGGGCAGGGCGTACGGCCCCGAGCGTTCGAGCCGCAGCACGGTCACCGGCAGCCCGTCGAAGGACGCCCGCATCCCGTCGCGCACGGCGGCGTCGGCACCGGCCCGCTTCCCGGGGGCCACCTGTCCGCCGACGAGGAGCGAGGCGGCGGCCGCGGACCGGCCGCGCAGGCCCGCCTGGAGGGCGGCGTCCCCGATCGCGCCGGAGAAGGCGGCGAGGGTGGCGAGGACCGTGGTGGTCAGGAGCACGGAGAGCAGCGCGGCGGCGAGCAGCAGCCGGTGCGCCCTGACACGCAGAAATACGAACCCCGTCACCCGTCCCCCTGGCCGCCCTGATCACGGTGTGCGCGTCGAACGCATTCCGAACGCCCCCGAAACTCCTTACGGATGCTTTCAGAGTCCACGTACGGCTGGAAACCGCTTGCGGGCGCACCTTGACCCGATCGTGACCGTTATCCGGTGTCCCGGCTCCGGAATGCGTCACTCCGGGAGGGGGAGGCGGCTACCCCGCCGTGTTCACCATCGAGGCGGCGGCGTAGGTGAAGTACCGCCACAGCTCCGCCTCGTACGCGGGGGCGAGGTCCAGCTCGTCCAGGGCGGTCCGCATGTGGCGGAGCCAGGCGTCGTGGGCGGCCCGGTCCACGGTGAACGGGGCGTGGCGCATCCGGAGGCGGGGGTGGCCCCGGCGGTCGCTGTAGGTGCGGGGCCCGCCCCAGTACTGGATCAGGAAGAGGGCGAAGCGCTCCTCGGCGGGGCCGAGGTCCTCCTCGGGGTACATCGGGCGCAGCAGCGGGTCCTCCGCGACGCCCTCGTAGAAGCGGTGGACGAGACGGCGGAACGTCTCCTCGCCGCCGACCTGCTCGTAGAAGGTCCGCTCCTGTGCCGTTTCCCCGGGAATCTCGCTCACCGCTCCATCGTCTCAGATGCCCCGGCCTAGGACCGGAGGTCCAGGACCCCCGGCCCCGGCCCCTTCGCGGGGTCAGTCCTGGCGGATCGTGATCGTGGTCCAGGCGCCGACGTGCACCCGGTCGCCGTCCTGGAGCTGGACGGGGACGTAGGGCTGGATCGGCTCCTCACCGCCGTTGATCGTGGTGCCGTTGGTGGAGTTCTGGTCCACCACCGCCCACGAGCCGTCCGGCTGCTGCACCAGGACCGCGTGCTGGTGCGAGACCCCCGGGTCCTCCGGCGGCACCGACAGGTCGATGTCGGGGGACTCGCCGGTGGAGTGCCGACGGCGGCCGATGGAGATCTGGTTGCCCTGGAGCGGCAGGTGCTTGTCCGGGGAGTACGCGGGCAGGTTCAGGCCCGTGGCCTCCGGACCGCTGCGCTGCATCATCGCCATGAAGTACGCGCGGTCGGGACCGACGACCGCGCTCCAGCTCCGGGGCGCCTGCGGCGGCTGCGGCTGGAACTGCTGCGGAGGCGGCTGGGGCGCCTGGTGCTGCTGGGGCGGCGGTCCCTGGTGCTGCGGGGGCGCCTGCGGCGGCTGGTGCTGCGACGGCGGCGGCAGGAGCCAGTCGTCGTCCGCACGCGGCTGCGGCGGCGCGGGCGGCGCCGGAGCCTGGGCGGGCGCCTGGAGGTACGAGGGCGGCGCCTGCTGCTGGGACGGCTGCGGAGGCCCCGACGGCTGGTGCGGCTGGTGCGGCTGCTCCTGCGGGCGCTGCTGCTGCGGCGGGGCCTGGTGGTGGGTGGGCTCGGCGCCGAGCGGCTCGGCGGGCCGGTTCACCTGCGAGGGCCGCGAGCCCTGGTACCCGAACGGGTCCGGCTGCTGCGGGGCCCCCGGCGGCGGGGTCCGGAAGCCCGGCGGCAGGTTCAGGCCGGGCGGCGGACCGGGCTGGCGCGGCGGGAGGTTGGACGGGGCCACCGGCGTGTACGAGGTCGCCGTGTTCGTGAGGAAGTTCCAGCGGCACTCCTCGCAGAAGGGCGCCATGTGCTCGCGCGGCGTGCGGCACTGCGGGCACAGCTCCGCCTGGGCGGTGGCGTTCGGATCACCACCGGACCCGAAGCCGCCGGGGACGGGGGGACGGTTCGGGTCGCCGGGGCCGTTCGGACCGCCGTGAGCACCGGGACCGTTCGGGTCGCCGTACGGGCCCGGACCGCCGGGCGCGCCAGGGCCACCGGGGGCACCCGGACCGTTCGGACCGCCATGACCGCCATGACCGCCATGAGTACCGGGACCGTTCGGCCCGCCGTACGGACCGGGACCGCCGGGCGCGCCAGGGCCGCCCGGATTGCCGTACGGGCCCGGACCACCGGGACCGCCCGGACCGCCGTACGGACCCGGACCACCAGGAGCCCCCGGACCACCAGGAGCCCCCGGACCACCGGGGCCGCCCGGACCGTTCGGGCCGCCGGGAGCACCGGGTCCGCCGTGGGCACCCGGGCCGCCGGGCGCGCCCGGCGGAGGGCCCGCCGGAGGCTGACCGGGGCCGCCAGGGCCACCGGGACCGCCCGGGCCACCGGGGCCGGGGTATCCGTACGCGGGGGGCGGCGGCGGGGGAGGCGGCGGTACGGCACCCGTCGGCGCACCCGCCCCGGCCATGAGATGGCCGCAGACCTCGCACCAGTCGTCGGAGACCGACTGGTGTCCGTTCGGGCAGGTCGGCATGTCGGTGCTTCCCCCTCTCGTCGTCCGGCCCGGTGGCCGGGCTACCTCTTGACGCGAACGGTCTTCGTGGAGCGGGTCTCGAGTGTCATCTCGTCCGCTTCGGCGACCTTCGCCTTCAAACGCACAGTACCCGCCACCGCGTCGACCACGTCGACCACCTTCGAAAGCAGTTTCGCCGTATCCGCGTTGCCGGAGGCCGCCGCGAGCTGCACGGCACGCCCCAGTTTGGCCGTCGCGCCGTCGTGATCGCCCGATTTGCGGGCATCCAGGCCCTCCTGGATGGCGTCCGCCAGCTCGGCCTGGCCCGTGTAGTGCGCCACCTGCGGGTTGATCGCCGTAGACATCGCCAGGTCGTCCGTCCACACCGCCCGTACCAGCCCTTGGGACAGCGGGCGCGCGTCGCCGCCCGCCGGGTCCGGGGCGATCAGGGAGACCCGGGCGGCGAGCATCTCCTGGCCGACCGCGGCCCGCGGCACCCGCACGCTCACGTGGTAGTCGCGGGACTCGTCGCCCCACGAGCCCGTCGGGTAGTCCCCGGCGCGCGGCCCGGCGTCGGCGCGCCGCCCGGTGAGGTCCTCGACCGTCGGCGCCACCTGCTTCACGAACGCGATCTCGACCCCGACCGGGGTCCACAGGCGCAGCGCGACGTCCGCCACGCCCTTGCCCATCGCCTGCTCCATCATCGCCGTGAAGTCGGCCGCGAGACCGGCCGGGTCGGCGACGATGTCGGCGGTGCCGAGGAGCGCCGAGGCGATCCCGGTGACCTCCTTGACCTCCCAGTCGGTGCCGACCCCGCGCGCGTCGCAGGTGAACCGGCCCGCGCAGGCGTCGAGCGCGGCCCGCAGCTCCTCCGGGGACTCGTGCTCGTTGCGCCCGTCGGTGAGCAGGACGCCGTGCCGGATGGTGAGGTCGGCGGAGGAGAGCAGCCGGTCCGCGAGGCGCAGCCAGGTGCCGATCGCCGTGCCGCCGCCCGCGGAGAGCCGGCGCAGCGCCTCCTTGGCCTCGGCCCGGGTGCGGGCGTCGGCGACGGCGAGCCGTCCGTTCCCCGGGTAGACCTCCTTCGCCACGTGCGTGCCGGCGACGACGGCGAAGGAGGTGCCGTCGCGCAGGGTGTCGACGGCGGCGGCGGTCGCCTCCCGCGCCCCGCGCATCTTGGTGGCCGGGTAGTCCATCGAGCCGGAGCAGTCGACCATGATCACGACACCGGCCGCACCGTGGCCGCCCGCGCCCGCGCCGAGGGCGCCGCCCCCGGTCGAGGTGACCGTGACGATCGCGCTCACGTCCCGGCCGCCCTCCGGCAGGAACTCGTTCTGGTACACGTCCACCGAGAACCGGGGCGCGGTCGGCTTGGAGAAGTTCGCCATGAGTTCGGCTCCTCGGGCAACGGCGACAGGGCAACGACGGGGGAGTGGAGGGACGGGGCCGGCGACCGGCTCAGGCGGATCCCGCCCCTTGCGGGGGGACGGCGAACGGGACGAGCGCGACCGTGATGTTGTCGTGGCCCCCGCCGTCCAGGGCGTGCCCGACCAGGACCCGGGCACTGTGCAGCGGGCGGTCCGCCGCGTCGGACGGGACGACCCGGGCCATGTCCTCGGGGCCCTCCGCGTAGTTCCACAGGCCGTCCGTGCAGACCACCACCACGCCGGAGCGGTCCGGCTTGAACGCGACGGTGTGCGGGTCCAGTTCGTACGCGTCGGCGCCGAGCCAGCCGGTGATCGCGTGGGCGCGCTCGTCCGCGTACGCCTCGGCCTCGCTCATCAGGCCCGCCGCGACCATCTGCGCGGCCCACGAGTCGTCCTCGGTGAGCCGGGCGGCCGGGGTGGCGCGGTCGTCCGGCACCCAGTAGGCACGGCTGTCGCCGACCCAGCCCACGACGAGCAGGCCGTCCGCGACGACGGAGCCGACGATGGTGCACGCGGGCGCGTTGCGGTGGGGGTCGCCCTCCCCGGCCGGCTCCGCGAGGGAGTTGACGGCCTGGGAGGCGGCGACGATCGCCTCGTGCATCGCCTGCTGCGGGTGCGTGCCCCGGGGCAGCGCGGCGCACAGCGCGGCGCCGGCCGCCTCCGCGGCGGCGGCGGAGGCCTCGTCGGGGCGGGTCGCCGAGGAGACGCCGTCGCAGACGACGGCGAGGGTGGCGGGGGAGCCGTCGGGCAGGGTGGTCGAGGAGACGGCGAACGCGTCCTCGTTGCGGTGGTGGCGCAGCCCCCGGTCGCTGACGGCGGCCACGCCGCCGAGCTCCCGTTCCATGTGGTCGCGCTCGCGGGGCTGCGCGTGCCCGCAGTTCTCGCAGTACCCGTCGGTGTCCACCCGCCCGGCCCGGCAGGCCACGCAGAGCCCGACGGGCGCCGCCGCCGGATTCGGGGCCGGGGCCTGGGCCTGGGCCGACGCCGGTACGGGCGCGGGGGCCGGGGCCGGGTCGTCGACCCGTACGGCGGCCCGGGGATCGGGCGCGGCCAGCTCGAAGTCCCCGGCGGCGGGGGCACCGGGCGCCGGCAGGTCGTGGCCGCCCGAGTCGGTGCCCGGCAGGTCGCCGGGGTGCTGGGTCATGGTCGAGAGCGATCCGGGCTCGCGCGGCGGGGCGTCCGGCCAGCTCACCGGGGTGCCGATCGCCACGGTCGGGCGGTCGGGACCGGTCTCGGCGGCCGGCGCGGCCGACAGGTCGTAGCCGCACGCGCCGCAGAACCGGTCACCCGACTCCAGCGGCTCCGCGCAGCCCGGGCACGCGGCGAGTCCGTGCGACGGCTTCGGCTTCTGGGACATCCTCACACCCACGTCCGGGGGCGGAAGCGGTTGGCACGCTCCACCAGTTCGATCCTTTCCCCGCCCTGCTGGGCGAGCCGGGCCAGCACCCGGTACGCGCGTTCGAGGCCGAAGCGCAGTCCGCGCTCGTCCAGTTCGCTCCCGAGCAGCAGCGCGCCGCCGCCCGGTGCCGCACCGGGACTCCCGGAGAGTACCCAGTCGAGGGCCGTTCCGAGGACCTCCGTCGACAACCGCTCCCGGCGCACCGCGTCCAGACCGAAGCCCTGGAGCGCCGAGACCTGCGCGGCGGCCGCCGTCAGGTCGGCGCCGAGCGGCTCGGACGGGAGGCGCCGCCGCAGCCGCGCCCGCACGGCCGCGACCCGGGCCGCCGTGTAGTGGATCGACGCCTCGGGCACGGACTCCAGGGCCCGTACGGCTCCGGCGCGGTCGCCCGTCGCGAGCCGCACCCGGGCGAGGCCGAAGGCCGCGCTGACGAAACCGGGGTCGGTCGTCCACACCAGGCGGTAGTACTCGGCGGCGTTGTCGAGCTGGCCGAGGACCTCGGCGCAGATCCCCAGGGCCAGCTTCGGCGCCGGCTCGCCCGGGAAGGCGTCGTACACCGCGTCGAAGGCGAGCGCCGCGTGCTCGTGGTCCCCGGTCACCAGCGAGGCCACGCCCCGGTACCAGACGACCCGCCAGTCGTCCGGGTCCCGCTCCTCCAGACCGGCGAGGGTCCGGGCGGCGGCCGGCAGGTCCCGCAGCTCCAGCTGGGCCCGCAGGGTGCGGAGCCGCAGCTCGACCGAGGGCGCGGGCGCGGCCTGGAGCGCCCCGAGCAGCTCGCCCGGCGCGGCGGCGGCCAGACCGGCGAGGAAACCGGCGTTGGGGTCGGCGGGGGAGACGTGCGGCACGGGCAGCGCGAGCGCGGTGGCGGGCGCGTCGAGCGACGCGAGCAGCCCCCCGAGCCCGGCCCCCGGCCCGAACCCCGTCACAGGCCCGACCCCCGGCCCCGGCCCGGCTCCCGTCCCCGGCACGGCCGCCGCACCGGCGGCGCCCCCCGGCCCGGACAGCGCCTTCCGGCCCCTCCCGCCCCTCCGGACCCGCCGGGCCCCCAGCAGGGACACGTCCTCGGTCGGTTCGGCGAACAGCTCCGTGTCCGTGACCCGCACCTCCGTGCCGAACAGCGTCGACAGCGCCGGCCGCGGCCGCCCCGACTGGACCGCCACCACCTCCCGCAGCACGCCCGTCAGCTGCTCGGCCATCTCCTGAGCGGAGGCGAACCGGCGCGCCGGATCCGGGTCGGTGGCGCGGACCAGGAAGCGGTAGAACGACTCGTACGTCCGGAAGACCGCGATGTTCTCCGGGTCGGGCAGCGAGTCCGCGAAGACGTTCGTGTAGCCCTGGAAGTCGAAGGTCATCACGGCCAGCGTGCGCGCCACCGTGTACAGGTCGCTGGCCACCGAGGGGCCGACCTCGGCCACCTCCGGCGCCTGGTAGCCGACCGTGCCGTAGATCGCCGACTCGTCGTCGTCCATCCGCCGGACCGCGCCCATGTCGATGAGCTTCAGCTGGTCCTCGGTCTGTATGGCGTTGTCGACCTTGAAGTCGCAGTACAGCAGGTTCCGGCTGTGCAGGTGCCCGAGCGCCTCCAGGGCCTCGATCCCGTACGCGCAGGCCTGCTCCACCGGCAGCGGGTCGCGCCGGCCCTCGGGCGTCCGCCGCCCGTTGGCGATCTCCTTGAGCGACTTGCCGCCGACGTACTCCATGACGATGTAGCCGTCCAGGGAGCCGGTCCGCTGGTCGAGGTGCTCGACGAAGTTGTAGATCCGGACGATGTTGGAGTGCTCGATCTCGGCGAGGAAGCGGCGCTCGGAGATCGCCGCCGCCATGGCGTCCTGGTCGCCGGTGTCGAGCAAGCCCTTGAGGACGACCCAGCGGTCCGAGACGGCCCGGTCGACGGCGAGGTAGACCCAGCCCAGGCCACCGTGCGCGAGACAGCCCGCCACCTCGTACTGGCCGTGGACGATGTCCCCGGCGCGCAGCTTCGGCACGAAGGAGTACGGGTGCCCGCAGCTCGTGCAGAAGCCCTCCGTGCGGCCCGGCCGGTCGCCCCGCGCGCGGCCCACCGGGGCCCCGCAGTCGGAGCGCGAGCAGAACCGCTTGCGCTCGGGGACCTCGGGGTTCTCCATCACCGCGGCCCGCGGGTCGGGGCGCGGCACCTCCGGGATCGAGACCAGGCCCGCGCCGAGCCGGTTCCGGGCGGACTGCCCGGTCGACGTGCCCGAGCTGCGCACCGACACCGAGCGGCCCGTGGACCCCCCGGAGAGCGAGCGCGACAGCCGGCCCGAGACCGACCGGCGCGAGGTCGAGGAGCGGGACGAGGTGCGCGACGAGGCCCGCGAACCGCTCCGCGAGGAACCGGAGTCCGCCCCGCCCGTCCCTGTGCGGGAGGACCGGCCGGGCACGGCCATCCCGGTCGGCGACGAGCCGATCATCCCGCCGGGCGCGACGACCGGCGCGAGCCCGCAGGTGTCGCAGTACAGCTCGCCGCCCCCCATGTCCTCGTACGAGCCCTCGCACGAGGGACGCTGGCAGCTCCCCACGCCCGTCTCCCCGCTCACCACTGCCGTCCTCCCGCGCCTTCCGCGTTCCCCGCGCCCTCCGCGCCCCCGGGGGCGGACAGCACCTCGGCCGCCGCCCGCTGGTAGCGCAGCACCGCCTCCTCCGCGACCCGCAGGTCGCAGGGCGCGCTCCACAGCATCCGCCGGGCCGTGTCGTACCGCTCGACCAGGAGCGGGTCCTCCGCCCCGCCGAGCCGCGCCACCTTCGCCTTGTACGCGTCGAGCCGGCCGCGCAGCTCCGCCCGGACCGCGAGCGGCGCGGTGACCGCCGTCAACGACTCGCGGGCCCGCAGCAGTTCGTCCTCCGCCTCCCGCTCCAGGGAGTCCAGGAGCGGGGAGAGCCGGTGCCACTGGGCGTGCCTGCGGTACTCGGCGGCGGCCACGAGCCGCTCCTGGAGCGCCGTCGGCGGCCCGCTGACGGCCGGCACCTCGGAGGCGGCGATCTTCGCGAGGACCTCGCCGCGCGCGGCCCGCGCCTCGGCGAGCGTCCGGTCCGCCCGCGACAGCACGTCCCGCAGGCGGAGCAGCCGGTCCTCGGAGTCCTGCCGGACCGCGAGGACGGCCTCGATCTCGCGCCGCACGTCCTCCAGGGCCAGCGCGGCCCGGTCGTACCGCCCGGTGTCGGGGCGGCCCCCGCCGGGCGCCGAACTCCCCGCCGCCGGCCGCCAGAAGGCCAGCGGGTCCGTGATCACCTGGGAGCGCAGCAGGCCCAGCTCGGCCGTGATCTCCTCCAGCTCGTCCCCGGCCGGGTGCTCGCCCGGCCGCACGCCCACCGAGTGCGCGAGGGACCGCGTCCGGCCCAGCTCGGCGGCGAGCAGGTCTATCCGGGCGGGCAGCGCCGACCAGACGGCGTCGGCGGTGACCACCAGGTCGAGCGAGGCGGCGTACAGCTCGTTCATCCGCCGGACCAGGCCCTCCAGGGTGAAGCGCTCGGACAGCAGCGCCTCCTCCCCCGCGCCGCCCGGCACGAGGACGCTCTCGCCGCGCAGCCGGTCGGTCAGCTCCACCAGCTCCTCCCGGCCGGGCCAGCGGCGCCGCGCCCGCACCTCACGGGCCTCCCGCAGGGCGTCGGTGTACACGTCGAAGCAGGTCCAGAGCAGGGTGATGGTCCGCTCGGCCACCGCCCAGCGCTCCCGCGTCGTGCCGGTCAGCCCGGCCCCTTCGAGGAGCCTGCGGCCCGCGTGGTCCTGGAGCGCGAGGAGCGAGTCCTCGACCGCCTTGTGCTCGGCGCCGAGCCGCGCCAGCGCACGGTCCACCTCGTCCCGGTCCATCACCGGCCCAGGGGGTCCCGTGACGCCCATCGGTCACCTCTTCCGCCATGTGTACAAGGACTCTTGATGTGCAGGGGCCGCACGCGGCGGCTACTTGTACAGGGGAGCGGGCGGCCCGGATATCCCGGGCAGGTCCTTCTCCAGCCACTGTCTGTACGCCGCCTGCCAGGGGCCCTGCCGGTACCCCACCAGGACGTGGTTGACCCGGCGCACCAGGTCGTCGTTGCCCAGCTTGGCCGCCACCCCGTAGTACTCCTTCGTGAACGGCTTCCCCTTCAGCTCCACCGCCGGGTCCTGGGCGGCCTGGCCGGCCGCGAGGGCGTTGTCGGTGACGACGGCGTCCACCTCGCCCAGCTGGAGCCGGGCCAGGCAGTCCAGCTGGTTGGGGACGGTCAGCAGGTCCTTGTCGTCCTTGGTGCCGTCGCCCTCGTCCTCGAAGACGGCGCCGAAGGAGTTCTCCTCCAGGGCCTCGTGGGCCGTGGAGCCCTCGGCGGTGCAGACCCGCTTGCCGCGCAGCGAGGGGTCGTAGCCGGTGATGTCCGAGCGCTTGGGCGCCAGGACCTGCTGCCCGGCCTGGAAGTAGGCGGTGGAGAAGGCGACCTGCTCGATCCGCTTGCAGTTGATCGTCATGGTGCGCACGACGAGGTCGACCTTGCCGCTGTCCAGGGCGGCGATCCGCTGGTTGGTGGGGATCGCGCGGAAGATCACGGCGTTCTCGTCGCCGAGGACGCCCTTGGCGACGGCCCGGGCGAGGGCGATGTCGAACCCCTCCAGGACGCCCTTCTCCGGGTTCCGGTAGCCCCAGCGGTAGCTGGACTGGTCGACGCCGACGATCAGCTTCCCGCGCTCCTTGACGGCGCGGATCGCCGGCCCGTCCTCCGTGGAGGGCGTGAGGGAGGCCTCCGGGTTCCGGCAGGTGTCCGCCTTGACCTGGACGCCGACACCGGCACCGCCGCCGATGCCGACGCCGCCGACGCCCGCGCCGGGCGCGGCCGCCGCGCCGCCCTCCTCCCGGGCCAGCGGGAGCAGGGTGAGCGAGGCGGTGAGCCCGCAGGCGACGGCCATGGCCGCCACTCCGCCCCAGCCGCGCAGCCGCCGCGCCGCCCGCCGCACCAGCGGCTCCGTGCCCTCGGACATCCCTCCCCCTCTCACCGGTACTCCGACAGTCTGCGGTTGACGCCGAGCACGGCGCCCGCCGCCCCCAGGATCCCGAGGGCCGCCGCGCCCAGGGGCAGCCCCGTCAGGGCGCCCCGGGCGTCCCCGGCGGAGCGGGTGAACTCGGCCTGCTCGTGCGCGAGGGCCCGCTCCAGGGCCGCGTCGACCTGGTCGAAGGACTGCCCGGTGGACCCCTTCGCGCCGACGATCCGGTCGAGCGCGCCCTCGTAGTCGCCGGCGTCGTCCGCGGCCCGCGCCTCCTTGTGGCGCTGCCGCCACTCGCCCGCGCGGGCGGCGGACTCCTCGACGGGGTCCCGGCCCGCGTCGTCGTCGGCGAGCTTCCGCGCCGAGTCGAGCGCCTCCGTCAGGGCGCCCATGCCCGCCGTGTAGTCGGCCTCGTACTTGTCGCCCTTGCCGTCCTCGGTGAGGACGGCGCCCCGGGCGACCACGGTCAGGTTCTCGTTGGCGCGGGCGGTGAGCGAGCTGATCCGGGCCGTGTTGAGGACCTGGAGGGACTCCTGCCCGTGCGCCCGCGCGTCGTCCAGCCCGGTCCGGGCGACGGTGTGCGCGGCGAGCAGCCAGAGCAGGACGGCGGCGGTGGCGGCGGTGGCGGCGAGCAGCCCGTGGTTGAAGACCCGGTGGGTGCGGACGTAGGTGCGGCGCTGGGCCCAGCCGAGGACGGCGAGGGCGACCAGGCCGAGCGCGAGCGAGGCGTGGGGCCGGGCGCGGGCCGCGTCGTCGTCCCGGTGGAGCCGCTCCGTCTCCGCCGCGTACAGCCGCTCGGCGGCGGGCAGCAGGACGGTGGTCATCTGCTGGTTGGCGTACCGCAGATAGGCGCCGCCCAGCGGCAGGCCCTGCCGGTTGGCGGCCCGGGCGCGCTCCACGAGGCCCGTGTAGCGCGGGAGCTGCTCGCCCAGGACGGTGATCTCGCGGGCGGACTCCGGCGAACCGTCCGTGTTCGCCGCGGCCTTGACCAGGAGCCGGGAGGCGGTCGCGATGTCCTTCGCGTACCGCTCGCGCGACGCGGCCGGCTCCAGGGTGCCGGCGAGGAAGCCGCCGGCGGCGGTGGTGTCGGCGTCGGCGAGGGAGCGGTAGAGGGCGGCGGCGTCGGCGCTCAGCGGCTGGCTGCGGCCCACGACGTCGTCGGCGGCGGAGGCCCGGCCGGTGACCTCCAGGGCGGTGACGGCCCCGAACGCGACGACGAGCAGAGCCAGTACGGCCCCGAGGATCTGGAGCCGGCCGGGCTCGGTCGTCGTGGCCGTCCGCAGCCGCTCCCGCCCCACGGCCCAGGCCCCGCGCCCCGCGGGCGGACCGGCGGGCGGCGCGGGCGACGGCCGGACCGGCGACGGCTGCGCGGGCACGCCGACCGGGCGCGCGGGCGCCGGGCCCGTGCTCCGCACCGCCGGTTCGGCCGGCGGGTTCGGCTGCTGTGTCACTTGACCTCCCCCTCGGTCGCTGACAGGAGGGCCCGCCCCGGAGCGCCGGCGGACCGGCCCCGGTGGTGGACCACCCCGGCGAGCAGTATGGCCGCACGGGCCCTTCCGCACACCGGGATTGACTGGATCTTGTTCCTGACGGCTCCTATCGTGCCCCATGCCTCCCCCGTGTCCGCGGGAGAGCCCCCTCACCTTGAATACGTCCCCGGTCCGGGATCGGTTCCGGCCCGGACGTCGCTCGAACAGGTGAACATGCGTGCGGGGCGCCCCGGTCGGACCCACCGGAGACACCCCGCACCCCCACCCCTCACGCCCCGGAGCACACCCGGGCCCGTTCACACCCCGTAGTGCTCCCGCAGCCGCGCCGCGGCCGACGGGTCCGCCGCCCGCTCGTCCAGGGCGAGGAGCCCCGCCCCGAGGACCGGCGGCGCCGTCACGAAGCCGACCGCCGCCTTCGGCGCCCGTACCGCCAGGAGCGCGCGGACACGTTCCTCCAACTGCGGGTGGCGCGCGGCCAGCACGCTGCCGCCCAGCAGCACCGGCGCCGGTTCGTCGAGCAGTCCCAGCCGTCCGAGCGCCACCGACGCCATGGCCACGACCTCCTCCGCCAGCCGGTGCACGAGCGACAGCGCGACCGGATCGCCCGCCGCACTCACCCGGAAGAGCACGGGCGCCAGTTCGTGCCGCCGCTCCATCGGGATCCGGCCCAGGTGCAGGGCCTCGATCAGCGCGTACATCGTCTCCAGGCCGAAGTGCGCGGGCAGCGCCCGCGACAGCTCGGTCGGCCCGCCGCGCCCGTCCTCGCCGCGCGCCGCGCACCACAGGGCCTCGTCGGCCATGCCGCCGCCACCGCCCCAGTCCCCGGAGATCTTCCCGATCGCGGGGAAGCGGGCGGTCCGCCCGTCCGGGGTCATCCCGACGCAGTTGATCCCGGCCCCGCACACCACCGCCACGCCCCGGGGCCCGTCGACCCCGGCCCGCAGGACGGCGAAGGTGTCGTTGTGCACCCGCACGGACCGGCTCCAGCCCCGGGAGAGCACCTCGTCCCGGAGCGCGGCCTCCTCCACGGGCAGGTCGGCGTTGGCGAGACAGGCCGTGACGTGCGCGAACTCCGCCGGCACCCCGGCGTCGGCGCACGCCCGCGCCACGGTCTCCGCGAGCCCGTCCACCGCCGTCGCCACCCCCACCAGCGGGGGCTGGAACCCGCCGCCCCGGGCCGCCCCGAGGACGTGACCGTCCCCGGAGAGGACCGCGACGTCGGTCTTGCTGTTCCCCGCGTCGACCGCGAGGAGCGTCCCCGCGTCCGCCGCGGGGAGGTTCCCGTTCACGCCCACGCGAGGTGCTCCCGGTTGTGCGCGATCAGCCGGTCCGTGAGGCCGTCGGCGTACGCGTACTGCCCGATCAGCGGGTGCGCGAGCAGCGCCTTGAAGACCCGGTCCCGGCCGCCGCGCAGCGCCGCCTCCAGGGCCAGGTCCTCGTAGGCCGTCACGTTCGCGACCAGACCGGCGTACAGCGGGTCCACCGGCGTGACCGGCAGCGGCGCCGCGCCCTCCGGGCCGACCGCCGCCTGCGTCTCGATCACGGCGTCGTCCGGCAGGAACGGCAGCGTGCCGTTGTTGTACGTGTTCACCACCTGGTGCGGCGAACCGCCCCCGCCCAGGAGGGCGGCCGCCAGGTCCACGGCCGCCTCCGAGTAGAAGGCGCCGCCGCGCTTGGCGAGCAGGGCCGGCTTCTCGTCGAGCGCCGGGTCCCCGTACATCTCCAGGAGCTCCTTCTCCATCGCGGCGACCTCGGCGGCCCGCGAGGGCTTCTCGCCCAGCTCCCGCACCACCTCGTCGTGCGCGTAGAAGTAGCGCAGGTAGTACGAGGGGACGACGCCGAGCCGGTCAAGGACCGGGCGCGGCAGCCGCAGGTCGTCCGCGATCGCGTCGCCGTGCTCGGCGAGCAGCCGGGGCAGCACGTTCTCGCCGCCGGGGCCCCCGATCCGTACCGCGCGCTCCCACGTCAGGTGGTTGAGCCCGACGTGGTCCAGGTGCACGTCCGCCGGGGCCACGTCCAGGAGGGCGGCGAACTTGCGCTGGAAGCCGATGGCCACGTTGCACAGGCCGACGGCCCGGTGCCCGGCCTGGAGCAGGGCCCGCGTCACGATGCCGACGGGGTTGGTGAAGTCGATGATCCAGGCGTCCGGGTTGGTGCGCCGGACCCGCTCGGCGATGTCCAGGACCACCGGGACCGTGCGCAGCGCCTTGGCGAGGCCGCCGGCGCCGGTGGTCTCCTGGCCGACGCAGCCGCACTCCAGCGGCCAGGTCTCGTCCTTCTCGCGGGCGGCCTGTCCGCCGACCCGGAGCTGGAGCAGGACGGCGTCGGCGCCCTCGACCCCGGCGTCGAGGTCGGAGGTGGTGGTGATCCGCCCGTCGTGCCCCTGCCTGGCGAAGATCCGCCGGGCGAGTCCGCCGACCAGGTCGAGCCGGTCGGCGGCCGGGTCGACGAGGACGAGTTCGGTGACGGGCAGGGTGTCGCGCAGCCGCGCGAACCCGTCGATCAGTTCGGGGGTGTAGGTGGAACCGCCCCCCACGACAGTGAGCTTCATGTGTGGTTCAGCCCTTCACTCCGGTCAGTGTGACTCCCTCGACGAACGCCTTCTGGGCGAAGAAGAAGACGAGGATCACGGGGGCCATGACCAGGACGGTCGCGGCCATGGTCAGGTTCCAGTCGGTGTGGTGCGCGCCCTTGAAGGACTCCAGGCCGTAGCTCAGGGTCCAGGCGCCGGGGTTCTCGGAGGCGTAGATCTGCGGCCCGAAGTAGTCGTTCCAGCAGTAGAAGAACTGGAAGAGGGCCACGGCGGCGATCCCGGGCCTGGCCATCGGGACCACGATCCTGAGCAGGGTGCGCAGTTCGCCGCACCCGTCGATCCGGGCGGCCTCCACGTACTCGTCGGGGATCGTGAGGAGGAACTGGCGCAGCAGGAAGACGGCGAAGGCGTCCCCGAACGCCATCGGGACGATCAGCGGCCACAGGGTGCCGGAGAGGTCCATCTGCTTCGCCCAGAACAGGTACATGGGGATGATCACGACCTGCGGCGGCAGCATCATCATCGAGATGACGAGCAGCATCGACAGGTGGCGGCCCCGGAAGCGGAACTTGGCGAGCGCGTACGCGACGGGGACCGAGGACACCACGACGAGGACGGTGCCGAGCCCGGCGTACAGCAGGGAGTTGCGCCACCAGGTGAGGAAGCCCTCGGTCTCGAAGACCCGGACGTAGTTGTCCCAGTGCCAGGAGTTCGGCGTCAGGTCCCGGGTGAGCGCCTGCTGGTCGCCCATCAGGGAGGTCAGGAACACGAAGACGAACGGGAGCACGAAGAACAGGGCGGCGGCGACGCCGAGCGCGTGCACGGCGATCCAGTGCAGCAGCGCCTTGCGCCGGGCCCGCTTCCCCTCGGGGGTCGGGGCGGTGGCGGTGAGGGTCGTCATGGTTCAGTCACCCGAGCCGATCAGGCCGCCGCGCCGGCGCATCAGGAGCGCGGTGAAGGCCATGGAGAAGACGAAGAGCACCAGGGCCACCACGCAGGAGGCGCCGTAGTTGAACTGGCTGAAGCCGAGGCTGTAGACGAGCTGCGGCAGGGTGAGCGTGGAGTCGTCCGGGTAGCCGGGGACGAAGGTGGTGCCGGAGCCGCCCATCACGCCCGAGGCGACCTTGGAGGCCACGATCGGCTGCGTGTAGTACTGCGTCGCGCCGATGATCCCGGTGACCACCGCGAAGAGGACGATCGGCGCGATGTTGGGCAGCGTGATGTGCCGGAACCGCTGCCGGGGGGAGGCGCCGTCCAGTTCGGCGGCCTCGTACTGCTCCTTCGGCACGTCGAGCAGCGCGGCCATGAAGATGACCATGAGGTCGCCGACGCCCCACACGGCGAGGGCGGTGAGGGCCGGCTTGGACCAGGCCGGGTCGGTGAACCAGGAGGGGGCGGGCAGCCCGACCGTCTCCAGGAGCGCGTCGACCGGTCCTGTGCCGGGGTTGAGCAGGAAGACGAAGGCGAGCGTGGCGGCCACCGGCGGGGCCAGGTACGGCAGGTAGAAGAGGGTCCGGAAGATCCCGGCACCCGTCTTGATCTTCGTGATCAGCAGGCCGGTGCCGAGGCCGAAGACGACCCGGCAGGCGACCATGACGACGCAGAGCCAGAGGGTGTTGCGCAGGGCCGGCCAGAACTGCGGGAAGTCGGTGAAGACGTACGACCAGTTGTCGAGGCCCCGCCACTCGGGCGGGTTGAGGCCGTCGTACCGCATGAAGGAGAAGTAGACGGTGGAGACGAGCGGATAGACGAAGAAGACGCCGAATCCGATCAGCCAGGGCGACAGGAACGCCAGGGTGCGCAGCGCGTCGCGGCGGCGCCTGGACCGCAGCGTGTTCCGTCCCCCGGGGGAGGGGGCGGCCGGGGCGGCCGTCTCCTTCGCGGGCAGGGTGTCCGTGCTCATGGGCGGTGTCCGGCCGTCACTTCGCCGCGGCGATGTCGCGGTCGATCTGGGCGGCGGTGTCGGCGAGCCCCTTCTTCAGGTCCGTGACCTGCCCCTTCTCGTACCGCTGGGAGAACTTCTGGAGGGTGTCCTGGTAGGCGGAGCCGTTGACGGCGCCGTCCGAGGTGGTGGAGGCGGGGTGCCGGGCGATGTCCAGGAAGGTCTTGAAGCGCGGGTCGAACTTCAGGTCCGGGGACTTCAGCGCCTCCAGGGTGGAGGGCACGTTGCCGATGTCGTGGGCGAAGGCCACCACGGCGTCGGTGTCCGTGGTCATGAACTTGACCAGCTCCCAGGCCGCGTTCTGCTTCCGGCTCCGCGGCGCGATGCCCATGATCGTGCCGGAGAGGTAGCCCTTGCCGTACTCGGCCACCTCGTCGTCCGCGACCGGCAGCGGCGCGACGCCGATCTCGAAGCCGGGCTTCGCGTCCTCGGCGAACTTCAGCCGCCACTCGCCGTCGAGCTGCATGGCGACCCGGCCGGTGTGGAAGGGATGCTCGGGCCCCCACTCGTCGCCGAAGGTCGTGCGGTACCTGTCGAGCTTCCGGAATCCGCCGAGCGCGTCCACCAGGGACTTCTGGTACGTCATCATCGCGGCGAACGCCGGGTCCTTCGCGACGGTCGACTTCCCGTCCCGGTCGAAGTACCCGCCGTGCCTCCACTGGGACATGTAGTGCGAGACGACCGTCTCGTAGCCGAGGTAGGTCGGCATGAAGCCGAGCCGCTCGTACGAGTCGCCCTTGGGCTTCGTCAGCCTCTTCGCGACCTCGGTGAACTCGGACCAGGTCTTCGGCGGGGCCTCGGGGTCGAGCCCGGCCTGCCGGAAGGCGTTCTTGTTGTAGTAGAGCCCGTACGCGTCGGAGAGCAGCGGCAGGCTGCACCGCCGGCCCTCGAACCGCGTGTAGTCCTGGAGGACCTTCGGGAAGGTCTTGTCCAGGTCCAGCTTCGACTTCTCGATGAAGGGCTTCAGGTCCGCGAGGGCGCCCGAGGCGCAGAACTTGCCGACGTTGGACGTGGTGAACGAGGAGACGACGTCCGGTCCGTTCGAGCCGCCCGCGCGCAGGGCCTGGCCGAGCTTGTCGTCGTTGATGCCGCCGACGAGCTTCACCTCGATGTTCGGGTGGGCCTTCTCGAAGCGGGCGACGTTGGCCTCGATCGCCTCGACCTCGGCGGGCGCCGACCAGCCGTGCCAGAAGGTGATCGTCGTCTCCGCGTTCGGGTCGTCGGCTGCCGCGTCGCCCGTGGAGCCGGTACAGGCGGAGGCGAGGAGGGCGAGCGAGGCGGTGGCGGCGAGCGCGGCGGCGGCTCTGCGCGTGCGGACGGGCATGACGGTTCTCCCTGGGGCGGGGCGGAGGGGACGCGGGGGTCAGCGGGACGTGTCGAAGACCTCGTCGCGGGTGGCGGCGAGGGCGCTTTCGAGGGCCCCGCGCAGGACGGGACGCCGGGGCACGGCGGCGAGGACGAGGCGCGGCCGGGAGGCGGCCAGGTCGGCGAGCGCGGACTGCACGCGGGCGCGCAGGGGCTCGCCCCCGGAGACGAGGACCTCGCCGGAGAGCACGATCAGCTCGGGGTCGAGGACGGCCACGACGGAGGAGAGGCCGACGGCGACCCGCTCGGCGTACCGGTCGAGCAGGGCCGCGTACCGGGCGTCCTCGTCCGCCGCCCCGGCGGCGTGCGCGAGCAGCCCGGACGCCACCGGCACGTACGGCTGCTCGGGGGTGTCGATGCCGAGGGCGCGGGCGATCCGGGGCACGGACTGGACCCCGGCGAGCTCCTGGTAGCCGCCGGAGTTGGCCTTGGCGACCTGCCGTACGAGCGGGGTGCCGGGCACGGGCATGAAGCCGACCTCGCCGGCGCCGCCGGTGAAGCCCCGGTGCAGCCGCCCGCCCAGGACGAGGGCGGCGCCGATGCCCTCCTCGTTCCAGAGCAGGGCGAAGTCGGAGTGGCCCCGGGCGGCGCCCAGGCGCTGCTCGGCCAGGGCGACGAGGTTGACGTCGTTCTCGTACTCGAACGGCATCGGCAGGGCGGCGGCCAGCTCCTCCAGGAGGGTGGGGGAGTGCCAGCCGGGCAGGTGGGAGGCGTACCGCAGGCGTCCGGTGGCCGGGTCGAAGGCGCCGGGGGTGCCGATGACCAGGCGCCGCACGTCCTCGCGGGCGATCCCGGCCGCCTTCACGGCCCCGTCGAGGACCTCGGTGACCTGGCCGACGACCCCGGCGGCGGAGCGGCCGGGGGTGGGCAGCTCGGACTCGCCGACGATCTCGCCGGTGACGTCGGCGACGGCGGCGCGGATGCGGCGGGCGGTGACGTCGAGGCCCGCGGCGTACGCGGCGCGCGCGTTCACCGAGTAGAGCTGGGCGTTCGGCCCGGGGCGGCCCTCGGTGGTGCCGGTGGCGACGACGAGCCCGGCCGCTTCGAGGCGGGCGAGGAGCTGGGAGGCGGTCGGCTTGGAGAGCCCGGTGAGCTTGCCGATCCGGGTCCGCGAGAGGGGACCGTGCTCCAGGAGCAGGTCCAGGGCGGCCCGGTCGTTCATGGCCCGCAGCACGCGGGGCGTGCCGGGGGTCCCCGGAGTCGTACCGGCCATGGGGTGCGCACCTGCCCTTGCACTGTTAGGAAAGTTTCCTATTGAGTGGAAGGAAAATAAGTCGCCCGTCACCGGCCCGTCAATACCCGGGAACGCACGAAGCCCCCGGAGGCAACGGAATCGTTGCCGACGGGGGCCTCGGACGAGGGCTCGAACAGACGGCGCCGGGAGCTACTTGGAGAGGTCCTTCGGCAGCGGGGTCGCCGCCGCCGACTGCGGCGAGGTCGCGTTGGCGAAGACCGAGGGGGCCGCCATGCCCGCCGTCGGGTCGGCCGCCGCCTCCTCGGCCGGGGCCGGGAGCCCGCCCACGATCCGGATGCCGGCCTCGTCCAGGCCCCGCTTGATCCGCCAGCGCAGCTCGCGCTCCACGCCGAGCGCCTTGCCCGGCATCGTCTTCGCCGCCACCCGGACCGTCATCGAGTCCAGCAGCACCTCGTTCAGGCCGAGGACCTCCACCGGACCCCACAGGCGCTCGTTCCACGGCTCCTCCTTGGCCATGGCCTCCGCCGCCTCGGTGATCACCGACCGCACCCGGTCCAGGTCCTCCGTCGGCCGGACCGTCACGTCCACGGCCGCCGTCGCCCAGCCCTGGCTGAGGTTGCCTATCCGCTTGATCTCACCGTTGCGCACGTACCAGATCTCGCCGTCCACGCCGCGCAGCTTGGTCACCCGCAGACCCACCTCGACGACCTCGCCGGAGGCCACGCCCGCGTCGACCGAGTCGCCGACGCCGTACTGGTCCTCCAGGATCATGAAGACGCCGGAGAGGAAGTCGGTCACCAGGTTCCGCGCACCGAAACCGATCGCCACGCCGGCCACACCGGCCGACGCCAGCAGTGGCGCCAGGTCGATCTTGAAGGCGCCGAGGATCATCAGGCCGGCCGTGCCCAGGATCAGGAAGGACGCCACCGAGCGCAGCACCGACCCGATCGCCTCCGAGCGCTGCCGCCGCCGCTCGGTGTTGACGAGGAGGCCGCCCAGGGCCGTCCCCTCCACCGCCTGCGCCGAGCGGTTCATCCGCTCGATCAGCTTCGTCAGGGCCCGGCGGACGGCCATCCGCAGGAGCAGCGCGACGACCAGGATGAGGAGGATGCGCAGGCCGGTGTTCAGCCAGGTGGACCAGTTCTCCTCCACCCAGGTGGCGGCGCTGGTGGCCCGCTCCGCGGCCTCGTCCAGGGTCACCGGCATGGGTTCGGGTTCGGTGGCAGCCGCCAGGGCGGACCAGGACAAGGGACAACCTCCAGGCATCGCGTACGCAGGCCATCCACAGTAACGGGACGCCGGACGCGGTCCCGTCGTCCCGTTCGGGGGAGAGACGGACCTCACCCGGGAAGGAGGGAGGGGATGCCGACGCGGTCGGTGACCCCGGGTGTGGTCGACGACACCCCGGGCCCCTCACCCCGATACCGATACGTGGTGGCGCTCCGACCAGGCGTGAGGAGAGACTGGGGGCAGTCCGTCCCGGCGCGAGCCACGCGCCGCCGGCGCCATAGGAGGCATCCGTGCCGCATGTCCTGGTCCTCAACGCGTCGTACGAGCCGCTCGGCGTCGTACCGCTCCGCCGCGCACTCGTCCTCGTCCTGGAGAACAAGGCTCTCTGCCTCGAGGAGTCCGGCGCCTTCCTGCACAGCGAGACCCAAGTCGTCCCCGCGCCCAGCGTGGTGCGGCTGAAGCGCTTCGTGCGGGTCCCCTACCGGGGGCCCGTTCCCTTGACCCGCCGGGCCCTCTTCGCCCGCGACGGCGGGCGCTGCGCGTACTGCGGGGCCGTCGCGACCAGCGTCGACCACGTGATCCCGCGCAGTCGCGGGGGCACGCACGCGTGGGAGAACGTGGTGGCCGCCTGCCGCCGCTGCAACCACGTCAAGGCCGACCGGCACCTGCGCGAGCTCGGATGGCGGCTGCGCCACCCACCGGCCCCGCCGACCGGCCTGGCCTGGCGGATCATCGGAACCGGCCACCGGGACCCACGCTGGCTGCCGTACCTGCGGCCGTACGGCGCCGAGGACGTGATGGCCCGGATCGACTCCGTCGCGGAGACCCCCGTGGGGGCGCTCACGACGGGTTGAGCCGGGCCTTTCGCGTACGCGGGAGCCTCCGGCACGGAGCGGCGCGTCCCTCAGGGGGCGGGCCGCTCCTCCGGCGCGCCCGGGGGCGCGGTCTCGGGAACGTCGGCCGGGGGGTGCGTCGAGGACGGCACGGCACCGGCCTGTGGCGGCGCCGACGGCTTCGACGGCGCCGACGGCACCGACGGCTTCGACGGGACCTGAGGGGCCACCGCGTACGTCTCCACCGACCAGAGCGAGTAGCCGAAGCGGGTCGCCCGCTTCTCCCCCTGGATCCGCAGGAAGCGCGTGTCCGCCGCGTCCATCCGGACCGACTCCCGGCCGCCCCCGCCCTCCGCGACCGTCGCCGCCGTGCGCCACACCCGGCCGTCCGCCGAGACCTGGACGCGGTAGCGGGAGGCGTACGCGTCCTGCCAGTGCAGCACCACCTGCCCTATCCGGGCCGGCGCGGGCAGTTCGAGCTGCCACCAGGCGCCGTCCTCCGCCGGGGAGGACCAGCGGGTGGCCGGATCGCCGTCCGCGGCCGATGAGGCCGGGAAGTCGGGGGTCTCGTCGCCCGACGAGGACGCCGTCGCCGTCCGCGCCAGGTCGGGGCCCGCCGTACGGGGGAAGGCCCGGACCGTCAGGACCCGCTCCTCGCCCGCGAAGGACACCGGCACCCGGTACGCGCCGACCGGCACGTCCGCCGCCACCGACACCTCCAGGGGCACGCGCGTGCGGGCGCCGCGCTCCACCGCCGCCTGCTTCGGCAGCCGGACCGCGATCCCCTTCGGGGCCCTCGCCGTCAGCGGCCCGCTCACCCCGCCCGCGCGCCGGCCCGTCAGCTCCACGTCCACCCGCTGCGCCGGGCCGCCGATCTCCGCGTCCGTCTCCGTGCGGGCCAGGGCGACCCCGGCGCGCGGCCCGTCCGCGAACCACGGCACCAGGGAGCGCACCGCGGGGGCCGGAGCCCCCTCGCTCCACGCGACCCGCAGCGCCTCGGCCCGCAGCCCCTTCAGGTCGGTCTGCGTCCACCCCGACGACGACAGCGGGCCGAGCGGCCGCCAGCCCTCGCCGGGGACGTACGCCTCCACGCGCGCGTCCGTGCCCGCGCGCCCGCCGTCCGGGCCCGGTTCGGCCAGCACCGTCAGGGACTCCACGGCCCGCGCCCGGTCGAGCCGCACGGTGTACGAACCGGCGGCCCGCTCGGCCCGCGCCGCCGGGGTCCGGTCGGCGCCGGTCCAGGCCGCCGCCTCCTTCGCCGCGCGCGTGAGGAACGGGTCGAGGACCCCCGCGCCGACCGTCACCCGGCTCGTGTCCAGGGCCTTCCGCGCCCCTTCGAGCTCCAGCTGCGCCCGCCAGGCCGCCGCGCCGTCGCCGCGCCCCTGCGCGAGCAGCATGTCGACCGCCCGCTCGCCCGCCAGGCCGTACCGGGAGAGCTGCTCCAGCCACGGCCCCGTCTCGTCGTCGAGGGCGCCGCCCGCGGTGGCCGTGAGCCGCTCGGGGGCCCGGCGCATCACGGTGAAGGCGTCCCGCAGCGCGCGCGCCGCCCGTTCCCGCGCGCCCTGGTCCGCGCCCGCGCGGGCGTCCCAGAAGGCGGCCAGGAGCGGCTTCAGATAGGCCGATTCGCCCGCCGGGGCGAGGATCGAGGAGGCGCCGTTCCCGGCGAGCGCCCGCAGCGCCTCGCGGGCGGCCGGGTCCGGGCCCGCGAGGTCGTCGACGGCGGCCCGCCAGGACTCCCCGGGCCGGTAGCCCTTCGGGTTCCAGGCGTAGTCGGCGGTGGTGAACAGCGGCACGCGGGAGGCGGCCGCCTGTTCCATGGCGTGGGCGAGGTAGGCGGCGGAACCGGCGGCCACGGCCGGCTCCCGGCCCGTCGCGGGGCCGAGGAACAGCCGGTCCTGCGCGTAGTCGTTGACCGGGTAGTTGTCCATGGTGACCAGCGGGTGGTCCAGCGCCTCCCGGGCACCGGCCAGTTCGCCGCCGGTGATCGTGCGCGGCACGACGCCGACCCCGGTCCACGCCACCCGCACGTCCGCGTCGAGCGCCTCGGCGAGCTTCGTCCGGTACGCGGTCGACCCGTCCTGGTAGTACTCCGTCGGCATCACCGTCAGCGGCTCGCCGTCCGGGTGCCGTTCGGCCAGGTGCCGGGCGACCGTGTTCGCCACGCGCGCGTGGGCGGCGGCCGCGGCCTCGGGACCGCGCCCGAAGGCGTCGGCGTCCCGGGAGCAGTGCCACTCGTCGTACGAGGCGTCCTGGAACTGGAGCTGGAAGGAGCGCACCCCGAGCGCCCACATGTCGTCGAGCTTCCGGGTCAGCGCCGCCACGTCGGCGGACGAGGCCAGGCACATGGACTGGGCGGGCGACACGGCCCAGCCGAGCGTCACGTGGTTGGCGCGGGCCCGCTCCGCGAGCGCGCGGAACTCCGCCCGCTGCGCGGCCGGGTAGGGCTCCCGCCACTGGAGCTGGCGGTACGGGTCGTCCCCGGGCGCGTACAGATAGCGGTTCTGCTTGGTCCGGCCCAGGAAGTCGAGCTGCGCGAGCCGCTGTTCCCGGGTCCACGGGCGCCCGTAGAAGCCCTCGGTGACGCCGCGCTCGGCCGTGCCGGGCCAGTCCCGGACGACGACCCCGGGCACCTCGCGGCCGGAGCCGAGGAGCTGGCGCAGCGTCTGCACGGCGTGGAACAGGCCGTCCTCGCCCACCCCGTCCAGGACGACGGTCTCCCGCCCCCCGAACCGGCCCGTGGCGAGCCGGTAGCCGCCGCGCGGCAGGTCGAAGCGCTCGGGGACGCCCAGGGCGGTCAGCGCCTCCTCCGCGCCCTCTCCGGCGGGCCCGGCGGCCCGGACCACCGGGCCCCGGCCGGGCAGCCCGGTGTGGACGGTCCGCACCCCGGCCGCCCGCAGCAGCCCGCGCAGGGCGGCGAGGGCGTACGGATCGGCGTCGGCGTCCGCGAGCAGCGTCACCTCGTCCCCGAGCCGTACGGAGGGCCCGGAGCCGGCCAGGGACTGCGGCCGGGGCCAGACGGCGGGCACGCGCGCGGAGTCGCGGGCGGCGCTCGCCGGGGAAGCCGGGGAGCCCGCCGGGGGAGGGGCGGGGGCCGTCGGGTGCGCGGGGGTCCGTGAAGGCGCGGGAGGCGCCGGGACCGCGGGAGCCCGCGAGGGGGCGGGAGCCGCGGGGGCCGCCGACACCCTCGGGAACGCCTGTGCCGCCCCCGGGACGCCCCCGCCGAGGAGGCCGCCGATGACCGCGGCGGCGACGGCCGTCGCGGTGCGCCTGCTGTGCCCGAGGTGCACGGGGGTCTCCCTTCGGCGGGGCCGGCCGCTCCGCCGGTTGGTCACGAGTCGGTCACGAGCCCACCACCCGTCGCACGCGAGTGTCAATGCACAGGGCCGATGTGTCGGCTTTGCCCGGTGGGTCGTCGGCGGGGTGACGTCACTTCGTCACTTTCCGCCGGTAAAACGAGGTGCGGTGGGTATGGCTCAGTCGTTGTCCAGGTCCCACCTGTCGAGACGAACCGGGAGACCCCCGTGACCACGACCGCCCGCCACGGACGGATACGGATTCCGCAGCAGTCGGCGCCCGTCGGCGAACCGCTCACCAGCGAACCGCCGCTGCCCGACGCGTCCCCCCTCACCAGCGAGCCCCCGCTGACCGCGGAGGCCCATCTGACCAGCGAACCCACCGCCCCCGTCCACGCGGGCGGCCCGGAGTCCCCCGGAGTGTGAAGTGACCCTGGCCCGTCTCGCCGCCCGTCACGGCGTCGCCACCGTCCACAGTCCCGCCGACGGCGGTGACGCGCCCGTGCCGGAGGCCACCGTGGTGGCCGTCCTCGCCGCCCTGGGCGTGGACGCGTCCACGCCGGAGGCGGTCGCGGCCGCCCTCGAAGCGGCGGAACGTGCCGACCGGGAGCGCCTGTTGCCCCCGACCCTGGTCCACTGGCGGACCGGGGACGGGGGCGACGGACCCGGCGCCGGCCCACGCGAGGGGACCGGTCCGCGCGAGGGGACGGACCCGCACGAAGGGTCCGGCCCGTACGAAGGGACCGGCCCGTACGAGGGAGCCGCCCTGCGCGAAGAACCCTCCGCGCACCTCAAGGACGCCCCCCTCCGCCCCCCGTCCCACCTCCCGCCCGGCACCCGCCTCCAGGTCGTCACCGAGGACGGCGCCGTCGTCATCGGCGAGGACTGGTCGGAGCTGCCCCTCGGCGTCCACACGGTCGAGGCCGAGGCCCCCGACGGACGCACGGCCACCGGCACCCTGATCGTGAGCCCCGCGCGCGTCCCCGGGCCGGACCGGCGCGCGTACGGCCTCCTCGTCCAGCTCTACTCGCTGCTCTCCACCCGCTCCTGGGGCATGGGCGACCTCGGCGACCTGCGCGAGCTCGTCACCTGGGCGGGCCGGCGGCACGGCGCCGGGTTCGTCCAGGTCAACCCGCTCCACGCGGGCGTGCCCGGCGCGCCCGCCGACCCCTCCCCGTACCGCCCCTCCTCGCGCCGCTTCCCGGACCCCGTCCACCTGCGGATCGAGGAGATCCCCGAGTACGCCCTGATCGGCCCCGAGCGCCGCGAGGAGCTGGACCGGATCCTCGCCGACGCGGCCGAACTGCGCGAGCGGGTCCTCGGCAAGGGCGCCCTGATCGACCGGGACGCGGTCTGGGAGGTCAAGAGGCGGGCCCTGGAGCTGCTCCTCACGGGCGTGGAGCTCGGCCCCGGCCGGCGCGCCGACTTCCACGACTTCCTGGCCGGGCGGGGCCGCGCCCTGGAGGACCACGCCACCTACCAGGCCCTCGCCGAGCGGCACGGCCCCCACTGGCGCTCCTGGCCCGAGGCGCTGCGCACCCCGCGCGCGGCGGAGGCGGCCGTGCGCGCCGATCCCGCCCTGGCCGCCCGGGTCGACTTCCACTGCCGGCTCGCCTGGCTGACGGACCGGCAGCTCGCGGACGCCGCCGGGGCCGCCCGCGAGGCCGGGATGGCGGTCGGGATCGTCCACGACCTGGCGGTCGGGGTCCACCCGGAGGGTTCGGACGCCTGGGCCGGCCAGGAGGCCTTCGCCGCCGGCATGTCGGTCGGCGCCCCGCCCGACGCCTTCAACGCCCGGGGCCAGGACTGGGGCCTGCCGCCCTGGCGGCCCGACGCCCTCGCCGCCGCGGGCTACGCCCCGTACCGGGGGCTCCTGCGCGAACTCCTGCGCCACGCGGGCGCGCTGCGCATCGACCACGTGATGGGCCTCTTCCGGCTCTGGTGGGTGCCGGAGGGCCGCGAGCCCACCGAGGGCACGTACGTCCGGTACGACGCCGAGGCGATGCTCGCCGTCCTCGTCCTGGAGGCGCACCGCGCCGGGGCCCTGGTCATCGGCGAGGACCTCGGCACGGTCGAGCCGGGGGTGCGGGAGGCGCTGGCCCGGCGCGGGGTGTTCGGGACCTCCGTGCTCTGGTTCGAGCGGGACTGGGCGGGCACCGGCCGCCCGCTGCCCCCCGAGGAGTGGCGCGCGGAGTGCGTGGCCACCGCGACCACCCACGACCTGCCCTCCACCGCCGCCCGGCTCTCCGGCGACCACGTCGTGCTGCGGCACCGGCTCGGGCTGCTCCCCGGCGACCTGGAGCGCGAGCGGGCGGCGGACCGGGCCGAGACCGCCGAGTGGCGCGGCCTGTTCGAGCGGCTCGGGCTGCTCCCGGAGGGGCCGGGGGAGGAGGCCGAGATCCGGGCCGTCCACCGGTACCTGCTCGCCACCCCGGCCCGGATGGTCGGGGTGTGGCTTCCGGACGCCGTGGGGGACCGCAGACCGCAGAACCTGCCGGGCACCTGGGACGAGTACCCCAACTGGCGGCTGCCGGTCGCGGGCCCCGACGGGCAGCCGCTCACCCTGGAGCGGCTCGCCGCCTCGCCCCGGGCGCACGCCCTCCTGAGCGAGCTGCACGCCCGTACGGCACCCCCGGGCGCGCGGCGCGTTTAGGCGTTCGCTACGTTTGCACCGTGGACAAGAAGAACGCCCTGCGCGCCGGCGCCGTCGCGGCCGGTACGACGCTGATGATGCTGCTCATGTCGTCCCCCGCGCTCGCGCTCACCCGCGACGACGGTGACGACCCGGCCCCCAAGCTGGAGGTCGTCGAGACCCTCGGCCTGTTCGTGGCCGCCCCGCTGGTGCTGTTCCTGGTCATCACCGGCCTGGTGATGGTGCTCGACAAGTCCAAGAAGGCGTAACTCCTTCCTCCGGCTCCGTCGAAGGCGCCGCCCGGTACCGACGTACCGTGCGGCGCCTTCGCATGCCCGCGTGCCCGCGCCTCCGGTTCAGACCGTGGTCGCGAGCAGCTTGCGCAGCAGCCCGGCCAGCTGCTCCGCCTCCTCCGCGCCGAGCGCCGCCTCCAGGGCCGCGCGCTGCTCCGCGAGGCCGTCCGCGACCGCCCGGTCCACCAGTTCCCGGCCGCGCTCGCTGAGGGTGACCCGCAGCCCGCGCCGGTCGTTCGGGTCGGGGCTGCGGCCGAGCAGCCCGGCCCTCTCCAGACGGTCGAGACGGCCCGTCATGCCGCCCGTGGTGATCATCAGCGTGGCGGACAGCTCGCGCGGCGAGAGCGTGTACGGCTCCCCCGACCTGCGCAGGGTCGCGAGCACGTCGAACTCCCCGCGCGCCACGCCGTGGGGCGCGTACGCCCTGGTCACCCGGTCTCCCATGGCGTTCGCCAGCCGGTAGATCCGGCCGAAGACGGCCATCGGGACCGTGTCCAGGTCGGGCCGGACGGCCGCCCACTGGTCGGTGATGGCGTCGACGGCGTCGTGGGCGGGGCCCGGGCCGGGGGTCTTCGTGTCCATGCGCACAGTCTCCCTTTCCGCGGGACGCGACGGCAAGAAAGTAGCTTGTGCGTAAGTAGCTTAGTGCTAAGTTAATTAGCGCCAAGCCGAATCGGCCGGACCGGGCCCCGCGGCCCGGAACACCGACGCACCGGCATCCGTCTCCAGGGGGAACCGCATGTCCCACCAGGCCGTCACGTCCCACAGAGCCGCCTTCGTCGCCCTGACCTCCCTCGCCCCGATCTCCTGGGGCTCCACCTACTACGTCACCACCGAGTTCCTGCCGCCCGACCGGCCCCTCTTCACCGGTCTGATGCGCGCCCTGCCCGCCGGACTCCTGCTCCTGGCGCTCACCCGCAAGCTCCCGACGGGCGCCTGGTGGGGGAAGGCCGCCGTCCTCGGCGCCCTCAACATCGGCGCCTTCTTCCCGCTGCTCTTCCTCGCCGCCTACCGGCTCCCCGGCGGCGTCGCCGCCGTCGTCGGCTCCGTCGGCCCGCTCTTCGTCGTCGGCCTCGCCGCCCTCCTCCTGGGCGACCGGCCCACCGTCCGGGCCCTGGTCACCGCCGTCGCCGCCGCCTTCGGCGTCAGCCTCGTGGTCCTGAAGGCCGGGGCCGCGCTCGACCTCGTCGGCGTGATCGCCGGACTGCTCTCCGCCCTGTCCATGTCGACCGGCGTCGTCCTCACCAAGCGCTGGGGCCGCCCCGAGGGCGTCGGCGCCCTCACCGCCGTCGGCTGGCAGCTCACCGCGGGCGGCCTCGTCATCCTGCCGATCGCCCTCCTGGTCGAGGGCGCCCCGCCGGCCCTGACCGGCACGAACCTGGCCGGCTACGCGTACCTGGCCCTCGGCAACACCGCCCTCTCGTACGTCCTCTGGTTCCGCGGCATCGAGCGGCTGAGCGCCTCCTCCCTCACCCTCCTCGGCCCTCTCTCGCCCGTCACCGCCGCGCTCATCGGCTGGGCGGCGCTCGGCCAGGCGCTCGGCCCGGTCCAGCTCCTCGGCATGGCGATCGCCCTCGGCGCCACCCTGGCGGGCCAGCTGAACCCCCGTACGCCGGAGGCGTCGGCGGAAACCCCGCCCGAGGCCCCGGCGGAAACCGGAGCCTTCGACGAGACCGGAGCCTTCGACGAGACCGGAGCCTTCGACGAAACCGGAGCCTTCGACAAGACCGGAGCCTTCAGCGAAGCCGAACGAAAAGAACAGGAGGCTTCGGTCGAACCGGAGGCTTCGGAGGCGCCCCGATAGGTTGCGCCCATGACCGAGTGGGACATCAAGAAGCTCCGGATCCTCCGCACCCTCCGCGACCGCGGCACCGTCACCGCGACCGCGGAGGCCCTGCTCATGACCCCCTCGGCCGTCTCGCAGCAGCTCACCAACCTCTCCAGACAGCTCGGCGTCCGGCTCCTGGAGGCCCAGGGCCGCCGCGTCCGGCTCACCGACGCCGCCCACCTGGTGCTGCGCCACGCGGAGGCGGTCTTCGCGCAACTGGAGCGCGCCGACGCCGAACTCGACGGCTACCTGCGCGGCGAGGCCGGACAGGTGCGGGTGGCGGCCTTCTCCACCGCCGTCCCCGCCCTCGTCGTCCCCGCCGTACGGCACCTGCGGACCGCCCACCCCCGGCTCGACGTCCGGATCCGGGAGGCCGAGGCGGCGGAGGCGTACGAGCTGCTCGCGGCCGGCGAGGTCGACCTCGCCCTCTCGCTCGCCGCCCACGCCCCCTCCGCCCGCGACTCCCGGTTCGGCCGGGTGCCGCTGCTCGCCGACCCGCTCGACGTGGCCCTGCCCGCCGGGCACCCGCTCGCCGACGCCCCCGGCCTGCGCCTCGCCGACCTCGCCGCCGAACCCTGGATCTACGGCGGCTCCGGCCCCTGGTCCGAGATCACCACCGCCGCCTGCGAGGCCGCCGGCTTCGTGCCCGAGCAGGCCCACAGCGCCTCGGGCTGGACCGCGATCCTCGCCATGGTCGAGGCCGGGATGGGGATCGCGCTCGTGCCCCGCATGGCCTCCGCCGAGCGCCGGGGCGGCAGTGGAGTCGGTGGAGCCGGCGGGGTCGTCATGCGCGTCCTCTCCGCCGACCAGCCCCGCCGCCACGTCGTCGCGGCGGTGCGCGGCGGGGCGGAGGAGGGCCCGGCGGTCGCCCGGGTCCTGGCCGCGCTCCGCCGGGCGGCGGCGGAACGCGAAACCGTTCAGCAGAACTGAACGACACCGTCGAAAACATTCGATGGACCTGGACGGCGGCGACGCGGGAAGGTCGATCCATGAGCGACTTCGACACGAACCAGGACCCGCACGCCAACGACGCCGCCCCCTACGCCGGCGGAGACCCCTACGCCGACTACCGCGCCGGGGACTTCCCGTTCACCGAGCTCGTCGACCTCGCCGACCGCCGCCTCGGCGCCGGAGTCGTCGCCGCCAACGACGAGTTCTTCGCCGAGCGGGAGAACCTCCTCGTCCGCGAGCGCGCCGTCTTCGACCCCGAGCGCTTCGGACACAAGGGCAAGATCATGGACGGCTGGGAGACCCGCCGCCGCCGCGGCGCCGACGCCGAGCACGTCTTCCCCGCCCCCGAGGACCACGACTGGGCGATCGTCCGCCTCGGCGCCCCCGGCGTCGTCCGGGGGATCGTCGTCGACACCGCCCACTTCCGCGGCAACTACCCGCAGAAGGTGTCGGTCCAGGCCACCGCCGTCGAGGGCAGCCCGAGCCCCGCCGAACTCCTCGACGCCAAGTGGGAGGAGCTCGTCCCGCCCACCCCCGTCCGCGGCCACGCCGCCAACGGCTTCGCGATCGACGTGGAGCGCCGCTTCACCCACGTCCGCCTCCGCCAGCACCCCGACGGCGGCGTCGCCCGCCTCCGCGTCCACGGCGAGGTCGTGCCCGACCCCGAGTGGCTGGAGCTCCTCGGCACCCTCGACCTGGTCTCCGTACTGAACGGCGGCACGTACGAGGACGCCTCGGACCGGTTCTACTCCTCGCCCACCCAGATCATCCTGCCCGGCACCTCCCGCAAGATGGACGACGGCTGGGAGAACCGCCGCCGCCGGGTCCGCGACACCAACGACTGGGTGCGCTTCCGGCTCGCCGCCCAGGGCGCCGTCCGCGCCGTCGAGATCGACACCGCCTACCTCAAGGGCAACTCGGCGGGCTGGATCGCCCTCCAGGGCCGCAACGGCGAGAGCGGCGAGTGGTTCGAGATCATCCCCAGGACCCGGCTCCAGCCCGACACCCCGCACCGCTTCAAGCTGCCCGCGCGGGCCGTCGTCACCCACGTGCGCCTGGACGCCTTCCCCGACGGCGGCGTCGCCCGGATGCGCCTCCACGGCACCCTGACGGAACAGGGCGCGGCCGACCTGCGCGCCCGGTACACGGCCCTCGGCGGCTGACCGCCGGGCACGGAAAAGGGGCGCCCCACCGGGGAGGGCGCCCCTTCTCACGTACGGCCCACCGCTCTCAGACGGCCGCCGCCGAGTCCGCGGCCTGCGCCTTCAGGGCGCGCTCGACGCCCGCGCGGCACTCCGTCACCAGGCGCCGCAGCGCCGGAGCCGGCCGGTGCTCCTCCAGCCAGGCGTCCGTCGCGTCCAGGGTCTCCTGCGAGACCTGGAGCGTCGGGTAGAGGCCGACCACGATCTGCTGGATCATCTCGTGGCTGCGGGTCTCCGAGACGCCCTTGACCGCCGCGAAGTACTTCGCCGTGTACGGGGCGAGCAGCTCGCGCTGGTCGGACTGGACGAAGCCGCCGATCACGGCCTCCTGCACGGCGTTCGCCAGCTTGTCGTCCTCGACGACCGACGCCCAGGCCTCCGCCTTCGCCGCCTCCGTCGGACGGGCCGCCCGCGCGGTCGCCGCGTGCCGCTCGCCCGCCGCCGTGCGGTCGCGCTCCAGCTCGGCCGCGATCTCCGCCTCGTCGTACTCCCCGGTCGCCGCGAGCCGCTGCACGAACGCCCAGCGCAGCTCGGTGTCCACCGCCAGGCCCTCGATCGTCTCGCGCCCCTCCAGGAGGGCCGCGAGCAGGTCGAGCTGCTGCGGGGTGCGGGCGGTCGCCGCGAAGGCGCGCGCCCACGCCAGCTGGTGGTCGCTCGCCGGCTCGGCCGCGCGCAGGTGCGCGAGCGTCGCCTCGGTCCAGCGGGAGAGCCCGGCCTCGCGCCACTGCGGCGCCGCGTACAGGTCGAGGGCCGCCTTGACCTGGCCCTGGAGCGACTGCACCACGCCGATGTCGGACTCCTTGGCGATGCCCGAGAGCACCAGCTCCAGGTAGTCGCGGGTGGCCAGCTCGCCGTCGCGGGTCATGTCCCAGGCCGAGGCCCAGCACAGCGCGCGCGGCAGCGACTCGGCGAAGTCGCCCAGGTGCGCGGTGACGTTGGCCAGGGACACGTCGTCCAGGCGGACCTTGGCGTACGACAGGTCGTCGTCGTTGAGGAGGACGACCGCCGGGCGCTTCCTGCCGACGAGCTGCGGCACCTCGGTCCGCCCGTCCGCCGCGATGTCCAGCTCCAGGCGGTCGGTGCGCACGAGGCGACCGGTCTCGTCCAGGTCGTAGGAGCCGATCGCGATCCGGTGCGGACGCAGGACCGCCTCGCCCTTGGCGCCGACGGGCAGCGCCGGGGCCTCCTGGCGGACCGCGAAGGCCGTGACGGTCCCGTCCGCGTCGGTCTCGATCTCCGGGCGCAGGACGTTGATGCCGGCCGTCTCCAGCCACGCCTTCGACCAGGCGGTCAGGTCGCGGCCGGAGGTCTTCTCCAGGGCGCCCAGCAGGTCCGACAGGCGCGTGTTGCCGAAGGCGTGCGCCTTGAAGTACGCCTGCACGCCCTTGAAGAACTCGTCCTGGCCGACGTAGGCGACGAGCTGCTTGAGGACCGAGGCGCCCTTGGCGTACGTGATGCCGTCGAAGTTGACGAGCACGTCCTCCAGGTCGTTGATGTCGGCCATGATCGGGTGCGTGGAGGGCAGCTGGTCCTGGCGGTAGGCCCAGGTCTTCTCCGCGTTGGCGAAGGTGGTCCAGGCGTTCGGCCAGCGGGTGCCGGGCACGGCGGCCTGGCAGGCGACCGAGGTGTAGGTGGCGAACGACTCGTTCAGCCACAGGTCGTTCCACCACTCCATGGTCACGAGGTCGCCGAACCACATGTGGGCGAGCTCGTGCAGGATGGTCTCGGCCCGCCGCTCGTACGCCGCGTCCGTCACCTTCGAGCGGAAGACGTACTGGTCGCGGATGGTGACCGCGCCGGCGTTCTCCATCGCGCCCGCGTTGAACTCCGGCACGAAGAGCTGGTCGTACTTGGCGAAGGGGTAGTCGTACGCGAACTTCTCCTGGAACCAGTCGAAGCCCTGGCGCGTGACGTCGAAGATGTGGTCCGCGTCGAGGAACTCGGCGAGCGACGGACGGCAGTAGATGCCGAGCGGGACGGTCTGCCCGTCCTTCTCGTACGTGGAGTGCACCGAGTGGTACGGACCGGCGATCAGGGCCGTGATGTACGTGGAGATCCGGGGCGTGGGCTCGAACGCCCACACGTCGTCCTTCGGCTCCGGCGCCGGCGAGTTCGAGATGACCTTCCACCCGGCCGGGGCCTTCACGGTGAACCGGAAGGTCGCCTTGAGGTCGGGCTGCTCGAAGGAGGCGAACACGCGCCGCGCGTCCGGCACCTCGAACTGGGTGTACAGATAGGCCTGGTCGTCGACCGGGTCGACGAACCGGTGCAGGCCCTCACCGGTGTTGGTGTACGCGCAGTCCGCGACGACCTTGAGCTCGTTGCGGCCCTCCCGCAGGTGCGGCAGGGCGATCCGCGAGTCGCGGAAGACGGCGGCGACGTCCAGGGCGTGCCCGTTCAGGACGGCCTCGTGGACGGCGGGGGCGACGAGGTCGATGAAGGTCTCGGCGCCCGCCTCGGCGGAATCGAAGCGGACGGTGGTGACGGACCGGTAGGTGCCGCCCTCCTGCGCACCGGAGAGGTCGAGTTCGACCTCGTACGCGTCCACGGTCAGCAGCGCCGCCCGCTGCCGGGCCTCTTCACGGGTCAGGTTCGTACCAGGCACCCGGTCAACTCCTCTGTTTCATGACGATTGGGCCCATCCTTCCACGGGGCGGCTCCGTGGCGCACGGCACATTTCCACGGTCCGCCGCCGTTCGGCCGTCCGGTTCGAAGGAGGGGCCCCGCCACGCGCGGACGCGCCGGAGGGGCGGCTCCCACCACGGGAAACCGCCCCTCCGGCCGTACGCGCCCCGCGGGGTCGTCAGCCCTTGAGCTCGGCCGCGACCAGCTCCGCGATCTGCACGGCGTTCAGCGCCGCGCCCTTGCGCAGGTTGTCGTTGGAGACGAAGAGCGCGAGGCCGTTCTCGACGGTCTCGTCCACGCGGATGCGGCCGACGTACGAGGCGTCCTTGCCGGCCGCCTGGAGCGGGGTCGGGATCTCGGACAGCTCGACGCCCTCGGCGCCCTTCAGCAGCTCGTGGGCGCGCTCGACGCCGATCGGGCGCTCGAAGCGGGCGTTGACCTGGAGGGAGTGGCCGGAGAAGACCGGGACGCGCACGCAGGTGCCGGAGACCTTGAGCTCCGGGATCTCCAGGATCTTGCGGGACTCGTTGCGGAGCTTCTGCTCCTCGTCGGTCTCGAAGGAGCCGTCGTCGACGATCGAACCGGCGAGCGGCAGCACGTTGAAGGCGATCGGGCGCTTGTAGACGCCGGGCTCGGGGAAGTCGACGGCCCCGCCGTCGTGGGCGAGCGCGGCGGCGCCCTCGGCGACGGCCCTGACCTGCCCGTCCAGCTCGGCGACACCGGCCACGCCCGAGCCGGAGACGGCCTGGTAGGTGGTGGCGACGAGCGCGACGAGCCCGGCCTCCTCGTGGAGCGGCTTGAGGACCGGCATCGCGGCCATCGTGGTGCAGTTCGGGTTGGCGATGATCCCCTTGGGGCGGTCCTTGACCGCGTGCGGGTTCACCTCGGAGACCACGAGGGGGACCTCGGGGTCGCGGCGCCAGGCGGAGGAGTTGTCGATCACGACGGCGCCCTGGGAGGCGACCTTCTCGGCGAGGGCCTTGGAGGTGGCGCCGCCGGCGGAGAAGAGCACGATGTCCAGACCGGTGTAGTCGGCGGTGGAGGCGTCCTCGACCGTGATGCCGTCCACGACGGTGCCGGCGGAGCGCGCGGAGGCGAAGAGCCGCAGCTCGTCGAGCGGGAACGCGCGCTCGGTCAGGATGCTGCGCATGACTGTGCCGACCTGACCGGTGGCTCCGACGATTCCGACCTTCACGGGGACTCCTGCGTGCTCATGGGGACGTACGGGCGGGGTGCTGCCCTTCCATCATGCGGGCGACCACGGCCGCCTTGTCCAATCCATTGTCCGAGGACCGGGACGAGAACGGGGGAGGGGCGGGCACCGGAACCGGCACCCGCCCCTCCCCGTCACACGGTGTTACGGAGTGACCGCGCCGATCAGGACGCTGCCGGTGCCCGCGACGGTGCCGCGGGCGTTGACCAGCTGCACCTCGCCGAAGAACTGGCGTCCCTCGGGAGCGGCACCGGCGACGAGGACCTCGGCCGTCACCGTGGCGGACCCGCCGTTGGGCAGGGCGGCCGGCTTCGAGCCGTCGACCTTCACGGTGCCGAGGGCGGACGAGTAGTACACGTCCTTGTAGTCGTACGTGGTGCCGCCCGCGGCCTGGACCGAGTAGCCGTCGATCACGACGGTGTACGTGCCCGCGGCCGGCTTCACCAGGGAGACGGCCTCCTCCGAGTCGCCGTCGGCGGCCTGCGCGACCTGCTTGCCGTTGAGCGACACGGTCAGGTCGAGGTCGGCGGCCTTGTCGGAGGTGTTGCCGATGCCGATGTCGAGCCGCTCGACGCCCTCGCCGATGGTGACGGTCCGGGTGTGCTTCTGCTTGTTCAGGATGGTCGGCGTCTCGGTCTTCTGGGAGCCGAGGGAACCGCCCTTGAGGGTGCCCTCGATGCCCGCGAAGCGGTTGGTGACCTTCCACTGGACGGGGGCCGGGGTGCCGACCTTCGCCTCCGGGACGGTCTGGACGGCCGGGTCGAAGTCGACGCCGAGGGCCGCGACGCCCAGCGTGTACGGGTTGTCCAGGTCCGGCGACGTGCGGCGGGCCTCGACCTCGACCTCCCAGACGCCCAGCGTCGGGTCCGGGTAGGAGCGCAGGTCCGGACGGCAGGTGTTGGCCGGGTTGTAGTGCGGGTAGCAGCCCGTGGTCGCGGTCGGGTCGACGGGGACGCCGACCGGGTGGATCGCGATGAACCGGGTCTGGCTCTTCTCCTTCAGACCGGACAGCGAGACCTCCAGCGTCTTGGCGCCCGGGGGCACGGTGACGAAGTGGGAGGTGGTGCTGTTGCGCTGCACGGAGCCCCTGGCGGTGTAGCCGTAGACCGGGGCGGTCAGGTCGCTCGCGACGACCGAGGTGGCGAGGATCTGCTTGTCGACGCCCTCGGTGCGCTCGTCGTCGGCCTCCAGGATGACGCTGTGCACGCCCGCGGAGGACGCCTTGGCCTGGAGCCTGACGGTGACCGGCTTGTTCAGCGGCAGGTAGATCCGGTCGTCACTGACGATGCGGAAGGTGCCGTCGTTGTACTTGAGGTCCAGGTCGTGCCGGACCGGGCGGTCCGGGCCGCTGGTGCGGGTGACGACGACGTCGTAGACCCGCTTCTGGCCGACCTTGAGGTCGCCCTCGCGGTCGTACACGCCGGTGCCGGTGCGCGGGGCCGGGAAGATCACGGTGTCGACCGGGGCCTGCACCGTGTAGTCGTGGGCCGTGGCGCCGTCCTTGATGGACTCCCACGCCTCTTCGATGTCGATGCGGCCGGCGCCCTGCTCGTGCGCGGCGACACCGGGGATCCGCCGGGCGGTGGAGGTCAGCGCCGTGCGCAGGGTGAGCGGGGAGAGCTCGATGCCCTTCTGCTTGGCGGCCGAGATCAGCAGCGCGCTCGCGCCCGCCGCCTGCGGCGAGGACATCGAGGTGCCGTTGAGCATGCCGTAGCCGGCGGGCAGCGCGTAACCCGACTCGGCGAGGCCGGCGCCCGGCAGCCAGGTCGGGATGGTGTTCACGGCCGAGCCGGGGGCGGTGATCGTCGGGGTGAAGCCGCCGTCCTCGCGGGGGCCGCGCGAGGAGAAGGGGAACATGGCGTACTTCTTGTCGACGGCCGAGCCGTAGTTGGCGGCCCAGGTCTCCTTGGAGACGGCCGCGCCGACCGAGAGGACCTTGTCGGCCAGGCCGGGGTCGCCGATCGTGTTGATGCCGGGGCCCGAGTTGCCGGCCGAGATGACCAGCTGGACGCCGTACTGGTCGATCAGGCGGGTGTAGAGGCGGGCGCGGACGTTGTCGCCGTCGTTCTGCTGCGGCAGGCCGCCGATCGACATGTTGACGATGTCGACGCCGCGGTTGACGACGAGGTCCGTCATGCCCTCGGTGAGGGCGGTGTTGGTGCAGCCGCCGGTCCAGGTGCACGCGCGCGAGGAGACGATCTTCGCGCCGGGGGCCGCGCCGTTCATCCGGCCGCCGAAGAGGCCGTGGGCGGCGGTGATGCCGGCGACGTGGGTGCCGTGCGAGGACTCGACGAGACCGATGTTGACGAAGTCGGCCTTCTTGCCGATCCAGTCGCCCTTCAGCGGGTCCATCGGGACGTCCTTGCGGATCTCCACGACGAACGGCGTCTTCTCGACGACCTCGGTGGCCGGGTCGTCGGTGCCGAAGTACCCGATCTGGAACCCGTCCTTGTACGGCTTCATCGGCGCGTTGTCCGTGAAGTCGTTGTTCTGGTCGGCGTCCACGCGGACGGTCCCGGCGGCCGGGTCGTACAGCAGGCCGAAGACGTCGGTGGTGTCGCCGTCCCGGTTGACGTCACCGGCCGGGTCACCGCCCGCGGTGATCGACTCGGTGAAGCGGCTGAACCGGTACGAGCCCTCCGGGGCCTTCCAGCTCTGCGTGGAGGCGGTGAAGACGGGGCCGGCGACCGTGGTGATCTGCGGCTGCCAGGTGGCGTCGCCCTCGGTCAGCGGGTCCGTGGCGGTCACCCAGTCGACGATCTTGCGCTCGCCGGTGGTGGTCTTCTGCAGGGCCGGGTGGCCGAGGTCGACGCCGGAGTCCAGGATGCCGATGGTCACGCCGCGGCCGTCGGCCTTGGGGTGGCTCTCGACGAAGTCGACCGCGCCCGTCTCGTGGGAGGGGTTGTACGGATTCCTCGCCGGGGTCTTCTTGCCGGGGGCCGGGTACGTCTTCGCGACGGTGGTGCCCTCGACGGGGCCCGTCGGGCCGCCGGTGTCCGGGCGCGGGTCGTCGAGCGGGATCTCGGCCTGGAGGTCGACGGCCTGGACCGAGGAGAGCTTGGTCGCGGCCCGGATGGCGGCCTCGGCCTTGGCGGTCGGCAGGGTGGCGCGGACGTAGCCGAGCGCGTCCTGCCGCTTGCCGACCGAGGCGCCGGCGACGGCGTCCAGCTGGGCGGCGACCTGCTCGGTGGCGCCGGGGGCGGTGGCGACGAGGACGGTGACGTTCGCCTCGCCGTTCGCCTGCGCCTCGGTGAGGCGCTGGGCGTCGACGGCGCCGAGCTTGTCGGCGGAGTCCGACGCCTTGACCGGGGGAGTGGTCCCGGGGTCGTCGGTGGCGAGGGCGGGCACGGTGCCGGCCGCGACGAGCGCGGCGACGAGACCGGCGGCGGCCGCGACGCGCGCCGCCCGTCTCCGTCCGGGCACCGAGGACCGGGCTATGGGGCCCTGGGTCTGGGGGGTGGCCATGTGCATCCCTGTCTGTGAAGGAGAGGGTCCGGATATCGGTCCCGGATGACCGCTCAGCCTTTCGCAAGTCACCTGTGTTTGGGGAGTGTTGCAAGGCAGCGGAATGCGGCGATGGCGTACATCCGCCACCGTGGAACATGCGTCATCGAGGACGAACGGTTTCCAAGGTGGTCAAGTCCGGCCTCAGTCCCCGGAGCGCAGCCAGCCGCGTTCGCCCGCTTTGAGGCCGGCCTCGAAGCGGCTGCGTGCATCCAGCTTCTCCATCAGGCCCGCGGCCACTCGACGGGCCGTGCGATGGGACACCCCGAGACGCACGGAGATGGCCTGGTCGGTGAGCCCCTGCCCCAAGAGCCTCAGGAATTCGGCTTCTTGCGGAGAGAGACCGCGATCGTCGAGGGTGTGGGAGTGCCCCAGGGGCATGCCTCGTTCCCAGGTCGTGTCGAAAAGGGCGCACAACGCGGCGACCGTCCCCTGGCTGTGCAACACGATGGCGCCGATCGTGGCATCGGAGGTGTCCATCGGCAGGACGGCGTGCTTCCGGTCCATGATGATCATCCGTACGGGCAGGGTGGGCACGGTCCTCGCCCGGCCGCCCAGTGAGTGCAGCCACGTTGCGTAGTCCAGCGTGGGCTGGTCGTTGCGGATGCTGTCCAACCACAGAGTGCGCATGCGCACCCCACGTTCGAGCATGGGTCGGTCCACGGTCCTCGCCACCGCCAGATCGGCCGGACGCTGCGCCCCTCCCGGCGCGAAGGTCATGATCTCCTCTTCGACCTGACGGGTGAGGGCGCCGATGCGATCGCGTATCGCGTCGATGCCGATCAGCCGTTCCGTGGCCGGGTCCTCCGTGTCCTGGACGAGGCTGGAGCATTCCGAGATGAGCCGGGCCGCGGCGATGCGCGACTCTTCGATCTGTTGGCGGCGCTCCGCCAGTTCCGCCTGCTGACGGGCGAGCAGCCTCTCGATGCCGACCTCGGGCCTCACGGCACGACTGCCGCCCTCCAGGTCCGGTCCGACGAGTGCGAGCCTGCTCAGGCGTTCGAGTGCCCTGCGGACGGTGTCCTCCGCCTCGCCGAGGCTCCGGGCCAGTTCCGGCAGTCGAATGGTCGGATCCGCGAGCATGACTCGGTACACGCTTTCTGCCTGTTTGTCGAGTCCAATGGCTTCCAGCAAGGTTCCCCCCTCTGCTGTTCACGATGCTGCGCCCTGATCATCTTTCACGCCGGCGAGCGGTGACAAGTTTGTTCGGCCACTTAAGGCCAAGGGCCGATAAGGCCAGCTCGATCGTCTGGTCGTGGACGTCCTCGCTTGGCAGTGTCGTGCGGCATGTACCTCATTCACGCACGACTCCGGGCGAAGGGGGAAGTGTCCCTTCCCGAGAGGTTCGAGGAGGAGATCTGCCGTCAGGAAGTCGAACCGGCCAGCATTGAGCACGTGGTCCTCCACGACGACCTGCCGGGCATCCCCGTTCTCGGGCTCTTCGTGGCGGCACGCAATCTGGTGGAGGCGGAACGAGCGGCGGAGACCGCCTGCCTGCGTGTCCTCATGCCAGAGGGCTTGGCCGCCAGTTGGGAGCTCGTCACATGTGAGGCGGCGTTCGTGGCCGAGTTCTACAAACGCCTGCTGGCCGGCCCGCAGTGTCCGTGAGGGCCGCGGACCCTTTGGGTCAGGGCCACTTGAGTCCAGCCGCCGGGCCTTCCTGGTAGGGGAGCCGCGCGGAAACATATGTGGTGGCACCGGTTGAGGGATGCCGTTCCCGCTCTCGTCGATCCTGGGGGGATCCACCATGTTCCGCGCAAAGCTTCCGATCGTACTCGGAATGTTTCTCCTGATGCTGACGGCGCCGCTCTCGCAGGTTCCTCAGCAGTTTTCGGGAGGTGGCGTCGTAGCTTCCGGAAGTGCTCCGGGAAATCCGGTCACGGACGGAGAAGAAAGTGGTATCTGGGGTCCTTGAGAAAGGGTGCGGAAATGGATCACTCGATTGATCTCGGTTCGGCAGTCCAGCGAATGGGGCAACTGTCCGAGCGTGAGCACGAGGTGCTCGCGCTGTTGGCGACCGGAGACACGAACCATTCGATCTCCCGCCGTCTGGGGGTTTCCGAGGGGACGGTGAAGTCGCATGTCGGAAGAATTCTGTTGAAGCTCGGTCTCGAGAGCCGTACCGCTGCGGCGGTCGCGGCGGTCTGGCACCTGCATCCGTGTCGGTGCGCCTTTCCCGCCCCGGGAGCGAGATGGCCCCGTGGTGCTGCGCTGCGCGAGCACCTTCCCGTTCGGGCTATGCCGAAGGTTCAATAGCGGCGCGACGCCGGTCTGGACGAGGCTTTGAGGCGTCAGAGAGGCCCCGCCGAAACGGTTCGCTCGAACTCCCGGCGGGATGTCTCCCCAGGCTTCTCAGTGAGGTTGGTACAGCCATGTCGAAGTTCAGTGGTTCCGCTCGGCGACGCGTCGGCCGTCTGGTGGTGGCCGCCGCCGCGGTCGCTCTGACGGCGGGAGCCGTTCCGACGGCCCAAGCCGCTGGAACGGCCGACCCCGAGGTCGCCGCCGCCCTTCAGCGCATCGCCGACGCCTCCGGGAGCATCGCCGACTGCAAACTCGTCTACGAGCGGGACCCGGCGCTCTCCGAGCAGATTCCCTGCCCGTGGGTCAACATGGGTGCGGACGGCCCGGAAGTCGCCTACCAGACCCTGAACTACAACATCCTTCCGGACGGCACGTACGACAACCTCGACGACGTCACCATGAACTCGACGGAGACGAAGGCTCTCGTCAGCTCGTGGACCAACGGGGGAAACACCTCCACGGGCGACCTCGTGGAGGTGCCGGAAGAGGGTGCCTCGGGCGGTACGGGATTCAGCACCAGAGTGGCCGCCGGCAGGTGGAAGCTGGCCAAGGTGACGGAAACCAACTACAGCTACCTCGGCAGCGTCATCTACCGGTACGTCCACTACGCCAACTTCAAGTACGCGGGTGGAAAGGTCACCGCCTGGGGGACGCGCGGCGATTACCTGAGCAACGAGTCGAGCGTCGTCGACGACCAGGGACGCATAGCCAACACCGCGACGAAGCTTTCGGCTTCGACGGCGTACTCCTACATGAAGCACAAGATAGCCCTCGTGGCGCCCGTGTACGGCACGTACGCGTACAACTACCCTTGGGTGAAGATTAAGATGACGGGCTCCGGTGCCACTTCGTTCACCGGTGCCGCCCTCTAGACAAGTAGGTCGGAGATCATGACCAAGCTCATCGGCGGCGTCTTGTTGACGGTCGGTCTCTTCGCCGCGCTCGTCGCGCTCGCGGGGCAGCGTTTCGGCCCCCTGGAGATCGGAGCGTCGCTCCTCCTCCTGGTGGCGGTGATCGCGCTTCTCGTCCGGAACCATCTCCGGACGCGGCGGCACGGCTCCGGGCGGGGCTAGCGCCGCAGATGAACTCCGCACGGCGGCTCACCGGTTGACCGGTGGGCCGCCGCGGTGCGTCATGGGGTCATTCCTTGGCGCGGGCGTAGTGCCGGGAGGCCTTGGCGCGGTTGCCGCAGACCGCCATCGAGCACCAGCGGCGGGTGCCGTTCCGCGAGGTGTCGAAGAAGTGCAGGATGCACGCCTCGTGGGCGCAGGCCCGGATCCGGTCGGGCGCGGTGCGCAGCAGGTCGAGGTAGTCGCGGGCGGCGGTCCAGGCCGGCCCCCACGCGGGGTCGGCGAACTCGGCCTCCTCGCCGGGGCCCTCGGCGGTGAGCGTGGCCCGGATGCGGCCGCGGCCGAGGACGGTGTCGACGCGGGCGGTGGCGGCGGGGTCGCCGGGGCGGTCGACGAGCGCGGCGAGCGCGTCCCGGGCGGTGAGGGTGTGACGCAGGGTGGCGGCGTCGGCGGCGAACCGCCCCTCCAGGCCGTTGGCGGCGAGCCAGACGGCGAGCCCCTCGACGTCGGTGAGCAGGTCCCGGCGGACGCCCTCCTCGTTCCAGCGGGTGTTGAGCAGGTCCAGGGAGACGGGCTCACCGGTGAGCGGCCGGGGGTCGACGGCGGTCATGGGCGGGCACCTTCCTCCGGGGGCTAACCCCTCAAGAGTACGTGAGCGGTTGACGTTCGCTCCGGCTAACCCTTAAAGTCGAGTTAGAGGGTTAGCCCGCACGGGGCGGCCCGTACGGGAGGGAACCGTCATGTCCGCGATCGGCACGCTCACCACCCACCACGTCGGCATCAACGTCACGGACCTGGAGCGCTCGCTCGCCTTCTACGCCGACGTGCTCGGCTTCGAGGTCATCGGGAGGAGCGCGGAGGGGGAGACGGACGAGGGGAAGGAGTACGCCTTCCTCGGCCGGGACGGCCGCCTGGTGATCGCCCTCTGGCGGCAGGCCGAGGGCGCCTACGACTCCGGCCGCCCCGGCCTCCACCACCTCGCCTTCGAGGCCGAGTCCCTCGACCACGTCCGCGCCGCCGAGGCCGCGCTCACCGCGCGCGGCGCCACCTTCGCGTACGAGGGCGTCGTCGCCCACCGGGAGGGCGCGGCCTCCGGCGGCATCTTCTTCCACGACCCCGACGGCACCCGTCTGGAGATCTCGGTCCCGAAGGGCGCCGAAACGGCCCCGGCCCCGTCGGGCTCGGCCCCCGCCTGCGGCTTCTTCTAGACGACGGACCGCCCCGCACCCCGGAGGAGCCCCATGGACGCCTATCACCCCGGATCGCTCGCCGTGCAGGAGCGCGTCGGCGTCCGCGACCTCGCCGACCACGTGGGCCGCTCCGTCGGCTCCGGCATCCGCCCGGTCGCCGCCGCCTTCCTGGAGGCCCAGCCGATGCTGGTGATCGGCGCGGCGGACGCCTGCGGGCGCGTCTGGGCGAGCCTGCTCGCCGGCGCGCCCGGCTTCGCCCGCGCCACGGGCCCGCACACCGTCTCCGTCGCCGGCGGCGTCCCCGCCCACGACCCGCTCGCCGGCGCGATCACCCCGGCCGGCACCCCCGTCGGCACCCTCGCCCTCGACCCCCGCACCCGCCGCCGCATGCGCCTCAACGGCACCGCCCGGCCCAGCGGTCGCGGCTTCACCGTCGAGGCGGATCAGGTCTTCTCCAACTGCCCCAAGTACCTCCAGAAGAGGGAGTGGTACGGCTCCGAGCCCGCGGGCTCCGGAACCGGCGCCGCCCGCGGCGAGGCGCTCACCCCCGCCCAGGCGGCCCGCGTCCGGGCGGCGGACACCTTCTTCGTGGCCACCGCCGCCCCCGACGGCGCCGACACGAGCCACCGGGGCGGCAACCCCGGCTTCGTCCGGGTCGAGGGGCCCCGGGAGCTGAGCTGGCGGGACTACCCGGGCAACGCGATGTTCCTGACCCTGGGCAACCTGGAGTCGGACGGCCGCGCCGGCCTGCTCTTCCTGGACTGGGAGACCGGCACGACCCTCCAGCTCACCGGCCACGCGCACGCCGAGTACGGCCCCGACGAACGCGTGGTCCGCTTCCGCGCCGACCGCGTGGTGGAGACGCCGGGCGCCAGCCCCCTGCGCTGGTCGCCCCCGGAGTACTCCCCGGCCAACCCGGCCACACCCTGACGACCCGACCCGACCCGACCCGACCCGACCCGACCCGACCACGGCCGCGGCCGCGGCGCCACGGGCCCCTGCGACCCCAGGGGCCCGTGGCGCCCCGGCCGGGCCCCACCGCGACCGCCGACCCCGAGGACCCCGTGCCCACTACCCCGGCCGCAGAGGCCTCCGAAGTCCCCGAAGTCCCCGAAGCCCTTCGACCTTCCGCCGCGCCCGCGGCGTCCGCGCCCCGCCCCCGGCCACCCGCCCGCCCCCGCCCCCGCGTCCTCCTCGGTGCCACCGCCGCCGCGGTCGCCGTGCTCCTCCTCCTGGTCGCGGTGGGCGCCCTCCTCCACCAGCCCCTGCTGATCCCGCCGCTCGCCGCGAGCGCCGCGCTCGTGGCGGGCGCTCCCGACCTGCCGCTCTCCCAGCCCCGCTCGGTCGTCGGCGGCCAACTCCTCTCCGCCCTCACCGGGTTCGCGGTCCTGGCCGTGGCCGGGCCGGGACCGTGGGGCGCCGCCGTCGCGGGCGGCCTCGCCCTCGGCGTGATGGCCCTCGCCCGCGCCCCGCACTCGCCCGCCGCCGCCACGGCCGTCGTCGTCGCCCTCCAGGACCCGCCCCTCTGGTCGTTTCTCGGCCTTCTCGCCCTCGCCTGCCTCCTCCTGGTCGCCGCCGGCCTCGCGGCCGCCCCCGCGACGGGGCGGACGTACCCCACGTACTGGCTCTAACCCCGGTGCATGGGAAAGGAGTTGAGGATGCCGTCCTACGCCGTGTGCGTCCGGGACGACGAGATCCTGCTCGCCCGCCGGGCGGCGGGCGACGGCGGCAAGCTGTGGACCCTGCCGGGCGGCGGCACGGACCACGGCGAGGAACCCTCCCGGACCGTGGTCCGGGAGGTCGGGGAAGAGACCGGATACGCCGCCGAACCCGTCGCCCTCCTCGGCATCGACTCCGTCCGGCGCGGCCGGCCGCGCCGCTTCGCGAGCCCCGGCGACTTCCAGGGCCTCCGGATCGTCTACGAGGCCCGGATCACCGGCGGCGAGCTGCGCCACGAGACCGGCGGCTCCACCGACCTGGCCGCCTGGCACCCGCTCTCCGCCGTCCCCGGCCTGCCCCGCGTCGAACTCGTCGGCATCGGCCTCGACCTGTGGCGGGAGCGGCCCCCGACCGGCCGCTCCCGGCTGAGCGTGCCGCGCGACCCCGCCCTCCCGCCGAACGGCTGAAAACGGCTCAACCGTCCCCGGACCGCTCAACCCTCCCCGCACCCCGCCGGGTCCTGCCCGCCGACCGCAGCACGCGCAGCACACGCCGTGCAGAGCCCGGCAGAGTCCAGGAGAGTCCGCATGCCAGCCGTACGCACCACCCGTAGCCTCCGCACCGCCGTCGCCGCCGCCCTCGTGGCGGGCCTCACCGCCACCGCCCTCGCCACCCCCGCCCTCGCGGCCCCCGAGCCCCGGCAGCGCGACCACGCGGCCACGCAGCGGGCGCTCCGGGCCCAGGTCGACGCGGGCGTGCCCGGCGTCGTCGCGCAGGCCCGCGACGGGCGGAGGAACTGGACCGGCACCGCCGGCGAGCGCGGCGGCGACGACCACTACCGGATCGGCTCCCTCACCAAGACCTTCGTCGCCACCGTCCTTCTCCAGCTCCAGGCCGAGGGCAGGATCGACCTCGACGACCCGGTCGAGAAGTGGCTGCCCGGCGTCGTCCGGGGCAACGGCCACGACGGCCGCAGGATCAGCGTCCGCCAGCTGCTCAACCACACCAGCGGCGTCCACGACGTCACGTCCGACCCCGCCTTCCAGGAGAGGGTCTTCGGCCCCGGCTTCCTGGAGCACCGCTACGACACCTGGACCCCGCGGCAGCTCGTCGACGTGGCGCTGTCCCACCCCGCCGACTTCCCGCCCGGCACGAGCTGGAGCTACTCCAACACCAATTACGTCCTCGCCGGCATGGTGATCGAGAAGGTCACCGGCCGCCCCTACGGCAGGGCCGTCGAGAACCGGATCATCAAGCCCCTGAAGCTGCGCGGCACCAGCGTCCCCGGCACCCGCCCGTCGATGCCGGAGCCCAGCAGCCCGGCCTGGTCCAAGCTGTCCCAGGACCCGGACGCGCCCGTCCACGACGTCTCCCGGCTCAACCCGTCCGTGGCCGGGGCGGCGGGCGAGATCATCTCCGACTCGAACGACCTCCAGACCTTCTACCGCGCCCTCCTCAAGGGCCGGCTGCTGCCGAGGGCGGAGATGCGGGAGCTGACCACCACCGTCCCGGTCTCCCCGGACGTGCCGCAGATCCGGTACGGGCTCGGGATCATGGAGGAGAAGCTGAGCTGCGGCAAGGAGATCTGGGGCCACAGCGGCGGCATCCACGGCTCCTCCACCGAGGGCCGGGTCACCCGCGACGGCGAGCACTCCCTCGCCCTGAACTTCAACGCCGACTGGACGGGCGACAGCGGCGCCGTCCTGGAGGCCGAGTTCTGCGGCACCTCCCCCCGGCCGTAACCCTCACCGGGGCAGGACGACGACGTACGCGGCGGGGTGCCGGTCCGGCGCGGCCATCAGGGCCGTACGGACCACGGTGGCCTGCTGGTCCCTCGCCTCGCGCAGCTTGCGCGGGGTGAGGTGGACGACCGTGATGCCGAGCCGCTCCAGGTGCTCGCGCTTGCGGGTGTACTCGGACCACAGCGCGTCGTCGTCCTGCCGGGGCGCCCGGGTGTCCAGCTCGACGGCCACCGCCTGGTCGGGCCAGTAGGCGTCCACCCCGCCCAGGTGCGGGCCGCCCGGCAGCCGCAGGTCCACGTTCCACAGCGGGTCCGGCAGCCCGAACTCCCGCACCAGCGCGTACAGCCGCTCCTCGGAGAGCGAGCGCCCCTCGGTGAGCAGGGCGTCCACCGCGTCCGCCACGTGCGGCCGGGAGAGCAGCCGGGCCCGGCTCAACTCCCGTACGACCGCGCTCGGTTCGCAGTGCCCGCCGCGCACCGCCTCGGTGAGCAGCGCGCGGACCTCCTCCGCCGCCGAGAGGCCCGACACCGCGTCGGCGACGGCGCGGGCGACCGGGGCGACGGGGACGCCCGTGAGCTGGACGGGCTCCGGCGCCTCCGGGGCGCGCACCACCCGCACCCACCCGGTCGAGCGCAGCCGCCGGGTGCGCGGCACCAGGACGTCGATCCGCTCCAGGGCGGTGAGCGGGGGAGCGGAGGCGAAGCGGTGCAGGGTCAGGGCGGCGAGCCCGGTGATCATCGCCTCCGGCCCCTGCCGCGGCAGCGTCCCGGGCCGGCGGGCGTAGAGCAGCGCGGCGTGCAGCCGGTCCTCGCTGGTGGGCGGCCCCGGCCGGAGCAGGAAGACCCCGGGCAGCACCTGCTGCCACCCGCCGGGCCGGCACTGCGCGGCGACCTCGGCGGCGGGAAAGCCCTGCGCCCTCAACTGATCGGCACTGGCGAGACGCTGGGCACTCCCGGTGCGGGAGGAGAGGGGGAGGGGGCGGGGGGTGAGGGGGGCGTTGTGGTTCATGCCGGGGGTCTTCCGCTTCCGAAGGCTCCCCTAACCCCTGTTACACGTTCGTCGACAATTGGGGACAAGCTCGCCCTAAAGTACGCGCGTTCGAATGCCGATGAGGCACGGCCCCGTCCCGCGCACACGGCGACGGGGGCCGCGGACCGAAGCCCGCGGCCCCCGTCGCGTCCAGTCGGGCGTCACTCCGCCGCGCGGTCGCACTCCTGGGCGCGCAGGGCCCGCGCCAGGTCGTCGCGGGACTCCAGGACCAGGCGCCGCAGGGCCGGTGCGGAGGACGCGTGGGAGGCCAGCCAGGCGTCCGTGGCGGCCAGGGTCGCCGGGTCGTCCTGGAGCCCCGGGAACAGGCCCCGGACCACGTCCATGCCGATCTGGATCGACCGCTCGGCCCACAGGCGCTCGATCGCCGCGAAGTACTTCTCCGCGTACGGGGCGATCAGCTCGCGCTGCGAGGGCTGGACGAAGCCCGAGATCGTCGCCTCGACGAGCGCGTTCGACAGGGTGTCCGACTCGACGACCTGCGCCCAGGCCTGCGCCTTGACCGCCGCCGAGGGGCGCGAGGCCAGCAGCCGCACCTGGTGGCGCTTGCCCGTCGCCGTGTCGTCCCGGGCCAGCTCCTCGCCGATCCGGGCCTCGTCCGCGCGCCCGTGCGCGGCGAGCGGCGAGAGGAGCGCCCAGCGCAGCTCCTGGTCGACGTCCAGGCCGTCGATCCGCGCCGTACCGTCGAGCAGCCCCTCCAGGAGCTGGAAGTCGGCGTCGGTGGAGGCCGTCGCGGCGAAGAACCGCGCCCAGGTCAGCTGGTGCTCGCTGCCCGGCTCCGCCGCCCGCAGCTCGCGCAGCCCGCCCTCGGCGAGCAGCCGGCCGCCCTCCTCGCGCCACTCCGGGTCCGCGTAGAGGGTGACGGCCGACTTCGTCCAGGCGTGCACCATCTGGAGGACGCCGATCTCGGTCTCGCGGCCCGCGAAGGCGAGCACGACGGCGACGAAGTCCCGGGCCGGCACCAGCCCGTCGCGGGTCAGGTTCCACAGCGCCGACCAGCACAGCGCGCGGGCCAGCGGATCGGTGACGTCCCCGAGGTGCTCCCGCAGGGTGACCAGCGAGCCCTCGTCGAAGCGCATCTTGCAGTAGGTGAGGTCGTCGTCGTTGACGAGCACCAGGTCCGGCCGCTCCTCGCCCGCCAGGTCGGCCACGACCGTGCGGGCGCCGGTGACGTCCGCCTCGGCCCGCGCGTACCGGGTGAGCGCGCCGTCCGCCCCCAGCCGGTACAGGCCCACGGCCGTCCGGTGCGGACGGAGCTCGTCGCCCTCCTGGAGGACGGCGAGCTCGGTGATCCGGCCCTCGGCGTCGTAGGTGACGTCCGGCGCCAGCACGTTCACGCCGGAGGTCTGCAGCCAGGACTTCGCCCACGCCTTCATGTCGCGCCCGGAGGTCTCCTCCAGGATCGCGAGCAGGTCGCCCAGGCGCGTGTTCCCGTACGCGTGGCGCTTGAAGTAGCGGCGCGCGCCCTCCAGGAACGCCTCCCGCCCCGCATAGGCCACGAGCTGCTTCAGGACCGAGGCGCCCTTGGCGTACGTGATGCCGTCGAAGTTCAGCTTGGCGTCCTCCAGGTCACGGATGTCGGCCGTGATCGGGTGGGTGGACGGGAGCTGGTCGGCGCGGTACGCCCAGGACTTGCGGTTGTTGGCGAAGGTCACCCAGCTGTTCGTGAAGCGGGTCGCCTCGGCGTTCACGAAGGAGCCCATGAAGTCCGCGAAGGACTCCTTCAGCCACAGGTCGTCCCACCACACCATGGTGACCAGGTCACCGAACCACATGTGCGCCATCTCGTGCAGGATGACGTTGGCCCGCGCCTCGTACGAGGCCTGCGTGACCTTGCCCCGGAAGACGTACTCCTCGCGGAAGGTCACCATCCCCGGGTTCTCCATCGCGCCGAGGTTGTACTCGGGGACGAAGGCCTGGTCGTACTTCCCGAAGGGGTAGGGGAAGTCGAAGTTGTCGTGGAAGAAGTCGAAGCCCTGCTTGGTGACCAGGAAGACGTCGTCCGCGTCGAAGTGCTTCGCGAGGCCCTTGCGGCACATCGCCCCGAGCGGGATCTCCAGGTCCCCGCGCCGATAGGTGTCCGTCACGTAGTGGTACGGGCCGGCGACCACGCAGGTGATGTACGTGGAGATCGGCGCCGTCCCGGCGAACCGCCACACGCCTTCGGCGTCCCGCTCCCCGGCGCCGTTCGACCAGACCGTCCACTCCTCCGGCGCGGTCACCGAGAAGCGGTACGGCGCCTTGAGGTCGGGCTGCTCGAAGTTGGCGTACACCCGGCGGGCGTCGGCCGGCTCGTACTGCGTGTAGAGGTAGACCTCGCCGTCCTCCGGGTCGACGAAGCGGTGCATGCCCTCGCCGGTCCGGCTGTAGGCGCACTGCGCGTCCACGACCAGCGTGTTCTCGTCCTCCAGGCCGTCCAGCGCGATCCGCGCGCCGTCGAAGACCTCCGCCGGGTCGAGCGGGCGCCCGTTCAGGGTCACCGCGTTCACGGAGGGGGCGACCAGGTCCGCGAAGGTGCTCGTGCCCGACCCCGTACGGCGGAAGCGGATCGTCGTCACCGAGCGGAAGGTGCGCACCGCCTCGTCGGACTCCCCGACCGCCGAACGCAGGTCGAGGTCGACCTCGTACCCGTCGACGGACAGCAGCGCGGCCCGCTCGTGGGCCTCGTCGCGGGACAGATTCTCACCGGGCACGGTCACTCCTTCGTGGCGCGTTCGAAACAGCACCGATCCTCCCATGTGCCCCTGTCACCCGGTACACGGGAATGCCCGTCCGGGTCCGTGGCGTTCTCCCCTTCCGACGCACCGCCTTCCTTCCCGCGGCCGTACCGAGGAGTGACATGTCCGAGAGCAGGACCACCGCAGACTTCTACTTCGACCCGCTGTGCCCCTGGGCCTGGATGACCTCCCGCTGGATCCTGGAGGTGGAGAAGGTGCGCCCGGTCGACGTGCGCTGGAAGGTCATGAGCCTGGCCGTGCTCAACGAGAACCGGCTCGACGAGCTCCCGGAGGAGTACCGGGAGATGCTGGAGACCAAGGCCTGGGGCCCGGTCCGCGTGGTGATCGCCGCCCGTGAGCTGCACGGCGACGAGGTCGTCGGCAAGCTCTACACCGCGCTCGGCACCCGTTTCCACAACAACGGCGAGGGCCCGACCCGCGAGGCGATCGCCGGCGCCCTGAAGGACGTCGGCCTGCCCGAGGACCTGGTGGAGTACGCCGACAAGGACACGTACGACACCGAGCTGCGCGCCTCCCACAAGGAGGGCATCGACAAGGTCGGCCAGGACGTCGGCACCCCGGTCGTCGCGGTGCCGGGCCCGGACGGCGAGGAGGTCGCCTTCTTCGGCCCCGTGGTCACCCCGACCCCGCGCGGCGAGGCGGCGGCCCGGCTGTGGGACGGCACGCTGCTCGTGGCGTCGACGCCGGGCTTCTACGAGATCAAGCGCACCCGGACGGCGGCGCCGAGCTTCGAGTAGTCACCGCCGCGGACACGTCTCCGCAGGCACAGAAGAACCCCCGCGATTCACGTCATCGCGGGGGTTCTTCCTCATTCCGCCCGCAAGTGAAGGTTGAGAAGACGATCACGAGCAGGACGACGGGGGACCGGCGGCGGCCCGGCTCAGAAGGAGATCAGCGGCACCGAGGCCTTGGCGGCGTGGTAGCGCTTGTTCACGTCCTGCCAGTTGACGACCTGCCACATGGCCTCGATGAAGTCGACCTTCTGGTTCTTGTACTGCAGGTAGAAGGCGTGCTCCCAGGCGTCGAAGACCAGGATCGGGACCGAGCCCTGGCCGACGTTGCCCTGGTGGTCGTAGACCTGCTCGACGATCAGGTGGCCGCTGATCGGCTCGTACGCGAGGACGCCCCAGCCGGAGCCCTGGGTGGTCGCGGAGGCCTTGGTGAGCTGGGCCTTGAACTTCGCGAAGGAGCCGAAGGACTCGGTGATCGCGTCCGCGAGGTCACCGACGCCGTCGGCGGCCAGCGGCTCGCCGCCGCCCCCGTCCTTCGGGCTGTTCATGTTGTTCCAGTAGATGGAGTGGAGGATGTGGCCGGAGAGGTGGAACGCGAGGTTCTTCTCCAGCCCGTTGACCGAACCCCACTGGTCCTTGTCGCGGGCTTCCTCCAGCTGCTCCAGGGTGTCGTTCGCGCCCTTGACGTAGGCCGCGTGGTGCTTGTCGTGGTGCAGCTCGATGATCTGCGGATTGATCACCGGCTCCAGCGCCGCGTAGTCGTACGGCAGCTCGGGAAGTGTGTAGATCGGCATGTGCCCGGCCCTTCGACTGCTCCTGCTTATTGCAACCTGTATGCAGGTGCAGGCTAACAGTAGGTGCGCACCGGAGTTGATCAGCCCTTCGTCCTAGGTCCCGTGTCCCGGCCCGTTCTTTCCTCCGGGCACGGGGAGACCCCCGGACCGGGTGCGGTCCGGGGGTCTCCCCGTCGGTGCGGGGCGGGGTCAGGAGGCGCGGTTGCGTGCCGCCTTCTGGCGTACGAGGCCGACGGCGGCGAGCAGCAGGGTCAGGCCGCCCGTCGAGTACAGCTGCACCCGGGTGCCCTCCTCGCGGGCCATCAGGACGAAGACCGCCGCCATGCCGGCCAGCGCCACCCACGTCAGGTACGGGAAGGCCCACATCCGCACGACGAGCTTCTCGGGCGCCTCGCGCTCGGTGCGGCGGCGCAGCACCAGCTGGGAGGCGGCGATGAAGAACCAGACGACCAGGATGACCGCGCCGATGGTGTTGAGCAGCCAGACGAAGACGTCGTCCGGGCGCCAGTAGCTCAGCAGCACGCAGCCGAAGCCGAAGACGGAGGAGACGAGCACGGCCGGACGGGGGACGCCGCCGAAGGTGCGGCCGAGCGCCTTCGGGCCCTGGCCGCGCGCGACGAGCGAGCCGGCCATGCGGGAGGCGCCGTAGATGTTGGCGTTCATCGCTGAGAGCAGGGCGACAAGCACGACCACGTTCATGATCTGGCCGGCGGCCGGGATGCCCAGGTGGTCGAGGGCGGCGACGTACGGGCCCTTCTCGACGACCGTCGCGTCGTCCCACGGCACCAGGGTGACGATGACCGCCATGGAGCCGATGTAGAAGAGCGCGATCCGCCACATCGCCGTGCGGACCGCCTTGGCGACGCCCCGCACCGGGTGCTCCGACTCGGCCGCCGCGATGGTGACCGTCTCCAGGCCGCCGTACGCGAAGACCGAGGCGAGCAGGCCCACGATCAGGCCCTCTGAGCCGTGCGGGAAGAACCCGCCGTCGCCGGTGAGGTTGGCGGTGCCGGGGGCGTCCGTGCCGGGCAGCAGACCGGTGATCGCCAGGACGCCGATGCCCAGGAAGAGGACGATCGCGCCGACCTTGAGGGCGGCGAACCAGAACTCGAACTCGCCGAAGTTCTTCACGGCCGCCAGGTTGGTGACGCAGAAGACCACCATGAAGAGCGCGACCCAGGCCCACTCGGGGCTGCCGGGGAACCAGCCGGTCATGATCTTCGCCGCGCCGATGCCCTCCAGGCCGACGGCGACGCAGAGCAGGAACCAGAAGGCCCAGCCCGAGGTGAAGCCCGCCCAGGAGCCGAAGGCGCGCTCGGCGTGGACGGAGAAGGAGCCCGAGGCCGGGTTCGCGGCCGACATCTCGCCGAGCATCCGCATCACCAGCATCACGAGGATGCCGGAGAGGGCGTAGGCGATGACGATGGAGGGGCCGGCGGCGGCGATGCCGGCGCCGGAGCCGACGAAGAGGCCGGCGCCGATGACGCCGCCGAGGGCGATCATCGAGAGGTGGCGCTGCTTGAGGCCGTGGGAGAGCCCCTCGGCGGGGGTCGCGCCGTCGTCCTCGCGGTCGACGGGCGCGGGCGCGGTGGTCCGGGACATGGGCCGCCCTGTTCACTGGCTGAGACGGGGGAACGGGCCTCAGTCTGGGCGGCCACACCGTTCAGAGGGAACAGATGTCCGCTATACGGTCACGGTCTTCACACAAGGTGAAGGTCTGATTCCACTTCGTGCGCCGCCCTCCGGCCCCTCCCCACCCGGTCCGTACGCGCCTCAGCCCCGTCCCGCCCGCAGCTCCCGCACCCACGCCACGAGCAGCACCGCCCCGGTCGCCCCCGCCGACCACAGCACCTGCGGCCGCGCCCCCTCGTCGCACAGCATCAGGACGAGCACCGCGCCCATCGCCGCGAGCGCCACCCACGTCAGCCAGGGGAAGCCCCACATGCGCAGGGTCAGCGTCTCGGGCGCCTCCCGCTCGATCCGGCGCCGCAGCCGCAGCTCCGAGACCGCGATCAGGCCCCACACGAAGAGCAGGACCGCGCCGACCGCGTTGAGCATGTAGAGGAAGACGGAATCCGGCCACTTCAGATTGAGCAGCACGGAGACGAAGCCGAAGGCCACCGAGGCGAGCACCGCCCGGCGCGGCACCCCTCCGCCCGAGACCTTCAGGAGCCCCTTCGGCGCCTCCCCGCGCTCAGCGAGCGAGAACACCATCCGGGAGGAGCCGTACAGGTTGGCGTTGAGCGCCGAGAGCAGCGCCACGAAGACCACCACGTTCATGATCTGACCCGCCGCCGGCACCCCGATCGCGTCCAGGACCGCCACGTACGGCGACTCGCCCGGCTCCATCGACGTCCACGGCAGCAGGGTCACGATCACCAGCATCGAGCCCACGTAGAAGAGCAGGATCCGCCACACGGCGCTGCGCACCGCCCGCGCCACGTTCCGCGCCGGGTCGTCCGACTCGGCCGCCGCGATCGTGACGACCTCCAGGCCGCCGAAGGCGAAGACGACGGCGAGGACCCCCGACACCACCCCCGACCAGCCGTTGGGCAGGAAGCCGCCCTGCCCGGTGAGGTTCGCGAGCCCCACCGGGTCGGTGTCCGGGAGCCACCCGGCGATCGCGAGGACGCCCAGGACCAGGAAGAGGACGATCGCGCCGACCTTGAGGGCGGCGAACCAGAACTCGAACTCGCCGAAGTTCTTCACCGCCGCGAGGTTGGCGGCGGTGAAGACGACCATGAAGACCAGGACCCAGCCCCACTGCGGGACCCCCGGCACCCAGCCGTGCGCGATCCGGGCCGCGCCCGTCGCCTCCACGGCGAGGACCACGACGAGCAGGAACCAGTACAGCCAGCCCACCGAGAAGCCCGCCCACCGGCCGAGCGCCCGCTCCGCGTGCACCGAGAAGGCGCCCGACGCGGGCATCGCCGCCGACATCTCGCCCAGCATCCGCATCACCAGCATCGCGAGCGCGCCCGCGATCAGGTACGAGAGCACGATGGCCGGCCCGGCGACGGCGATGCCCGCCCCCGAGCCCACGAAGAGGCCCGCGCCGATCACCCCGCCGAGCCCCAGCATCGTCAGGTGACGCTGCTTCAGGCCGTGGGAGAGGGGCTCCGGTTCGGTGAGCGGAGGGGGCGGCGGGGTGTCGCGCATGGTGGGGGGCTCGTGCTCTCGGGAGGCGGTGCTTTATGGAGACCCCACAGTCTCTCCGGTGCCCTCCCCTTGACGCAAAAGGGGCGTCTCCCGGCGAGTTGCCAGTGACAAGGGTCACGTGGCGCGCGGCGGGAAAACCGTCCTTTGTCGAAACCCCATGAAGGGGTCGCCCCCCGCTTTGTCGGCCGCTGACGGTGATCGCACGTTCACTCCTGGCATAGCGTCAACGTGTCCGTCCACCCTCACCCCCGCGGAGTACCCGATGAGCATCGCCGCCGCCCCCGTCCGCTCCCTCCGGCCGGGCACCGTCCTCGCCGACCTGATCCCGGCGAGCCGCGTCCGTGACGTCGCCCTCGTCGTCGGCGGCGCCGCCCTTACCGGCCTCGCCGCGCAGATCTCCGTCCCGGTCCCCGGCTCCCCGGTCCCGGTCTCCGGCCAGACCTTCGCCGCCCTGCTCGTCGGCACCGCCCTCGGCGCCCGCCGCGGCTTCCTCGCCCTCGCGCTGTACGCGGTGGCCGGCGCGGCGGGCGTGCCCTGGTTCGCCCAGGCCACCTCCGGCTACGGCATGCCGTCCTTCGGGTACGTCCTCGGCATGCTCCTGGCCGCCACCGTCGTCGGCGCCCTCGCCCGCCGCGGCGCCGACCGCTCGGTGCTCCGCACGGCCGGCGCGATGGCCCTCGGCTCCGCGGTCGTCTACGCCGTCGGCGTGCCCTACCTGGCCCTCGCCACCGGCATGACCTTCGGCCAGGCCGTCGCCGCCGGCCTCACCCCGTTCCTCATCGGCGACGCCCTCAAGGCCGCCCTCGCCATGGGCGCCCTCCCGGCCGCCTGGAAGCTCGCCGGCCGCAAGGGCTGAGCCCCGCACGGCACGCGAGAGGGCCCCGGCGCGCTCCGCCGGGGCCCTTTCACGTACGCGCGCGTGCACGCCTCACACGTAGTCGAAGTACCGGTCCGTCCACCGCAGGGGCACGGCCTCCTCGTCCTCTTCCTCGTCCTCCTCGGAGGAGGCGAAGAACGGCGAGTCCTCGCCGAGGGTCTCCGCGAACGCGGCCCACGCCCTGTCCCCGTAGAGGTCCACGACCCCGTCGTACTCCTCCTGGAGCAGTTCGACGGGCACGTGGACGCAGTCCAGCGCGGCGCAGACCCCGTCGAGCCGGTCGAGGGCCTCCGCGCCCGGCGTCTCCCGGCGGGCCGGCGCGGGGCCGGCGAGGGTCCAGGCGGCGACGAAGGGCCCGTAGTTGCTCATCAGCACCTCGAGCGGCCCTTCCGTCCCCGCGTCCTCCGCCGGGACCACGACCGCGCCGTAGGAGGAGACGTCCTGTCCGTACCCGGGCCGGGCGGCGGGGCCGAAGCGCTCGCGCGCGGCGTCGAGGAGCCGCCCGAAGCGCTCCTCGGCGGCCGCCCGGTCGTGGTCGGCGGGGGCGTCCCCGTGGAAGGAGGCGTCGTGCCGGCGCAGAAGCGCTCTGATCCGGTCGTACGGCAGCATGCCGCCACCCTTCCGGGCGCCGTGCGTCAGCGGCGAGCGGATTTTCCGACCCGCTCGCGGACCAGCGCCACCGCGACCACGAGCGCGGCCACGAGCAGCGAGAGCACGACCTGCTCCCGGGCGCTGCCGCCGTCGTAGAGCATGTAGCCGAGGACGAAGACGATCATGCCGATCGTCGCCCAGGTCAGGTACGGGAAGAGCCACATCCGCACGACCAGCTTCTCCGGCGACTCGCGCAGGATGATGCCGCGCATCCGGAGCTGGGTCACGCAGATGACCAGCCAGACGAAGAGCGCCACCGCGCCGGAGGAGTTCAGCAGGAAGGCGAAGACGGTGTCCGGCCACTTGTAGTTGAAGAAGACCGCGACGAAGCCGAAGACGACCGAGCCGAGGATCGCCGTCCGCGGCACGCCCCGCGCGCTGGTGCGGGCGAAGGCCTTCGGGGCGTCACCGCGCTGCCCGAGCGAGAAGGCCATCCGGGAGGCCGTGTAGAGGCCCGAGTTCAGGCAGGACAGGACGGCCGTCAGGACGATCACGTTCATGACCTGGCCGGCGTGCGGGATGCCGATGGAGTCGAGGGCGGCGACGTACGAGCCCTTCTCGACGATCGACTTGTCGTTCCACGGCAGCAGGGTCAGGACCACGAAGATCGAGCCCAGGTAGAAGACGCCGATCCGCCAGATCACGCTGTTGGTGGCCTTGGTGACCGCGCGCTGCGGGTCCTCCGACTCGCCGGCGGCCAGGGTGACGATCTCGCTGCCCATGAAGGAGAAGACGACCATCAGCACACCGGTGAGGATCGCGCCCGCGCCCATCGGGAAGAAGCCCCCGGCGTCGGTGAGGTGCGCGAACCCGGCGCCCGGGTTGTCCGAGCCGGGCAGCACGCCGAAGACCGCGAGCAGGCCGACGACGACGAAGGCGCCGATGGCGACGACCTTGATGCCGGCGAACCAGAACTCGAACTCGCCGTAGGAGGCGACCGAGGCGAGGTTGGTGGCGGTGAGCACCACCATCACGATGAGCGCCCAGCCCCACTGCGGTACGGCCGGGATCCAGCCCTCCAGGATCTTGGCGCCCGCGGTCGCCTCGACGGCCAGCACGACCACCCAGAAGAACCAGTACAGCCAGCCGATGCTGAAGCCGGCCCAGCGGCCGAGGGCCTGGTCCGCGTAGGCCGAGAAGGAGCCGGACGAGGGCCGCGCGGCGGCCATCTCGCCCAGCATCCGCATCACGAAGACGACCATGGCGCCGACGAGGGCGTAGGAGAGCAGGATCGCGGGGCCGGCCGCGGCGATGCCGGAGCCGGAGCCGACGAAGAGGCCGGCGCCGATGACGCCGCCGATGGCGATCATCGAGAGGTGGCGGTTCTTGAGACCGGCCTTGAGACCGTCGGAGGTGTCGGGCGTGCCGGTGGTGCCGGCCGTGCCGTCGTCCTTCGTCAGGGTCGGTTGCGTGTTCATGGACGCTTCCTCGTGTGTGGGGGTCGCTCGGGTCGCGAGCCCGGGCATTCAACCCCGGGGAGGGGGCTGATCGGAAGCCCCTGTTCCGGATCGTTGTACGGACGGCCGCGCGAGAGGCGAAGGTCCGTACCAGGCCGGACGAAGGTCCCGACCCCGCTGCCCACTACCCCGCTCGGGACGTGCCACACTCGGCACCATGCGCGTCTACATCGGTTCCGACCACGCCGGCTACGAACTCAAGAACCACCTCGTCGAGTGGCTGAAGGCCCACGGCCACGAGCCCGTCGACTGCGGTCCCCACGTCTACGACGCCCTCGACGACTACCCGCCGTTCTGCCTGCGCGCCGCCGAGAAGACGGCCGCGGACCCGGATGGCCTCGGCATCGTCATCGGCGGCTCCGGCAACGGCGAGCAGATCGCCGCGAACAAGGTGAAGGGGGTGCGCGCCGCCCTCGCCTGGAGCGAGCAGACCGCCGCCCTCGGCCGCGAGCACAACAACGCCAACGTGATCTCCGTCGGCGGCCGGATGCACACGCGGGAAGAGGCGACCAAGTTCGTCGAGATCTTCCTCGACACCCCGTACTCCGGTGACGAGCGTCACACCCGCCGGATCGACATGCTCACCGCCTACGAGAACACCGGCGAGCTCCCCCCGATCCCGGCCCACCACCCGCAGGAGCCGACCGCCTGATGCCCGAGGGGCACACCATCCACCGGCTGGCCGCCGACCACCGCGAGCGGTTCGGCGGCCGGCCCGTGCGCGTCTCCAGCCCGCAGGGCAGGTTCGCCGACTCGGCCGCCCTGCTCGACGGCACCGTCCTGGAGACCACCGAGGCCCACGGCAAGCACCTCTTCCTGGGCTTCGCCGGCCGGGGCTGGGTCCACGTCCACCTCGGCCTCTTCGGCAGGGTGACCTTCGGCGACGCCCCCGCCCCGCCGCCCACCGACACGGTCCGGCTGCGGCTCGCGAACCCCGAGGCGTACGTCGACCTGCGCGGCCCCACCGCCTGCGCCCTGATCACGGACGCCGAGAAGCGGGCGATACACGACCGGCTCGGCCCCGACCCGCTGCGCGACGGCGACGACCCGGACCGGGCCTGGAGCCGCATCTCGAAGTCCCGCACCACCGTCGCCGCCCTCCTCATGGACCAGAAGGTCGTCGCCGGCGTCGGCAACGTCTACCGCGCCGAGGTCCTCTTCCGGCACGGCATCGACCCGTACCGCGCCGGCAAGGACCTCACCAAGGGGGAGTGGGACGCGATCTGGGCCGACCTGGTGCTGCTCATGCGCGAGGGCGTACGGCTCAACCGCATCGACACCGTACGGCCCGAGCACACCCCCGAGGCCATGGGCCGCCCGCCGCGCGTCGACGACCACGGCGGCGAGGTGTACGTCTACCGGCGCGCCCGGATGGCCTGCCACGTCTGCGGCACCGACGTCCGCACGGCGGACCTGGCCGCCCGCAACCTCTTCTGGTGCCCGGGCTGCCAGACCCGCTAGGGGGACTCCCCCAGGGGGTGTCTTGTCGATCAGGCCGGGCTCGCGGCGTCCGGCACCGCTCCCCCGTAGCCCTTCGGGCACGGGGGCACCCCCAGCCGCGTTGTCGTCACTCGCCAGGGCTCCGCCCTGCCTCCCTCCTCCGCCTTGCGATGCACGGCACCGGACACCGCTCCCTGATCCGGCCCGACCGACAAGACACCCCCTAGAACCCGTGCGGCAGCCACGGTGCGACCGGGGAGCCGAACGCCACCGACGCCTCCACCAGCGCGCCCTCCCGCAGCTCCCGCACCCGCCCGGCCGCCGCCAGGGACGTCAGCGGGACGCCGCCCAGGTACGCCGCCCCCAACTCCCGCACCGAGAGCGACAGGTCAGCCGGGTCCGAGGTCCGGACGCAGGTCGCGCCCTTCGCGTCCCCGGTCAGCCGCCAACGCCCCTCGTTCCACGGGCAGAACGCGTCCTCGACCTCCAACACCACGTCCACCGGCGCCTGGTACGTCCGCGCCTCCAGGGCCGGACCCACCTCCACCAGACGCACGTGCAGCGCGTCCCGCAGCGTCGGCGCGCACCGCCGCACGTCGTCCACCAGGTGCTGCCAGCCGTCGTCCACCGGCCGGCCGTCGACCATCCGCACCGACGCCGTCAGGTCCACCGAGCACAGGAACCGCCACAGCGCCGCCTCCGCCGCCGGGTCGAGCCCCATCAGCCCGTGCACGTGCACCGAGCCGTCGGCCCCCGTGGCCGACCAGTCCGGCTTGACCGCGTAGTGCGCGAACCCCACGACCTCCCCGTCCCGCTCCGCGAGCACGCACAGCAGCGGCGACGCCCCGCCCCGCTCGGCCGGGGGATCGATCAGCGGCAGCCGCTCCCAGCCCGGCCGCCGGGCGAGCATCCCCGGACGCGAGGGCACCAGGCGCGCGTACACCGCCTCGCACGCCGCCGAGGACTCCACCGGGTCCGCCTGGCGCAGCGCCACCCCGTCCGTGCCCTCCGGCACCGCGAGCCGCACCCGGTTCGTGTCGATCACCGCCCGCGTCGAGTACGTCGCGATCCCGTAGCCGAACCGCCCGTAGATCCCCGGCTCCGACGCCGTGAGCACCGCGAGGAACTCGCCCGCCGCCCGCAGGTCGTCCAGCTGCCGCCGCATCATCGAGGTCAGGATCCCGCGCCGCCGGTGCGTCCCCGCCACGCTCACCATCGTCACCCCGGCCGCCGGCACCGAAGCCCCGCCCGGCACCGTGAGCCGGAAGGAGAACGACCCCGCCGTCCCCACGCACAGCTCGCCGTCCCAGGCACCCAGGGAACGGTCGAACTCGGTCAGGTCCCGCCACAACCGTCGCTCCTCGGGGGACTCGGCCACCCCTCCGAAGGCCAGTTCGAGCACCCCGTACCAGCGATCCCATTCGAGCGGGTCGAGAACCCGCAGCTCAGTAGTCATATGCCAAGTCATATGCCATCGATATCAGCGGCCCGCGCCCGGGGCGACCCGATTTCGCGCACCTTGTCACCGGGGTACCCCTGCACGACGCCGGGCGGGATGGATAGGGTCCAGGCCAATGGGACACCGAGGCGGAGCGCACGCGTACGTGGCCCGGACACGCAGGCGCGTGCGCCGGGCCCGCGTCGCGCTGCGCAGATCCGGCGTCGACTACTTCCGCGGCGACGGCGCCGACTGGATCGCGCTCGCCGGGCTCCTCCTGATGGTCCCGGCCATCGCCCTCGGCACCCTGGTCGACCCCGTCTGGTGCGCGCCCACCGCGCTCGCCCTGCCCATCGTGGCCGGCGGCCTGCTGCTGCGCCCCGCCAGCCTGCTCGGTCTGTACGCGGCGGCCGCCGGCGCCCTCATCGTCGAGTCCGTCGTCCTCGGCCCGTACACCCAGGGCCCCGCCCGGGTCACCCCCGGCACCGTCCTCGTCGTCGCCGCCTGCGGCCTCTTCGGCCTCCTCATCGCCCAGTTCCGGGCCCGCGTCGGCGTGCCCTGGCGGCGCGGCGGCACCATGCTCTTCGACCTGCGCGAACGCATCCGGGTCCAGAGCGCCCTGCCCCGGCTCCCGCAGGGCTGGCACCGCGAGATGGCCCTGCGCCCGGCCGGCGGCCAGTCCTTCTCCGGGGACTTCGTCGTCGCCGCCCGCACCCACGGCGGACGCACCCTGGAGGTCGTCCTCACCGACGTCTCCGGCAAGGGCATGGACGCGGCCTCCCGCTCCCTGCTGCTCTCCGGCGCCTTCGGCGGCCTCCTCGGCTCGCTCCCGCCGCACGGCTTCCTGCCCGCGGCCAACGGCTACCTGCTGCGCCAGAACTGGGACGAGGGCTTCGCCACCTCGATCCACCTCGTCCTGGACCTGGAGTCCGGCGACTACGAGCTCTACTCGGCCGGCCACCTGCCCGCCCTCCAACTCCACGCGGGCAGCGGCCGCTGGGAGGAGAAGGACGCCGAAGGACCCCTCCTCGGCGTCTACGACGGCGCCGAGTTCCACCCGGTCAAGGGCTCCCTGCGCCCCGGCGACGTCCTGATGCTCTTCACCGACGGCCTCGTCGAGGCCGCCGACCGGGACATCGCCGAGGGCATCGACCGGCTCACCGGCGAGGCCGACCGCTGCGTCACCGACGGCTTCGACGGCGTCGCCTGGGACCTCATCGAGGCCGTCGCCAAGGACGTCAACGACGACCGGGCCCTGCTCCTGATCTCCCGCCGCGCCTGACGGACCGTCGGTCCGGGCGTGATCTTCTCCACGGCGATTCGCCACCGGGCAGCGAGGGCATGGGGGTTGGTGGCACGATGGTGACAGCGGGGGGCGGCCGGGAAACGGGCTCCCTGGTGGGCAAGGCGGGACCGACCGAGGGTGTGATCAGTTGTGGCCATTTCGCTGTCTGTGGTGTTGCTCCTGGCAATCATCATGGTGGTGCTGATCCGCGGGGGAAACCTCAAGGCGGGCCCGGCCATCGTGGCGGTCCTCTTCGGCTTCTTCCTCGCCTCCACCGGCATGGCCGACGACATCCAGCGCTTCCTGGACTCGATAACGCAGACCGTGGCGTCCATCAAGTTCTGAGGACGCCCCCGGGAAACGACACGGGGCCCGGACCGCGAGAAGCGGCCCGGGCCCCGAGGGCGTGGAGCGGGTGACGGGAATCGAACCCGCGTAGCTAGTTTGGAAGACCTCGTACGTGGAGTGCGCGTAGCCAGCAAGGATGCTGACCTGGCGCTTCCTCAGGATCGAGCTGTGGCTCCCCGCTACTCCCCGCTCGTTCCCTCTGGTTCGGGCACGCTTCGGGCACGTCCGCCAGAGATCCGCAGAACGCTACACCAAGCTGAATCAGACCTGCTGTAGCAGTAAGGCGGCAAGGCTTGTCAGCGCCGCAACGAGGCTGGCCAGAGCGGCAATGAGGGTCGCCGGGCTGTCCTTCCGCGCCACCTGTGCTGGCTCCTCGATTCCGTTTGGTGTAGTGTTCCGGGTAACCCATAAGGTATTGCGTACGCAATGCTTTATAGGTTCAGGTCGCTCTTGCTTCGGCATGATCTCTCCACTGATCGAGTGACCGAATGACCCGCCGGTATAGGTTCCTAGGCCAAGAACCGGGGGGTTATTCGTGTTTGCTGACAGGTTTTACTTGCGGGCACCCTACCAGGCGGCTGGACGAATCACGTTCCGATCGGACCACTGCCCCAGCTCCCATCCCGTCTGCCGTCGACCCACACACCGTGGAGCAGGCGCGGTGCCGGGCGTCCAGGTGGAGCGCCCAACTGGACGAACGACCTGGACGCCCGGTGCCGTGTCTGCTCGGCTCTGCCTGGGTCGACGGCAGACGGGATGGGAGCCCCCCACCGCAACACCTCACGGCCGGCACCCGCTCACGGAGCCCCCGCCCATCCTGGTGCTTGTTGCGCCCCCGCCGGAGGCATGTCGGTGACGGGAAGAGAACCGCGGGCGTCGGGGACTCGGACTCATGCCCTTGGGCCTGTCCCGCTTGCAGGGGCGGGCGTCGGCGCAGTGGGGGCGGAGCGGGCCGAAGGCAGGAGCGGCGCCCCGAGCGGAGCCGGAAAGCCCGCCCGGCGGAGCGGAGCGCAGCCGGGTGCTTGATGAGGTAGAGAAACCTGTAACACCTACCCCGGCATCCTCCGGGCTACAGGCGATCCTGCTCCGTCCGAAGAGTCTTCAATACTGACTCAGGGTCGCCATCGTAGACAAGGTGGGGCTCGCTGGGCCCTGGGGGCACGAACCGCTTCCGGTAACGGAGCAGGTCGCTCTCTGCGAAGTAGATCGAGTTGGGATCGTCTTCGTGCTGGGCGTTGCGCTTGCTCACCCGAGCCCAGAGTTCTTCATGGCTGACCTCAAGGTAGACCACCGTCGAGACCGCACCGGCTTCGGCAGCGAAAGCCCTCCAGCGGGCGCGTTCTTCCGGGGTCCAGAATCCATGGTCGACCACCACGTCGTGTCCGGCCCGCAGTTGCTTCCGGAGTTCGACTGAGGTCTCTTCGAGGATCGGCCGCTCAAGGGTCGGGAACGTGCCCCGGGGGAAGTCGACTCCGTACACGCCGTGTCGGCGGAACATCTCCTCGTCTGGGCAGAGCCTGAGGAACCCGCGTGCAGTCAGTGCGCGAGCCAGAGTCGTCTTACCTGAACCAGGTAGTCCCACCATGAGGACGCAGAAGGCCGGACGGGTGGGCTCGGTGCTCGTCACTGGGCGAGTTCCGATTCTGTCTGCCAGGTGCGACCCGGGCCGCCAAGGTCTACGCCGTACTCGACTACGGCGCCTTCGCTGTCTACGAACTTGGCTGTCATCACGACCACTGGCTTCTTGGGGGCCTTCGCGGGATCCAGCTCCAGGAGCTCGGCGTCCTCTCGCGTGAGCAGACGTGCCGAGGCGGTGTCGAACCGGTGCCTGATCGGTCGGCCGGTGGCCTGCGCGATAAGTTGCAGTGACGTTCCCCCTGTCAGCCTTTCGCTGCTCGTGAGCTGGGGGATCAGTTCGCCGTACTGGGCGGGGATCCACGACGTGGAGTGCGCGACGATGCCGTGCCGGTCGCGGTACACCCGGCTTCGCCGGATCACGTTGGACCCGGGCTTGATGTCGAGGGCTTCGGCTACATCTGCGGGCGCCGGCACCACCGAAGCTTGGTGGGAGTCGGACCGTTCGCCGGTTCCCCAACTGGACCCGGTGACAAGCCCTCGGTCCTGGCGCTGGGCTCCCGACGACATGGGGGCAGGGCGGTCAAGCACCTCGGTTCCGATTCCGTGGATGCCCCTGACGAGACCCTCGTTGCGCAGCTTGCGCAGAGCCTTCTCAGCGGTGGCGGTGCTGACGCTCCACTCCTGGGAGAGCGTTTTGATGCTCGGCAGAAGTGAGCCCGGCTGAAGGTCTCCGGACGTGATCAGTGCCGCGTAGTGGGCGGCAATCTGCGCGTAGGGCGCTCGATTGTCGGCCTGGTCCGCCATTGGCTAGCTCCTTCTCGTCTCTACTTCCCTAGCGTACCCCTTGACACCCTAGGGTGCCCTAGGGAACCTTAGGGATGTGTTCGCTGTCACGGACAGCGAGGCACGGCACCAACCACTTCTTGCCCAGGGGCGGCGCTCAACCGCCAAGAAGAACCACCGCCCCTGGCTCCCACGAAGGGAAGTTCCATGATGCCTGCTCTGTCCTCCTCCGCGTTACTGTCCTGGTCCGAGATGGACGCGCCGCGTCGTGATCAGTGCCCGGGGTGCCGGGTCACGGTGCCTGCCTGGCAGCGGTCCTGCGTGGACGGTCTGAGCGTGCTGACGCACGACGGGAACGTGATCTGCCCGAAGGACCCGACGCTCGGCTACCAGCCGGTCAGCTCCGGTAGCGCCTCGGTGATCTCGGCCGTGCCGGACGTGTGCAAGGACTGCGACGGGACGCTTCTGGGCTCCGACGACGGCTCGATGACCGGCACCGCCGGGGAACTGGTGCCCTGCGGCTGCGTCGTCTTCGACGGGCTGCGCTGCTCGTGCGAGGTGACCGGCTGGCCCCTGAACGACTCCTTCACCGGCTGGATCGAGCTGACCCGCGCCGAACTGCGCGACGCCCCGCACGACGCCCCGGTCTACCGGCCCTGCCCGCACCACCACACCACCGCCCGCGCCGCCTCGCAGTCCTTGCGGACGGTGGCGGCGTGACGGTCTTCCCCGTCGCCCCGGAGGCCGTGGCCCACGTCGCGGCCTCCCTGGGCACCGACCCCCTCGCCCTGGCCGACCTCCTGCGGGTCGCGAACACCCCCGGCTTCGAGCGGTGGCGTGAGCAGGTGCGGCGTACCGGTGGCTGCTCGGACCCGATCCACCTGTCCGGCACCACCGTCACCCGCGACCGCGCCACCGGCGATGTCCTGTACTCCTACTCGACGGCCGATGAGCCGGGGGGCCGGTTACGGGTCGCCTGCGGCAACCGCCGGGCCTCCCGCTGCCCCTCCTGCGCCTGGACGTACGCGGGGGACACCTACCACCTGATCCGGGCCGGGATCACCGGGGATGAGCGCAAGAGCGTCCCCGCCACCGTCCGGGACCACCCGAGGGTCTTCGCCACCCTCACCGCCCCGTCCTTCGGGCCGGTCCATAACCGCCCTGCCTCCGGCCGCTGCCGCTGCGGCACCGCCCACCCGGAGAACTCGCCCCTCCTGGGCACCGCCCTCGACCCGGCCACCTACGACTACGCGGGCGCGGTGCTGTGGAACAACCACGCCGGGCACCTGTGGCAGCGCTTCACGATCTACCTGCGCCGCGAGATCGCCGCCCGCGCCGGGATCACCCAGGCCGCGTTGAAGGAGTCGTGCCGGGTGTCCTTCGGCAAGGTCGCCGAGTTCCAGAAACGCGGCGCGATCCACTTCCACGCGGTCGTTCGCCTCGACGGCCCCGACGGACCCGAGACCAGCCCGCCCGCGTGGGCCTCGGTTGGCCTGCTGGACGACGCGATCCGCGCCGCTGCCGCCCGGGTCGCCGTCACGCTCCCGCCCGCCGGCACCCACCCCGAACGGACCCTGCGCTGGGGCACGCAGATGGACGTGCAGCCGATCGGCGCGTTCGGCCAGGAGGAGCTGACCGAACAGGCCGTCGCCTCCTACGTCGCCAAGTACGCCACCAAGGCCGCCGAGACCACCGGCACCGTCGACCGCCGCATCGGTGAACCGGCGGAGCTGGCCCACCTCGACGTGCCCGACCACACCCGGCGCCTGATCGAAGCCTGCTGGACCCTCGACGGCGACTATCCCGGCCGGATGCTGGCGCGCTGGTCGCACATGCTCGGCTTCCGCGGCCACTTCTCCACCAAATCCCGCGCCTACTCCACCACCCTCGGCGCCCTGCGCCAGACCCGCGCCGACTACCGCGCCGCCCAGGAACGCAGGGAACGCGGCCTGCCGGACCCGGACGATGCGGAGGGCTCCACCCTCGTGATCGCCCACTGGACCTACGCCGGACACGGCCACACACCCGGCGAGTCCTGGCTCGCCGCCAGCATCGCCCGCGACATCCGCACCAACCGCGAACTCGTCCGCGAGATCCGGACCGAACTCGAAGCCACCGAACTGGGGGAGTGGTGAGCATGGACCGACTGCTGAGCGTGAACGAGGTAGCTGAACTCCTCGGCACCACCATCCGCTTCCCCCGGCGCCTCATCGAAGAGCGCCGCATCGTCTTCGTGAAGGTCGGCCGCCACGTCCGCATCCCCGAGAGCGCGGTCACCGCCTTCGTCGCCGCGAACACCGTCCAGCCGGTCACCCGCCGCCTGAGGAGCGTGGCCTGATGCCGGGCAGGAAGCGATCCTTCGGGCGAGTCCGCAAGCTGCCCTCGGGGCGTTACCAGGCTCGCTACCCGTCTCCTGATGGCATCGACCGTCCCGCGCCGCACACCTTCCGTACGAAGCGGGAGGCTGACGACTGGCTGGCGGAGCGTCAGGCCGAGCTGCGTGCCGGAGACTGGACGGACCCGGACGCAGCCAAGGTGCCTTTCGGGGTGTACGCGGCTACCTGGATCACTGAGCGGGGTATCAGCTCCTCGACCGCCGACCTGTACCGGTCGCTCCTGCGGAATCACCTCGCGCCGACCTTCGATGGCGTCGCCCTGGCCGACATCACCCCGGCCATGGTCCGTGCCTGGCGGGTGGCTCGACTGGAAGTGGGCGCCGGAGCGTCGTCGGTAGCCAAGGCGTACGCCCTGCTGCGCGCGGTGCTCATGACGGCAGTCGAGGACCGGCTCATCCGCCGGAATCCCTGCCGCATCAAGGGTGCTTCCGTGGCCTCGACGCCCGAGCGGCCCACGGCAACCATTCGGGAGGTCTACGACCTCGCCGGAGCCGTTCAGCCCCGGTACCGGGCTCTCGTCCTCCTGGCGGCCTTCACGGGTCTTCGGTGGGGAGAGCTGATCGGGCTCCACCGCCGGGATCTCGACCTCGACGCCGGGACACTTCGAGTGCGCCGGAACGTCGCGGAGCTCCACAGCGGCGAACGGCTAGTGAAGCAGCCCAAGAGTTCGGCCGGCATGCGCACCGTCGCCATTCCGGCTGTGATCGTGCCGGATCTCGTCTCCCACCTGACGGTGTTCGCGGAGGCCGGTCCGGACGGCCGGGTCTTCATCGGTGCCAAGAGGGCGACTCCTCGCCGGAACCACTTCAACAAGCTCTGGCACAAGGCGTGCGATCAGGTCGGCATCAAGGGGCTGCACTTCCACGATCTCCGGCACACGGGGAACACCCTCGCGGCCGCGACCGGTGCCAGCACCCGTGAACTGATGACGAGGATGGGCCACAGCACCGCGCGGGCCGCGCTGATCTATCAGCACGCGACGGCCGAGCGAGAGCGGCTGATCGGCCAGGCCGTGAGCGCGGTCGTCGAACGGGCCCGGAAGCAAGATCCCGAACCGAACGGGCACGCAGCGGGCACGGAGGGCTGAACCAAGATCGGAAAAGCGTCAGGGCCAGGACGGAGGATGATCCTCTGACCTGGCCCTGAATCGCATGGAGCGGGTGACGGGAATCGAACCCGCGTAGCTAGTTTGGAAGACTAGTGCTCTACCATTGAGCTACACCCGCACAGCATCGCGCCGCAGGTCACGAGGACCGCGGCACGAAGAGCATGGTACCGGGTCCGCGGCCTCCTTCGCACACCCCGTGAAACGGGGGCGCCGCACAGTCCTCGTGCATGTACCCTACGTGTCGCACCGACGGGGTGTGGCGCAGCTTGGTAGCGCGTCCGCTTTGGGAGCGGAAGGCCGTGGGTTCAAATCCCGCCACCCCGACCACGACGACCACGCACCCGTCCCGGGCGTTCTTGATCATGTTGTGGGCGTCCTCCCGCTTGCGGTTACTATGCAAGCTGCGTGCCCGTGTGTCTCTCTGACCGGGCCGATCGGCCGGACCCGCCCCGCGCGGACCGGCTGAATCCAGGAATCAGCCACAAGGAGACCGAACCGTGAAGAGCGCCGTGGAGACCCTGAACCCGACCCGGGTTCGGCTCACTGTCGAGGTGCCCTTCGAGGAGCTCAAGGACAGCCTCGACGCGGCGTACAAGAAGATCAACCAGCAGGTCACGGTCAAGGGCTTCCGCAAGGGCAAGATCCCGGCTCGCGTGATCGACCAGCGGTTCGGCCGCGGCGCCGTGCTGGAAGAGGCCGTCAACGACGCGCTCCCGAAGTTCTACACCGAGGCCGTCAACGAGGCCGAGGTCAACCCGCTCGGCCAGCCCGAGGTCGACATCACCGAGCTGAAGGACGGCGAGCTGCTGGCCTTCACCGCCGAGGTCGACATCCGCCCGACGATCGAGATCCCGGACTACTCCGGCATCGAGGTCACCGTCGACGCGGTCGAGGTCACCGACGAGGACGTCGAGAAGTCCGTGGAGCAGCTCCGCGAGCGCTTCGCCTCGACCTCCCCGGTCGAGCGCGCCGCCCAGGACGGCGACGTCGTCACCATCGACCTGGAGGCCAAGGTCGACGGCGAGGTCCTGCCCGACGGCGTCGCGAGCGACGTCTCGTACACCATCGGCTCCGGCGAGCTGCTCGACGGCATCGACGAGGCCGTCAAGGGCCTGGAGGCCGGCGGCGAGGCCACCTTCACCTCGCAGCTGAAGGGCGGCTCCGCCGAGGGCAAGGACGCGGAGGTCACCGTCAAGGTCACCGCCGTCGCCGCCCGCGAGCTCCCCGAGCTGGACGACGAGTTCGCCCAGCTGGCGTCGGAGTTCGACACCCTCGACGAGCTCAAGGCCGACAGCCGCAAGCGCCTCGAGAACATGAAGCAGTTCGACCAGGCCACCCAGGCCCAGGAGCGCGTCCTCGACGAGCTCCTCAAGCTGGTCGAGGTCCCGATGCCCGAGAAGCTCCTCGAGGACGAGATCAACACCCGCAAGCACAACCTGGAGCACCACCAGCTCGGCCAGATGGGCCTCGACCTCGGCAAGTACCTGGAGATCCAGGGCAAGACCGAGGAGGAGTTCCTGGCCGAGACCAAGGAGCAGGCCGAGAAGGGCATCAAGACCCAGTTCATCCTCGACGAGCTGGTCAACCGGGAGAAGCTCGACGTCTCCCGCGAGGAGCTCACCGAGCACCTGTTCCGCCGCGCCGCCTCCTCCGGCATGAGCCCCGACCAGTTCGCCCAGGCCGTGGCCCAGGGCGGCCAGGTGCCGATGCTCGTCGGCGAGGTCGCCCGCGGCAAGGCCCTCGCGGTCGTCGTCGAGGCCGCCAAGGTCGTCGACACCAACGGTGAGGTCGTCGACCTCTCCGACGACGAGGACGAGGCCGCCGAGGGCGCCGAGACCGCCGTCGGGGCGGCCGAGGGCGCCGAGGCCGAGGCCTCCGAGGACAAGTAGGTCCGGAAGCGGCGCGGAGGCTCCGGCCCCCGCCCCGCACCCCTCCACGGGCCCGTGCGCACGGCTGTGCGCACGGGCCCGTGGGCGTACCGGGACCCCGCCGCGCGCGCCCCGCCACCTTGCGCTCCCAGCGAACAGTTCGGGAACCGGGATGGCGTTGTCCCACCTGCGCGTTAGGGTCCATGAATACGGGGGCAGTGCCTTCTGGCAGAGCCTTCCGAACGAAACGCTGAGACGGCCCGGGGCCGTCGGAGACGAGCAGGTGGATACGTGACGAATCTGAAGCCTTACGCCGCGGGTGAGCCGTCCATCGGTGGCGGCCTCGGCGACCATGTCTACAACCGGCTGCTCGGCGAGCGCATCATCTTCCTCGGCCAGCAGGTCGACGACGAGATCGCCAACAAGATCACCGCACAGATGCTCCTCCTGGCCGCCGAGCCGGACAAGGACATCTACCTCTACATCAACAGCCCCGGTGGCTCGGTGACGGCCGGCATGGCCGTCTACGACACCATGCAGTACATCCCGAACGACATCGTCACCATCGGCATGGGCATGGCGGCCTCCATGGGCCAGTTCCTGCTCACCGGCGGCACCCACGGCAAGCGCTTCGCGCTGCCGAACACCGACATCCTGATGCACCAGGGCTCCGCCGGCATCGGCGGCACCGCATCGGACATCAAGATCCAGGCCGAGTACCTCCTGCGCACCAAGAAGCGCATGGCCGAGATCACCGCGCACCACTCCGGCCAGACCGTCGAGGCGATCATCCGCGACGGCGACCGCGACCGCTGGTTCACCGCGGAGGAGGCCAAGGACTACGGCCTCATCGACGAGATCATCTCTGCCGCCTCGGGCGTTCCGGGCGGCGGCGGCACGGGCGCCTGAGCCCGTCGGCCCGCTCCAGAGCCCCAGCCCACCGAACGTCACCAGGACGGTGAACACCCAGATGCAGAACAACCTCTCCCCGAGCGGCCTCTACACCGGCGCGCCGATGGACAACCGCTACGTCGTGCCGCGCTTCGTGGAGCGCACCTCGCAGGGCGTGCGCGAGTACGACCCGTACGCGAAGCTGTTCGAGGAGCGCGTGATCTTCCTCGGCGTCCAGATCGACGACGCCTCCGCCAACGACGTCATGGCGCAGCTCCTGTGCCTGGAGTCGATGGACCCGGACCGCGACATCTCGATCTACATCAACAGCCCCGGCGGCTCCTTCACCGCGCTGACGGCGATCTACGACACGATGCAGTTCGTGAAGCCCGACATCCAGACGGTCTGCATGGGCCAGGCGGCCTCCGCCGCGGCCGTGCTGCTCGCCGCCGGCACCCCCGGCAAGCGGATGGCCCTGCCGAACGCCCGCGTGCTGATCCACCAGCCCTCCGGCGGCACCGGCCGCGAGCAGCTCTCCGACCTGGAGATCGCGGCCAACGAGATCCTGCGGATGCGCAGCCAGCTCGAGCAGATGCTGGCCACCCACTCCTCGACCCCGATCGAGAAGATCCGCGACGACATCGAGCGCGACAAGATCCTGACCGCCGAGGACGCCCTCGCGTACGGACTGGTCGACCAGATCGTCTCGACCCGCAAGAGCACGGCCGCCACGGTCTGACGCTCGACCTTCCCCTGGCACGGTGGACACGGCCCGGCGGGCTCGTGGCCGAATCGCGACCGTGTGAACCGTGCCAAGGGGGGCCCGAACGGGGGGCCCGGCAAGGTACCGTCGAATATGAGGCACCAGGAGTCGCTGAACCACGCGGCTCCCAGGCGAAGGGGAAGCACCTCGTGGCACGCATCGGTGATGGCGGCGACCTGCTCAAGTGCTCGTTCTGCGGAAAGAGCCAGAAGCAGGTGAAGAAGCTCATCGCAGGACCCGGTGTGTACATCTGCGACGAGTGCATCGACCTCTGCAACGAGATCATCGAGGAAGAACTCGCGGAGACGAGCGAGGTGCGCTGGGAGGAACTCCCCAAGCCCCGCGAGATCTACGAGTTCCTCGAGGGGTACGTCGTCGGGCAGGAGCCCGCGAAGAAGGCCCTCTCGGTCGCGGTCTACAACCACTACAAGCGCGTCCAGGCCGGCGAGAACGGCGGCGCGCAGGGCCGTGACGACGCCATCGAACTGGCGAAGTCCAACATTCTGCTGCTCGGCCCCACGGGCTCCGGGAAGACGCTGCTCGCGCAGACCCTGGCCCGCATGCTCAACGTCCCGTTCGCCATCGCCGACGCGACGGCGCTCACGGAGGCCGGCTACGTCGGCGAGGACGTCGAGAACATCCTCCTCAAGCTGATCCAGGCGGCCGACTACGACGTCAAGAAGGCCGAGACCGGGATCATCTACATCGACGAGATCGACAAGGTCGCCCGCAAGAGCGAGAACCCGTCGATCACGCGCGACGTCTCCGGCGAGGGCGTGCAGCAGGCCCTCCTGAAGATCCTGGAGGGCACCACCGCCTCCGTCCCGCCGCAGGGCGGCCGGAAGCACCCCCACCAGGAGTTCATCCAGATCGACACGACGAACGTGCTCTTCATCGTGGGCGGCGCCTTCGCCGGCCTGGAGAAGATCATCGAGTCGCGGGCGGGCGCCAAGGGCATCGGCTTCGGGGCGACCATCCGCTCCAAGCGCGAGATCGAGGCGAGCGACCAGTTCCAGGAGGTCATGCCGGAGGACCTGGTGAAGTTCGGGATGATCCCCGAGTTCATCGGCCGTCTCCCCGTCCTCACCTCCGTCCACAACCTGGACCGCGAGGCGCTCCTCCAGATCCTGGTCGAGCCGCGCAACGCGCTGGTGAAGCAGTACCAGCGCCTCTTCGAACTCGACGGCGTGGAGCTGGACTTCGACCGCCCGGCCCTGGAGGCCATCGCCGACCAGGCGATCCTGCGCGGCACCGGCGCGCGCGGCCTGCGCGCCATCATGGAGGAGGTCCTCCAGTCGGTGATGTACGAGGTCCCGTCCCGCAAGGACGTGGCCCGGGTCGTCATCACGGCCGACGTGGTCCGCGACAACGTCAACCCGACGCTGGTGCCGAGGATCGTGAAGAACGACGGCAGGCACGAGAAGTCGGCCTGACGGCCGTACGCACACGGAGAGGGGCGCCCCACCGGTTCGGTGGGGCGCCCCTCTCCGCGTGTGCTGCGCGCGTCGTGTCAGAGCTTGACGCGAACCTCCTTGCGGAGCTTGGCGGCGATCTCGGCGGTCCCGTCCACGGTGCCGGCCTTGCCCGTCATCAGCTCGGCGAGGTTGAAGTGCATCACGTAGCCGATCGTGCTGTGGTCGCCCCAGACGCACACGGGCATGGTCACTTCCTTGGGACCGACGCCCCCGGATTCGGTGTCCGGCTTGTAGTTCATCTCCTGACACTTCATCACGGCGCCGTCGAGGCCCGCGGGCGTGACCGTCGTGGGGCTGCCGATGAGCCGGCCCTTGTCCTTGTCCGTGCCCTTCTCGGACTTGGCCTTCATGGCGGCGAAGACGTTGTCGACCGTCTTCTCGGGGTCGTCGATCTCGCCGTACGTGCCGCCGAACGCCATCATCTTGCCGGCGAGCGGGTTGGTCTTGTCCTCGACCTGCCATGTGCCGTCGACTTCCTGGGGGTTCTTGACCCCCAGCGCCGCGGAGTCCTCGACGAGGTCGTTGTCGTCCGACTTCTTGCCGTTGTCGGGCGCCTTCTTGTACTCGCCGAGCACCGTCTCCGGGGTGATCAGCTTGTGCGGCCCGTCGTCCGCGACCGAGGAACCGCCGCCGCCGATCACGAAGTACGCGCCCACGGCGATCGCCGCGACCACGGCCACGCCGCCGACGATCCAGCCCGCCTTGGACTTCTTCGGGGCCGGCGGGGGCGGCGGGAAGCCGCCGGGGCCCTGGGGCATGCCGTACGGGGGCTGCTGGCCGTACGGGCCGTGCTGCGGCTGGGGCGGGTAGCCGTACGGCTGCTGCTGCGGCGGGACGCCCTGGGGAGCCTGCTGGGGGTACCCGTAGCCGGGCTGGGCACCGTACGGGCCCGGCTGCTGCGGCGGCTGGCCGTAGGGGCCCGGCTGACCGTAGGGCCCGGGCTGCTGGGGCGGCTGACCGCCGTACGGACCCGGCTGGTTGTAGCTCATCGACAGGTTCCCCTCACAGGATGTTTATGCCTGCCGGACATCCTGGCCGAACCGCCGGACACCCGGTGCGGCGGGGGCCACACCGTTACCGAACCAAAGCGTTTCAGGACGGGGTGGCGACACCCCTAAACTGGCCCCGTGACCGAGAACACTCAGCAGCAGACAGCGCCCACCACCGAACTGCCGACCCAGTACGCGCCGGCCGAGGTAGAGGGGCCGCTGTACGAGCGCTGGGTGGAGCGCGGGTACTTCGAGGCGGACGCGAAGAGCGAGAAGCCGCCGTACACGATCGTCATCCCGCCGCCGAACGTCACGGGATCGCTCCACCTGGGCCACGCCTTCGAGCACACGCTGATCGACGCCCTCACCCGCCGCAAGCGGATGCAGGGCTACGAGACGCTGTGGCAGCCCGGCATGGACCACGCCGGCATCGCCACCCAGAACGTCGTCGAGCGCGAGCTCGCCAAGGAGGGCAAGTCCCGCCACGACCTGGGCCGCGAGGCGTTCGTCGAGCGCGTCTGGCAGTGGAAGGCCGAGTCCGGTGGCCAGATCTCCGGCCAGATGAAGCGCCTGGGCGACGGCGTCGCCTGGTCCCGCGAGCGCTTCACCATGGACGAGGGCCTGTCCCAGGCCGTCCAGACCATCTTCAAGAAGCTCTACGACGACGAGCTGATCTACCGCGCCGAGCGCATCATCAACTGGTGTCCGCGCTGTCTGACGGCCATCTCGGACATCGAGGTCGAGTACCAGGACGACGACGGCGAGCTCGTCTCCATCCGGTACGGCGAGGGCGAGGACTCCCTGGTCGTCGCCACCACCCGGGCCGAGACGATGCTCGGCGACACGGCCGTCGCCGTCCACCCCGACGACGAGCGGTACAAGCACCTGGTCGGCAAGCAGATCAAGCTGCCGCTGACCGACCGTACGATCCCGGTCGTCGCCGACACCCACGTCGACCCCGAGTTCGGCACCGGCGCCGTCAAGGTGACCCCGGCGCACGACCCGAACGACTTCGAGATCGGCCAGCGCCACGACCTGCCGAACCTCGCCGTCATGGACGAGCGTGCGGTCATCACCGCCCACGGCCCCTTCCAGGGCCTGGACCGCCTGGAGGCCCGCTCCGCGATCGTCGCCGCGCTGCGCGCCGAGAGCCGGATCGTCGCCGAGAAGCGTCCGTACGTCCACTCCGTCGGCCACTGCTCGCGGTGCAAGACCACCATCGAGCCGCGCCTGTCGATGCAGTGGTGGGTCAAGGTCGGCCCGCTGGCGAAGGCCGCCGGTGACGCGGTCCGCGACGGCAAGGTCAAGATCCACCCGCAGGAGATGGAGAAGCGGTACTTCGACTGGGTCGACAACCTGCACGACTGGTGCATCTCGCGCCAGCTCTGGTGGGGCCACCGCATCCCCGTCTGGTACGGCCCGAACGGCGAGGTCGTCTGCGTCGGACCCGACGAGCAGCCGCCGGCCGGTGAGGGCTGGCACCAGGACACGGACGTCCTGGACACCTGGTTCTCCTCCGGCCTGTGGCCGTTCTCCACGCTCGGCTGGCCCGAGCAGACCGAGTCGCTCGCGAAGTTCTATCCGAACTCCGTCCTGGTCACCGGCTACGACATCCTCTTCTTCTGGGTCGCCCGGATGATGATGTTCGGCCTGTACGCGATGGACGGCACCCCGCCGTTCCACACCATCGCCCTGCACGGCATGGTCCGTGACCAGAACGGCAAGAAGATGTCGAAGTCCTTCGGCAACGTGGTCAACCCGCTGGACTGGATGGACGAGTACGGCTCCGACGCCGTCCGGTTCACCCTGGCCAACGGCGCCAACCCGGGCGTCGACGTCCCGATCGGCGAGGACTGGGTCAAGGCGTCCCGGAACTTCGCCAACAAGATCTGGAACGCGACCCGCTTCGCGCTCATGAACGGCGCGACGATCGAGGGTCCGCTGCCGGACGCCTCGGAGATGTCGGCGACCGACCGCTGGATCCTGTCCCGCCTCAACGCGACGGTCGCGCAGGTCGACGCGTACTACGAGGACTACCAGTTCGCGAAGCTCAGCGACGCGCTCTACCACTTCGCGTGGGACGAGGTCTTCGACTGGTACGTCGAGCTGTCGAAGACGACGTTCTTCGCGGGCGGCGAGCAGGCCCGGGTCTCCGGCCGGGTCCTCGGCGAGGTCCTGGACGTCATGCTGCGGCTGCTGCACCCGATCGTCCCGTTCGTCACCGAGGCCCTCTGGACCACGCTGACCGGGCGCGAGTCCGTCGTGATCGCCGACTGGCCGAAGGACTCGGGCTTCCGGGACGCGGCCGCCGAGGCGGAGATCGAGAACCTCCAGCAGGTCGTCACCGAGGTCCGCCGCTTCCGCGCCGACCAGGGCCTCCAGCCCGGCCAGAAGGTCCCGGCCCGACTGGAGCTCGGCGGCACCGCGCTCGCCGCGCACGAGGCCGCGATCCGTCAGCTCCTGCGCCTCCAGCCGGAGGGCGAGGGCTTCTCCGCCACCGCCTCCCTGCCGGTCGCCGGGGCCACCGTCGCGCTCGACCTGTCGGGCACGATCGACGTGGAGGCGGAGCGCAAGCGCCTCACGAAGGACCTCGCGGCGGCCGAGAAGGAGAAGGCCCAGGCGAACGGCAAGCTCGGCAACGAGGCGTTCCTGGCGAAGGCGCCGGACAATGTGGTCGAGAAGATCCGCACCCGCCTCGCCAAGGCGGACGAGGACATCGCCCGCATCCAGGCCCAGCTCGCGAACCTGCCGCAGGCCTAGTCGCGCGAGTCGCTTGCGGAGGGCCCGGAACCGAGCGGTCGGTTCCGGGCCCTTCCCGTACGGGTGGGCCGAGTGCCCGGCCCCGCAGGGACGGGCCCGCGACCCTGGATGATGGAGGGCATGCTCCGTCTCCCCGCCGTCCCCGCGCTGCGCCGTCGCGCGGAACGGTGGGCGGGCTCGCCCCGCGCCCTCGACGTCGTCGCCGCGCTCAGCGCCTTCGGCCTCATGGTCCTGGACGTGCCGGGCCTCGCCCGCGAGGACAACTCCCTCACCGGCGTCACCGCCACCCTGGTCCTGGCCGCCGGCGCGGCGACCCTCGTCGTCCGGCGCCGGCTGCCCTGGATCCCGTACCTCGTGGCGCTCGGCCTGATGGGCTGGCTGCACGAGCTCACCATGATCCAGTTCGCGCTGTACTCGATCGGCCGGTTCCGGGGCCGGCGGGCCGCCGTCCTCGCGACCGCGCTGTACGTCGCCGTCGCGTACGCCCTCTTCCAGACCCCCGGCCGGCCCCTCCACGGCTACACCCTGAGCGACTTCCTGAGCGTCGTCGTCCCGATCGGGGCCCTCGCGGCGGGCGTCGGCATCGCCGCGTACCGCCACGACCTCGTCCGCGCCCTGGAGGCCGAGCGCCGCGGGGCCGCCGCCCGGCAGGCCGTCCAGGAGGAGCGGATCTCCGTCGGCCGGGACGTCCACGACCTGGTCGGCCGCGAGCTGACCGTCCTCGCGGTGCGGGCCGAGGTCCTCGCCGTACGGGCTGGGGACGGGGCCCACCGGCGGGACTTCGAGGAGCTCGCGGACACCGCCCGGCGCGCCCACCGGATGCTCAACGAGACGATCGTGCGGCGCGCCGACCGGGACCCGGTCGCCTCCGGCCTCGACGGGCTCGCCGCCCTCGCCCGGGAGAGCGGGCGGATGGGCAGCCCCGTGCGGCTGACGGTCGCCGAGGAGGCGAAGGCGCTGTCGCCGCTCCGGCAGACGGCCGTCCACCGGGTCGTCCAGGAGTGCCTGACGAACGCGGCCAAGCACGCGCCCGGCCTGCCCGTGACGGTCGTCATCGCGGTGGAGGGGGCCGACCTGCGGATCGAGGTGCGCAACCCGCTGCCGTCCGCGCCGCCGGACCGGGCCCCCGTCTCGACCGGCACCGGCCTGCTCTCCATGACGGAACGGGTCACCAGCATGGGCGGCACGCTGGGGGCGGGACCGGAGGAGGGGGAGTACGTGGTGAGGGCGACGCTTCCGGCGGGCCTCGGCCACTTCGGCCACTGAGCGATGAGCGGGCCGTCCGCGTCGCGCCGGAGCCGCTCCGTAGACTGGCCCCGTGAGTGAGCCCCGCGATCCGTCCGACACGCCCGACACGCCCGACGCCTTCGACGAGATCGTCGACAACGAGACCACACGCGATCCCGACCTCGCGGTGATCGAGGCCGGCAGCCGCACCCTGCGCGCCCAGGCCGGACCGCCCCAGGGCGACCCCGTGCCGAGCCGCCCCGAGGACCCGGAGCTCGACGAGGCGCTGCGCGAGGTCGAGACCGAGCTGTCCACCCGCTGGGGCGAGACCAAGCTGGAGCCCTCGGTCACCCGGATCGCGGCCCTGATGGACGTCCTCGGCGAGCCGCAGCGCGCGTACCCCACGATCCACATCACCGGCACCAACGGCAAGACGTCGACGGCCCGCATGATCGAGGCCCTGCTCGGCGCCTTCGAGCTGCGCACCGGCCGGTACACCTCGCCGCACGTGCAGACCATCACCGAGCGGATCAGCCTCGACGGCGCCCCGATCTCCGCCGAGCGGTTCATCGAGACGTACCGGGACATCGCGCCGTACGTGGAGCTGGTCGACGCCCGCGAGGAGTACCGGCTCTCCTTCTTCGAGGTCCTCACCGGCATGGCGTACGCGGCCTTCGCCGACGCCCCGGTCGACGCGGCCGTGATCGAGGTCGGGATGGGCGGCACCTGGGACGCCACGAACGTCATCGACGCCTCCGTCGCCGTCGTCACCCCCATCGACCTCGACCACACCGACCGGCTCGGCGACACCACCGCCGCCATCGCGGGCGAGAAGTCCGGGATCATCAAGCCGGGCGCGACCGTCATCCTGGCCCAGCAGCCCGTCGACGCGGCCCAGGTCCTCCTGAAGAAGGCCGTCGAGGCGGACGCCACCGTGGCCCGCGAGGGCATGGAGTTCGGCGTCACCTCCCGCGAGGTCGCGGTCGGCGGCCAGCTCCTCACCCTGCGCGGCCTGGGCGGCGAGTACGACGGCGTCTTCCTGCCGCTGCACGGCGCCTACCAGGCGCACAACGCGGCCGTGGCCCTCGCCGCCGTCGAGGCCTTCTTCGGGATCGGCGCGCAGCACGCCCGCACCCTGGACGTGGACACGGTCCGCCAGGCGTTCGCGCGGGTCGCCTCGCCCGGCCGCCTGGAGATCGTCCGCTCCTCCCCGACGGTGATCCTGGACGCCGCGCACAACCCGCACGGCGCGCGGGCGACCGCCGAGGGCATCAGCGAGGCCTTCGGCTTCTCCCGGCTCGTCGGCGTGCTCTCCACGAGCGCCGACAAGGACGCCAGGGGGGTCCTGGAGGCCTTCGAGCCGATCCTCGCGGAGGTCGTGATCACCACGAACTCCAACCCGCGGGCCACCGACGTGGACGCGCTCGCCGCGATCGCGGTCGAGGTCTTCGGCGAGGACCGGGTCGTCGTCGAGCCGCGGCTCCCCGACGCCATCGAGGCGGCCATCACCCTCGCGGAGGAAGAGGCCGAGTACGGCGGCGCGGGTGTCCTCGTGACCGGTTCGATCTTCACGGTCGGCGACGCCCGGCTGCTGCTCAAGAGGGGCTGAAACCCATGCGCACGCTCTGTTCCTCGACGCTCGTCGGCGAGTTCTTCGTGATCGGCTTCGCCGGGCTGGTCGCCATGAAGGACGACACGCTGGCGATGTCCACCGTCTGGTGGGTCTGCGGGACCGCCATGGTCCTCTCGGTGCTGCTGTGCGGGATGATCACCCGGCCCGGCGGCGTCCAGCTCGGCTGGGCGCTCCAGATCGGCCTGATCGCCAGCGGCTTCTTCGTCCCGGTCATGTTCTTCCTCGGGGCGGCCTTCGCCGCCCTGTGGTGGGCCTCGGTGCACTACGGCCGGAAGGTCGACGAGGTCAAGGCCCGCTGGGCCGCCGCGCAGACCGCCCAGGGCCCGGCAGAGCCTGACGCTGCGTAATCGGGGCACGTGCGGGCCCTGTAGCCTCGGAGGCCCGCACACCGCTTTTCCCGAAGGAGTTCCCCCGTGAGCCAGCGCACGCTCGTCCTGCTCAAGCCCGACGCCGTCCGCCGCGGCCTGGTCGGCGAGATCATCGGCCGCATCGAGCGCAAGGCCGGCTGGACCCTCGCGGCCCTGGAGCTGCGCGAGCTGGACCAGGAGACGCTGGAGCAGCACTACGGCGAGCACAAGGGCAAGCCCTTCTACGAGCCGCTGATGGGCTTCATGTCCTCCGGCCCCGTCGTCGCGCTCGTCGTCGAGGGCGAGCGGGTCATCGAGGGCGTCCGGCAGCTCGCCGGCCCGACCGACCCGATCGCCGCCGCGCCGGGCTCCATCCGGGGCGACTTCGGCACCATCGTCCGCGAGAACCTGATCCACGCCTCGGACTCCGAGGAGTCGGCCCTCCGCGAGCTGAAGATCTTCTTCCCGGGGCTGGTCTGATCCGGACCCGGACCGGACCCCGTTCGGACTCCGTCCGACACCGGTTCCGTCTGACCGGGCGTCAGCCGAACGCACCATCACGGTGGGGCGACCGAAGGAATTCGGTCGCCCCCAGGCATATGAACGACAATCCCGGGAACGGATCGCCGCATCCTGCCGTCACCTGTACAGAGGTGGACCGCCGCGCGGCATCCGGGCGGGCAGCACTACGATGGAAAACTCCACGCCGCACCACTCTCAGCCATGGGAAATCAAGGGGAACTCAATGTCGTTCATCGGCCGTGACATGGCTGTCGACCTCGGGACCGCCAACACGCTGGTGTACGTCAGGGGTCGAGGCATCGTTCTGAACGAGCCGTCCGTCGTCGCCATCAACACCAACACCGGCGGCATCCTCGCGGTCGGCGCCGAGGCGAAGAAGATGATCGGCCGGACCCCCGGCAACATCGTCGCCGTCCGCCCGCTCAAGGACGGCGTGATCGCCGACTTCGAGATCACCGAGCGGATGCTCCGCTACTTCATCCTCAAGATCCACAAGCGCCGCTACCTGGCCCGCCCCCGGGTCGTCGTCTGCGTCCCCTCCGGCATCACCGGAGTGGAGCGCCGCGCCGTCATCGAGGCCTCGACCCAGGCCGGCGCCCGCCAGGTGCACATCATCGAGGAGCCCATGGCGGCGGCCATCGGCTCGGGCCTCCCCGTCCACGAGGCCACCGGCAACATGGTCGTGGACATCGGCGGCGGCACCACCGAGGTCGCCGTCATCTCCCTCGGCGGAATCGTCACGGCACAGTCCATCCGGGTCGCCGGCGACGAGCTGGACAACGCGATCATCCAGCACATCAAGAAGGAGTACTCGCTCCTCCTCGGCGAGCGCACGGCCGAACAGATCAAGATCACCATCGGCTCCGCCTACGACCTGGAGAAGGACGAGCACACCGAGATCCGCGGCCGCGACCTCGTCTCCGGTCTGCCCAAGACCGTGGTCATCTCCGCCGCCGAGGTCCGCAAGGCCATCGAGGAGCCGGTCAACGCGATCGTCGACGCGGTGAAGACCACCCTCGACAAGTGCCCGCCGGAGCTCTCCGGTGACGTCATGGACCGCGGCATCGTCCTCACCGGTGGCGGCGCCCTGCTGCGCGGCCTCGACGAGCGCCTCCGCCGCGAGACCGGCATGCCGATCCACATCGCCGAGGACCCGCTGGACTCGGTGGCGCTCGGCTCCGGCAAGTGCGTGGAGGAGTTCGAGGCCCTCCAGCAGGTCCTCGACGCGCAGCCGCGCCGCTAGCACCACGGGACGGGTCGGTGCGGTACAACTACCGCACCGACCTCCCCCGTACACCCGCTTCGCACCACCACTCGCACCACTCGCACCACGGAACAACGGAACAGACGAACCACGAGGAAAGGCACGGCCGCCGCACGTGAGGGACACACGAGAGAGCCGGCTGCTCCTGGTACTGCTGATCGCCATCGCGTTCGCACTGATCACGGTGGACATCCGCGGCGGCCAGGAGTCACCCGTCGACGGCGCCCGGCAGGCCGCGGCGGCGGTCTTCGGACCGGTCGAGAACGGTGTGGCCGCCGCCGTCGACCCCGTCGGCAACGCCATAGGGGCGGTACGGGACTCCGGCGAGCGCCACACCCGGCTCGCCGCCCTGGAGAAGGAGAACGCCGAACTCAAGGCGAAGCTCGGCAGCGACGACCGCAACCGCAACCGGCTGAACGAGCTCGACACCCTGCTCAAGACCGCCGGAGCCGGCCAGTACGGCATCAAGGGCGCCCAGGTCATCGCCATAGGAGCGGCCCAGGGCTTCTCCTGGACCGTCACCATCGACGTCGGCGCCCACGACGGCATCCAGCGGGACATGACCGTCCTCAACGGCGCCGGACTCGTCGGCCGCGTCACCACCGTCGGCCCCTCCACCTCCACCGTCCTCCTCGCCAACGACCCCGACTTCACCGTCGGCACCCGCATGGAGAAGAGCGACGAACTCGGCTTCGCCACCGGCCAGGGCGACAGCCCGCTGCGCGTCCAGCTCCTCAACGGCAAGGCCAAGGTCGAGCCCGGCGACCGGCTCGTCACCTTCGGCTCGCGCGCCGACAAGCCCTTCGTGCCCGGCGTCCCGGTCGGCGAGATCGTCCGCGTCGACCCCGCCGGCGGCGGCCTGACGCGCAACGTCTACGTCCGCCCGTACGCCGGCTTCACCAAGCTGGACATCGTCGGCGTCGTCGTCCAGGCCCCGCGCTCCGACCCGCGCGACGCCGTCCTGCCGCAGAAGCCCAAGCCCGCGCCGACCGTCACCGTCACGGTCACGCCGAAACCGACGGGCAGCGGGCAGCCGGAAGGCGAACAGGCCCGGAGCGAGAACCAGAACGGCCAGAACCAGACCGGCCAGAACCAGGGCCAGGACCAGGGGGACGCGACACCGTGAAGATCAACCGGATCCTCCTCTCCGCCGCCCTGATCGTGGTGGCCCTGGTCGTCCAGGTCTCCGTCCTCGCCCGCCTCCAGCTCCCCGGCGCCGTCCCCGACCTCGTCCTCCTCACCGTCGTCGGCCTCGCCCTCGTCCACGGACACGTCAGCGGCGCCCTCATCGGCTTCACCGCCGGCCTCCTCGCCGACTTCGCCCCGCCCGCCGACCACGCCGCCGGCCGCTACGCCCTCGTGCTCTGCCTCGTCGGCTACCTCGTCGGCCTGGCCCGCCCGGAGAACGGCCGGCTGACCTCCGCGACCGGCCCCATGGCCGTCGTCGCCGCCGCGGCCGTCGGCTCCACCCTCCTCTACGCGGGCGTCGGCGCCCTCGTCGGCGACACCGCCGCCCGCCATGTCGGCCTGACCTCCCTGCTGTTCACCGCGACCCTGTACGACCTGCTCCTCGCGCCCTTCACGGTGCCGCTCATCATGGCCCTGGCCCGCCGCGCCGAGAACGACCCGCTCGCCGACGCCGGCGGGGGAGCCGGCACCGACGTCGCCTCCGGCTGGCTCTCCTCCGGCACCGGCCTCAGGATCGGCGCCCAGCGCGGCGGCCTGCGCGTGAAGGCCGCCCGGAGCCGCGCCTCAAGGGCCGGACGCATCAAGGGAGTCAAGCGACTGTGACCGAGGGGGCCAAGGCAGCATGAGCAACATCCCCGAGACCGGCCGGACCTCCCGGGTCCAGATCCGGCTCGTCGTCATCCAGATCCTCGTCTTCTCGATGCTGCTCACCCTGGGCGGCCGGCTCTGGTACCTCCAGATCCGCAACGGCAAGGAGTACACGGACGAGGCCAAGAACAACCACGTCCAGCAGGTCGTCCAGCCCGCCGTCCGCGGCTCCCTCCTCGACGCCCGGGGCGTCCCGCTCGCCGACAACGAGACCCGGCTCGTGGTCTCCGCCTCGCGCACCGAGCTGATGAAGATGAAGGACAAGGGCAGGGCCGTCCTCACCCGGCTCGCCGACGTCCTCGACATGAAGCCCGAGGACGTCGTCAACAAGGTCCGGCTCTGCGACTCCAAGACGCCCAAGCCCTGCTGGAACGGCTCGCCCTACCAGCCGATCCCCGTCACCGACGAGGCCACCACCCAGCAGGCCCTCCAGATCCGCGAACGCGCCGAGGACTTCCCCGGCATCACCGCCGAGCCCACCGCCGTCCGCCGCTACCCGGCCCCCGGCAAGGCCCGCACCTCCCAGGTCCTCGGCTACCTCTCGCCCGTCACCGACGCCGAGATCGAGAAGGCCAAGGACACCGACTCGCCGTTCCTCCGCTCCGACCAGATCGGCCGCTCCGGCCTGGAGCGCACGTACGACAAGGCGCTGCGCGGCAAGGCCGGCGTCACCCGCTACGAGGTCGACAACCTCGGCCGCGTCATCGGCCAGGCCAAGAACGACCCGCCGGTCCCCGGCTCCAACGTCGTCACCTCCATCGACGCCCGCGTCCAGGCGGTCGCCGAATGGGAGCTGCACAACGCGATGGTGGAGGCCCGCAAGACCTTCGACAAGAACACCAACGAGAACTACAAGGCCGACGCCGGCGCCGTCGTCGTCATGGAGAACAAGACCGGCCGGATCGTCGCCATGGCCTCCCAGCCCGACTACGACCCCAACGCCTGGGTCGGCGGCATCTCCGCCAAGGACTACGCGGCCCTCACCGGCAAGAAGTCCAACTTCCCGCTCCTCAACCGGGCCATCCAGGGCCAGGCCGCCCCCGGCTCCATCTTCAAGGTCATCCCGACCACCGCCGCGGTCAACGCCGGATACGACTTCAACGGGCGCTACCCCTGCCCCTCCTCGTACTCCATCGGCAACCAGGTCTTCAAGAACTTCGAGTCCCAGGGCCACGGCTCCATCACCCTCGGCCAGGCCCTCGAGGTCTCCTGCGACACCGTCTACTACGCCCTCTCCCACCAGCAGTGGCAGAAGGACGGCGGCATGAAGCCGAAGAAGGACGCCAAGGACTGGTTCTACAAGACCGCCCACCAGTTCGGCCTCGGCGCCGAGACCGGCATCGACCTCCCCAACGAGGTCACCGGCCGCGTCCCCGACCGCAAGTGGAAGCAGGACTTCTGGGCGGCCAACAAGGACTACTGGTGCAAGGTCGGCAAGAAGGGCGGCAGCTACGTCCAGCAGCTCTCCTACGAGAACTGCCTCGAAGGCAACCTGATGCGCGCCGGTGACTCCGTCAACTACTCCATCGGCCAGGGCGACACCCTCGTCACCCCCATCCAGATGGCCACCATCTACGCCGCCATCGCCAACGGCGGCACCCTCTGGAACCCCACCGTAGGCAAGGCGATCATCAGCCCCGACGGCAAGAAGGTCACCGAGATCGAGCCCAAGTCCCACGGCAGGCTCCCCATGGACGCCAAGACGCAGGCCTTGATAGAGGGCGCCCTCGCGGGAGTCGCCACCCGCGGCACCGCCGCCTGGAGGTTCGGCGGCTGGCCGCAGGACAAGATCCCGATGCACGCCAAGACGGGCACCGCCGAGGTCTACGGCAAGCAGACGACCTCCTGGTTCGCCACGTACACCAAGGACTACGCGATCATCATGACGATCGCCCAGGGCGGTACGGGCTCCGGCGCCTCCGGCCCCGCCGTGCGCAACATCTACGACGCGATCTACGGCCTCGACGACGCCGGCAACCAGGACCTCAAGCGGGCCCTGCTGCCGCGGCCGCAGAAGGACCTCCCGAAGATCCAGCCCGACGGCTCCATCGACGCGCCGAAGGTCAAGCCGTACGACCCCGAGGTCGGGAAGGTCGACCCGAACGCGCCCCCGAAGACCCCGGACCCGGACGGCACGCAGCCCGACCCGACACAGCCCGACCCGAACCAGGCCGACCCGACACAGCCGGACCAGCAGGAACTCGCGGGCCCGCCCGCCGCCTGGCGGAGGGACTGAACCGATGAGCACACCCCACGGCTTCTCCGTCTCGCGGTACGCCCCCGAGCGCGGCACCCTCGCCCGGCTCACCGCCCGCGACTCCGTGCTGCGCCGGCTCGACTGGCCGATGCTCCTGTCGGCCCTCGCGCTCTCCTTCATCGGGGCGCTGCTCGTGTGGTCCGCCACCCGGGGCCGCACCGAGCTCAACCAGGGCGACCCGTACTACTTCCTCTTCCGGCACGTCCTCAACACCGGCATCGGCCTCGTCCTGATGATCGGCACGGTCTGGCTCGGCCACCGCACCCTGCGCGGCGCCGTGCCGGTCCTCTACGGCATCTCGATCCTGCTGATCCTCGCCGTCCTCACCCCGCTCGGCGCCACCATCAACGGCGCCCACGCGTGGATCGTGATCGGCGGCGGCTTCTCCCTCCAGCCCAGCGAGTTCGTGAAGATCACGATCATCCTGATCATGGCGATGCTGCTCGCCGCCAAGGTCGACGCCGGGGACCAGCTCCACCCCGACCACGGCACCGTCGCCAAGGCCCTGGTCCTGGCCGCCCTCCCCATGGGCATCGTCATGCTGATGCCCGACCTCGGCTCGGTCATGGTGATGGCGGTCATCGTCCTCGGCGTGCTGCTCGCCTCCGGCGCGTCCAACCGCTGGGTCCTCGGCCTGATCGGCGCGGGCGTCCTCGGCGCGGTCCTCGTCACCGCGCTCGGCATGCTCGACGAGTACCAGATCAACCGCTTCGCGGCCTTCGCCAACCCCGACCTCGACCCGGCCGGCGTCGGCTACAACACCAACCAGGCCCGCATCGCCATCGGCTCCGGCGGCGCGCTCGGCGCCGGGCTCTTCAAGGGCTCCCAGACCACCGGCCAGTTCGTGCCCGAACAGCAGACCGACTTCGTGTTCACGGTCGCGGGGGAGGAGCTGGGCTTCGTCGGCGCCGGCCTCATCCTCGTCCTCCTCGGGATCGTCCTCTGGCGCGCCTGCCGGATCGCCCGCGAGACCACCGAGCTCTACGGCACGGTCGTCGCGGCCGGCATCATCGCCTGGTTCGCCTTCCAGTCCTTCGAGAACATCGGCATGACCCTCGGCATCATGCCGGTCGCGGGCCTGCCCCTGCCGTTCGTCTCCTACGGCGGCTCGTCCATGTTCGCGGTGTGGGTGGCCATCGGACTCCTCCAGTCGATCCGCGTCCAGCGCCCGATGACGGCCTGAAACCGGCCTTTCCGCCCCTTCGCCCGCGTACACCGGCCCCTCGGCGGTTAGAAGCGGGGTATGGCCGAGACGAAGCGCGAGATCGAGCGGAAGTACGAAGCCGCGGCGGGAGCCGACGTCCCGGACCTCACCCGGGTCCGGGACGTCGCGACCGTCGTCGACGAGGGCGTCACGGAACTCGACGCCGTCTACCACGACACCCCCGACCTGCGCCTGGCCGCCGACTCGATCACCCTGCGCCGCCGCACCGGCGGCCCGGACGCCGGCTGGCACCTGAAGTTCCCCGTCGCCGCCGGCGTCCGCGACGAGATCAGGGCCCCGCTCTCCGACACCCTCCCGCCCGACCTCGCGGCCCTCCTGCGCTCCCGCGTCCGCGGCGGCGAGGTCGTCCCCGTCGTCCGCCTCCGCTCCGCCCGCGACGTCCGCCGCCTCCTCGACGCCGACGGCGACCTCCTCGCCGAACTCTCCGTCGACACCGTCCACGCCCGGCGCCTCCCCGGCGGACCCCGGGCCTCCTGGACCGAGATCGAGGTCGAGGCCGCCGACGACGCCGACCCCCGCATCCTCGACGCCGTCGAGAAGCGCCTGGGGAAGGCCGGCATCCGCCCCTCCCAAGCCCCCTCCAAACTGGCCAGGGCCCTCGCGGAGACGACCCCGGAGAGCGGGCGTCCCCACGAGCGCCCCGACGCCCCGCCCGGCGAACCCGGCACCGCCGGAGCCGCCGTCCTCGCCTACGTACGCGAACAGGCCGGGGCGATCGTCGCGCTCGACCCCGCCGTCCGCCGCGACCTGCCCGACGCCGTCCACCAGCTCCGCGTCGCCTGCCGCCGCCTGCGCAGCGCCCTCAAGACGTACCGCTCCGTCCTCGACCGCAACGCCACCGGCCCCCTCGGCGACGAACTCAAGTGGCTCGCGGGCGAGCTGGGCGTCGCCCGCGACCAGGAGGTCCTCGCCGCACGGCTGCGCGCCCACCTCGCCGACGTGCCCCGCACCCTGCGCCTCGGCCCCGTCAAGGCCCGGCTGCGGATCTGGGACACCGCCCGCACCGGGGACGCCCGTCACCGGGCCGTCGCCGCCCTCGACTCCGACCGGTACCTCGCCCTCCTCGACCGCCTCGACGCCCTGCTCGCCGACCCGCCCCTGCGCAAGGCCGCCGGCCGCGACGCCGCGAAGGTCCTCGCCCGCGCCGTCCGCAAGGACCACGCCCGGCTCGCCGCCCGCGTCGACCACGCGCTCTCCCTCGCCCCCGGCCACGAGCGCGACCTCGCCCTCCACGAGGCCCGCAAGGCCGCCAAGCGCGCCCGCTACGCCGGCGACGCGGCCCGCCCCACCCTCGGCAAGCCCGCGAAGAAGTTCTCCCGAAGGGTGAAGAAGGTCCAGTCCCTGCTGGGCGAGCACCAGGACGGCGTGGTCACCCGCGCCACCCTCCGCGACCTCGCCACTCAGGCCCACGCTGCCGGCGAGACCGCCTTCACCTGGGGACTCCTGTACGGCAGGGAGGAGGCGGCGGCGGACGCGGCCGAGCGCGCGCTGCCGGAGGTCTGGGCGCGGGCCGTTTCCCTCTGAGTCCGGGGATTCCGGGGCGGCTCGGGGCCGCCGGGCACCGGGGTACGCTTGAGAGTCGCCCCCCTGCCCGCTCACGAAGGTTCGAGATGTCTGCTGCCGAGTCTGTCTTCCCGCAGCTCGAAGCCCTGCTCCCGCACGTGCAGAAGCCGATCCAGTACGTCGGCGGAGAGCTGAACTCCACGGTCAAGCCCTGGGACGAGTGCGACGTCCGCTGGGCGCTGATGTACCCGGACGCGTACGAGGTCGGTCTGCCCAACCAGGGCGTCATGATCCTCTACGAGGTGCTGAACGAGCGCGAGGGCGTCCTCGCCGAGCGCACCTACAGCGTGTGGCCGGACCTCGAAGAGCTGATGCGCGAGCACAAGGTCCCGCAGTTCACGGTCGACAGCCACCGCCCGGTGGGCGCCTTCGACGTGTTCGGCCTGTCCTTCTCCACGGAGCTGGGCTACACCAACATGCTCACCGCGCTCGACCTCGCGGGCATCCCGCTGGAGGCCAAGGACCGCACCGTCGACCACCCCATCGTGCTCGCCGGCGGCCACGCCGCCTTCAACCCCGAGCCGATCGCGGACTTCATCGACGCGGCGGTCATCGGCGACGGCGAGCAGGCCGTCCTCGACATGACCGGGATCATCCGCGCCTGGAAGGCGGAGGGCAGGCCGGGCGGCCGCGAAGAGGTCCTCTTCCGCCTCGCGAGGACCGGGAACGTCTACGTCCCGCGCTTCTACGACGTCGAGTACCTTTCCGACGGCCGCATCGGCCGCGTCGTGCCCAACCGGTCCGGCGTGCCGTGGCGCGTCTCCAAGCACACTGTCATGGACCTCGACGAGTGGCCCTACCCCAAGCAGCCCCTCGTCCCGCTCGCGGAGACCGTCCACGAGCGCATGTCCGTCGAGATCTTCCGCGGCTGCACCCGCGGCTGCCGCTTCTGCCAGGCCGGCATGATCACGCGCCCCGTGCGGGAGCGAAGCATCACCGGCATCGGCGAGATGGTCGAGAAGGGCCTCAAGGCGACGGGCTTCGAGGAGGTCGGCCTCCTCTCCCTCTCCTCGGCGGACCACACCGAGATCGGCGACATCGCCAAGGGCCTCGCGGACCGCTACACCGAGGACAAGGTGGGCCTGTCCCTCCCCTCGACCCGCGTGGACGCCTTCAACGTCGACCTGGCCAACGAGCTGACCAGGAACGGACGCCGCTCCGGCCTCACCTTCGCCCCCGAGGGCGGCTCCGAGCGCATGCGCAAGGTCATCAACAAGATGGTCTCGGAGGAGGACCTCATCCGGACCGTCTCCACCGCGTACGGCAACGGCTGGCGCCAGGTGAAGCTGTACTTCATGTGCGGCCTGCCGACGGAGACCGACGAGGACGTCCTCCAGATCGCCGACATGGCGATGAACGTGATCGCCGAGGGCCGCAAGGTCTCCGGCCAGAACGACATCCGCTGCACCGTCTCCATCGGCGGCTTCGTGCCCAAGCCGCACACCCCCTTCCAGTGGGCCCCGCAGCTCTCGGCCGAGGAGACGGACGAGCGCCTGCGCAAGCTCCGCGACAAGATCCGCGGCGACAAGAAGTACGGGCGCTCGATCGGCTTCCGCTACCACGACGGCAAGCCCGGCATCGTCGAGGGCCTCCTCTCGCGCGGCGACCGGCGCCTCGGCGCCGTCATCCGCGCCGTGTACGAGGACGGCGGCCGCTTCGACGGCTGGCGCGAGCACTTCTCGTACGACCGCTGGATGGCCTGCGCCGAGAAGACGCTCCCCGAGTACGGCGTGGACGTCGCCTGGTACACCACCCGCGAGCGCACCTACGAGGAGGTCCTGCCCTGGGACCACCTGGACTCCGGTCTCGACAAGGACTGGCTCTGGGAGGACTGGCAGGACGCCCTCGACGAGACCGAGGTCGAGGACTGCCGCTGGACGCCGTGCTTCGACTGCGGCGTGTGCCCGCAGATGGACACGGCCATACAAATCGGCCCCACCGGCAAGAAGCTGCTCCCGCTCACGGTCAAGAAGTAGCCGTGGCCAGCGGCGACGCCATCCAGCGGATGGCTGAGGCGCTTGCCGGCATCTCCGAGGCGGACCGCTCCGAAGCCCTCCGTGGCCTCGGAACGAAGGAGCGCGAGCAGGCTTCCCGCCTTGAGCGGCGCACGCCGCTTCCCGGCCCTCGTCGTGACCCGGGCATCGTCTCGGCGGTTGAGTGGGTGTAGGCGTAGAGAGGCGCTCGGACGATCGTGTCCGGCGCCTCTCGGTGCTCCTGGGGGTCCTGTTTATGCGACAACGCGCATAGTCGCGTTTCCGCATGGACGGAGCGCCGGCCTCGCTCGTACGGTCGGTGGCGACCGGCCCGCAGAGGGGTCGTAAGAGGGGGTTCAGCATGGCGCGCGAAGAACTCACACGGCTCACCGGCAACACCAACGGCGGCAACTGCGGACAGGGTGACTGCCCGAACGTCTACCGCACCGCCTCCGGCTCCTTCGTCGTCCAGGGCGACGTGTCCACCGCCTTCACCCCGCCTGCCGGGGAAGGGCTCGTGGAGATCCCCGAGGAAGTCCTGAGGGAGGCCGTCCGTGCTCTTGGATGGTGAAGCCTGGGCGGACAAGTTCGAGACGTTCCAGACCGAAGCCTGGCGGCTGGAGACCTTGCCGCAGTACCTCGTACCGCAGGAAGCGGAAGAGTTCGCCGCCTTCAAGGCGGGGGTCCGTTTCCCCGGACCGTACGAGGACTCCTGGACGGCCATGGTCCGCACCCGCAGTGTGGGCCGCGTCCACATCGTCACCCGGCCCCTCACGGACTACCTGCGGTTCGAGTTCGAGCGGTACTACCAGCACCAGGCCCCGGCCGGGGAAGACATCCGCATCCTCGACATCACCGACCGGCCGAACCCGCTCCCCGACGTCCAGGACTTCTGGATGTTCGACCGCTCCACGGTCGTGCTCATGCACTACCACCCGGACGGTAGGCAGATCAGCCGTGAACTGTACGAGGGCGACCCCGCTCCATTCATCGAGTACCAGCGGATCGCCGTAGAGGCGTCTGTGCCCTTCCTGGAGTACATCCGTACGTGAGTGTCGAACCCGAGGATCTGGGCCAGTCGGGCGAGGAACTGGCGGCTCTGCTGAAGGCCGTACGCAAGCGGTCCGGGCTCACCGGAACCCGGATCGCTGCCCGCTGCACCATGTCCCAGTCCAAGATCAGCCGGATCGAGAACGGCAAGGTGCGACCGTCCCTCATGGACGTGGAACAGTTCCTCCGTGCCTGCGACGCGCCCTCGGCGCTCGTCGCGCAGGTCATGGCGTTGGCCAGGCTGGCGAACACGGAGTGGCAGGGCACCCGGGGCATGCGCCGCAAGGGGCTGGACAAGAAGCAGCTTGAGCTCACCGGCCTCGAAGCGTCCTCGACCGAGTTCCGGTTCTTCCTGCTTTCGATGATCACGGGGCTCCTCTCGACGCCCGAGTACATCCGAGCCAGCCTGGCCCACATCCCCGGCGACCACTCCAAGACGATCGCCAAGAAGCTGGAGCGGCAACAGGTCCTCTACGACCGCTCGAAGCGGTTCACGTTCCTCCTCACCGAGCAGGCCGTCCGCTGGCCTCTCGTCGGCCGCGACGCCCTCGCGGTCCAGACCGACCACCTGGCCTCGCTCACGCACCTCCCGAACGTCCGCCTCGGCGTCATCCTCCTGACCACGTCGACTGGCCCGGCACCGCTCAACACGTTCACGATCTACGACGACCGCATAGCCACCGTGGAGCTGTCGTCAGGGGTCATGGTCTTCCGTGATCCCCGGGACGTGATGGGCCACCTCGAAGAGTTCGGGCGCCTGGAGACGCGGGCCCTGTTCGGCCAGGAAGCACGCACCTTCCTGGGGGAGTGTGCTGACGCCCTCCGGTGATCTTTAGTCCAGGACGCGCATGATCCGCCTACAGCGCCGCCGGTCCGTGAAGGATTCCGCACCGAACGCCAGGCGACAGCGAAAGGTGCGGACATGGCGACGGCACTGGACCGGGTGACGGACGAGTACGGGACCTACGCCCCGAAGGGCTCGACCTGCCTCGTCTGCAAGCAGGAGATCAAACGCCTGGAGCGCGTCCGGCGTGGCTACCTGCGCCCCGAGGGCGACGGGTCGGGCGACATGGCGCCGGTCTACCACCACAGCCCGAAGTGCCCGTCCTGATGGTCACGCGGCAGGACATCGGGCATCTCGTCCAGGACGGACACGGCCGCGCCGGAGTGCTGACGGACGTGATCCCGGACTACGAGGACCCCGCGAAGATGCCCGCCGACCGCAGGAAGCAGCGCATGGCGTTCGTGCGCCCCGAGGGCGGCGGCGTGGAGTGGCTGGCCCTCCCGAACGACTTCAGCCGCTTACAGCCCTGAGACTCCCGCCCCCGCCGTACGGACACCGACACGCGCGGCGGGTGCGGGTCACCAACACGCCAGCGAAGGGAGATCTGTGCTGGCCGCGTCGTTGCGGCTGTCAGACGGCGTCGTGCATCTACGTACGACAACGGCCCCCGCGTAGAGCCGAGGGCCCGCCTGAACTCCTGCGCGCCTGCCTCAGGCGCTCTCTCCGAGGTGCCGGTACAGCGTGGCTCGGGAGATCCCGAGGGCCTTGGCGATCGCGCTGACGCTGTCCCCCTTGGCCTTCCTGGCGCGGGCCACGGTGAGAACGTCCTCGCTCACCACGGACGGCCGGCCGCCGGTACGGCCCTGCGCCTTGGCCGCTTCCAGCCCGGCCCGCGTGCGGTCCTTGATGAGCGACCGCTCGAACTCCGCCATGGCCGCGATGATCTGGAAGAACAGGCGGCCGTCGGCCGACGTGGTGTCGACGGAGGAGAGCGCACCGTCGAGCACGCGGAAACCTATGCCGCGCTCGCGCAGGCCGTCGACGATGGACACAAGGTCGATGAGCGACCGGCCGAGCCGGTCAAGCTTCCACACGCACAGGACGTCGCCCGGTCGGGCGTAGTCCAGTGCGGCCGTCAGTTCCGGCCGGTTGGTGTTCTTGCCGCTGGCCTTGTCCTCGAAGATACGGGTGCACCCTGCACCCGTCAGTGCGTCGCGCTGAAGCTGCGCTTCCTGGTCGTCGGTGGAGACGCGGGCGTATCCGATGAGCCGGCCGGTGGTCGTGTTCGTCGTCATGACACAGACTGTCTCGGAACTCGTCTCAAAAGGTCAAGTCCGAGGCGCGGGTTTCGAGACGGGTTTTGAACAGGACTGCGCCCCCGCGAGGGGCGCTCTACCTCTCGTCTCACAAACCTTGGTTTTCGAGACGGCTGCACTCGGTCACGCTGCGCCATGCTCGACGGCCAGCGGCGCAGAGTGCGGCAACGTCAAGGCGGTGGGGTGTGGCCCCCTGAAGGGTTCTTGCTCGACCGCCATGTCTTAGCAGCCAAGTTTCCGCCACGGTTTCAGGGTCCGTCCGCCCTGACACGGACTGCCACGGCGGGAGCGTATGACCTGGTCACAGCCTTGCCCTGCCCCTACTAGCGGCGACGGAAGCCTGCAAGGAACAGGGCCTTACGGCTGTGGCTGTGGGGCGCGGCAGCGCCCCCTTGGTTTTACTGGCTTGCTCCTGTCGGCCCCTTCCGGGGCCGCACTGCACTGGGCCAAATAGATAAGAGAGCACGCGAACGTTTCCGCAGGTCAAACGCTACGTCGCTACACGCCAGACGTGTTCTGAGTACACGCCCGGCATGTAGTCAGCGGTCCTGATGGAGACGGCAGGGGACCGGCGCACCCTTGCCCTTCTGGAACAGGTGAGGCGGAAGCACAAGGCAGGCGGCCCCCGATCGGGGCGACACAAGGTCCAACTCCTTGGCACGGGCCACCGCGTTGCGAGTGCTCTGGTCGGACAGCGGCTTACCCTCCCTGCCCAGCAGTGCGGCCAAGCGGCCGGGCTCGAAGCCTGCGTGTCCCTGCCTGTCCGCCCATCCGATGGCGGCGAAGTGCACGCGGTAGGCGAGAGGGTGTCCTGGGTTCCGCGCCATGTGCCGGTACTCGTGCTGTGAGACTGCGCCCCACGAGCGGTCATGGCCGAAGCTGATAGCCACCGGTCGCGCCCCCTTCCTGCGGGGCGTGGCCGCAGTCGTGCGTCTCTCCCTCGACGAGGGGTGAGGTGCAGACCTCGCAGGTCCAGACGACTTCGATCGTGATGTTCAAGGGCTGGCGACTCCTGGCGCTGGCCGAGGGCAGCACGGAGCCGCGCCTCAGCGTTGGGTGGAAGTCGCGCAGTACCGTCCTGCGCTTCGGGATGTCCTCGACGTCCCTGCGAGCCCCTCGGGATCGCGGCCCCTCACGGAGTGGCCAGCTCTACCGCCGCTGAACGGCGGGAGCCACGGTGTCCACTCCCAGAAGGAGCGGGAGAGTCTTCCTATCCGGAGCCCGGGCCGGCCGTCAAGCCGGAACACCTTCGGGCGTGGCTGGCCGAGCCGCCCGGAGACCTCCGTCCCTATTCCCTCGTCAGAGCCTTGCGGCGAAGTCGTCGCCCTTGATGACCAGGCGTTCGCGGACGTCGCGCGGGATCTTCAGTCGCAGGTGTACGGACGGGGCGCGTACCCCCTTCACCTTCGTACGGGTCACCTCGCATGTGACGCCCACCCGGCGCAGATCCTCGGCCATGGCCTCCATGCCGCCCGCCTCCCATGCCTCCCGGAAGGTCTTGCCGTTGTGGACGAGGACCCAACGGTCTTGCGTGGTCTCGGGATCGATGGCGTTCAGCTCTTCCGTGAGCTTGTCGAGCGTCTTCTCCGCTCGCTCGCGAGTGAACCGCGTCTTCGAGAAGCGGCCTTCTGGTTCGAGTTCCGCCATGTAGTAGGAGATGGCGTCTTCGAGCCGTTTCACTTCGGCGCGTGCCTCGGCTCCCTTGGCGTACTCCCGGACTTGGACGGGGAAGTCACCGAGGACGCGTAGCACATCGCCTACGAGGACGTCATACACGTCCTGCGGGTTGGGCGCGCCGAGCCCGCCGCCCTTGCACTTGCCACAGCGCAGGTACGTGTAGCTCCGGCCGTTGCTCATGTTCTTCTGCACGGTCATGTTGGTCGAGCAGTCGACGCAGATCAGTACGCCGAGGAACTGCGTGGCTCCGCCCGCCTGCCGGGTGGGCTGGTTCTTGCCCCGGCGATCGAGTGCCGCTTGAAGGGTCTCGAACTCCTCCTCGGTGAAAATCGGAGGGCCGACTCGTATCCGCTTCCCGTCGTTGCCGAGGACGAGCCTGCTCCGTCGCTTCCCGCCCTGCTTGTCCTCCTCGACCCGGTAGCCCATGAGTGCGGGGTTACGAAGGCGTCGGAGAAGAGTCGACGTGGTGAGTCCTGCCGACATGAGGCCGGAGCGGACCAGGCAGAGGGCCATGCGTCGGGCAGAGACGCCCCGGAGTGCCATGCGTCGGGCCCAGTGCAGTGCTTTGTGCGCGCTCGGCTCGATGGCGAGTGCCGGCTTGCCGTCCACCTTCGTCGTGACGTAGCCGTACGTCGGCTTGCCGACGAGCCACGAGTCCTGCGTGCGGGCGTAGTCCCACAGCGACGTCACGCGGGTCGACGTGTTCGCTGCCTCGATCTCGGCGATGCCGCCGATGAGTGTGACCATGATCCGGCCCACGGTCGTGCTGAGGTCGATCGCGTCGTTCTTCGACACGAGGTTCTTCCCGTACCGCTCGCACCACTCGATCACCGTGGACAGGTCCGTCATGCGACGGATGAAGCGGTCGAGCTTCCAGAAGAGCAGAGCATCGAACTCCGGGGCCCGGTTGTTGAGCCACTCTCCGAGTTCCTTCCGCTTCCACGGCGGAACCTTCGTCGCCGACACGTTGAGATCGGAGGCGACGCCGACGACGCGATACCCCTTCTCTCTGGCCAGGAGACGTAGGTCGAGTTCCTGTCGTACCGGTGAGGTGGTGTCCTCTGTAAGTACGGACAGGCGGACGGAGAGAAGCGCGCGCGGAGCGTCCTCGGGGAGCAGAGCCTCCGCCCGCTTCAGGTCCTCCAGGAGGGCCAGGTCCGAGGCGGTCCACTCGCTCTCGATGTCGTACGTCTTCATGGTTGCGGAGCGTACAGGTTGGATGTGGAGCTGTCTTACTACGCCCGCAGATGGACACGCAGATCCAGATCGGCCCCACCGGCAAGAAGCTGCTGCCGCTGACGGTCGTGAAGTAGGAGCAGGGGCATCCGGGCGACGGCCCGGCGCGAGGGGTGAACCCTCCGCCGGGCCGTCGCGTCATGTTCGGCATGAGCATGGAACACCCGACCTCGCCCGCGCTGATCCGGATCCCCGTCCGGATCGTCGTGCTCGTGGCCGTCCTGCCGGTCCGCATGGCCTGGGACGTCCTCGCTGCCGGGGGCCGCCTCCTCGACCGCGCCCTGCTCCGCCCCGCGGGCCGCGCCCTGGAGTGGTTCCTCGAACGCGCGGTGGCCCTCCCGGCGCGGTGGCTGTACCGGTCGGTCCTCACGCCCGCGGGCCGGGGCCTGGCGTGGCTGCTCAGGGCGGTGTTCGTGTGGCCGTGGGCGGGGCTGTGGCGGTACGTGGTCGTGCCCGTCGCCCGGTACGGGATCGCCGTCCCGGCCGCGTGGCTGTACCGCACGCTCCTGCGCCCGGCCGGGCACGGCCTGCTCCGGGCCCTCACGGCGGTGGGGGAGGGGATCGGGTGGTTCCTCCCCCGCCTGGGCCTGGCACTGTTCGTGTGGCCGTGGGTCGGGCTGTGGCGGTACGTCGTGGTGCCCGTCGCCCGGTACGGGATCGCCGTCCCCGCCGTCCGGCTGTACCGCCGGGTCCTCTCCCCGCTCGGCACCGGCTGCTTCTTCCTCCTGGAGAAGCTGCTCCTCGTCCCCCTCGCCGCGCTCTTCCGGTACGTCCTGATCCCCCTGCTCCGGTACGGGATCGCCGTCCCCGCCGTCTGGTTCGACCGGCACGTGCTCGTCCCGCTGGGGCGGGGCCTGGGCCGGTTCTTCCGGCAGGTCGGACGGGGGCTCGGGTGGTTCCTCCCCCGGCTGGGCCTGGCGCTGTTCGTGTGGCCGTGGGTCGGGCTGTGGCGGTACGCGGTCGCGCCCGTCGCCCGGTACGGGATCGCCGCCCCCGCCCTCTGGCTCTGGAACCGGGTCCTCGTGCCCGTCGCCCGGGAGGTGCGGGACGCGCTCGTCCTGTGCTGGCGGGCCGCCGGATTCGTGTCGCGGGCCGTCGGCCGGGGACTGAAGTGGCTCGCGCGGAACCTGGTGGCGCGGCCCCTGGTCCGGGTGTGGTGGGGGCTCCGGTGGTGCGGCCGCAACCTCGTCGTGCGGCCCGTCGCCCGGGTCTGGGCGTCCGTCGTGCGGCCGGCCGGGCGCTGGGTCCGTGACGAGGTCTGGGCCCCCGCCCGCAGGACCGCCGTCGAGGCGGGACGCGCCGCGCGGGAGGTGCTCGCCTCGGCCCGCGCCACCGTCCGGGAGGCCCGCCGGGACGCGTGGCGCGCCCTCGTCGGCGCGGCCCGGCCGGTCGAGCCCCGGGAACCGGCGGCGGCCCGTGCGCGTACTCTGGGTAGTACAACGAACGTCTCCGGCGCGGTGCCCGCCCCCGAGATCTCCCTGCGGAAGCGGGGGTGAACCGGGCGGACCCCCCGAGACGACCCGTACAGCTCGTGGACGGCGCACGCCCGTGCCGCCCCGCAACGAGGAGAAGAACCACTGGGCAAGCGACAGCCCGAAGGCCCGCCGCCCGCACCGGCGGTGCAGCGCATCCGACTGCGCTACACCAAGCGCGGCCGCCTCCGGTTCACCAGCCACCGTGACTTCCAGCGCGCCTTCGAGCGCGCCCTGCGCCGTGCCGAGGTGCCCATGGCGTACTCGGCCGGCTTCACCCCCCACCCCAAGGTGTCGTACGCCAACGCCGCCCCGACGGGCACGGGCTCCGAGGCCGAGTACCTGGAGATCGCCCTCACCGAGGCGCGCGACCCGGCGACCCTGCGGGCCCTGCTCGACGAGTCCCTCCCGGCCGGCCTCGACGTCACCGACGCCGTCGAGGCCCGCACCCCGGGCCTCGCCGACCGGCTCACCGCCTCCGTCTGGGAGCTGCGCCTCGAAGGCGTCGCCCCCGAGGCGGCGGAGAAGGCCGTCGAGGCGTTTCTCGCGGCCGAGACCGTGGAAGTACAGCGCAAGACGAAGAACGGCGTCCGCACCTTCGACACCCGTTCCGCGGTCACCGAGCTGACGGCCGTCCGTTCCCCGGGCGAACCCCGGGAAGATGGGCCGCTGGACAGCGCCTGTGCGATACTGCGGCTGGTTGTTCGGCACGTGACACCTGCCGTACGACCCGACGACGTCCTGTCCGGTCTCCGAGCCGTGGCCGACCTGGCGCCGCCGGTCCCCGCCGCGGTGACCAGGCTGGCGCAGGGGCTCTTCGACGAGGAGTCCGGCACGGTGACCGACCCGCTCGCGCCCGACCGCGAGGCAGTCACGGCCGCTTCACCCACGGCCGCCGCGACCGCCCCGGCGACGGCGCCGGGTACGGGCACCGCGTAGGGAGCGGTCGTCGCAGCGCAGCCCTGGTACTCGGGAGCCACCTGGGTCGGGCCGCGCACTGACCAGAAGACTTTCGCCAGGCCGTCCGCACAGGGCGTACGGAACCGGCGAGCCAGACATACAGCTCCCGTGCGGCGCCCGCGCCCCGGACGGCGGCACCTCGCCCCAGGCGTGACCGTGCCGCCGGACCGGAACCAGGCGCGGCGCCCGGGAGCGTGACGGGAGAACCCCGCATGCCCGAGTCCAACGAAGACACCAACGCCCCCGGTGACAAGCTGCCGCCGCGCCGCAGGCGCCGCGCCGCCTCCCGCCCCGCCGGTCCGCCGGTGACGGGCGAGGCCGCCGAGATCACCGGCACCACCGAGACCCCGGCCGCCGACACGCCCGAGCCCGCCGCCACCGCGCCGGTCACCGAGGCCGCTCCCGAGGCCACCCCGGCCGAGACCGGGGCCGCGCCCGCGCCGCGCACCCGCCGCCGCGCCACCCGCAAGGCGACCGCCCCGGCCGCGGAGACGGCGGAGACCGTCGCTCCCGCCGCCGAGCAGCCGGTCGCGGAGGCCGCGCCCGAGGCCGTCGAGGAGGCCCCCGAGGCCGCTCCGGCGCGCCCGGCCCGCCGCCGCGCCACGCGCAAGGCCACCGCTCCGGCGGCCTCCCCGGCCCCGGCCGACGAGACCGCCGCGCCCGAGACCGCCGCGCCGGTGAGCGCCGCTCCCGCCGCCGAGCAGCCGGTCGCGGAGGCCGCGCCCGAGGCCGTCGAGGAGACCCCCGAGGCCGCCCCGCCGGCCCGTACCCGCCGCCGTGCCACCCGCAAGGCCACCGCCCCGGCCGGCGCGCCCGCCGTCGAGGAGACCGCGGCGCCCGCCGCCGAGCCGGTCGCCGAGACCGCGCCCGAGGCCCCCCCGGTCGAGACCGGGGCCGCGCCCGCGCCGCGCACCCGCCGCCGTGCCACCCGCAAGGCCACCTCCCCCGAGGTGAGCACCGCGTCCGCTCCGGCCGCCGAGGCGCCCGCCGCCGGCGAGTCGCTGCCCGAGGCCGCCGTCGCGCAGATCGCCGCCGACGAGGCCGAGGTCACCGCCGCCGAGACCGCCGCCACGCGCGGCCGCGGCCGCCGCCGCGTCACCTCGCCGCAGTTCACCTCCGAGCCGGCCCCGGCCCGCGAGCCGCGCCGCGCCGCGCGCCCCGCCGTCGCCGTCTTCCAGGCCCCGGTCTTCGCCGAGCCGATGTTCCAGACCCCGGAGACGGCCGCCGCGGCCGCCGCCGCCGTGCCCGCGGAGCCGGAGGCCGAGGAGGTCGACGAGACGGAGGAGACCGTCGAGACGGTCGAGGCCGTGGAGACCCCCGAGCCCGCCGAGCGGACCGAGACCGGCTCCCGTCGCCGTCGCCGCCGCCGCGGCGAGCCCGTCGCCGTCGAGCCCGTCCCGGCCACCGTCGCCGACGAGCCCGAGGTCGAGGCCGCCGCCGACGCGCTCGAAGAGGCCGAGGAGACCGACGAGACGGACGAGTACGAGGACCGTCCCTCCCGCCGCCGTCGCCGGGGCGGCCGCCGTCGCCGTCGCGGCGAGCTCGCCGAGGTCGAGGAGACCGAGGAGGGCGAGGAGCCGCACGCCGAGGACGAGTCCGAGGAGACCGAGGACGGCGAGGAGGAGACCGAGGACGCCGAGGGCCTCGCCGGCGGCTCCAGCAGCTCCCGTCGCCGCCGCCGTCGCCGCCGTCGCAGCGGGGACGCCTCCGCCGACGCCGAGGCGGGCGACGAGGACGGCGTCCGCACGGTCGTCAAGGTCCGCGAGCCCCGCCCGGCCCGCGAGAAGGCCGAGCCCGGCACCGGCGCCGACGAGGTCCAGTCCATCAAGGGCTCGACCCGCCTGGAGGCCAAGAAGCAGCGCCGCCGCGAGGGCCGCGAGCAGGGCCGCCGCCGCGTCCCGATCATCACCGAGGCCGAGTTCCTCGCCCGCCGCGAGGCCGTCGAGCGCGTCATGGTCGTCCGCCAGAACGGCGAGCGCACCCAGATCGGCGTCCTCGAGGACGACGTGCTCGTCGAGCACTACGTCAACAAGGAGCAGGCCACCTCGTACGTCGGCAACGTCTACCTGGGCAAGGTCCAGAACGTCCTGCCGTCCATGGAGGCCGCCTTCGTCGACATCGGCAAGGGCCGCAACGCCGTCCTGTACGCCGGCGAGGTCAACTTCGAGGCGCTCGGCATGGGCCACGGCCCGCGCCGCATCGAGACCGCCCTCAAGTCCGGCCAGTCGGTCCTCGTGCAGGTCACCAAGGACCCGATCGGCCACAAGGGCGCCCGTCTGACCAGCCAGGTCTCCCTGCCGGGCCGCTACCTCGTGTACGTGCCCGAGGGCTCGATGACCGGCATCAGCCGCAAGCTCCCGGACACCGAGCGCGCGCGCCTGAAGACCATCCTCAAGAAGATCGTCCCCGAGGACGCGGGCGTCATCGTGCGCACCGCCGCCGAGGGCGCGAGCGAGGACGAGCTGCGCCGCGACGTCGAGCGCCTCCAGGCGCAGTGGGAGGACATCCAGAAGAAGGCGAAGAGCGGCAACGCCCCGACGCTGCTCTACGGCGAGCCGGACATGACCGTCCGGGTCGTCCGCGACATCTTCAACGAGGACTTCTCCAAGGTCATCGTCAGCGGCGACGACGCGTGGGAGACCATCCACGGGTACGTCGGCCACGTCGCCCCGGACCTGACCGACCGCCTGTCCAAGTGGACGAGCGAGGTCGACGTCTTCGCGACGTACCGGATCGACGAGCAGCTCATGAAGGCGCTCGACCGCAAGGTCTGGCTGCCGTCCGGCGGCTCGCTGGTGATCGACAAGACCGAGGCGATGATCGTCGTCGACGTCAACACCGGCAAGTTCACCGGCCAGGGCGGCAACCTGGAGGAGACCGTCACCAGGAACAACCTGGAGGCGGCCGAGGAGATCGTGCGGCAGCTGCGCCTGCGCGACCTGGGCGGCATCGTCGTCATCGACTTCATCGACATGGTCCTGGAGTCCAACCGCGACCTGGTGCTGCGCCGCCTCCTGGAGTGCCTGGGCCGGGACCGGACCAAGCACCAGGTGGCCGAGGTCACCTCGCTCGGCCTGGTGCAGATGACCCGCAAGCGGGTCGGCCAGGGCCTCCTGGAGTCCTTCTCCGAGACCTGCGTCCACTGCAACGGGCGCGGCGTCATCGTCCACATGGAGCAGCCGACCACCTCCGGCGGCGGTGGCGGCGGCAAGCGCGCGAAGAAGCGCGGGCGCGGCGGCGACGGGCACGCCCACGAGCACGAGCACGCCGAGGCCGTGGAGACCGGCGCCGAGGACGCGGCCCACGAGGCCGAGACCGAGGCCGAGGTCGCGGCGGAGCTGGCCGCCCCGGTGGCCGTGCCGGTGCCGATCGCCCCGGACGAGGAGCTGTACGGCTCCGTCGCCGAGGCGGAGGCGGCCGCCACGCGCGGCCGTGGCCGCCGTCGCGCGACCCGCAGGGTGACCGCCCCGGTCGCCTCGACGCCCGTCGCCCCGACGCCGGTCGCCCCGGCTCCCGTCGTGGAGACCGAGACCGAGATCGAGCCCGAGGCCGTCGTGGCCGAGCCGGTGACCGAGCCGGCCGCCGGCCCGGAGGCCGTCGAGCCCGCGCCCGCTCCCGCGGCGGAGACCGCTTCGGAGGCCGTGGCCGAGGCCGTGGCCGAGGAGCCCGCCGCCCCGGCCCCGCGCGGCCGCCGCCGCGCCACCCGCCGGGTGACCTCCCCGGTCGTCTCGACCACGGAGCCGGCCGAGCCGGTCACCGTCGTGGAGACCGCGACCGAGACCGTCGTGGAACCGGAGCCGGAGCCCGAGGTCGTCGTGGCCGAGGAGTCCGCCCCGGAGCCGGCCGCCGAGCCCGTCGTCGAGGAGGCCCCCGCGGCCGCCCCGCCGCGCGCCCGCCGCCGGGTGGTCCGCAAGGCCACCGCCCCCGCCGGTTCGCCCGCGGGCGCCGAGGAGGCCGCCGTCGTCGTGGTCGCCGCGGCCCCCGCCGCCGAGGAGCCCGAGGCCGAGCCCGCCCCCGCCAAGAAGACGGCGGCGCGCAAGACCACGGCGAAGAAGGCCACGGCCAAGAAGGCCGCCACCAAGAAGACGGCGGCGACCAAGAAGACCGCGGCGAAGAAGACGACCGCCAAGAAGACCACGGCCAAGAAGGCGGCCGAGAAGACCGCCTCCCCGGCCCAGGACTGACCGGCGGGCACGGGCCGCCCCCCTCCGTACGCGACGTGCGGGGAGGGGCGGCCCGCGCCGTCCCGGGCGGATTTGACCCCCCGCGTCGGCCGCCCGTAACCTAGACCGTCGGTGCGTCTGTCGACGCGCCGCGCCTCTGAGCACCTCCCTCCCGCTCGTCGGGAGAGGCCGCTCGTCCGATTCCGGAACGCCGCGGACCCCCGGGTCCGTGCGAGCGGCTGGCTTCAGAGGTTTCGATCCCGAGTGAGAGAGAGATCCGCGTGTACGCCATCGTGCGCAGCGGTGGTCGCCAGCACAAGGTTGCTGTCGGCGACATCGTTGAGGTTGACAAGATTTCCACTGCCAAGGTTGGCGACACGGTCGAGCTCTCGACCCTGCTCGTTGTCGACGGCGACGCCGTGACCAGCGACCCGTGGGTCCTGGCCGGCATCAAGGTCACGGCCGAGGTCGTGGACCACCACAAGGGCGCCAAGATCGACATCCTGCGCTACAAGAACAAGACCGGCTACCGCCGTCGCCAGGGTCACCGTCAGCAGTACACGGCGATCAAGGTCACCGGTATCCCCGCGGCTGCGAAGTAAGAGGGACTGAGACATGGCACACAAGAAGGGCGCATCGTCCACCCGGAACGGGCGCGACTCCAATGCCCAGCGGCTCGGCGTGAAGCGCTTCGGCGGTCAGGTCGTCAACGCGGGTGAGATCCTGGTCCGCCAGCGTGGCACCCACTTCCACCCCGGCGCGGGCGTCGGCCGTGGCGGCGACGACACGCTGTTCGCCCTGCAGGCCGGTTCGGTGCAGTTCGGCACCCACCGTGGCCGCAAGGTCGTGAACATCGTTCCGGTCGCCTGATCGGATCTTTCGCGGAGGCGGACCTCACTTCCCGGCACGGGAAGCGGGTCCGCCTTTCGCGTGTTACCAGATAGACATTCCATACGTAACACCCTGGAGGCACCACCATGACCACCTTCGTGGACCGCGTCGAGCTGCACGTCGCCGCGGGTAACGGAGGCCACGGCTGCGCCTCCGTCCATCGGGAGAAGTTCAAGCCGCTCGGCGGGCCCGACGGCGGCAACGGCGGTCGCGGCGGCGACGTGACCCTGGTCGTCGACCAGTCGGTCACCACCCTCCTCGAGTACCACCACTCCCCGCACCGCAAGGCCACCAACGGCCAGCCCGGCGCCGGCGACAACCGCTCCGGCAAGGACGGCCAGGACCTGGTCCTGACCGTGCCCGACGGCACCGTCGTCCTCGACAAGCAGGGCAACGTCCTCGCGGACCTGGTCGGCCAGGGCACCACCTTCGTCGCGGGCCAGGGCGGCCGCGGCGGCCTCGGCAACGCGGCGCTGTCCTCCGCGCGCCGCAAGGCCCCCGGCTTCGCGCTCCTCGGCGAGCCCGGCGAGGCGCGGGACATCGTCCTGGAGCTCAAGACCGTCGCCGACGTGGCCCTCGTCGGCTACCCGAGCGCCGGCAAGTCCTCGCTGATCTCCGTCCTGTCGGCCGCCAAGCCGAAGATCGCGGACTACCCCTTCACCACCCTCGTCCCGAACCTGGGCGTCGTCACGGCCGGCTCGACCGTCTACACCGTCGCCGACGTCCCCGGCCTGATCCCGGGCGCCAGCCAGGGCCGCGGCCTGGGCCTGGAGTTCCTCCGCCACGTGGAGCGCTGCTCGGTCCTCGTCCACGTCCTGGACACGGCGACCCTGGAGTCCGACCGCGACCCGGTCTCCGACCTCGACGTCATCGAGGAGGAGCTGAGGCAGTACGGCGGCCTCGACGACCGGCCCCGGATCGTCGTCCTCAACAAGATCGACATCCCGGACGGCCAGGACCTCGCGGACATGATCCGCCCGGACCTGGAGGAGCGCGGCTACCAGGTGTACGAGGTCTCCGCCGTGGCCCGCACCGGCCTCAAGGAGCTCTCCTACGCCCTCGCCGGCATCATCGCCGAGGCGCGCGCCGCCAAGCCGAAGGAGGAGGCGACCCGGATCGTCATCCGCCCGAAGGCCGTCGACGACACGGGCTTCACGGTCACGTACGACGAGGCCGAGGAGGTCTACCGGGTGCGCGGCGAGAAGCCGGAGCGCTGGGTCCGCCAGACCGACTTCAACAACGACGAGGCCGTGGGCTACCTGGCCGACCGCCTCAACCGCCTCGGCGTCGAGGACGCGCTGATGAAGGCGGGCGCCCGCGCGGGCGACGGCGTCGCGATCGGCTCCGAGGACAACGCGGTCGTCTTCGACTGGGAGCCCAGCATGATGGCCGGCGCCGAGATGCTCGGCCGCCGCGGCGAGGACCACCGCCTGGAGGCCCCGCGTCCGGCCGCGCAGCGCCGCCGGGACCGGGAGGCCGAGCGCGACGACGCGCAGCGCGAGTACGACGAGTTCGACCCCTTCTAGGCCGACGGGCCGGCCCGGGTTCCGGGCCGGCCGGCCGGGGTTCCGTACGGCGGTACGACGGGAGGGGGTGAGCGGCACGGAGCCGCTCACCCCCTCCCGTTCGCGTGCGGCGGGTCAGCTCGCCCGGACGTCCTCCAGCCGGGTCACGAACGGTCTGGCGTCGAGCCCGACCGCGACCACGGCGGAAGCGCCGTCCGGGGCGGTCACGGCCGCCGGGCTGCCCACGGTGCCGAGGGCCTGCCGGAAGCGTGCGCCGGTCACCCCGCCCCGGGCGATGTCGTACACCAGCTCCTCGCCGGCCGCGGCGGGCACCGCCACGAGCAGGCCGTCGGCGTCCCCTCGCCGTCCGCCGACCAGGGTGACCCGGCCGTAGCCGGACACGGGGGTGTTCGCCACCGTCGTCCAGCGCTTGGGCCGGTCCGCGGCCAGGCGCTCGATCATGACGCGGTCGCTGGTCGCGGGCCGGTAGCCGAGCAGGACGGCCCCGTCCGGCGAGGTGACGGCGGCCGGGGCGTCCCCGGGCCTGGCCACGAAGCGCCGGGAGCCCCTGCCGAGGTCGCCGGAGGGGGAGCGCTGGACCCAGTGCTCCATCCAGGTGTTGGAGGTGGCGAACAGGTGGATGAGGCCCTGGCCGTCCACGGCGGCGGCGAGGCCCTCCTGGACGCGTCCGCCGGGCAGCGTGCGCCAGGCGGGGGACCAGGAGTCGCCCGCCGTGTCGAGGACCCGGGTGCTGATGCCCCGGTCGCCGTTGCGCACGAAGACGTGGACGCGGCCGTCGGAGCCGACCACCGCGGTCGGCGGCCCGGTCAGCCTGCTGCGCCGGGGCTGGACCTCGGGGTTGCCGAGGCCGGTCCAGCCGGCCTCGAAGGCGCCGCCCGGCGTCCGCTGCCGGAGCATGACGATCTCGCGCACGTTGTGCTCCACGGCCCCCTCCAACCGAGAGAAGCGCAGGGCGAAGACCATCAGGCGCCCGTCCGGGGCCTTCACCACGGAGATCGAGGGGGCCAGCGGTCCGCCGCCGAGGTCCTCGGGCGTGCCGGCCTTCCCCGACGGACCGACGGTCCAGCGCGCCAGCCGGGTGCCGAGCACGCCGTACACCGTCAGGGAGCCGTCGGCGCCGGCCACGGCCTGGGGGCCGGCGTTCGGGTAGCGCCGGTGGGTGCTGCGCACCCACCCCTTCTTCGACTTCAGGACCTGGTCGCCGCCGATCGAGTAGTCGCCGCAGCCGGCGGTGTTGCCGCACCGCCAGGAGGGGGCGCCGCCGTAGGCGTTGAGGTAGCGGGTCTTGAGGGCAACGGTCTCCGGGGACAGGTTGTGCGGCCATCGCTGGTTGTAGTAGCCGCGGTACGTCTCGGTCTGGAAGGCCGGGACCCCGGTGCCGCGAGCAGCGCCGTCGGCCCAGGCGGCGAGCGCGCGCCAGGTGAAGAGCGCCGCGGCGGTGTGGTCCGGGTGGTCGGAGTAGCCGGCCTGGTCGCTGCCGCGCGGGTGTCGCCGGTCGTGCACCTGGGCGTCGGGGTCGGGGTCGAGCGTCCGGATCAGGGTGGGACGGTAGCGCCTGAGCAGGGCGACGAGGGCGTCCACGAGTTCCGGGCGGGTGTAGGAGAACCTCTCCGGGACGGGGGATCCGATGCCGGGCTGGGTGGGCAGGCTGACTCCGGCGGTGGCCCACAGGTGCGCCATGTTGACCGGTCGGCCCAAGTCCTCGGCGTGCATCCGCAGGTTGAGGAAGACCAGCTCCACGCGCCTGCCGTCGTGCTCCAGCCGGTTGACCTCGGCCCGCCGCCCGCCCGGCAGCGGTACCGCCGTGCGCTCCCACCCGCCGAACAGGGGGGCCCCGACCATCTCGGCATACGCCTGCCGCAGGCCCTGCTGGCGGGAGGAGACGTACCGGGGGATGTCCGGGGGCGGTGCCGGCAGCTCGGGGGACGAGTTCACCCCGAAGGAACCGCCGTCGGTGAGGTACACCGAGACCACCGGCACACCGCTCGCCAGGGTGCGGACCACGTCGGGGTTCATGAAGAACAGGTCGTCGTCCGGGTGGGCCAGGATCTGCATCACCAGGGTGCGGTCGGTGCTTGAGAAGCGCCTGCGCCGCTCCTGCCCCAGCCGGCGCACGGGGGTGTCGTCCCTCTTCCCCGTGCTCGCCCCGGTGACGGCGCCCGTGTCCGAGGGGGCGACCGGGGCGGGCGGAGGGCCGGACACCGTGCAACCACCCGCGAAGCCCGCGACGACGGTGCCCGCGAGCGATGCCAGCACGGTGCGCCGGGACGGCGTGGGACGGCGAGGTGTGGTCCGACGATCCATGGACTGGTCTTCCCTTTCCGCTTCCATGGGTCGGACGGCGACCCACGGAAAGGAAGAGGGAATGCAAGAGCCCGGGTTTCGAAGATTGAAGTGATCATCATCACACATTTGCCTGAATGTGGGGTGAACTTGCCGAAGAATCCCATCCTTGGCAGCATGCGAGGCTGACCATACGATCTGAACGGAAGCCGGGAACCGCTGTGAGTGACTCACTGCTGCCCTACGCGGTGGGCGCTGCCAAGCGTGCTCGCCGGGTCGCGGTACGAGTGCGCCGCCGGGTCGAACAGCTCCATACTGTTCCGGCCATCGGCGGCGGGCTCCGACCGCGCGCGATGCTCCACCCCCTCCACTTCTCCGTGTCCGGCGGCAAGACCCTCAACTTCGCGGTGACCGTACCCGCTCAGAGCGTCGTCTCCGCCGTCCTCGTCCTCTCGCACGGCGCGAGCCGCGAGCAGATTCCGCTGGAACTCGAACCGCAGCGGGACGGAACGGTCCTGCTGACCGCGACCACCTCGCTGCGTCACGACGGCGGCTCCGAGACCGCCCGGCGCGGGCCGGTGCTGGGCAGCGGTCTCTGGCGCTTGGGTATGGCACTCACGGGACCCGACGGAAGGACGCGCCGTGCCGGGATCGCGGCGGCCTCCGGCCAGGAGGTCCCGGACGGCCCGACCCTGTCGTACTCGCCCTCGCCGAGCAGTGGGGCGGTCTTCCGCATCGTCCGCTCCGTCGACGGGTTCGCGTTGCTGAAGGTCCGCGGGCCCCGCCCCCAGGCCGAACTCACCTCGGTCGACTTGCGCTGGGACCGGATCACCGTCCACGGGCGTCTGATCGGCTCCGCCCGGATCGAGGGGGCCGGACAGGCCGAGGCGGTGAGGCGCCGGAGCGGCCGGCCGCCCGCCACGGCCACGCCCGAGTGGCAGGGCGACCGGTTCACCTTCGACGTGCCCCTCCACGGAATGGGCGGTGCCCGCGGCACGACCCGGTGGGACCTGTACCTGCGGCACGGCGCCGCGCGGCTCCGGATCGCCCGGCGGCTGACCGACGTCCGGTATCCCGGCCAGGTCTACCGCACCCCCTTCCGCATCGTCGCTCTCGACAACGGCTCCCTCATGCGGGTGCACGCCTACGTCACGGCGGCGGGAGCGTTCTCCGTCAGCTGTGCCGATGTCACAGACGCGCCCCGAAGCACCGAGGAAGTCGCATGAAGATCACGTTTCTGCTCACCTGGGGTGACGAGATGGGCGGAACGGAGATGGCCGCCTACACCCAGGCGATCCATCTCGCTCCTCGCCACGACGTCGAGGTCATCAGCGTCTTCAAGACGCGGGAGGAGCCGTTCTTCGCCTCCGCCCGCAAGGTCCCGCGGCGCTACCTGGTGGACCGCACCGGCGCCGTCGGGCGCCCGGTGCGCGACTCCGCGCTGGACACCGAGGCCTGCCGCACGCTGGCCTCCCTGCCCAGTGAGATCATCAAGCCGTCCTGGGAAAGCACCTTCGACCGGCTCTCCGACGTCGAGATGACCAGGGCGCTCGGCTCCCTGGACACCGACGTGCTCGTGACCACGACCCCGGCCCTGATGGCCGCCGCCGCGGAACTCGCGCCCGCCCGGGTCGTCACCGTCCACCAGGAGCACCGCGCCTCCCAGCTCCGCGGCGTCTCCGGCGAGCCCCTCCTCGTCCACGCGCCCCGGATCGACGCCCTCGTCTCCCTCACCGAGCGCACCAACGACTGGTTCGCCGACTCGCTGGGAGACGCCGCGCCCGAACTCGCCGTCATCCCGAACGCGGTCCCCGACGGCTACCGGCCGCGCGCCGACCTGGAGAGCAAGACCATCGTCCTGGCCGCCCGGATGACTCCGGAGAAGCAGCTGGACCACGCCATCCACGCCTTCCACCGGATCTCCGGCGACTTCCCCGACTGGACCCTGCGCATCTTCGGCGACGGCCCCCAGCAGGTGCGGCTGCGCAACCTGGTCGAAGGCCTCGGCGTGCACTCGCGGGTGGAGTTCATGGGCCGCTCCGACCGGATGGAGCAGGAGTGGGCCAAGGCGTCCCTGTGCCTGCTGCCCTCCCGCAACGAAGCCTTCCCGCTGGTCCTCCTGGAGGTCTTCGCCGCGGGCGTGCCGGTGGTCGCGTACGACATCGTCACCGGGCCCGCCGAGATCATCCGGCACGACGTGGACGGCCTCCTGGTCCCCTCCCGTGACATCGACTCGCTCGCCGCGGCCATGTCCCGCCTGATGGCGGACGACGACACGCGCCACGCCTTCGGGAAGGCGGCGCGCGCCGGCGTCAACGAGCGGTTCTCCGGCGAGAAGATCATCGGCCTGTGGGAGGAGCTGTTCGAGCGTCTCGTCGCCCGCCGCGACACCCCCGAGCGCCTCGCCGCCCGTGCCGACCGCGTCGCGCTGCGCATGGCCCGGGGCGGGACGAAGAGCTTCAGCGTCGCCGCTCCCGTGACCCTGCTCGCGAACTCCGCGGACGAGCAGAAGGCGCGCGAGGTGCTGATCCAGGCCCAGAACCGGTCGCTCATCCGCTCCGCCGGCCGTCTCGCCGAGGAGCGGGACGACATCGACGCCTCGACCATGGCGACGATCAACCTGGAGATCACCACCAAGGTCCTGGAGAGTGCCGGCATCCCCTTCGTCCTCACCCGCAAGGACGGCCTCGCGTATCTGCTCGCCGTACCGGTCGAGCACCGTGAGCGCACGCTCCGGGCGCTGGCGGACGAACTTCAGGGCGAGCCCGTCTACGGCGAGCTGGTCACCCCGCGGGGCGCCGCCCCCGGCGCCGTCCTGGCCGAGCGGCTCGGCGGCGTCGGCGACGTCGCCGGAGTGAAGGTGTTCAAGCCGGTGACGAGCGGGAGCCGCACGCTCCGCTACGGCCCGGCGTACGGCTGCACCGTCGAGTTCTGGGAGGAGGACGAGGACGGCTGGCGCAACAGCCCGCGCTCCGCCACCCTCCTCGGCCGTCGGCTGCCCTCCCTGGAGGTCACCGCCGAACTCCAGGTGGACGGGCGTTCCTACCCGACGCTGGAGCAGTTCACCAAGCCGCTGATGTGGGAGGTGGACTTCCCCATCGACGTCGTCTACACCTGGGTGGACGACACCGACCCGGCGTGGCGCGAGCGGCGCGACGCCGTCCGCCGCAAGCTGGGCATCGCGGTGAACGACGCCGACAGCGGCGACGTTCGCTTCCGCAACCGGGACGAGCTGCGCTACTCGCTGCGCTCCCTGCAGATGTTCGCGCCGTGGGTGCGCACCATCTACCTGGTGACGGACGACCAGGCCCCCGAGTGGCTGGACACCGAGGCGGCCGGCATCGAAGTGGTCTCCCACCGGGACATCTTCCCGGACCAGTCGTGGCTGCCCACGTTCAACTCGCACGCCATCGAGTCCCAGCTGCACCGCATCGAGGGACTGTCCGAGCACTTCCTCTACTTCAACGACGACGTGTTCATCGGCCGCTCGCTCTCGCCCTCCTCGTTCTTCCTGAGCAACGGCGTCGCGAAGCTGTTCCGTTCGCCGACCTCCATTCCGCCGAACCCCACGTCGCCGGACGACGAGGGCTACTTCGCCGCCGCCAAGAACAACCGGGACCTGCTGGAGAAGGAGTTCGGGCGGGTCGCCACGCACGGCTTCCTGCACGCCCCGCACCCGCTGCGCCGCAGCGTGCTCGCGGAGATAGCCGAGAGGTTCCCGGAGGAGATCGCGACGACCGCCCGCAATCCGTTCCGGGCCAACACGGACCTGTCGGTCACGTCGTCGCTGCACCACCACTACGGCTACCTGACGGGCAAGTCGGCGCCGTCCGCCATCTCCTGCAGCTACGTCAACGTCGGCAACTACGAGCACCACTCGGTGCTCAGCCGACTGCTGGCCGCCCGGAGCCACGACGTCTTCTGCATCGGGGAGTCCGCGGACGCCGAGGTGCCGGTCGACGAGCAGGACCGTGTGATGCGCGCCTTCCTCAGTGCGTACTTCCCCGTCCGCTCGCGCTTCGAGCGCGACTGACGCCCGGGAGCGCGCGGAAGCGTGAAAGAAGGGGGCTTCCCCGTCCGGCCGGACGGGGAAGCCCCCTTCTTTCACGGCACGGGCCGCACGGGTTCCTACCGCCGCTTCTCGAACGGGCTCGGCACCGGGAAGTACGCCTCCAGGAAGGGGGTGATCAGGTCCTTCTGCTCGGTCACGTCCTGCCCGGTGGAGACCGTGTCGTTGACGCAGAAGACGGCCTTGTCACGGTGGGCGAGCAGCCGGCCGAGCCGGGTCTCCGTCCACGGGTGCGTCAGGTCCAGGTAGGAGTACGGCAGCTCGGACGGCACCGCGCGCCGGGTGTGGAAGGCGTAGTAGTGGTGCAGCGAGGACGCGATGGAGATGTCGTCGATGCTGCGGAAGCGGCTCGCCTCGGTGTGCCGGTACTCGGCGGCGAACTCGGACTCGATCTCCGTCAGCACGCTGCGGCTCAGGGCGTGCGGCATGTGCTTCATCTTCTGGACGAGGACGGAGCCGTAACGCTCCTCGATCAGGCGCCGGTTGTTCTTGCCGGCCGCCGCGACCGGCGGGTCGTCGGCGGTCTTCTCGCCGAGCGGCACCAGGGCCGGGGAGGGGAAGAACTTGGTGAGGCCGTTGGCGAGGAAGAAGTCCTTGGGCGTCACCTCGTTCCCGAGCATCACGTCGTCGTTGAAGTAGAGGAAGTGCTCGGAGAGCCCCTCGATGTGGTGCAGCTGGGACTCGATGGCGTGCGAGTTGAAGGTGGGGAGCAGCTCGGAGGAGCGGAAGATCTCCTCGTGGGAGACCACCTTGATGCCGGGCACGCCGGTGTCCAGCCAGTCGGGGGTCTGGTCGGCAGTGACCAGGTAGATGGTGCGCACCCACGGCGCGTACATGTGCAGGGAGCGCAGCGAGTAGCGCAGCTCGTCGCGGCTGAGGTAGCGGGCGGCGTTGGCCGCCTCCGCGTGGTAGCCCTCGCCGGAGAACTCGGCGCGCCGCCGCAGCCAGGCGGGATCGGCGCCGTCCACCCAGGTGTAGACGACGTCGACGGGGAAGGTGACCTCGTCGGTGGGGACCACGGCGGTGCCCGCGCGCGCGGGCACCCGGGCGGCGTCGGCCGACTCGCGGGGCGCGAGGCTGGTGAAGTACGACTCCGGGACCGTGACGGTCTCGCCGCGCGGAGGCAGGGCCGCGACGATCCGGCCGGCCCGGGGGGCCGTCAGCTCGCCGTCCTCCTCCTGCCAGAACTCGACGTCGCAGCCGTACCGGATGCCGAGCTTCAGCAGGTGGGTGGGGTCGGTGTGGTACCAGGTGAGGCGCAGCACCCGGGCCTCGCGCAGCCGCTGCCAGGTGGCCGGCTCGAAGCCGGGCAGGGACTCCTCGCGCACCGGACCGGTCCCGTTGACCGCGGTGGCGTAGCCGGGCAGCCGGTTGCAGGCGTCGGCGAGCGCGGTGAGGACGGCGGCGCGGTCCTGCTCGCGCACGGCCACGACGGCGGCGGTCTCCGACCGGCCGCGCACGCAGAAGTGTTCGATCCCCGCCCCGGACAGGGCGGTCAGCACGGCGTCGAGGTTCTCGCGGCGGGCCCGCAGCGGAGTGATCCCCCCGGAGACCAGGGCGACCTTCGACTCCCGCTCGACGGTGACCACCGTGCGGTCGGGCCCGGCGGTGAGGGCCTCGTAGCGCTTGGCGACCCGGCCGCTGCGCAGACGCTCGGCGGTGGCCGTGCCGTTGGCTATGCGCATCTTGAGCCGGCGGCGCATGTCGGCGTCGACCTGCGAAACGATGGCCCGCCTCACGCGTTCCGGTACGGCTCGGCGGTAGACCCCAAGCAGCCGGGGTGCCTCGGGATTTCGCACAGCGGTCGACTCCTTGAACGTGTTCGAACGGAAATGTGAACACGCCCAGTATGCCGGGTGATGGGGAGGCCGTTCGGGTGTCGAAGGTCCCGTACCATCACCGTTGTGAGTAGCATCACTTCCACATGTGTGGCAGGAAAGCTCGGAGTTGTGGTAATCGCACACAATGACGAGGTGCTGGTGGGGGACGCCATCCGGTCCGTGCTCGACCAGGGTCCCGTGGTCGCGGAGGTCGTGGCCGTCGACGACGGTTCGAGCGACGGGACGGCCCGGGTCCTGGACGAACTGGCCGCCCTCCACCCCCGCCTCCGCGTCGTCCACCGGCCGGAGAACAGCGGCGGTTGCGGCACCCCCCGCAACGACGGCTTCCGGGCCGTCACCGCCCCCCTGGTGATATTCCTCGACAGCGACGACGTCCTGCCCGACGGCGCCGCCGACGCCCTCGTGGCGGCCGCCGAGCGCCACGGCGCCCCCGTCGTGGTCGGCGCCTGCGTGCGGCGGGAGCTGCCCGAGGGCCGCGACGTGCGCTGGCAGCCCGCGCTCTACCACGAGTCCGCCGTCCTGGAGACCGCGGCGGACCTCGCCCCGCTCGTCCACGACACCCTCTGCGTCAACAAGGTCTACGACCGCGCCTTCCTCGCCGAGCACGGCATCCGCTTCCCCGACGGCCGCTGCGTCTACGAGGACTTCCTCTTCACCGCCCGCGTCCTGGCCGCCGCCCCGCGCGTCGCGGTCGTCCCCGACACCGTCTACATCTGGCACGTGCGCCGGGCCGCCGCCCGCCCGTCGATCTCCCTCGACCGGGACGGCATCGCCAACTGGCGGGCGCGGATCGCCGCCCACCGCCTCGCCGTGGAGACCTTCGAGCAGGCCGGCCGCACGGGGCTCGCCGCCGCCTGCCGCACCAAGTTCCTCGCGCACGACCTGCGCATGTACGCCCGCGACCTGCGGTCCCACGACGCCGAATACCGCCGCGCCTGGTGGGCGCTGGCCCGCGAGCACCTCGGGACCTTCGGCGAGGAGGCGATCGCCGCCGCGCCCCCCGCCGCCCGCTGGGCCGCCCGGCTCGTCCTGGCCGCCGAGGAGCCCCGCGACCTGGAGCGGCTGTCCCGGCTCGCCGCCGACCCGGCCCGGCTGCTCCCGCCGTATGCCCGCAAGGGTGACGCGCCCGTCTGGTCCGACGACCTCCCGGTGGAGCTCGACGGCGCGGACACCCTGCCCCTCGACGTGCTCCCGCCGCTCGTCGACGGCGAGCTGCGCACCAGAGCGGCCGGCGGCGGACTGCGGTTCACGGTCCGCGACCAGTACGGACGGCTGCGCGCGAACCCGCCCCGTACCGTCCGGATCGGCTTCCTGCCCCGGGGTGCCGACACGCCCGTCCGCACGGCGGAGAGCACGCCGGCGGAGACGGCGGGCGGCTGGTCCGGCCGGGTCCCCGCCGGACTCACCGGCCTGGCCCGGGAGGGCCGCCGCCGGGGCAGCCGCGGGGTCCAGCTCTGGGACCTGCGGGCCGAGGTGACCTGTGCGGACGGCACGTCCTTCACGACGGCGCTCCGGCTGCCGGAGGACCGGCAGCGTCGGTCGGCCGTGCCGAGCAGCCGGTACGGTGTACTGCTGGTGCGGCAGTACACCACGGCGAACGGCTCGCTGGCGGTACGGCTCGCACCCGGGGCCCGCGACGGGCTCCGGGCGGTCGGATCGAAGCTCCGCAGGATCCGCCGCGGTCCTCGGCGAAAGGGGTTTGGGGCATGACTTACCTGATCACCGGCGGTGCCGGTTACATCGGCTCCCACGTGGTCCGCGCCATGACGCACGCGGGCGAGCGGGTCGTCGTCCTCGACGACCTGTCCACGGGGTACGAGGAGCGGATCCCCGAAGGCGTCCCCCTGGTGGTCGGCTCCACCCTCGACCGCGAGGTGCTCGACCGGACGATCGCCGAGCACGGCGTGACGGGCGTCGTCCACCTCGCCGCCAAGAAGCAGGTCGGCGAGTCCGTCGAGCTGCCGCTGCACTACTACCGCGAGAACGTCGTCGGCCTCACGGTCCTCCTGGAGGCCGTCGCCGCCGCGGGCGTGCGCAACTTCCTCTTCTCCTCCTCCGCCTCCGTCTACGGCATGCCGGACGTCGACCTCGTCACCGAGGAGACCCCGTGCCTGCCGCTGAGCCCGTACGGCGAGACGAAGCTGGCGGGGGAGTGGCTGGTCCGCGCCGCCGGCGCTGCCCACGGCATCTCCACGGCCTGCCTGCGCTACTTCAACGTGGCCGGCGCCGCGACCCCCGAGCTGGCGGACACCGGGGTCTTCAACCTGGTCCCGATGGTCTTCGAGCGCCTGGACGCGGGCGAGTCCCCGCGGATCTTCGGCGACGACTACGACACCCCCGACGGCACCTGCGTCCGCGACTACATCCACGTCGAGGACCTGGCCGACGCGCACCTGGTCGCCGCGCGCAAGCTCGCGGAGTGGGCCGGGGCGGGCGAGCCGCGCGACCTGACGGTCAACATCGGCCGCGGCGAGGGCGTCTCCGTCACCGAGATGGTCGCCCTGATCAACGAGATCACCGGGCACACCACCGAGTCCCTCGTCACCCCGCGCCGCCCCGGCGACCCCGCCCGGGTCGTGGCCTCCGCCGACCGCATCGCCGCCGAGCTGGGCTGGAAGGCCCGCCACGACGTGCGCGAGATGATCTCCTCGGCCTGGGCCGGCTGGGTCGCGCGCCGCGGCGCCACGGTCTGACCGGAGCACGGCGGGAACGATCGGGACGACCGAGGGGCCGGGGAGACGAACTCCCCGGCCCCTCGGTCGTGTCCCGGTCGTCCCGGGGCGCTCAGCGCTCCAGGAACGCGAAAAGCTCCTCCCAGCGGTCGGTGATCCGGTCCGGGGCGTAGCGCCGCACGTTCGCGAAGGCCGCGTTCCCCAGACGGTTCCGCAGCTCCTCGTCCGCGATCAGGGCACTGATGTGGCCGCCCAGCTCCACCGTGTTGCCGAGCCGGGCCAGCAGCCCGTCCTCGCCGTCGCGGATGATCTCCCGGACCCCCGGCGCGCAGTCGAACGCGGCGCAGGGCACCCCGGCGGCCATGGCCTCCAGGAGGGTGATCGGAAAGCCCTCGGCGCGCGAGGCCTGGGCGAAGACCGAGGCCTCCGAGAGCGCCCCGAGGACGTCGTCCGTCCGCCCCCGCCACTCCACCGAGCCGTCGAGCCCCAGGGCGGCGGTGTGCCGCAGCAGGCTCTGCTCCTCGTCCCCGGCGCCGTAGATCCGCAGCTTCCAGTCGGGATGGCGGGGCGCGACCTCGGCCCAGCTGTCGAGCAGCATGTCCATGCCCTTCTCGTGCGAGAGGCGCCCGACGGAGACCACGACCTTCCCGGTGCGCGGCACCGGCGCCGGGGGCACGAAGGGCAGGGCGTTGGGCAGGTGGCCGACGTTGTCCATGCCGGCCCGGATCCACCGGTCGGCGTCGCCCGGCGTGAGCAGGAGCAGCCGGTCGACGTCCCGGTAGTGCCGCTTCATCCGGGCGAGCCGGGAGCTGGCGGCGCTGGCGGCGTACGACTCGTGCCCCATGCCGATGACGAGGAGCCCCCCGGTGTCGGCGAGCGCCACCCACTCCATCGCCCACACCTGGGTCACGATCACCACGGCGCCGGGCCGGGCGGCGGCGAACAGGGCCGTCATCCGGTCGGCCCGCTCCCGCATCCCGGCCGCCCGGACCGCGTGCCGCCGCCGCTCGACGGCGTTGAGCCGGCCCCTGACCCCGCGCAGGGAGCGGACCTGCGGCGGGTGCTCGTCGTACAGCGTGGTGGTGGCGTACGGCAGCGGGCCGGGGAAGTGGTGGCGGCGCCCGGCGGGGGCCGGGGTGATCCCGATGACGTGGACCCGGTGGCCCCGGCCGGCGAACTGCCGGGCCATCTGGTGCGTCCAGGTCGTCACGCCGCCCGTCTCGTCCACGCTGTTGGAGACGATGAAGACGTCCCGCCCGCCGGACGCGGCGGTCCGGCGGGTCGCCCCCCGCTCCTGCTGGCGCGCTTCCGGTGCCTCGTGGGCCTGCTGGGTCACTTCCCGCTCCCGGTGAAGAACGTGTCGACGATCCGGCGCGCCGCGTCGCCCCGGTCGTACTCGCTGAATGCGGCGTTGAACCGGCGCCGCGCCGTCGCGTACTTGGCGTCGGCCTCGTCCCGCAGGCCGGCGACCACCTCGAAGAGCCCCTCCTGGTCGGCCACGACGGGGCCGGGGGCGTGCTCCTTCAGGTCGAAGTAGGTGCCGCGGTTCTCCCGGGCGTACGCCTCGTAGTCGTAGGCGAAGAAGACCATCGGGCGGTCGAGCAGGCCGTAGTCGAACATCACGGACGAGTAGTCGGTGATCAGCCCGTCCGCGAGGGCCAGGAGGGGCGTCACGTCGTGGAGGCCGGAGACGTCGAGGATCCGCCCCCGGACCGACGGCGGGAGCGTGACGCTGTTCAGGTAGTGCGTCCTGATCAGCAGCGTGTGGGTGTCGCCGAAGCGCTCGGCGAACTCCTCGACGTCGAAGGGGAACCGGAAGGGGTGCACCTTGCCGCCCGGCTGGGCGCGGAAGGTCGGCGCGTACAGCAGCACCGGCCGGTCCGGGTCGAGGCCGAGCTCGGCCGCGAGCGGTCCCCGCTCCCTGACCCCCGTCTCCGCCTCCCGCTCGCGGACCCGGACGAGCTCGTCGTTGCGCGGGTAGCCCACGGGCAGCAGGACCTCGTCGCGCAGCCGGAACGCCCGGCCGAGGGTGCGCCGGTCGTGCTCGCCCCGGATCAGGAAGTGGTCGAAGCGGTCCAGCGCCTTCCGGAAGGTCTCCTGGGCGGCCGGGCCGCGCGACTTGGTGTGCGGCTCGTCGAAGCCCATCCGCTTGAGCGCGGTCCCGTGCCAGGTCTGGATGTAGGTGGTGCCGGGGCGCTTGGCCAGGCGCAGCGGGAACCCCTGGTTGTCGATCCAGAACTCGGCCTGCGCCAGCGCCCGCAGGTACTGCCGGCTCCAGCGCTTCACCAGGACGGCGTCCTCGGGGAAGCCGTCGGGACGGGCACCGGCGTAGGACCAGACGGCCTCGAAGGGGACGCCCCGCCGGCGCATCTCCTCGTAGATCGCCCGGGGGCTGTCGCTGTACTGCTTCCCGAGGTGGCTCTCGAAGACCACGAGCCCCTTGCGGATCGGCAGCCTGCTGTACAGCTCGTGGTAGACGCGGAGCTTGTTCTCGCCCGACCTCAGGTCCCGCTTGGCCTTGAGCAGGCGGCGCAGCCCGGTCTTCGCCACCCCGGCGGCGCGCCCGTGCAGGGCGCCCTCGATCGCCGCCGAGGTGCGCACGGCGGCCCTGCCCTCGGCGGTCAGGACGTACGACAGGTTGCCCTTCTTGGTGATCTGCGGGACGAAGCGGTCGGAGACCAGCTGCGTCAGCCGGGGGCGGACCCGCAGGGGGCGGGCCTCGTCGAGGGGGACGCTGCCCGCGGAGACCCGGGTCCTGAGCCGCCGGCCGTCCACGGTGAGGATCAGGCGCACGTCCCAGACGGCGTCGATGACGCCGAGGGGGCGGACCGTGCGGGCGACGTCCACCCGCCCCTCCCACTCGATCCGGTCGCCGGCGTGGCGGACCGCGGCGACCGGGACGCGGACGGTCCTGCCGCCGACGCTGCGGCGGGCCGAGAACTCCAGCTCGGCGCCGATCTCCGCCTCCGGGGTGATCCGGCCCAGCGGGTTGACCACCTCCCCGGCGAGGCTGACGACCCCGTCGGTGCCGGAGTACGAGGTCAGCCGGTTGCCCAGGGCGAACGACGTCAGCGCCCTGGTGTCGTGGCCGGCCGCGGTGACGTCCAGGATCCGGCGCCCCCGCTCGGTGTCCAGGTGCTCGGCGCACCAGTAGATCCGCCCGTCCCGCTCGGCGAGCGGGGTGGTGAGCCGGCCCGGGTTGGTGAGCGCGTCGGTGGCCCGGAGCAGGTTCGGCCAGTCCTCCTTGCTCAGCAGGTAGGCGCAGACGGCGTGCAGGGGCTGTACCTCCTCGTACGCCCGCGGGTCGATCTCGGCGAGGTAGCCGTTGGCGAGCGCGGCGAACTCGCGCCGGTAGTCCTCGCCGAGCAGCGGCAGGTCGCGCAAATGGAGGACGAGGTCGTGCTTGAGGAACTTGATGTCCTTGCGGTACTTGAGCTCGTCGTGCCCCTCGCCCTCCAGGAGGGCGTCCACCCGGCGGTGGATCTCCATGCGGTGCGCGAAGTTGGCGATCTCGTGGCGCCGGTTGCTGATCGACTTCGCCGCGGCGCCCTCCTGCACGTTCCAGTGGTAGACCCGGTTGGGGATCAGGGTGATCCGGCGGGCGGCGACGTAGGCCCGCGCCGAGAAGAGCAGGTCCTCGTAGTGGATGCCGACCGGGAACTCCAGGTCCCGTTCGAGCAGGAACGCGCGCCGGTAGCACTTGTTCGTCGACAGGGTGTCGAAGACCAGCAGATCGGGCAGCTCGGTGATCGAGTCGATCGTCCGGGTGCCCGCATAGAGCCAGGGGTACCACTCGGTGGTCTTGCGGTGGCGGCTGTCCAGGTGGACGCGGACGCACAGGCCGGAGACCAGGTCGGCGCCGGTTTCCTCGGCGGCGGCCAGCATGTTGCGGCAGGCGTTGCGCTCCAGCACGTCGTCACTGTCGAGGAACATGACGTACGTGCCGGTGGCGTGCCGGATGCCGTGGTTGCGGGGCGCCCCGCAACCACCGCTGTTCCGGGGGAGCTGGAACGCCCTGACACGGTCCGGGTGTTCGGCGGCGAGCGACCGGGCGACCGCGAAGGTGTCGTCCTTGCTGCAGTCGTCGACGATGACGACCTCGACACCGTGCAGCGTCTGCTCCAGCACCGACCGTACGGCCGTCGGCAGACGCTCTGCGTCGTTGTAGGCGATGACGACCACGGAGACGTCAGGCACTTGTATCTCGATTCACTTGTCTTTCCTCCACACGCCCCCAAACTACCTGGTGTTCACGATCCGTCACGTTGTGTCACCTTCGCCGTTGTGTTCGACCGGAAGCGGGCGGGCCGCCGCTCAGGGCCGGTTCAGCCGGTCCACGCCGTAGTGGGCGGCCGCGCACCGGGCGGCCCAGTCCCGCTCGTACACCGGGGTGAAGAAGGGCTCCGCGAGCCCGCCGATGAACAGCGGACGGTACGTCACCTCCCGGGCGCCCGCGGCCGCCTCCGCGCGGATCCGGGCGTCCTGCCGGTCCCACGCGAGGCTGCGCGCCACCGCCTGCGTGGTCATCGTCCGCACCGGCGCCACCAGGGCCGCCGTGCACGCCACGGCGACCGCCCCCGCCACGACGACGACCGCGAGACGCGCGGGCCGGGTCGCGAGCCGCCGGCCGGCCCGGTGGCCGAGCCAGGTCCCGTACCCGCAGAGGGCGATCAGGAACGGCACGAGGAAGCTGGTCCACGTGCGCGCGTACGTCCAGCCGCTCTCCCCGTAACCGCCGCGCAGACCGTACGCGGCCACGAGGCTCCCGAGCGCGATCAGGGGGACCGGCAGGACGGCGAGGACCAGGACCGCCCGCTTCGGGAGCCGAACGCCCGTCGCCGGGCGCGGGGGAGGGGCGAACGCCAGCACGAGACCGAGGAGCACCCCGGCGGCGAGGGCGCCCGCGTACGCCCACTGCCCGCCGATCGTCTCCCACATCCTGGCCCAGTCCCGGAGCGTCTCCCCGGCCTCCTCCAGGGTCAGGGGCCGCTCCGGCTGCTGGGCGCGCCGCCAGCGGGCGCCGGGGGAGGTGGAGAGCAGCACCAGGCCGATCAGGAGCCCCGCGCACCAGGCGGCGCACCAGACCGACGCGAACCGGTCACGGGCGAGGCCGAGGCGGGGGAGGCCGAAGCGGGGGAGGCAGAGGACGCCCGCCGCCGCGGCGATCAGCCCGGACATCGCGACGAAGGGCTCGCTGAGGGTGCCGGCCGCCGTGCCGAGCACGACCGCCGAACCGACGGCGGCGCCCCGGGCCCACCGGCGGCGGCAGCGGACCGCCCACACCGCGCCGAGCACCGCCCAGACGCCGAGGACGCACGGGAACGTGTGGGAGATGGTCGCCGGCGCCCAGAGCAGCACCTGGTACGAACGGGTCCCCGCGAAGAACAGCAGCGCCTCCAGGACCAGGACCGCAGCCGCGCCCGCCACCGCGGGGAACGGCAGGCGCAGCGCCCGCAGCACCTCGCGGGCCAGCAGGAAGACCCCCGCGCCCAGCGCCACCACCAGGAAGGCGGGCAGCAGCTTCGGCCCCCGCATGCCGTCGGAGTAGACCAGACCGGTCAGGAAGGCGTTGGCGACGCGGCCGTTCTGCGTGAGGTAGAAGTCCGAGGTGATCCCCAGGACGCCCATGTCCCGGGCCTTCCAGAGGGCGCACCAGTCGTCGGACGTCGGACGCACGTAGAGGCCGAGGAAGGCGCCGACCGAGAGCAGCGCCGCCGCTCCGGCGGCGACGACGAGCGCGACCCCGCCCGGCACCCGGGACGGCCCTCCCGCCCCCGTCGCGCCGCCCGCCGCCTCCCGCTCCTCCGGCGCTCCCGCCCCGTCGCCCTCGCCGCGTTCCGAGATGGTGGTCCTGCTCACCGGTGTCTACTCCCCCCGGCCGGAGGTCGCCCCTACGGGTGACCAGCGAGTGAAAATGCCACGTACAGCAATACCTTCCCCCCATGCTTTGCTGCATGGACGACATGCCGACCCGGGGCGGCCACTCGGAGGACGCCGGTCGGTTACCGCCACCTCGTACCTTGGCCGCGCTGCTCGAAGACGAGTTCGGTGGTGGTCCTTCAGGACGTACGCTTGCCCATCCCTCTGGAGTGACCGTTCCATGACCAGGCTTTCCGTCGTCGTCCCCTGCTTCAACGAGGAGGACGTCGTCGAGCGGTTCGACGCGCGGATGCGCCAGGCGCTCGACGCCCTCCCGGTCGGCTACGAGATCTGCTACGTGGACGACGGCAGCTCCGACGGAACCCTGGGCAAGCTGCGCGAGATCGCCGCCCGGCACCCGCAGCGCACCCAGTACGCCTCCTTCAGCCGCAACTTCGGCAAGGAGGCCGCCATGCTCGCGGGCCTGCGCAAGTCCACCGGTGACGCCGTGGTCATCATGGACGCCGACCTCCAGCACCCGCCCGAGCTGCTCGGACGCATGCTGGACCTCTACCACCAGGGCCACGACCAGGTGATGGCGCGGCGCACCCGCGACGGCGACAAGAAGGTCCGCAGCGCCCTCAGCCGCTTCTACTACCGGGCCGTCAACCGCTGGGTGGACGTGGAACTCACCGACGGCGTCGGCGACTTCCGGCTGCTCTCCCGCCCCGCCGTCGACGCCCTGCTCTCGCTGCCCGAGTACAACCGCTTCTCCAAGGGCCTGTTCTCCTGGATCGGCTTCGACACCGCCACCTTCGACTACCAGAACGCCGCGCGCGAGGGCGGTGAGACGAAGTGGAAGTTCAGCTCCCTGGTCAACTACGGCATGGACGGGCTGATCTCCTTCAACAACCGCCCGCTGCGCATCGCCCTCTGGCTCGGCATGATGCTGACCGGGCTCGCCGCCGTCTACGCGGTCTGGGTGACCGCCGCCGCCCTCTCCCAGGGCGTCACCGCCCCCGGATACGTCACCCTGGTCGCGATCATCGTGGGGCTCGGGGGCGTGCAGATGGTGATGCTGGGGCTGATCGGCGAGTACATCGGCCGCATCTACTACGAGACCAAGCGCCGCCCGCACTTCCTCGTGAAGGAGACCCACCGCTCCTTCGGCCGCGCGGCCGCCGAACGCGCCGCCGCCGAACGCGTCCGCGTCGCCACCACCGAGCGTGAGCGCTGATGGGGGCGGAGAACGACGGGGGGAGCGGCCCCGCCGAGCAGGCGCGGGCGCATGCGCGGGGGCGGCGGGCGCGGCTCGCGGAGATCTTCCGCTTCGCCCTCGTCGGCGGAGTCAACACCGGTACCTTCTTCGGGTGTTACCTGCTCCTCCACCCGTGGATGCCGTACTTCGCCGCGTACTCCCTCGCCTTCCTCCTCAGCATGGTCGGCTCCTTCTTCCTCAACACCTACTTCACCTACCGCACCCGCCCCACCTGGAAGAAGTTCGCCCTCTTCCCCCTCACCAACGTCACCAACTACCTGGTGCAGAGCGTCGGCCTGTACGCGCTCGTCACCTGGGCCGGAATGGACGACAGGATCGCGCCACTCGTGGCGGCCGTCGTCGCGATCCCCTTCACCTATCTGATCTCCCAGCGGATCCTGGTGCCCCGCGGCAGCGGCCGGGGTCCGGCCGGTCCAGGGAGCGAAACCGACGAGCGGCAGCCCTCCCGGCTCGCGTAGATTGCCTGGCAGCCGCGGCGCCCAGCGCGCGGCGGTCAGGAACGGCCGAGTGAGGACGACGCAGGTGACGACGCAGGTGACGGGTCAGACGGACGGGTCGAGGCAGTACGTGTCGAGGCAGTACGTGACGGAGGCCCGCAGGATCGTCGTCAAGGTCGGCTCCTCCTCCCTCACCACCGCCTCCGGAGGCCTCGACGCCGACCGGGTCGACGCCCTGGTCGACGTGCTCGCCAAGGTCCGCAGCGGCGGAGAGAAGGAGATCGTCCTCGTCTCCTCCGGCGCCATCGCCGCGGGCCTCGCCCCGCTGGGCCTCACCCGCCGCCCCAAGGACCTCGCCCGCCAGCAGGCCGCCGCCAGCGTCGGCCAGGGCCTGCTCGTGGCCCGCTACACCGCCTCCTTCGCCCGCTACGGCGTCCGCGTCGGCCAGGTCCTCCTCACCACCGACGACACCAGCCGGCGCGCCCACTACCGCAACGCGTACCGGACCCTCGACCAGCTCCTCACCATGGGCGCGCTGCCCGTCGTCAACGAGAACGACACCGTCGCCACCGACGAGATCCGCTTCGGCGACAACGACCGGCTCGCCGCCCTCGTCGCCCACCTCGTCCGCGCCGACCTGCTCGTGCTGCTCTCCGACGTCGACGGGCTCTACGACGGCGACCCGTCCAAGCCCGGCACGTCGAGGATCGCCGAGGTCACCGGCCCCGAGGACATCGCCCACGTCGAGATCGGCTCGGCCGGCAAGGCGGGCGTCGGCACCGGCGGCATGGTCACCAAGGTCGAGGCGGCCCGGATCGCCGCCGCCGCCGGCATCCCCGTCGTCCTCACCTCCGCGAGCCGCGCCGCCGACGCCCTCGCCGGCCGGGACACCGGCACGTACTTCCACCGCACCGGCCGCCGCTCCGCCGACCGGCTCCTCTGGCTCGCCCACGCCTCCACCCCGCAGGGCTCCCTCACCCTCGACGACGGGGCCGTCCGGGCCGTCGTCGAGGGCAAGAAGTCCCTGCTCGCGGCCGGTCTCGCGGGCGTCGAGGGCGACTTCGTGGCCGGTGACCCGGTCGAGCTGCGCGACACCACGGGTCGGGCCGTCGCCCGCGGCCTCGTCAACTTCGACGCCAAGGAGATCCCCCGGATGCTCGGCCGCTCCACCCCCGAACTCGCCAGGGAACTGGGCCCCGAGTACGAGCGCGAGATCGTCCACCGCGACGACCTCGTCGTCATCGGCTGAACGCGTCGCCGGCCGAACGCGTCGCCGGCCGTGGAGTGCGGACCGTACGCCATGCGGCGAACGCCGTCCGCCGAAACGGCTGAAACTGCGGCCATCCGGAAGGGACGTTCACCAAAACCGCCCCAAGCGCCGCCTCGGACTGGTCAACTTTGTCTCGGGGGACGAGCAAGGCGGGGTACAGCACCACACGCATCACACAGGAGGCCGCCGGTGAGACGAGCGCGCCCAGGGGCGCCGCCCCGTGGGACTGCCGAACGCGCCCTGACCAGTGTCGAGGCCGGAGCCGACTTCGACGAGGCACGGGACAGGTCCACGGACAGGAAGACCGAGACCACCACCGACACACGCGAGGCACGCGAGACACGCGGGGCACGCGCCGAGGAACGGCCCGTGTCCAAGCTCTGGCACATCACGCTCAGCGTGTCGGGCGTGGAGTCGCCGCTGAAGGAGGTGCGCCGGGGGCTCGAACAGCTGGCCCACGACCATCCCTTCCTGCTGACCAGCCGCTACGCCAACGACCACGCCGAGATCCGGTACTGGGAGGAGGCCCGCGACCTGCACGACGCGGCGGCCGTCGCCCTGCGCCTGTGGGGCGAGCACCGGCAGACCGCCAAGCTGCCGCCCTGGGAGATCGTGGGCCTGGAGGTCATCGACCGCGAGACCTACCACCAGCGGATCGCGGAGGGCTACGGCCCGCCGCCCGCCGCCCCGGTCGGCGTCCACCCCTACTGAGGGGCGGAACCCCCCCCACGGGGGCGCCCGGGGCGTGTCCGGGGCACGCTCCGGACCGGTTCGGAGGTCCGCTCCGGGGCACGTCCGGGGTCCGTCCCGGGGCGTGTCCAGGGATACGTCTCGGAGTGCGGGATACGTGAGGGATGTCCGCAGGGGTGCCAGTACCCTGCGGGCATGACCTCGCTCACGCCCCTCGACAACCTCTCCCCGGTCACCCGGGCCGCCTACCGGGCCCGTGGCGCCGCCGCCGAAATCGCGCCACTCCCGCGCGCGGCCAAGGACGAGGCCCTCCTCGCGATCGCGGACGCCCTCGAAGTGCGCACCGCCGAGATCGTCGAGGCCAACGCCGTGGACATCGCCAAGGCCCGGGAAGCCGGGACCAGCGAGGCCATCGTCGACCGGCTCACCCTCACCCCGGAGCGCGTCCGGGCCATCGCCGCCGACGTCCGCGACGTCGCCGCGCTGCCCGACCCCGTCGGCGAGGTCGTCCGCGGTTCGACCCTCCCCAACGGCATCGACCTGCGCCAGGTCCGCGTCCCCCTCGGCGTCGTCGGCATCATCTACGAGGCCCGCCCGAACGTCACCGTCGACGCCGCCGCCCTCTGCCTCAAGTCCGGCAACGCCGTCCTCCTCCGCGGCTCCTCCTCCGCGTACGCCTCCAACAACGCCCTGGTGACCGTCCTGCGCGACGCCGTCGGGGGCGCCGGCCTGCCCGCCGACGCCATCCAGCTCGTCCCCGGCGAGTCCCGCGAGTCGGTCCGCGAGCTGATGCGCGCCCGCGGCCTCGTCGACGTCCTCATCCCGCGCGGCGGCGCCTCCCTGATCAAGACCGTCGTCGAGGAGTCCACCGTCCCGGTCATCGAGACCGGCACCGGCAACTGCCACGTCTACGTCGACGCCGAGACCGACCTCGACATGGCCGTGGACGTCCTGATCAACTCCAAGGCCCACCGGGTCAGCGTCTGCAACGCCGCCGAGACCCTCCTCGTCCACCGGGACGTCGCCGAGGCCTTCCTGCCCCGGGCCCTCGACGCCCTCGCCGAGGCCGGCGTCACCGTCCACGCCGACGAGCGGACCCTCGCCCTCGCCGAGGGCACCAAGGCCACCGTCGTCCCGGCCACCACGGAGGACTGGGAGACCGAGTACCTCTCGTACGACATCGCCGCCGCCGTCGTCGACTCCCTCGACAAGGCCGTGGAGCACATCCGGACGTGGTCCTCCGGCCACACCGAGGCGATCGTCACCACCTCGCAGGCCGCGGCCCGCCGCTTCACCCAACTGGTCGACTCCACCACGGTCACCGTGAACGCTTCCACCCGGTTCACGGACGGCGGCCAGTTCGGCTTCGGCGCCGAGATCGGCATCTCCACCCAGAAGCTGCACGCCAGGGGCCCCATGGGCCTTCCCGAGCTGACCTCGACCAAGTACATCGTCACCGGCGACGGTCACGTGCGGTAACGCCCCCTTGCGGTCCTTTCCGTACAGGGCGGGTTTCCGCCCCGTACGGACTTTCGGTACGGGCGGGGAGGGTTCGCGCTCTCCCTGCCCAAAACCCCCTCCCGGGTCTACTCTGAATCCGTGCCGGACGACGTGGGGGGCAGGCCGTTCCAGAACGGCGGAGACCCCGAGGACTCTGTCGACCGCGGAGGCGCTGACGAGGTCCACGCCGCCGTGGTCTTCGACGAGGAGTTCGTCCGGGCCGCCCCCGTGCACGAGCCGACCGCGGTCGAGCGGCTCCTCGCCGCCGCCCAGGCCCGCGCCGAGGCCGAGGCGGCCCGCGCCCGCGCGGGCGGCGGACCGGCCGACGACCCCTACGGGGACGGCCACGACCCGCTGGGCCTCACCTACGAACCCGACGACGTCGGCGACGACGACAGCCCCTACGGCCCCCACGGCGGCGCCCTGCGCCCCTACCGGGGCAGCGCCCGCTGGCACCGGCCCGTCGCCTGGGTCCTCGCCCTCGTCATGGGGGTCGGCATGGTCGCCCTCGCCTTCAGCGCCGTCTACCGGGGCGCCTCCGCCAACCGCCAGGACCAGATCCCGCCGCCGGCCACCACCGGGGTCGACGCGCCGACCCCGAACCCGGCCCCGCCCGCGGCCCACGCCCCCGCCGCACGCTCCGCGTCCCCCGGATAGCCCACCGGCTCCCCCGGACCCGCAGCGGGCCCGGACAGGGCCCGGGGCGCGACCGTGCGGGGCCCCCGCCCCGCCCCGCCCGCTCCGATGGCGGAATTCTTCGGAACTTGTCGTGTACCTGGGCGTTTACCGAAGCCCCCGCAGACCTACCCTGAAGGTATGGCAGGGCGTGGCGACCCGCCTGAGGGGACGCCCGAGGGGTTCCCCGGCGGTGGTGAGGACGAGTACCGATCCGTCGTCTTCGACGAGGCGTTCGTCCGTGCTGCCCGCCTCCAGGAGTTCTCCGCCAGGGAACGGATGGGCGAGCACGCCCAGGCCGTCCGCAGCCTCCCCTCCGGGACGGCCCGGAGCGGTTCCCACCAGGCCGTCCTGCTCGTCCTGCTCGTCCTCCTCGCTTTCGGCACCGCCGTCTACCTGGGCGTCCGCAACCCGTACCAGCCCCCCGTCGACCAGCGCGCCGAACCCCTGCGGACCACCGTGGTCCGGCTCGCCCCCCGGACCCCCGTCCCCGGCGGCGAACCCGCGCGGCTCTTCGCCCGCAGCCCGGCCGCCGAGTACCGCGTCGGGGCCGCCGGCATCAACCTGCCGGTCACCGGGCGCACCCTCCACTTCGCCGAGAGCCAGGTCGTCGCCGCCCTCGGCATCGCCAGGGAGTACCTGGTGGCCTCCTCCCTGAACCCCGACGTCCTCACCGGGGCCACCGTGCGGCCCCCGCGCCTGCTGCTCGACCCCGACCAGCACGAACAGTTCGACCGGAGCATGGAGTCGCCCGCCGACGACGGCCGGCACGCCCCCGCCGCCTGGCTCGTCCGCTTCGACTCCCGGGAGGTCGCCCTCGCGGTCCCCGCCGTCCGGGTGCAGGGCACCCTCCGCTTCGAGGAGACCGGGCCCGACACCCTGGACGTCACGGCGGACCACACGTACACCTACGCCCTCCGCCCGGTCGCGCGGGGCGCCGGGCCGGTCGCCGCGGCGTCCCTCTTCACCGTCCATCGCACGGTGCACTTCCGCTTCGACCGCGAGGACCTGCGGGCGCACCGCACCGAGCTCCTGAGCAGCACCTCGGAGGCCGGACCGCAGGCCTGCGACACGGACACCACGGGCTCCCTGAAGCCGCTCCTGGCGGGAGCGCGGGCCCCCGGGGCGGACGGCGGCCCGGCGGTCACCGACCCGTACGCCACCGACCGGCCCGCCGCCCCCTCGCTGTGCGGAGCCCTGTCGCCGAAGGCTCAGCCCTCGTTCTGACCGCTCCCGGCGTCGCCCCGGGCGTCGTCGCCCCCGGCCGACGGCTTGCCGCCGTCCGCCTTCGGGGCAGCCGAGCCGCCGAACCGGTCGCGCAGCCGGCCGCCCAGGTCGCCCGCCAGGTCACCGGCGCCGCCGGCTATGTCCCCGACCAGCTTGAACAGCGGATCCTTGCTGTTCCGCACGGTCTCGGCGTAGTGCCCGGCCGACTCGCGGAAGGAGTCCGAGACCGAGGCGTCCTTGTCCTCCGAGCGCTTCGGGTAGTGCCCGTCCATGATCCGCTGGAAGTCGCGGCTCTCCGACCACTTCTTCAGCTCCGCCGCCCGGACGGCGGTGAAGGGGTGCGAGCGCGGCAGCACGTTGAGGATCTTCAGGACCGAGTCCCGCAGGTCCCCGGCCTTCTCGTACTCGTCGGCCTGGGCGAGGAACGCGTCCACGTTCATCTCGTGCAGGTGGTTGCCGCCGGCGATCTTCATCAGACCGCGCATCGAGGCCCGCACGTCCTGCCCGACGAGCAGCCCGGCCCGGTCGGCGGAGAGCTCCGACTTACGGAACCACTCGCGCAGCGCCGTCACGATGGCCGTGATCGCGACCGTCCCCAGCGGGATCCAGGCGATCTTGAGCGCCAGGTTGGTGAGGAACAGCAGGACCGTGCGGTACACGGCGTGCCCGGAGAGGGCGTGCCCGACCTCGTGGCCGACGACCGCCCGCATCTCCTCCTCGTCGAGGAGCTCCACCAGACCGGTGGTGAGCACGATGATCGGCTCGTCCAGACCGATGCACATCGCGTTGGGCTTCGGGTCCTGCGTCACGTACATCGGCGGGACCTTCTCCAGGTCCAGGATGTAACAGGCGTCCCGCAGCATGTCGTTGAGGTGACTGAACTGCGCGTCGCTCACCCGGACGGAGTCCGAGAGGTAGAGGAGCCGCAGACTGCGCTCCGGCAGCAGTCCGCTGAGCGCCTTGAAGGCCGTGTCGAAGCCGCTGAGCTTGCGCAGCGCCACCAGCGCCGAGCGGTCGGCCGGGTGCTCGTAGGCCCGCGAGGAGATGCCCGGGAACCGCTTCCGCTGCCTGCTCGGCGCGCTCCCGTGGTCGTTCTCGGTCATGGATGCCCCCTGTTCGTACGAGTCGGTGCTCGTCCCCCTGACTGCACCCAGCCTAGGCGGTGGCGCTACCGTGTGGCGGGGCCTGTGGATAACTCGGGCACCGAGGACGACCGAAGGGCACGACCGACATGCCGGACACCGCCGCCACCGTTTCCGCCCTGCTCGCCGCCCCCGCGGGCCAGGGGCTCGGCGACACGCTCCGGATCGTGCTGCTCGTCTCGCTCGTGGGCGGAGTCCTGCTCGCCTGGTTCCTGCTGCGCGGCTACCGCACGGACGACACCGGGCGCACGGACGACACCGGGCGCACCGACGACACCGAGGGGGCGGACGGCGGCACGGACCGCAACACGGAGCGCGACGCGAACGCCTGAGTCGGCGTGAGCGCCTCCGGACGGCCCGCATACGATGTGCGCGAAGTCTCCGCTCCCATCCCCGATCGATAGGTCTGCCGAAGATGAGCCTCCACAGCGCCGCCGCCAACCTGGTCACCCTCGCCGAGGGCGCCGAGCACGGCGGCAACCACGAAAGCCTCAGCCCCTACCTCACCGGCTTCGGTGCCTTCGGTGCCCTGCTTCTGCTGCTGTGGATCACCACCCGCTTCAACCGCGACCGCTGAACCGACACCGCTGAACCGGCGGCCGCCGCCGTGCCAGTAGGCTCTGCACGCATGGGAGAGCAGGAAGTGCCTACTGGCGGGCGCGGCAAGCGCCGACTGGGCGTGATGGGCGGAACCTTCGACCCGATCCACCACGGACACCTGGTGGCGGCCAGCGAGGTCGCCGCCCTGTTCCACCTCGACGAGGTGGTGTTCGTGCCGACCGGGCAGCCGTGGCAGAAGAGCGACAAGGCCGTGTCCGCGCCCGAGGACCGCTACCTGATGACGGTCATCGCCACGGCGTCCAATCCGCAGTTCTCGGTCAGCCGGATCGACATCGACCGCGGCGGCGCGACCTACACCATCGACACCCTGCGGGACCTGCGCTCCCTCAACAGCGACTCCGACCTCTTCTTCATCACCGGGGCCGACGCGCTGTCGCAGATCCTCACCTGGCGCGACGCGGAGGAACTCTTCTCGCTCGCCCACTTCATCGGCGTCACCCGCCCGGGCCACGACCTCACCGACGACGGCCTGCCCAAGGGCGGGGTCTCGCTCGTCGAGATCCCCGCGCTCGCCATCTCCTCCACCGACTGCCGGGCGAGGGTCGCGCAGGGCGATCCCGTCTGGTACCTGGTCCCGGACGGCGTGGTGCGCTACATCGACAAGCGCCAGTTGTACCGCGGCCAGTGAGCTTCGGGGAGGGGCACCGGTGAACGACCAGCAGCACCCGTACGATCCGTACCGTCCGCAGCCGCAGATCATCGGCTACGACGAGTACGGGCAGCCGGTGTACCAGCAGCCGCAGGCGCAGCAGCAGCCCGCGCAGCACTACGACCCGTACGGCGGTCAGCAACAGCAACAGCCGTCGCAACCGCAGCAGGCGTACGGGTACGACCCCTACGCCCAGCAGCAGCCGCCGCAGACACAGCAGCCGCAGCAGCCTTCGTACGACCCTTACGGGCAGCAGGGCTACGCCTATCCCTCGTACGACTACGACTACGACTACGAGACCGGGCGGCAGTGGGCGGCCCAGCCCCAGGCCCAGCCGCAGGCCCAGTCGCAGGCACACCCCCCGGCCCAGGCGCAGCCGCAGGCCCGGCCCGAGGCCGTCCGGCCGGTCCCCGAGGCCCCGGCCGCGCCCGTCGCCGCCCCGCCCGGCGTCCCCGGCCAGCGGCCCGCCCCCGAGCGGCCCGCCCCCGGCCGGCCTGCCTCCGGGCGCCCCGCCCCGTCCCGTACGGACGACGACGACCGCGAGTACCGCACCGAGCAGTTCTCGTTCATCGAGGAGCCCGACGAGGACTCCGAGGACGTCATCGACTGGCTCAAGTTCACCGAGAGCCGTTCGGAGCGGCGCGAGGAGGCCAGGCGGCGGGGCCGCAACCGGATCGTCGCGCTCGTCGTCGTCCTCGTGCTGGCCGCCGTCGGCGGCGTCGGCTACCTGTGGTCCGCCGGCCTGCTCCCCGGCACCTCCGCCCCGGAGCAGAAGGGGACCACCGCCACTGGCCCCCAGAAGCGCGACACCATCGTGGTCCACCTCCACGACACCACGAACGGCGGAACCTCCACCGCCCTGCTCGTGGAGAACGCGACCACCCGCCAGGGCACCACGGTCCTGCTCCCCAACTCCGTCGTCGTCGCCGACGCCGAGGGCTCCGCGACCACCCTCGGCAAGTCGGTCGAGGACGACGGCTCCAGCGGCACCCGGGAGGCGATCGGCAACCTCCTCGGCACGGAGATCACCGGCACCTGGCGCCTGGACACCCCGTACCTGGAGAACCTCGTCGAGGTCGTCAGCGGCATCGAGACCGACACCGACACCGACGTGCCCGCTCCCAAGAACGGCGCCGAGCCGCTCGTCAGGAAGGGCGAGAAGCAGACGCTGAACGGCCGGGCCGCCGTCGCCTACGCCACCTACCGGGCCCCCGGCGAGGACGACGCCAAGCAGCTCCAGCGCTTCGGCCAGGTCCTGTACGGGGTGCTGCGGAAGATCTCCGACGACCCCGCGTCCGCCACGGTCACCGTCGAGACCCTCCAGCAGATCCTCGACCCCTCGCTCCCGGAGAAGGACCTCGGCGCCTCCCTGGCCAAGCTCGCCGAGCACGCCAAGCTCGGCGCCTACAAGACGGCCCTGCTCCCCGTGGAGGAGGACGGCGCGCTGACCGACGGCGCGAGCGACAGCGTCGTGAAGGACATCCTCGGCGGCAAGGTCACCGCCCCCGAGGCGGACGGGATCACCCGCGTCTCGCTGCGGGACGGCTCCGGCAAGAACGCCACCGAGGCGGCCCGGATCGTGCTGGCCAACGGCGGCTACGCCATCGTGGGCGCCACCGGGGCACCGGACCGGGAGAAGTCGCAGGTCCTCTACGGCGACGACGCCCAGAAGGCGGCGGCCGCCGAGGTGGCCAAGACGCTGGGCCTGCCGGACGGCTCGGTCCGCAAGGGCGAGACCGCGGGAGCGGCCGCGGTCACCGTCGTCCTGGGCCGGGACTACAAGGTTTCCGGGGCTCCCTAGCGGCGCTCCGGAAAAGCCAGACGGCGCCGTCGGCGGTCCGTGAGACCCTGGAGGGGTACTGGACCGCCGACGAAAGCCTGCCTGTGACCGCCACGGACCGTTCCATCGAGCTCGTCAAGACCGCCGCCCAGGCGGCCGCCGACCGGCTCGCGCACGACATCATCGCGTACGACGTCAGCGACGTGCTGTCGATCACCGACGCCTTCCTGCTCGCCTCCGCGCCCAACGACCGCCAGGTCAAGTCGATCGTCGACGAGATCGAGGAGCGGCTGCTCAAGGAGCTCGGCGCCAAGCCGGTCCGCCGCGAGGGCGACCGCGACGCGCGCTGGATCCTGCTCGACTACGTCGACATCGTCGTCCACGTCCAGCACAGCGAGGAGCGGGTCTTCTACGCCCTGGAGCGGCTGTGGAAGGACTGCCCCGAGCTGGAGCTGCCCGAGGACGCCGCGAAGACCCGCGGCAAGGCCGCCGAGCACGCCGCCCTGACCGGTGTCGACACCACCGGCCACGCCTCCGGCCTCCCCGACGGACCGGACGGTGAGCTGAGCTGAGCGCCACCAGGGGCGGCACCGGCCGCCGCATCGTCCTCTGGCGCCACGGCCAGACCTCCTGGAACCTGGAGCGCCGCTTCCAGGGCTCGACCGACATCGACCTGACGGAGACCGGCGTCGCCCAGGCGCGCCGGGCCGCACGGCTGCTCGCCGCGCTCCAGCCGGACGCCATCGTGGCCTCCGACCTGAAGCGGGCGGCGGCCACCGCCGCCGAGCTCGCCGCGCTCACCGGCCACGACGTCGCCCACGACGCCGCGCTGCGCGAGACGTACGCGGGGGAGTGGCAGGGGCTGACCCACGACGAGATCGTGGCGCGGTACGGCGAGCAGTACGCCGCGTGGAAGCGCGGCGAGCCCGTGCGCCGGGGCGGCGGCGAGCTGGAGACCGAGGTGGCCGACCGGGCCGCCCCCGTGGTCCTGGAGCACGCCGACAAGCTCCCGGAGGACGGCACGCTCGTCGTGGTCAGCCACGGCGGCACCATCCGCACCACCATCGGCCGGCTCCTGGGCCTGGAGTCCCGGCACTGGGAGAGCCTGGGCGGGCTCTCGAACTGCTGCTGGTCCGTCCTGGGCGAGGGCGTGCGCGGCTGGCGCCTGATGGAGCACAACGCCGGCACGCTGCCCGAGCCGGTCCTCGGCGACGACGACTGAGCCCCGCCGGGCCCCGCGGCGGGCCCGCCGGACCTGGATTTCACTTTCCGGCAGGTCACAGGCTAGAGTTCTTCTTGTTCGCAGCGCGGAGCGCGAAGAACACGAGGGGCTATAGCTCAGTTGGTAGAGCGCCTGCATGGCATGCAGGAGGTCAGGAGTTCAATTCTCCTTAGCTCCACAGTCACCGAATCCCGTCCCCACCAGGGGGCGGGATTCGTCGTTTCGTCACGTTGTGCCGAGTACGCCGGCCCCCTTGCGGGGCCATGGCAGAATCGGACGGCCGGAGGGGGACAGGATCCGGACGGGAGGGTGGCCCAAGTGCTCGGCGACAACGGCAGGGTGTCCTGTCGGTGCACGACCAGGTGCACGACGGGGCGCACGATCCGCGGCCACAGCTGGAGCTGACTGATGGGTGCACACAGGCGGAAGTGCGACTGGTGCGGCAGCGGCACGCCCATCGTGCGCGACATGGACCCCGTCAACCCCGAGTTCCAGTACTGGTGCGAGGAGTGCGCGCGGGCGCTGATCATAAAAGGCGACCCGATCGAGACCTACCGCGAGCTGGAGGGGGAGCCGATCTACGGCCGGCTCCTCGACGAGCACTGCACCCTCAAGCGGTTCTACTCCTTCGCCACGGCCTGACGCTCGCGCTCCGGCGCGGCCTGACGCTCTTGTTCCGGTACGGCCTCCAGGAGCGGCCCCGCGGTTGTCGTACCGGCCTCCGTCCCGTGGCCGGCGCCCGCCCCGCGTGCCCGTCGCCGCGTCAGCACGTACCCCGCGAGCAGCGCCGTCGCCGTCAGCGGATAGACGGCGGAGAGCAGCATCTGACCCGCGTTCTGGTCCAGTTCGGGGCGGCCCGGGTCGTGCGGGACCCACCACAGCGCGAACGACGCGAACACCAGGGCCACCGCCCCCGTCACCCGCCACGCGTGCGTGGCCCGGTCCGCGAGCAGGATCAGCAGCGGCACGCACCAGACCCAGTGGTGGGACCACGAGATCGGGCTGATCATCAGCGCCGTGAACGCGCAGACGACCACCGCCACGGCCCTGTCGCCGCGCAGCGCGGCCCGTACCGCCACCACCATCGCCGCGCCGCCCAGGAGGGCCGCCGCCACCGCCCACCACGCGCCCGGGTCGTCGGTGTGCATCAGCCGGGCCAGGACGCCGCGGATCGACTGGTTGGCGGTCTCCTCGGCGAAGCCGACCCGGCCCGTCTCGAACAGCGTCTCCGTCCAGAACCTCTTCGAGTCCGCGGGCAGCGCCGCCACCACGGCCAGCGTCGTCCCGAGGAACACCCCGGTCGCCGTCGCCGCCGTGCGCAGCCACTGGTTCCAGGAGCGGTCCCGGCGCCACAGCAGCACGCCCGCGACGAGCAGCAGGACCACGAAGAGCCCCGGTGTGAGTTTCACCGCGGTCGCCAGGCCGATGCCGAGGCCCGCCCAGCGGCTGCCCTCGCGGCGCGTGAGGTCCCAGAGCACCGCCACCGCCATGAGCAGGTTGATCTGGCCGTACCGCAGGGTCGTCCACACCGGCTCGCACCAGACCGCGACCGCGGCGACCCAGAGCGTCGTGCGCCACAGGTCCGCGCGCGACAGCGACGGACGGACCAGCCGGACCGACAGCAGGACCAGGGCGACCACCAGCAGCAGGTTCCCGCCGGTGGCGAGCGTCCGCATCAGCGGAACGCCCACCAGGGTCAGCGGCACGAACAGCAGGGCCGCGAACGGCGGGTACGTCATGCCGAGGTTCGCCGAGGTGGCGCGCATCGCGTACAGGTCGCCGCCGGCCCGGACCGTCTCGCCCTCGGCCCGGTAGACCATGACGTCGAGCATGTTCACGTGGGCGAGGCGTTGCGCCACCCAGAAGGCCGCGAACGAGAGCAGGCAGACGGCCGCGGCGGTGGCCAGGGGCCAGGGCCGGGCGCGGGTTTTCGAGAGCACGGAGACGGACACAGTCGGCGACCCTACCCGGCGGTCCCGAACGGCTCCGGGAATCGATTTGGAGATCTGCCGGGGAGCCGGTTAATGTTCTGTCTGTCGCCGCGAGGGAAACCGGAGCGGAGACGGAAAGCAAGGGGCTATAGCTCAGTTGGTAGAGCGCCTGCATGGCATGCAGGAGGTCAGGAGTTCAATTCTCCTTAGCTCCACAGAAACTCCACGGAAGCCGTGGAGGGGAAAGCGGGTCACCCAGATCGGGTGGCCCGCTTTCTCGTGTCCCGGTCCCCGGAACGCCGGTGCGGCCCGTGCGGCCGCTGCGGTACCCTGGCGCCATGCGTGCCGTACGCCTCCTGCTTACCGAGCCGCGCTGACCAGTCCCGACGGGTGACAGACATTCCGTCGGAGTCGGCGCGGCATCCCCTCCTGTGCGAGGGGATTTTTCATTTCGGGCAGTCAGTGGCCGTGGGCAGAGACGATCGATGGAGCTTCAAGGACCATGACCGAGATCAATACGGCCGCCGAGACGGCGGCCCCGCATCGCTATACGGCGGCCATGGCCGCCGACATCGAGGCACGCTGGCAGGACTTCTGGGACGCCGAGGGCACGTACGAGGCCCCGAACCCCACCGGTGACCTGGCGGGCGACCCCGCGGTCGCCGCCCGGCCCAAGAAGTTCATCATGGACATGTTCCCGTACCCCTCGGGCGCGGGACTGCACGTCGGCCACCCGCTGGGCTACATCGCGACGGACGTCTTCGCCCGCCACGCGCGCATGACCGGCCACAACGTGCTGCACACCCTGGGCTTCGACGCCTTCGGCCTGCCGGCCGAGCAGTACGCCGTGCAGACGGGCACGCACCCGCGCGTGTCCACCGAGGCCAACATGGAGAACATGAAGGTCCAGCTGCGCCGGCTGGGCCTGGGCCACGACAAGCGCCGGTCGTTCGCCACGATCGACCCGGAGTACTACAAGTGGACCCAGTGGATCTTCCTGCAGATCTTCAACTCCTGGTACGACGACGAGGCGAAGAAGGCCCGCCCGATCGCCGAACTGGTCGAGCGGTTCGAGAACGGCACGCGTGAGATCCCCGGCACCACGCGCGCGTGGAGCGAGCTGAGCGCCACCGAGCGCGCCGACGTCCTGGGCGAGTACCGCCTGGCGTACGCCTCCGACGCGCCCGTCAACTGGTGTCCCGGCCTGGGCACCGTCCTGGCCAACGAGGAGGTCACCGCCGACGGACGCTCCGAGCGCGGCAACTTCCCCGTCTTCAAGTCCAAGCTGCGCCAGTGGAACATGCGGATCACCGCCTACGCGGACCGCCTGCTGGACGACCTGGACGCGCTGGACTGGCCCGAGGCCATCAAGCTGCAGCAGCGGAACTGGATCGGCCGCTCCGAAGGCGCCCGCGTCGACTTCCAGGTCGGCGAGGCCGGCGCCATCACCGTCTTCACCACCCGCCAGGACACCCTGTTCGGCGCCACCTACATGGTCCTGGCCCCCGAGCACGACCTGGTCGAGAAGATCGTCCCGGCCGCCTGGCCCGAAGGCACCCACGACGTGTGGACCGGCGGCCACGCCACCCCCGCCGAGGCCGTCGACGCCTACCGCAAGCAGGCCGCCTCCAAGTCCGACGTGGAGCGCCAGGCCGAGGCCAAGGACAAGACCGGCGTCTTCACCGGCGCGTACGCGACCAACCCGGTCAGCGGCGAGCGGGTCCCGGTCTTCATCGCCGACTACGTCCTGATGGGCTACGGCACCGGCGCCATCATGGCCGTCCCCGCGCACGACAGCCGCGACTTCGCCTTCGCGCGCGCCTTCGAGCTGCCGATGCGCTGCGTCGTCCAGCCCTCGGACGACCGCGGCACCGACCCCTCCACCTGGGACGACGCCTTCGCCTCCTACGAGGCCGAACTGGTCAACTCCGCCAACGACGAGATCTCCCTGGACGGCCTGGGCGTCGTCGACGCCAAGGCGAGGATCACCACCTGGCTGGCCGACCGCGGCATCGGCGAGGGCACCGTCAACTTCCGGCTGCGCGACTGGCTGTTCAGCCGCCAGCGGTACTGGGGCGAGCCCTTCCCGATCGTCTACGACGAGGACGGCGTCGCCCACTCCCTGCCCGAGTCGATGCTGCCCCTGGAGCTGCCCGAGGTCGAGGACTACTCGCCGCGCACCTTCGACCCGGACGACGCGGACACCCGCCCGGAGACCCCGCTGTCCCGCAACGAGGACTGGGTGAACGTCACCCTGGACCTGGGCGACGGCCCCAAGAAGTACCGCCGCGAGACCAACACCATGCCCAACTGGGCCGGTTCCTGCTGGTACGAGCTGCGCTACCTGGACCCGCACAACTCCGAGAAGCTGGTCGACCCGGCCGTCGAGCAGTACTGGATGGGCCCCCGCGAGGGCATGCCGACCGGCGGCGTCGACCTGTACGTCGGCGGCGCCGAGCACGCCGTGCTGCACCTGCTGTACGCGCGCTTCTGGTCCAAGGTCCTGTTCGACCTGGGGCACGTCTCCTCGGCCGAGCCCTTCCACAAGCTGTACAACCAGGGCATGATCCAGGCCTTCGTCTACCGGGACGCGCGCGGGATCGCCGTACCGGCGGCCGAGGTCGAGGAGCGCGACGGCGGCTTCTGGTACCAGGGCGAGAAGGTCTCCCGCGTCCTGGGCAAGATGGGCAAGTCCCTGAAGAACGCCGTGACGCCGGACGAGATCTGCGCCGAGTACGGCGCCGACACCCTGCGCCTGTACGAGATGGCGATGGGCCCGCTGGACGTGTCGCGCCCCTGGGACACGCGCGCGGTGGTCGGCCAGTACCGCCTGCTGCAGCGCCTGTGGCGCAACATCGTCGACGAGTCGACCGGCCAGGTCACCGTCGTCGACGCCGCGCCCGACGAGGACACGCTGCGCGCCCTGCACAAGGCGATCGACGGCGTCGCGCAGGACATGGCCGCGATGCGCTTCAACACCGCCATCGCCAAGATCACCGAGCTGAACAACCACCTGACCAAGTCCGGCGGCGCGGTCTCCCGCACGGTCGCCGAGCAGCTGGTCCTGCTGGTCGCCCCGCTGGCGCCGCACATCGCCGAGGAACTGTGGCGCCGACTGGGCCACACCGAGTCGGTCGTCCACCAGGACTTCCCGGTCGCCGACCCGGCGTACGTCGTCGACGAGACCGTGACCTGCGTCGTGCAGATCAAGGGCAAGGTCAAGGCCCGCCTGGAGGTCTCCCCGTCGATCACGGACGCGGACCTGGAGACGCTGGCGCTGGCCGACCCGCACGTGGTCGCGGCGCTGGGCGGCGCCGAGATCCGCAAGGTGATCGTGCGCGCGCCGAAGCTGGTCAACATCGTCGCGGGCTGACGCGTAGGTCCGGTGGGCCGGTCTGCCGGATCGGCCCGACGGATCGGTCCGCCGGATCGGTCTGCCGGACCGGCCCGACGGATCGGCCCGACGGATCGGCTCGCCGGACCGGCCCGACGGACCGGTGGCGCGCGGGTGGTGACCGGCCGCGCCTAGGGATTTCCCCTACGGGCAGGTTGGGGGTTCCGATGGAACCCTCGGCCTGCCCGTTCCGTTTACCGTGGAGGAACCACAACCGTGTGGTGAGTCGACCGATGCCGGAGGGGCACCCATGGAAGTCGTGATCCTCATCCTGGCGCTGCTCTTCTGCGCCTTCGTGGCGCTCGGGGTGTACGCCACCGTGAAGGTGACCAAGGCCGCCAAGCGCGGTGTCGACCGCACCCTGGGCCAGGCCCGGCGCACGGTCGAGGACACCACCCTGCGGGCCAAGAGCTTCGGCCAGGCCGGAGCCGCGGGCGAGCTGGCCCGACTGCGGCTCTCGCTGCGCACCTCGATGCGCGCCACGCAGGAGGCGCTGCAGGCCGGCGTCGGCCAGGACGCCTCGCTGAAGGAGTCGCTCGACCTGTTCCACCGGCTCAGCGCGCACGGCCTCGAACTCGACGCCGACCTCAAGAGCCTGGAGCGGGAGCCCGACCGGGCATGGGTGGCCGCACAGCTCCCCGAACTCACCGAGCGGACCGAGCGGATCACGAACTCGGCCGACGCGCTGCGCCGCGCCGCCCGGGACCGGGCCCTGCGGTTCGCCGAGGACGACCTGTCGACGCTCAGCGCCCAGATCGACGTCGAGGCCGGGGCCCTGCGCCACTGGACCGACCCGGAGCCCGCCCCGGGCGCCACCACCGCCGGCACGGAGGAGCGGGGACGCCCCGCCGGGACCACCGGCCGGACGGCGGACAGCGGGGAGGGCACGAGCGGACCGTCCGCCATCACGGCACCCGACCCCCGGCTGACCGCGTACCCCTGGGAGAAGACGGCCCGCCCGGAGACCACCACCTGACGGCACGGCCGACCGCCGGGGACCGGGACACCCGCCGACGCCCGGTGATCCGGTGGGGGCCGGGCTGCCGTGCGGCGGTTCCGACGGGTAACCTCCCGGTCATGTCCCGGCATGTCGCGATCGTCACCGATTCCACGGCCTACCTGCCACGCCAGACGAGGGAGCGGCACGCCGTCACCACGGTCCCGCTGACCGTCGTCATCGGCGACCGCGCCCTCCAGGAGGGCACGGAGATCTCGGCCGAGGCCCTCGCCCAGGCGCTCCAGAAGCGGCGGTCCGTCACCACCTCCCGCCCCAGCCCCGAGGTCTTCGCCGCGACCTACCGCGAGGCCGCCGAGGCCGGCGCGCGGGGGATCGTCTCGCTCCACCTGTCCGCCGAGGTCTCCGGGACCTACGACGCGGCCGTGCTCGCCGCCAAGGACGCCCCCGTGCCCGTACGCGTGGTGGACACCCGCATGGTCGGCATGGCGCTGGGCTTCTGCGCCCTGGCGGCGGCGCAGACCGTGGAGGCCGGGGGATCGCTCGACGAGGCGGTCGCGGCGGCCGAGAAGCGCGCCGCAGGGATCTCCGCCTTCTTCTACGTCGACACCCTGGACTACCTGCGCCGGGGCGGGCGCATCGGCGCCGCGCAGGCGCTGCTGGGCTCCGCGTTCGCGGTGAAGCCCCTCCTCGAACTCGACAACGGCCGGATCGAACTCCGGGAGAAGGTGCGGACGGCCTCGAAGGCCATCGCACGCCTGGAGGAGATCGCGGTGGAACGGGCCGGCTCCGGGGCCGTCGACATCGCCGTGCACCACCTGTCCGCACCGGAGCGCGCCGCCACACTCGCGGACCGGCTCCGGGAGCGCGTCCCGGGAATCGGGGAGTTCCACGTCAGCGAGGTGGGCGCGGTCATCGGCGCCCACACGGGCCCCGGGCTCCTCGCGGTCGTCGTCTCGCCGCGCTGAGACCGCCGGGCCCGTGACGGTCGCCCGCAAGGGTGACGGAGTTTTCCACAGCGAGGCCGTTGTACACGGACCATGAGCGAGTCCGGCACGGGGGGTCCGCGCTCTCTACCGTCACGGGCATGACGCTTCGTACACGCATCGCATCGACCACCACTGCCACCGTACCGACCACTGCCGTTGCCGGGATCGCGGGCGCCGCCGGCTCCGGAGCCGTGAGGACGACCTACGGACCGACGAGCGGGCCCGGGAGGGCGGCCGGTTCGGACGGGCGCAGTCGTCCAGGAGGACGCGGTTCGCCTCCGGGGCCGGGCCGACGGCGCGCCCGGGTCGGCGGGCGGCCCACCCAGGTGCCCGGAAGTGTCGTACGGCGACGGGGGGAAGCCCTGTTCCCGACGGCCTCCCCGCCGGAGCCGTCCGCCGAGGTGACGACACCCGGGGCGGAGGAGACGCCCGAGGCGCCGGGGCGAGTTCTTTCGCCGGTCTCTTCGCCCGGGGTGCGGGAGCGGCTGATGGCGGGCGTCCGCGACCGGACACCGCTGTGGGTGCAGACCCGGTGCGGACTGGAACCGAGGACACTGGCCGCCCTGACGATGGTCCTGCTCGTCGCCGTGGGACTCGCGGGCGGTTACTTCTGGATGGGCCGGCCGGAGCCGGTGCGCGCCCCCGAGCTCGTTCGTGCCGCGCCCGCGACGGTCGCTCCCGAGGGACGGGCCGGACCGGAACCGGAGGCCCCGCAGAAGGTGGGGGTGCCCTCCACGCCGGCTGCGCCGCCCGTTCCCTCCGGTGCCAAGGTCGTCGTCGATGTCGGCGGAAAGGTGCGCAGGCCGGGGGTGCTGACCCTGCCCGCCGGTTCGCGGGTGGAGGACGCCCTCCGGGCGGCGGGCGGAGTGCGGTCCGGCGCCGATCTCACCGGAGTCAACCGGGCCCGTGTCCTGACCGACGGCGAACAGGTCCTGGTCGACGTGCCGGGGGCGCAGGCCGGCGGGCCCGGCCCCGGGAGCGGAGGGAACGCGGGAGGAGCCGGAGGGGGCGGAGCGCCGGGGGCGCCGGTGAGCCTCAACAGCGCCACGGTGGAACAGCTCGACACCCTCCCGGGCGTCGGACCGGTCCTCGCCCAGCACATCGTCGACCACCGCACGGAACACGGCGGCTTCCGCTCGGTGAGCGAACTGCGAGAGGTCAGCGGCATCGGCGAGCGACGGTTCGCCGACCTCGAACCACTGGTCCGGCCGTGAGGCGGGACGGGGAAGCGGCCACGGAGCCGGAGCCGGAGGTACGGGAGTCCACTCACACGGAAGGGCCGACCGATCTGCGACTCGTTCCCCTCGCGGCGGCGGCCTGGGCGGCAGCGGCCTGCGCGGTGGGCGTCACCGGGTGGTGGACGGTGACCGGTGTCGCGGTCTGCCTGGTGGGAGCGGTGGTCCTGCCGGTGTGGGGCGCGGTCCGGCGGCGTGGGGACTCCGAGAGAAGTCGTGGTGCGGCCGTGCCGGGCGCCGCCACCGGGCGGCGGCTGCGGGCCACCGCATGGGCCGGAGTCCTGCTGTGTGCCGCGGCCGGGGCCGCCTCGGCGGGGCTGCACGCGGCGGACCTGCGGCGCGGGCCCGTGCCGGTCCTGGCCGAGGAGTACGCGCGGGCGCGCCTCGACGTGACGGTGACCTCCGATCCACGGCTCACCCGGCCCAAAGTGCGGGGCAGCACCATGGCCCCGGTCTCGGTCGTCCTGGACGGCGAGGTGACCCGGGTCGAACGGTCGGACGGCGCGGTCCACCGGACCAGGACGCCGGTCCTGCTGATCGTGCCGCCGGGAGAGGGGCGCGAGGAGTGGCTGCGGCTCCTGCCCTCCACCCGACTGCGGACCGGCGGCCGGCTCGCGCCGCCGTCGCATCCGGGCGAACCGTTCGCGGCGGTGCTCAAGGTGGACGGATCGGGCCCGCCCCGGATCGTGGGCCCGCCGAACGCCCTGCAACGGACGGCGGGGGAGCTGCGCGCGGGGCTGCGGAGAGCGAGCGAGGGGCTCGCCCCCGACGCGCGGGCCCTGCTGCCCGGCCTGGTCGTCGGGGACACCTCCCGGATCGGACCCGAGCTGAGGGACGCCTTCGAAGCCACCGATCTCACGCACTTGCTGGCTGTATCAGGGAGCAACCTCACCATCGTGCTGCTTCTGCTGATCGGGCGTCCCGGGCGGGCGCACCAGGCGGAGCGGGGTGGGCTCGCGCCCCGGCTGGGGCTGTCGCTGCGGGTCACCGCGGTGGCCGGGGGAGGGCTGACGCTCGCCTTCGTGATCGTCTGCCGGCCCGACCCGAGCGTGCTGCGGGCCGCCGCCTGCGGTCTCGTCGCGCTGCTCGCGATCGGCACGGGGCGCAGGAGGTCGCTGATCCCCGCGCTGGCCGCCGCCGTTCTCGTCCTGGTCCTCTACGACCCCTGGCTCGCGCGGAGTTACGGGTTCCTGCTCTCGGTCCTGGCCACCGGGGCGCTGCTGACGATCGCTCCCCGCTGGAGTGAGGGGCTGCGTCGGCGCGGGGTGCCCGGCCGGTTGGCGGAGGCGCTGGCCGCGGCCCTGGCGGCGCAGGCGGTGTGCGCCCCGGTCGTGGCGGTCTTCGCGGCTCGGGTGAGTCTGGTCGCGATCCCGGCGAACCTCTTCGCCGAACTCGCCGTGGCGCCCGCGACGGTGTGCGGGTTCGGCGCGCTGGCCCTGGCGGCGCTCTGGATGCCGGCGGCCGAGGGCCTGGCGTGGGTGGCGGGGTGGCCGGTCGGATGGATCGCGTGGGTGGCCCGTGCCGGGAGCGCGTTGCCGGGGGCGGAGCTGGCCTGGCCCGGCGGGTGGTGGGGCGGGCTGGCCCTCGCGCTGCTCACCGCGACCGTGGTCCTCGGGGCGCGCAGACTGCCGTACCGGGGCGTGGTCGGCGTCCTCGTGGCCGGGCTGCTCCTGCTCGCCGTGGTGCGGCCGGTACCGCTGTCCCGGTGGGCCACCGGATGGCCGCCGCCGGACTGGGTGTTCGCGATGTGCCAGGTGGGGCAGGGGGACGCGACCGTGCTCGCGGCGGGCGGGGACTCCGCCGTCGTGGTGGACGCGGGCCCCGACCCCGTACCGGTGGACCGCTGCCTGCGCGAACTCGGGGTGAGACGGGTGCCGTTGCTGGTGCTCACCCACTTCCACGCGGACCACGTGGCCGGGCTCCCGGGAGTGTTGCGGGGGCGGTCGGTGGGGGTGATCCAGACGACGGGACTCGAAGAGCCGCCCGCTCAGGCCGCGTTCGTACGGCGGGCGGCGGCTGCGGCCCGGGTGCCGCTGATCCGTGCTGAACCGGGGGAGGCGCGGAGGATCGGGGTCCTGGAGTGGCGGGTGCTCTGGCCGTGGTCGGCGGCCGGGCGGACCCCGGGGGCCGGGGTCCCCTTCGAGGGGCCCAACGACGCCAGCGTCACGCTGCTCGTCCGTGCCGCCGGAGGGCTCAGTCTGCTGCTCCTCGGGGACCTGGAGCCACCGGCGCAACGGGCGCTGTTGCGGGTCCATCCCGGGCTCGCGCCGGTGGACGTCCTCAAGGTCGCCCACCACGGGTCCGCGCACCAGGACCCGGCGTTGATGCGGGTCGTACGGCCGAGGCTCGCGCTGGTCTCCGCGGGCCGGGACAACCCGTACGGGCATCCCTCGCCCCGGACCCTCGAGGCGCTGCGGGACGGCGGGGCGCGGGTGCTGCGGACCGATCGAGACGGGGCGATCGCGGTGGTGGGGGCGGGGAGGGGGCTCGTGGCCGTGCCGAAGGGAGGGTGAACGGCCGTCCCGGGAGCGGGGATCGATGCTCGGTGGGGTGGGGTGGGGTGGGGTGGGGTGGGGTGGGGGAGGGGAGGGGGGAAGGGGGTGGGGCCCCCACCCCGGCCCGGCAGACTGTCCGTATGGCCACACAACCGACCCCCGCCGCCCTGCCCGAACCCCCGGCGTCGCAGGGTTCCGCCGCCCGGTCCGTGCCCTTCGTTCCCGCTCCGTCCGAGGTCGGGGCCTATCTGCGGCGGATCGGGGCGGAGCGGCCGGTGCGTGCGGATGCCGCCGGGTTGCGCGAGCTGCACCTGCTCCACCTGCGGGCCGTGCCCTTCGAGAACCTCTCGATCCACCTCGGCGAGCCCGTGGTCCTGGAGGAGAAGGCGCTCCTCGGCAAGGTGGTCGGCGCGCGCAGGGGCGGTTTCTGCTACGAGGTCAACACGGCGTTCGCCGTTCTGCTGAGGGGGCTCGGGTACGGGGTCGAGCTGCTCCAGGCGCGGGTCTTCGGGGAGGGCGGGAAGCTCGGCATCCCGTACGACCACATGGCGTTGCGCGTGGAGACGGTGGAGGGGGAACGGTGGCTGGCCGACGTCGGGTTCGGCGACCACAGTCACTTTCCGCTGGTCTTCGACGCGCGCGACGACCAGGAGGACCCCGGGGGCGTCTTCCGGATCGTGGAGACCGCCGACGGCGACCTGGACGTGCTGCGGGACGGGAAGTCCCAGTACCGGATGGAGATCCGGCCGCGCGAGCTCGCCGACTTCGCGGCCGGGGCCTGGTACCACCGGACCTCGCCCGACTCGCACTTCCCGCGCTCCCTCGTCTGCTCCCGGCTCACCGAGGAGGGCCGGATCACCCTCAGCGGCACGAAGCTGATCACCCGGACCCACGGCGGGCGTGACGAGCGGGTCCTCGGCGGGGACGACGAGGTGCGGGAGGCGTACCGGGAACTGTTCGGCATCGAGCTCGACGCGCTGCCCGTCGTGTCACCACCCGCTGCCCAACCGCCCGTCGTGTCGCCGCCCTCCGTAAGGGAAGGGAACGTCAATTCGGACTCTCGGTAACACTTAGTGACACTTGCTCCGGTTTGCCTCGAACGCCTCAAGGGTGATCGAATGCGACTTCGTTGCACAGTGAACGAGTCGCACGGGGGTGCGTGAAGAATGTTCGATCGTCTCTTCGGGAAGCGCGGAGGGAACGCCGCGCGGGGTGGACCGCTCGCCGGTCTCACCGTCCCGTCCTCGGCGGGAGTCCTGAGCTGCCGGGTGCTCGATCCCGTGCACGAGCCCCTCCGGCAGGCCGAGTTCGTCGTCAGCGACGCCGCCGGGCGCAAGGTGCTGGCCGGGGAGACCGACCCGTACGGCACCGCGCTCGCGACCGTGCCGGCCGGCGAGTACCGGCTCGCGGTCACCGCCGAGGGGTACACGCCGCACCGCGGCACCGCCCTCGTCGCCGAGGGCGTCCACACCGGCCTCGGTGACGTCATGCTCCAGGTCGCCCCGCAGCCCCCGCTCCCGGAGCCGGGCGACTGGGAGATCGACCCGGCGCACTCCCAGATCGGGTTCACGGCCCGCCACATCGGACTGGCCCGGATCCACGGCCGGTTCAACGGCTTCGCGGGCGCGGTCCGGATCGCCGACCGCATGGAGCGCTCCGTGATGCACGTCGTCATCGACGCGGCGTCCATCGACACCGGGGTGCGGATGCGCGACGACCACCTGCGTTCGGGCGACTTCCTCGACGTCGGGAAGTACCCGACGCTGGAGTTCTACAGCGAGCGCTTCACCCACCGGGGCGGCAGCCGCTGGGCCGTCACCGGGGCGCTCACCCTCCACGGGGTGAGTCGCACGGTGACCCTCGACGCCCGGTACCTGGGCCTCGGGAACGGTCTGGAGGGCGAGACCCGGTGCGCCTGCCGCGCCACCACCGAACTCCACCGCGAGGACTTCACCCTCACCTGGCAGACGCTGCTCGCGCGCGGCATCGCGGCCGTCGGGTCCAGCATCAGCATCGACCTCGACGTCCAGATCGTGCCCAAGACGTCAGGAAGCTGACGGGGGACGAAGCGAGCCGAGGGGAGACGGGAGCGTCAGGGGGCCTCCAGCCAGCCCTCGTACTCGGCGGCGAGCCCGTCGAGGGCCGCCGGGTCGAGCCGGCCGTCCGGGTCCTCGACGACCACCAGCCACTGCGCGTCCTCGGCGTCGTCCTCCCCGGCCAGGGCGTCCCGTACGAGCTGCGGCTCCTCGGCGACGCCGAAGCGGTCGGGAAGCTCCCCGGCGACCTCCTCGGCGGCGTCGCGGTCGGGGAGCACCAGTACGTGTCGTTCACTCACCCCGCCATTCTCGGGCATGGGCAGGACTGTCGGTGGCCCGTGGGATGCTGGACGGCGATGGCCACCAGAAAGACTTCCCCCGACGACCTCCTCGGCCCCGTGACGCTCGCCGTGGGGCAGGAGGACCTGCTCCTCGACCGCGCCGTCCAGGAGGTGGTGGCGGCCGCCCGCGCCGCCGACGCCGACACGGACGTGCGCGACCTCGCCCCCGACCAGCTCCAGCCCGGGGCGCTCGTGGAGCTCACCAGCCCCTCGCTCTTCGCCGAGCGCAAGGTCCTGATCGTGCGGAACGCGCAGGACCTCTCCGCCGAGGCGGTCAAGGACGTCAAGGCCTACTTCGGCGACCCGGTCGAGGACATCTCCCTCGTCCTGCTCCACGCGGGCGGCGCCAAGGGCAAGGGACTGCTCGACGCCGCGCGCAAGGCGGGGGCGCGGGAGGTGGCCTGCCCGAAGACGACCAAGCCGGCGGAGCGGCTGACGTTCGTGCGGCAGGAGTTCCGGGCGCTCGGGCGCTCGGCCACGCCGGAGGCCTGCCAGGCCCTGGTCGACTCGATCGGCAGCGACCTGCGGGAGCTCGCGTCCGCCGTCGCGCAGCTGACCTCCGACGTGGACGGGACGATCGACGAGGCGATCGTCGGGCGGTACTACACGGGCCGCGCCGAGGCCTCCTCCTTCAACGTCGCCGACCGCGCCGTCGAGGGACGGGCGGCCGAGGCCCTGGAGGCCCTGCGCTGGTCGCTCTCGACCGGGGTCGCGCCCGTGCTCATCACCAGTGCGCTCGCCCAGGGCGTGCGGGCCATCGGCAAGCTCTCCTCGGCTCGGGGCGGCCGCCCGGCCGACCTCGCGCGGGAGCTGGGCATGCCGCCCTGGAAGATCGACCGCGTACGGCAGCAGATGCGCGGCTGGACTCCGGACGGGGTCGCGCTGGCCCTGCGCGCGGTCGCCGAGGCGGACGCGGGCGTGAAGGGCGGGGGCGACGACCCCGAGTACGCCCTGGAGAAGGCGGTCGTCGCGGTGGCCCGGGCGGCGAGGATGCGCCGGGGCGACTGACCGGCGCCCGGTGCGGGACGGACGCCCCCGTCGGGCGGCGCCCTCCCGCGCGGCGGAGAACCCCGTACGTCGAAGGCAGCCCCGTACGTCGAAGGCAGCCCCGTACGCCGGGGGCAGCCCCGTACGCCGGAGACAGCGCCATACGCCGGGGACAGCCCCGCACGTCGAAAGCAGCCCGCACACCAAAGGCAGCCCCGCACGCCGAAGGCCCCGTCGCCTCCTGGGGAAGGAGGCGGCGGGGCCCTCGACGTTCAAGCAAGTGGGCTCGCACCCGCGTGGCGAACGCGTCCGCGCGCGAGTCCGGGGTGGCCGGGCGGGAGCGGGAGAGAGGGCCCGCTGGGTCCCGTGCGGCCGGTCACATCAGAGCTCAGCCCTGGAGGGAGGCAACCTTGGTGGCCAGCGCCGACTTCTTGTTGGCGGCGGCGTTCTTGTGGATGACACCCTTCGAGACAGCCTTGTCGAGCTGACGCGAGGCGGCACGAGTGGCGACGGTGGCCTTCTCGAGGTCGCCGGCGGCGACAGCCTCACGGGCCTTGCGGATCGCGGTCTTGAGCGAGGACTTGACGGCCTTGTTGCGCAGGCGCGCCTTCTCGTTCGTCTTGTTCCGCTTGATCTGGGACTTGATGTTCGCCACGAAAAGAGCCTTTACAGGTTCGGTGTTCCTTCTGGAAGTGCCTCGCGAGCTGAGAGGGCAGACGAGACACAGCTGTCCACGGTATCAGCCGCCCTCGCGCCCGCCCAAACCGGGCGTCGGCCGCCGGGCATGGGACCATGGAGCCTACGTATCCGTTCAGAACATCGCCCGAGACGAGAAGCCTGCGTGCCCGCGACTCCTACCAACGTGCCCGAGCCGAGCCGTACCGACCCGGCTCTGATCCGCAACTTCTGCATCATCGCGCACATCGACCACGGCAAGTCCACGCTCGCCGACCGGATGCTCCAGCTCACCGGTGTGGTCGACCAGCGGCAGATGCGCGCCCAGTACCTCGACCGGATGGACATCGAGCGTGAGCGCGGCATCACGATCAAGTCCCAGGCGGTCCGTCTGCCGTGGGCTCCCACCGAGGGGCCGGAGCAGGGGCGCACGCACATCCTGAACATGATCGACACCCCCGGGCACGTCGACTTCACCTACGAGGTCTCGCGCTCCCTCGCGGCGTGCGAGGGCACGATCCTCCTGGTGGACGCGGCGCAGGGCATCGAGGCGCAGACCCTCGCCAACCTCTACCTGGCGATGGAGAACGACCTCACCATCGTCCCGGTCCTCAACAAGATCGACCTGCCGGCCGCGCAGCCGGAGAAGTTCGCCGAGGAGCTGGCGAACCTCATCGGCTGCCAGCCGGAGGACGTGCTCAAGGTCTCCGCGAAGACCGGTCTGGGCGTCGAGGCGCTGCTCGACCGCGTCGTGCGGGACGTCCCGGCGCCGGTCGGCGTCGCCGACGCCCCCGCGCGCGCGATGATCTTCGACTCGGTGTACGACTCGTACCGGGGTGTCGTGACGTACGTGCGTGTCGTCGACGGGCAGCTCAACAAGCGCGAGCGCATCAGGATGATGTCGACCGGCGCCACCCACGAGCTGCTGGAGATCGGCGTCTCCTCCCCGGAGATGACGCCGTCCGACGGCCTGGGCGTCGGCGAGGTGGGCTACCTCATCACCGGCGTGAAGGACGTCCGCCAGTCCAAGGTCGGTGACACGATCACCTCGCAGGCCAAGGGCGCCACCGAGGCGCTCGGCGGCTACAAGGACCCGAAGCCGATGGTCTTCTCGGGGCTCTACCCGCTGGACGGCTCGGAGTACCCCGACCTGCGCGAGGCCCTGGACAAGCTCCAGCTCAACGACGCCGCGCTCGTCTACGAGCCGGAGACCTCCGCCGCGCTCGGCTTCGGCTTCCGCGTGGGCTTCCTGGGCCTGCTCCACCTGGACGTGATCCGCGAGCGCCTGGAACGAGAGTTCGGCCTCGACCTGATCGCCACCGCCCCCAACGTGGTCTACCGCGTGGTCATGGAGGACGGCAGCGAGCACACGGTCACGAACCCGAGCGAGTTCCCCGAGGGCAAGATCGACGAGGTGTACGAGCCCGTCGTGCGGGCCACGATCCTCGCGCCCAGCGAGTTCATCGGCGCGATCATGGAGCTCTGCCAGAACCGGCGCGGCACCCTGATCGGCATGGACTACCTCTCCGAGGACCGGGTCGAGATCCGCTACACCCTGCCCCTCGCCGAGATCGTCTTCGACTTCTTCGACCAGCTGAAGTCCAAGACGCGCGGGTACGCCTCCCTCGACTACGAGCCCACGGGCGAGCAGGCCTCCAGCCTGGTCAAGGTCGACATCCTGCTGCACGGCGACAAGGTGGACGCCTTCTCCGCCGTCACCCACAAGGACGCGGCGTACGCCTACGGCGTGCGGCTCGTCGCCAAGCTGCGCGAGCTCATCCCCCGGCAGGCCTTCGAGGTGCCGATCCAGGCCGCGATCGGCTCCCGGGTGATCGCCCGCGAGACCATCCGCGCCATCCGCAAGGACGTCCTCGCCAAGTGCTACGGCGGTGACATCTCCCGGAAGCGGAAGCTGCTCGAGAAGCAGAAGGAGGGCAAGAAGCGCATGAAGATGGTCGGTTCGGTGGAGGTGCCGCAGGAGGCCTTCATCGCCGTCCTGTCGAGCGACGAGTCCTCCGGCAAGGGCAAGAAGTAGCCGCCGGGGAGCGGGCGGGAGCCGGGCCGGTGGCCCGGAAGAAGTAGCTGCTCCATACATCGAACGGGTCCACGCGCGGGGTGCGCGTGGACCCGTTCGTTATGAAGCGACGCACTGCAAGGCCTTACGCCCCGGACCTCGGGCCTTTAGTCTGATCCCGGCTCGAAGGTTACTCGCCAGTTAGTTACGAACCACCAGAAGGCACCGCCGCCGCCCGGAGGACGTCGTGAGCGACACACAGACCCAGATCGAGAACCGGCCGCCCTCCGTGGCGACCCTCTTCCTTGAGCGAGTCGAGCGGACTCCCGACGCGGAGGCCTACCGCTACCCGGTCCCCGCCGCGTCCGGCACCGGTCCGGACGACTGGAAGTCGCTCAGCTGGGGGCAGGCCGCCGAGCGGGTCTACGCGATCGCCGCCGGCCTCGTCGACCTCGGGGTCCAGGCCGAGGAGCGGGTCGCCCTCGCCTCCTCCACCCGGGTCGAGTGGATCCTCGCGGACCTCGGCGTGATGTGCGCGGGCGCCGCGACCACCACGGTCTACCCGCAGACCAACGCCGAGGAGTCGGCGTTCATCCTCTCGGACTCCGAGTCGAAGGTCCTCATCGCGGAGGACGCGGCCCAGCTCGCCAAGGCCGTCGAGCGCCGTGCCGACCTGCCGCACCTCCGCCACGTGGTCGTCGTCGACGCCGCCGGCGTCGAGAGCGACGGCGACTGGGTCCTCACCCTCGCCGAACTGGAGGAGCGCGGCCGGGCGTACCTGGAGACGCACCCCGAGGCGGTCAAGGAGCGGGTCTCCGCGATCACCTCCACGCAGCTCGCCACCCTCATCTACACCTCGGGCACCACCGGCCGCCCCAAGGGCGTCCGCCTCCCGCACGACAACTGGTCGTACATGGCCAAGGCCATCGCCGCCACCGGCATGGTCACCCGGGACGACGTGCAGTACCTGTGGCTGCCGCTCGCCCACGTCTTCGGCAAGGTCCTCACCTCCGGCCAGATCGAGGTCGGCCACGTCACCGCCGTCGACGGCCGCGTCGACAAGATCATCGAGAACCTGCCGGTGGTCCAGCCGACCTACATGGCGTCCGTGCCCCGCATCTTCGAGAAGGTCTACAACGGCGTCGCCGCCAAGGCCCGCGCCGGCGGCGGCGCCAAGTACAAGATCTTCCAGTGGGCCTCCGAGGTCGCCCGCGAGTACGCCAAGACCACCCAGGACAACTTCCGCCGCACCGGCACCGCCTCCGCGCCCTTCGGCCTCAGCGCCAAGCACAAGGTCGCCGACGCCCTCGTCTACGGCAAGATCCGCGAGGCCTTCGGCGGCAACCTGCGCGCGTGCGTCTCCGGCTCCGCCGCCCTCGCCCCCGAGATCGGCTACTTCTTCGCCGGCGCGGGCATCCACGTCCTGGAGGGCTACGGCCTCACCGAGTCCTCCGCCGCCTCCTTCGTCAACCCGGGCGAGGCCTACCGCACCGGCACCGTCGGCAAGCCGCTCCCCGGCACCGAGGTCCGCATCGCCGACGACGGCGAGATCCTGCTGCGCGGCCCCGGCATCATGGAGGGCTACCACGGCCTGCCGGAGAAGACGGCCGAGGTCCTGGAGTCCGACGGCTGGTTCCACACCGGCGACATCGGCGAGCTGTCCGCCGACGGCTACCTGCGGATCACCGACCGCAAGAAGGACCTGATCAAGACGTCCGGCGGCAAGTACATCGCGCCGGCCGAGGTCGAGGGCCAGTTCAAGGCCGTCTGCCCGTTCGTCTCGAACATCCTGGTCCACGGCGCCGACCGGAACTTCTGCACCGCTCTGATCGCCCTCGACGAGCCCTCCATCCTCGGCTGGGCCGCCGAGCACGACCTCGCCGGCAAGCCGTACGCCGAGGTCGTCGCCGCCCCGCAGACCGAGAAGCTGATCCAGGGGTACGTGGACCGCCTCAACGAGGGCCTCCAGCGCTGGCAGACGATCAAGAAGTTCCGCCTGCTGCCGCGCGACCTCGACATCGAGCACGGCGAGCTGACCCCGTCCCTGAAGCTCAAGCGGCCGGTCGTGGAGCGCGAGTACAAGCACCTCATCGAGGAGATGTACACGGGCTCGCGCGAGGCCTGACCGGCCCGCGGCCGGCGGACCGGCGGCTCACCCCGGGCGGTACGGGACAATGGGACCCATGCCTTCCGTACTGCCCGATGGTGAGACCGTTCCCGAGGACGGGGCGCTGCCCCCGCACGCCCTGGAAGGGGCCGGGGAGCGCCCGCTCGGGTTCTACCTGCACGTGCCGTACTGCGCGACGCGCTGCGGGTACTGCGACTTCAACACCTACACGGCGAGCGAGCTGCGCGGCACGGGGGGCGTGCTCGCCTCCCGGGACAACTACGCCGGGCAGGTCGCCGAGGAGGTCCGGCTCGCCCGCAAGGTCCTCGGGGACGACCCCCGGCCGGTCCGGACCGTCTTCGTCGGCGGCGGCACGCCCACGCTGCTCGCCGCCGGCGACCTCGTACGGATGCTGGGGGCGATCCGCGACGAGTTCGGGCTCGCGGACGACGCCGAGGTCACGACCGAGGCGAACCCGGAGTCGGTGGACCCGGCCTACCTGGCGGAGCTGCGCGCGGGCGGCTTCAACCGGATCTCCTTCGGCATGCAGAGCGCCCGGCAGCACGTCCTGAAGGTCCTCGATCGCACCCACACGCCCGGGCGCCCCGAGGCGTGCGTCGCCGAGGCGCGGGCCGCCGGGTTCGACCACGTCAACCTCGACCTGATCTACGGCACGCCCGGCGAGTCCGACGACGACTGGCGGGCCTCGCTCGACGCGGCGATCGGCGCCGGGCCCGACCACGTCAGCGCCTACGCGCTGATCGTCGAGGAGGGCACGCAGCTGGCCCGCCGCATCCGGCGCGGCGAGGTCCCGATGACCGACGACGACGTGCACGCCGACCGGTACCTGATCACCGAGGAGGTGCTGTCCGGGGCCGGTTTCTCGTGGTACGAGGTGTCCAACTGGGCCACCTCGGAGGCCGGGCGCTGCCTCCACAACGAGCTGTACTGGCGCGGCGCCGACTGGTGGGGCGCCGGGCCCGGCGCGCACAGCCACGTGGGCGGGGTCCGCTGGTGGAACGTGAAGCACCCGGGCACGTACGCGGCGGCCCTCGCGGCCGGGAAGTCGCCGGGTGCCGGGCGCGAGCTCCTCTCCGAGGAGGACCGGCGGGTGGAGCGGATCCTGCTGGAACTGCGCCTCCGGGACGGCTGCCCGCTGGACCTGCTCAGGCCCGCGGGGCTCGCCGCCTCCCGCAAGGCCCTGGAGGACGGCCTCCTGGACCCCGCCCCGTACGGGGCGGGGCGCGCGGTCCTGACCCTGCGGGGGCGGCTGCTCGCGGACGCGGTGGTGCGGGACCTGGTGGACTGAGTGGCGGTGACGCCCGGCCGCGGCGATCCCCGCGGCGGCGGGGACAAGGACCTGCTCGGCCGGGTCGACGAGCCGATCGACGGGACACCTCCGCGGAAGGCGGAGAAGAGGCCGGGCGTCGGTCGGTCCAACGATCGGCCTGGTGTTCAGGTCACGGTCACGTGGTCGATGAGCCGTTCCACGGCACCCAGCAGCTCCGGCTCCAGGTCCTTGTACGACGTCACCCGCGACAGGATGTGCTGCCAGGCCGCGCCCGTGTTCTCCGGCCAGCCCAGGGCGCGGCAGACGCCCGTCTTCCAGTCCTGGCCGCGCGGGACCGTCGGCCAGGCCGGGATGCCGAGCGAGGACGGCTTCACCGCCTCCCAGACGTCGATGTACGGGTGGCCGACGACCAGGACGTCCGGGGAGGTCACCCGCGCGGCGATCCGGGACTCCTTCGAGCCCGGGACCAGGTGGTCCACCAGGACGCCGAGGCGCGCGTCGGGCGCCGGGCCGAACTCCGCGACGATCGACGGCAGGTCGTCGACGCCCTCCAGGTACTCCACGACCACGCCCTCGATCCGCAGGTCGTCGCCCCAGACCCGCTCGACCAGCTCCGCGTCGTGGCGGCCCTCGACGTAGATCCGGCCCGCCCGCGCCACGCGCGCGCGTGCGCCGGGCACTGCGACCGAGCCGGAGGCCGTACGGGTCGGGCGGGCCGGGGCCGCCGAGGGGCGGACCAGGGTCACGACCTTCCCCTCCAGGAGGAAGCCGCGCGGTTCCAGCGGGAAGACCCGGTGCTTGCCGAAGCGGTCCTCCAGGGTCACCGTGCCCGCCTCGCAGCGGATCACCGCCCCGCAGAAGCCCGTCGCCACCTCCTCCACGACGAGGTCCCGGTCGGCCGGGACCTCCGGGACGGGCGCCGAGCGCTTCCAGGGGGGTGTCAGATCGGTTTGGTAGCTGCGCATGGGCTCAATCCTGTCCGGGGAGCGGCGTCGGGACACTGCCGGGGGTCCGGGGGCCGTCCCCCGGGAGATGCAGCCGTGGAGGCGTCAAGCCCGGGCCTTGGCCGCGCATCCGGGCGACGTTATGCGACGGAGAAGCGCGTCGCCAGTTCCTCGCGCTGGCGTCGTACGAACGCGGCGTCCACCACCGCCCCGTGCCCCGGCACGTACACCGCGTCCCCGCCGCCGAGCGACAGGAGCCGGTCCAGGGCGTCCGGCCAGCGGGACGGGATCGCGTCCGGGCCCGCCTGCGGCTCGCCCGACTCCTCCACCAGGTCCCCGCAGAAGACCACCTCCGGCGGACCGGGCACCAGGAGCACCAGGTCGTGGCCCGTGTGCCCGGGGCCGACGTTCGCCAGGAGCACCTGCCGGCCGCCCAGGTCGAGCGTCCACTCGCCGGAGACCATGTGCCGCGGGGCCACGAGCACGTCCACCGCCTCCGCGGCCGCCGCCGGGTCGAGGCCGTGCCGCACCGCGTCCGCCCGCAGCGCCTCCCGGTCCCGCTCCCGGGCGAGCAGCTCCTCCGTGCCGACCGCGCCGAAGACCTCCGCGCCCGCGAAGGCCGCCGTGCCGAACACGTGGTCGAAGTGCGGATGGCCCAGTGCGATGTGCGTCACCCTCCGGCCGCCCGTGAGTTCCGCCACCTCCGCCCGCAGCTTCGCGCCCTCCGCGAGGGACGACCCCGTGTCGTACAGCAGCACCGCCCGTTCGCCCACGACGAGCCCCACCGTGGCGTCCCAGACGGGCAGCCGGCGCCGGCCCACCCCGTCCGCGAGCCGCTCCCAACCCTGTGCTTCCCAGTCGACATCCATACCGCGACGCTAACCGGTGGGGCGTCGCCTCCTTGCCAGGAGCGACGTGTGCCGCCGTACACTGGCCCGGGATCGCTGGCACTCGGACAGGGCGAGTGCCAAAAGCGGAGCAACCGGATCGACCGACGACAGCTGGAGGTGCGCACGATGCTCAGCGAACGCAGACTCGAGGTGCTGCGCGCCATCGTCCAGGACTATGTCGGGACGGAGGAGCCGGTCGGCTCCAAGGCGCTCACGGAGCGCCACAAGCTCGGCGTGTCGCCCGCCACCGTGCGCAACGACATGGCCGTGCTCGAGGAGGAGGGCTACATCGCGCAGCCCCACACCAGCGCGGGCCGCATCCCGACGGACAAGGGCTACCGGCTGTTCGTCGACCGGCTCGCGGGGGTCAAGCCGCTGTCGACGCCCGAGCGGCGGGCCATCCACAACTTCCTCGACGGCGCCGTCGACCTGGACGACGTCGTCGGCCGCACGGTCCGGCTGCTCGCGCAGCTGACCCGGCAGGTCGCCGTCGTCCAGTACCCCTCGCTGACCCGCTCGACCGTCCGGCACGTGGAACTGCTCTCGCTGGCCCCGGCCCGCCTGATGCTCGTCCTCATCACGGACACCGGACGGGTCGAGCAGCGGGTGATCGACTGCCCCGCGCCCTTCGGCGAGACCTCGCTCGCCGACCTGCGGGCCCGGCTCAACAGCCGGGTCGTCGGCCGCCGGTTCGCCGACGTGCCGCAGCTGGTGCAGGACCTCCCCGAGTCCTTCGAGGAGCCCGAGGACCGCGCCACGGTCTCCACCGTGCTCGCGACCCTCCTCGAATCCCTCGTCGAGGAGCACGAGGAGCGGCTGATGATCGGCGGCACCGCCAACCTCACCCGCTTCGGACACGACTTCCCCCTGACGATCAGGCCCGTCCTGGAGGCTCTGGAGGAGCAGGTCGTCCTCCTCAAGCTGCTCGGCGAGGCCAAGGAATCGGGCATGACCGTACGGATCGGGCACGAGAACGCCCACGAGGGGCTGAGCTCCACGTCCGTCGTCTCGGTCGGCTACGGTTCGGGCGGCGAGGCAGTCGCCAAACTCGGCGTGGTCGGACCGACCCGCATGGACTACCCCGGAACGATGGGAGCGGTACGCGCAGTGGCACGTTACGTCGGACAGATCCTGGCGGAGTCGTAAGTGGCCACGGACTACTACGCCGTACTCGGCGTACGCCGCGACGCGTCCCAGGACGAGATCAAGAAGGCCTTCCGGAGGCTCGCGCGCGAGCTGCACCCGGACGTCAATCCCGATCCGAAGACGCAGGAACGCTTCAAGGAGATCAACGCCGCCTACGAGGTCCTCTCGGACCCGCAGAAGAAGCAGGTCTACGACCTCGGCGGCGACCCGCTCTCGGCCTCCGGCGGAGGCGGCGCGGGCGGCTTCGGAGCGGGCGGCTTCGGCAACTTCTCCGACATCATGGACGCCTTCTTCGGCACGGCCTCGCAGCGCGGCCCGCGCTCGCGCACCCGCCGGGGCCAGGACGCCATGATCCGTCTGGAGATCAGCCTCGACGAGGCGGCCTTCGGCACCACCAAGGACATCCAGGTCGACACGGCGGTCGTCTGCACGACCTGCTCCGGCGAGGGCGCCGCGCCCGGCACCTCCGCGCAGACCTGCGACATGTGCCGCGGCCGCGGTGAGGTCTCCCAGGTCACCCGGTCCTTCCTGGGCCAGGTCATGACCTCCCGGCCCTGCCCGCAGTGCCAGGGCTTCGGCACCGTCGTCCCGACCCCGTGCCCCGAGTGCGCGGGCGACGGGCGGGTCCGCTCCCGCCGCACCCTCACGGTCAAGATCCCGGCCGGCGTCGACAACGGCACCCGCATCCAGCTCGCGGGCGAGGGCGAGGTCGGTCCCGGCGGCGGCCCCGCCGGCGACCTGTACGTCGAGATCCACGAGACCCCGCACGAGACGTTCCAGCGGCGCGGCGACGACCTGCACTGCACGGTCACCCTTCCGATGACGGCCGCCGCGCTCGGCACCAAGGTGCAGTTGCAGACCCTCGACGGCATCGAGGAGATCGACGTCCGTCCGGGCACCCAGTCCGGCCAGTCGATCCCGCTCCACGGGCGCGGCGTCACCCACCTGCGCGGCAACGGGCGCGGCGACCTCATCGTGCACGTCGAGGTCCAGACCCCGGGCAAGCTCGACGCGGAGCAGGAGCGCCTCCTGCGCGAGCTCGCCAAGCTGCGCGGCGAGGAACGGCCCACGGGGCAGTTCCAGCCGGGGCAGCAGGGGCTGTTCTCGCGCTTGAAGGACGCGTTCAACGGGCGGTAGGCGCTCTGCCGGGGGTCCGGGGGTCGTCCCCCGGGTCAGCCCAGTCAGCCGGGGCAGCAGGGGCTGTTCTCGCGGTTGAAGGACGCGTTCAACGGGCGGTAGGCCCGGCTCGTACGTGTGGAAAGGGGCGGTATCCATCCGTGGATACCGCCCCTTTCCGTACCCCTCCCCGTGGCATGACACGATGCCCATATGTCCACCACCGCACTGAACGATCTCTCCCGGATCCCGATCGTGCAGGCCCCCATGGCGGGTGGCGCCTCCTGTCCCGAGCTCGCCGGAGCCGTCTGCGAGGCCGGGGCGCTCGGCTTCCTGGCCGGCGGCTACAAGACGGCCGGAGGGCTGTACCAGGAGATCAAGCAGGTGCGCGGGCTCACCGCACGCCCCTTCGGCGTCAACCTCTTCATGCCGCAGACCGGACGGCCCGCCGACCCGGCCGCCGTCGAGGTCTACCGCCACCAGCTCGCCGGGGAGGCCGACTGGTACCGGACCCCGCTCGGCGAGACCGACGACTCCCGCGACGACGCCTACGACGCCAAGCTGGCCATCCTCCTGGAGGACCCGGTCCCCGTCGTCTCCTTCACCTTCGGCTGCCCCGCGCCCGAGGCCCTCGCCGCCTTCGCCCGCGCCGGTACGTACACGATCGTCACCGTCACCTCCGCCGAGGAGGCCCTGGCCGCCGAGCGCGCCGGGGCCGACGCCGTCTGCGTCCAGGGCGTCGAGGCCGGCGGGCACCAGGGGACCCACCGCGACGACCCGGACGAGGACGGCACGCCCGGCACCGGTCTGCTCGCCCTCGTCACCCAGGTCCGCGAGAACGTCCGCCTCCCGCTCGTCGCCGCCGGCGGGATCATGCGCGGCGCCCAGATCGCCGCCGTCCTCGCGGCCGGGGCCGACGCCGCCCAGCTCGGCACCGCCTTCCTCGCCTGCCCCGAGTCGGGCGCCCACCCGCTGCACAAGCGGGCCCTGACCGACCCGCTGTTCACCCGCACCGCCCTCACCCGGGCCTTCTCCGGGCGCCCGGCGCGCGGCCTCGTCAACCGCTTCACGCGCGAGCACGGCCCGTACGCCCCCGCCGCCTACCCCGAGGTCCACCACCTCACCGCCCCGCTGCGCAAGGCCGCCGCCACCGCGGGCGACGCCCAGGGCATGGCCCTCTGGGCCGGCCAGGGCCACCGCCTCGCCCGCGAACTCCCCGCCGGGCGGCTGGTGGAGGTCCTCGCCGCCGAACTCGACACCGCCCTCTCGGAACTGGCCCACAGGAGCACCCCGTGACCGCACCCGTCTTCGTCGTCGACGCCGTCCCCGGCGCCGGGAACTTCCTCCTGGACGGCCCCGAGGGGCGGCACGCCGTCTCCGTGAAGCGGCTGCGGGAGGGCGAGGAGCTGGTCCTCGTCGACGGCCGGGGCCGCTGGGCCGCCTGCGAGGTGCTCGCCACCGAGGGCAAGGACCGACTGACCGTACGGGTCGCCGAGGTCCACGAGGACCCGGAGGAGGAGCCCCGGATCACCGTCGTCCAGGCGCTCCCCAAGGGCGACCGGGGCGAGCTGGCCGTCGAGACCATGACGGAGACCGGCGTGGACGCGATCGTCCCGTGGGCCGCCTCCCGCTGCATCACGCAGTGGAAGGGCGACCGGGGCCTCAAGGCGCTCGCCAAGTGGCGGTCCACCGCGCGCGAGGCCGGCAAGCAGTCGCGCCGCACCCGCTTCCCCGAGGTCGCCGACCTCATGACGACCAAGCAGGTCGCCGCCCTCCTCGCGGAGGCCGACTTCGCGGCCGTCCTGCACGAGGACCGCGACCACCCCAGCGGCGCGCTCGCCACCGCCGACCTCCCCGCGAAGGGGTCGGTCGTCCTGGTCGTCGGGCCCGAGGGCGGGGTCTCCCCGGAGGAGCTGGCCGCCTTCGCGGCGGCCGGGGCGAAGCCGTACCGGCTGGGCCGCAGCGTGCTGCGCACCTCCACGGCGGGCACGGCGGCGACGGCCCTGGTCCTGGGCCGGACGGGCCGCTGGAGCTAGGACCGACACCCGAAGGCCGAGGCGCGTCGACCGCCGGCCCCCGAAGCCGTCCGCCCGCGCCGGCTGTCAGCCCCGAAGCCGTCCGCCCGCGCCGGCCGGCAGCCCCCGAAGCCGTCCGCCCGCGCCGACCGCCAGCCCCCGAAGCCGTCAGCCGTGCCGGCCGTCAGCCCGCCCCGGCCGTCAGCTCGTCGAAGAGCGGCCAGCCGTCCTCCTCCCGCGTCCCGTTCGCGGTGGGGACGAGGCCGCGGGCAACCGCCGCGTCGAGGAACCGGCGGGCGACCCCGGGCTCGTCGAGGTTGAGCCAACCGCCCCCGGCGGCGAGCACCTCGTGCCGGCCCATCGTGAAGCCGGCCACCGCACGGCCCGGCGCCTCCCGGAAGACCAGCCGGAGCACGGCGTGCGGGGACCCGGCGCGGCGCAGGGCCAGCACGGTCCGGCAGTCGGGGTGCCGGTGCCGGACGTTCCAGAGCCAGACCGTGCCGTCGTCGACCGTCAGTCCGCGCAGCGCCCCGTCCCGTCTCATGCGGCGCAGTGTACGGAGGGCGCCCGCGGGGGCCCGGGGCGAACCCGGTGGACGACACCCCCGGGGGGCTCCTTAGGGTGGCCGCATGGCCGACGAGTCCCCCCTGATCCGCAGTCTCCGCGCCGCCGTGGCCGCCGCCCCCGGCGACGTACCCCTGCGTCTCCACTTCGCCGAACTCCTCCTCGCGGAGGGACGCAACGACGAGGCCGTCGCCGAGGCGGCCGTCGCCCTCCAGCACGCGCCCGGGGACGCGGCCGCCCGCGCCCTGATGGTCCGCGCGATGGGGCTGCCCGCCGCGGAGGACCCGGCCCCCGCGCCGAGCGCCCCCGCCCCGGACGGATCCGCCCCGGACGCGCCCGCGCCGAGCGTCCCCGCCCCCTCCTTCGACTGGAACGCCGCCGAGCAGCAGGTCCAGGACCTCGTCGGACCCCGCTTCCTGGAGGACCCGCAGGCCGCCGACGGCGACGGGACCGCCGGGGACGCGGCCGCCTGGGACGTCGACGCCCCCGGCTCCGTCCGCCTCGCCGACGTCGGCGGCATGGAGGAGGTCAAGGACCGCCTGGAGGCCGCCTTCCTCGCCCCCATGCGCAACCCCGAACTGCGCAGGCTCTACGGCAAGTCGCTGCGCGGCGGCCTGCTCCTCTACGGCCCGCCCGGCTGCGGCAAGACCTTCATCGCCCGGGCCGTCGCGGGCGAGCTGGGCGCGAGCTTCCTCACCGTCTCGCTCTCCGACGTCCTCGACATGTGGATCGGCGCCTCCGAGAAGAACATCCACGACATCTTCGAGACCGCCCGCCGCCAGGCCCCCTGCGTCGTCTTCCTCGACGAGCTGGACGCCCTCGGCGCCAAGCGCTCCCGTACTCACCACAGCGGCCTGCGCAACGTCGTCAACCAGCTCCTCACCGAGCTCGACGGCATCGCGAGCGGCGCCGGGAACGAGGGCGTCTTCGTGCTCGCCGCCACCAACGTCCCCTGGGACGTGGACATCGCCCTGCGCCGCCCCGGCCGCCTCGACCGCACCCTGCTCGTGCTGCCGCCGGACGCCGCCGCGCGCGAGGCGATCCTCCGCTACCACCTGCGCGAGCGGCCCATCGAGGCCGTCGACCTCGGCAAGCTCGTCAAGGCCACCGAGGACTTCTCCGGCGCCGACCTCGCGCACGTCTGCGAGACGGCCGCCGAGGCCGCCCTCCTCGACTCCGCCCGCAGCGGCTCCGTACGCCTGATCACCACCAAGGACCTGCTCGGCGCGGCCAAGCAGATCAAGCCGTCCACGGAGCCGTGGTTCGCCGCCGCCCGGAACGTCGCCATGTTCGCCAACGAGGGCGGCCTCTACGACGACCTGCTCGCCCACCTCAAGCGGAAGCGCAAGCTGTGAGCGGGGCGGAGGCCCGGGGCGCCCACGGCACCGCGCTGCGGCGCGCCGAGGCGCTGTACGAGGCCGGGCGGTACGAGCAGGCCGGGGCGCTGGCCGCCCAGCACCTGGCGACCGACCCCGAGGACGCCGAGGCCCTCGTCCTGCTCGCCCGCTGCCACCACCGGAGCGGCGCCCACCCCGCCGCCCTGGCCGCCGTGGACCAGGCGCTGCGCGCCGAGCCCGAACTGCTCGGCGCCTGGCTGATGCGCGTCCAGGTCCTCCTCTCCCAGAAGCACTACCAAGAGGCCGAGTCCACCGCCCGGCACGCCGTCGCGCTCGCCCCGCAGTACTGGGGCACCCACTACGCGCTCGGCACCGCCCTCGCGGAGCACGGCGAACACGCCCGCACGCCCGCGCGTACCGTCGAGGCGTACGAGGCGGCCCGGACCGCCGTGAACCTCGCGCCCGAGGAGGACGCGGCCCACTTCCTGGTCGGCCTCACCGCCCAGCGCCGGGGCGACCACGCCACCGCGCAGCGGGCGTACGAGACGGCGCTGCGCCTCAACCCGCAGAGCAGCGAGGCCCACAACAACCTCTCGCTGCTCCGGCTGCGGCGGCGCTGGTTCCGGCGCGGGGCGTGGACGCAGGCCGCCGAGGGGTTCGTCGCCTCCGCCGCGCTCGACCTCCAGGACCGCAAGGCCCGCTACAACCTGGAGGCCATGGCCTGGAACACCGCCGCCGGGGCCCGCTGGGTCGCCCTGATCGGCTTCGTCGCCTCCGCGCTCGGCTCCGCTCCCGTCCGCACCGGCGCGACCGGGGCCGAGGCGGTCGTCCCGTTCCTGATCGGCGCGGCCGTCCTCGTCGGCGCCTGGGGCGGTTGGGTGCTGTGGATGGGCCGCCGGCTGCCGCCCCGGCTGCGCCGTCCTCTGCTGCTCGTGGCGCGCGGCTGCCGGCCGGTGATCGCCATGGCGACGGCCGTGGGGCTGCTCGGGCTCCACTCGGTGGTGACGATGGCCCTCTGGTCCCTCGACGCGGGCGTGGTCGGCGGGCTCGGGGCGCCGCTGTTCTGGGGCGTGGTCATCACGTACTGGGTGAGCCGCTCGTTCCTGAACCGGCGCGCGCCGAAGGACTGACCGGGCCGGGGGAAAGGGGCCGTCGGCGGCGGCCGATAGCATGCGTCTGTACTGATCGACGGAGGCGAGGAGGCCCGGACCATGGCCGGAGAGCCGCAGAGCGACTGCCTGTTCTGCAAGATCGTGTCGAGGGAGGTGCCCGCGACGATCGTGCGCGAGACGGAGACGACCGTCGCGTTCCGCGACATCAACCCCCAGGCGCCCACCCACGTCCTGGTGATCCCGCGCCTCCACTACCCGGACGCCGCCTCCCTCGCCGCCGCCGAGCCGACCGTGGCGGCCGACCTGCTGCGCGAGGCCGGCCGGGTCGCCGCCCAGGAGGGGACCGAGGACAGCGGCTACCGCATCGTCCTCAACACCGGCGCGGGCGCGGGCCAGACCGTCTTCCACGCCCACGCGCACGTCCTGGGCGGCCGCGGCCTCACCTGGCCCCCCGGATAAGCCGTGTCCGTACGCGAACTGGTCGTCCTCGGGACCGCGAGCCAGGTCCCGACCCGGCACCGCAACCACAACGGCTACCTGCTGCGCTGGGACGGCCAGGGGATCATGTTCGACCCCGGCGAGGGCACCCAGCGCCAGATGCTGCGGGCCGGGGTCGCCGCGCACGACCTCGACCGGATCTGCGTCACGCACTTCCACGGCGACCACTCGCTCGGCCTGGCCGGGGTGATCCAGCGGATCAACCTCGACCAGGTCCCGCACCCGGTCACCGCCCACTACCCGGCGAGCGGACAGCGCTTCTTCGAGCGGCTGCGGTACGCCACGGCCTACCGCGAGACCGTGCGGCTGGTGGAGGCGCCCGTCGCCGCCGACGGGCCGCTCGCCGTCACCGACGCGTACACCCTGGAAGCGCACCGGCTCTCCCACCCCGTCGAGTCGTACGGCTACCGGCTCGTCGAGCCCGACGGGCGCCGCATCCTGCCCGAGAGGCTCGCCGCGCACGGCATCAAGGGCCCCGACGTGGGCCGGATCCAGCGCGACGGCGTCCTGGACGGCGTCACCCTCGACGAGGTCAGCGAGGTCCGGCGCGGACAGCGCTTCGCCTTCGTCATGGACACCCGGCTCTGCGAGGGCGTGCACGCCCTCGCCGAGGGCGCCGACATGCTCGTCATCGAGTCGACCTTCCTCGACGAGGACGTCCGCCTCGCCACCGACCACGGCCACCTGACGGCCGGACAGGCCGCCGCGGTCGCCCGGGACGCGGGCGTGCGGCACCTCGTCCTCACCCACTTCTCGCAGCGCTACCACGACCCCGCCGCGTTCGAACGGCAGGCGCGGGCGGCCGGGTTCGACGGCGAGCTGAGCATTGCCCAGGACCTCATGCGGGTCCCCGTACCGAAACGAACGTGAACATGCCCCTCCCCAAGGCCGAACTGCACCTCCACATCGAAGGCACCCTCGAACCCGAGCTGGCCTTCGCGCTCGCCGCGCGCAACGGCGTCACCCTGCCGTACGCGGACACCGACGCCCTGCGCGAGGCGTACCGCTTCAGCGACCTCCAGTCCTTCCTGGACCTGTACTACGGCCTGATGGCGGTCCTGCGCACCGCTGGGGACTTCACCGAACTCGCCGACGCCTACCTGGAGCGGGCCGCGGCCCAGGGCGTCCGGCACGCAGAGATCTTCTTCGACCCTCAGGCGCACACCGCCCGCGGCGTCCCGATCGGCACCGTGATCGAGGGCCTGACCGCCTCCCTCGACCGCGCCGAGGAGCGGTACGGGATCTCCACCCGGCTCATCATGTGCTTCCTGCGCGACGAGTCCGCCGAGTCGGCCCTCGCCACCCTGGAGGCCGCGAAGCCCCACCTGGACCGGATCACCGGCGTCGGCCTCGACTCGGCCGAGGTCGGCCATCCGCCCGCCAAGTTCCGCGAGGTGTACGAGGAGGCCGCCCGGCTCGGCCTGCGCCGCGTCGCCCACGCGGGCGAGGAGGGCCCCGCGGCGTACGTCCGCGAGGCCCTCGACGTCCTCGGCGTCGAGCGGATCGACCACGGCCTGCGCTGCATGGACGACCCCGACCTCGTCGCCCGGCTCGCCCGCGAGCGGGTCCCGCTCACCCTCTGCCCCCTGTCGAACGTCCGCCTCCGCGTCATCGACACCCTCGCCGACCATCCGCTCCGCGCGATGATGTCGGCCGGCCTCCTCGTCACCGTCAACTCCGACGACCCCGCCTACTTCGGCGGCTACGCGGGCGACAACTACGACGGCGTCCGCGACGCGCTCGGCCTCACGGAGGAGCAGCTCCGCGAACTGGCCCGGAACTCCTTCCGGGCGTCGTTCCTGGAGGACGAGGAGGAGCGGCGGGAGCGGTATCTGGCGGAGGTGGAGGCGTACGAGTTCGGGGGTGGCGGGGCGTAGGTGCGGGCGGGGCGGGTCGAGTGCGGGGCCGGGGCGCCTGCGGCGGGCTTCTCCCCCACCCCGCCCCTTCCCGAAACCGGGGCTCCGCCCCGGACCCCGCGCTTCAAATGCCGACGGGCTGAACTTCAGCCCGTCCGGCGTTTGAGGACACGGCCGAAGGCCGTACGGGGTCCGGGGGCTCGCCCCCGGTTTCGGGAAGGGGCGGGGTGGGGTGGAAGGCCCGCCGCAGGCGTTCCTCCCCGTGAGTCCCACCCACCTCCCGCCCCCCATCGGGCACACTGGGCGGATCCACACCGCGACCGGGGAGTCCGCCGTGACCACAGCCAGGGGAGAGCAGCCGCACCACGACGCCGAGGTCGATCCGCTGGAGCGCCTCCGCGAGCCCACGGACCCCGCCTGTGACGTCTTCCTGACCGGCACGGTCTTCCTGGACATCATCTTCACCGGCCTCGACAGCGCCCCCGTCCGCGGCACCGAGTCCTGGGCCCGCGGCATGGGCTCCAGCCCCGGCGGCGTCGCCAACATGGCCACCGCGCTCGCCCGTCTCGGCCTGCACACCTCCCTCGCCGCCGCCTTCGGCGACGACCACTACGGCGAGTACTGCTGGGACGCCCTGGAGCAGGGCGAGGGCATCGACCTCTCCTTCTCCCGCACGGTCCCCGGCTGGCACTCCCCGGTCACCGTCTCCATGGCCTACGAGGGCGAGCGCACGATGGTCTCCCACGGCCACGAGGCCCCGCCGCCCGACGGCGCCCTGCCCGCCTACCCGCCGCACGCGCGCGCGGCCGTCGCCTCCCTGGCCCCCGGCCGCCCCGAGGAGTGGGTCGCCCAGGCCGCCCGCGCCGGCGCCAAGGTCTTCGCCGACGTCGGCTGGGACGACACCGGCCGCTGGGACCTGGCGGCCCTCCCCGACCTGGAGCACTGCGAGGCGTTCCTGCCCAACGCCGCCGAGGCGATGCGCTACACCCGCACCGACTGCCCCCGGGCCGCCGCCCGCGCCCTCGCCGACAAGGTCCGCTACGCCGTGGTCACCCTCGGTGCCGAGGGCGCCTACGCCGTCGACGGCGCCACCGGCGAGACCGCCGAGGTCCCCGCCATCCAGGTCCCCGCCCTCGACCCGACCGGCGCCGGGGACGTCTTCGTCGCCGGTTTCGTCACCGGCACCCTCGCCGACTGGCCCCTCGCCGACCGGCTCGCCTTCGCCGGGCTCACCGCCGCCCTCTCCGTCCAGGAGTTCGGCGGCTCCCTCTCCGCCCCCACCTGGGACGAGATCGCCGCCTGGTGGCAGCGGGCCCAGGGCGACTCCCGGCAGGACCCCGAGGCCCTGCGCGGCCGCTACGCCTTCCTGGAGCGCCTCCTGCCCGCCCCCGGCCGCCCCTGGCCGCTGCGCCGGGCGGTCCCGACGATCGGCTTCCGCGCGGCCGCTTCGTAGGACGCCCCTCCCAGGACGCCCCTCGAAGGAGGGCACGCCACTCGAACGGTCCTCCGTAAACCCCTTAGGCACCGTCGGTACCAAGTCGTAGGCTTGGTGGTCGAGAGGTTGTCGAGCAGCGAGAACCCTGCGACGGGAGGTATGTGCAGGCCACAGTGCCGGCCCATGACTCACACACCCACAGCCCACGACGGAGCGCCCCACGACGGGGCGCGCGGACAGGCCCGCGCCCACTTCACCGTCCCCGCCAAGCATCCGATGGTGACCCTCCTCGGCTCCGGGGACGCCCTGCTCCGCGTGATCGAGCGCTCCTTCCCGGACACCGACATCCACGTCCGGGGCAATCAGGTCAGCGCGGTCGGCGACGCGACGGAAGTCGCCCTGATCCAGCGCCTGTTCGACGAGATGATGCTGGTGCTCCGCACCGGTCAGCCGATGACGGAGGACGCAGTGGAACGCTCGATCGCCATGCTCAGGGCGAGCGGGGACGGATCGGCGGAGGGCGGCGAGGAGACTCCCGCCGAGGTGCTCACGCAGAACATCCTCTCCAGCCGGGGACGCACGATCCGCCCCAAGACGCTCAACCAGAAGCGGTACGTCGACGCCATCGACAAGCACACGATCGTCTTCGGCATCGGCCCCGCGGGCACCGGCAAGACCTACCTCGCCATGGCCAAGGCGGTCCAGGCCCTGCAGTCCAAGCAGGTCAACCGGATCATCCTGACCAGGCCCGCCGTCGAGGCGGGCGAGCGGCTCGGCTTCCTGCCGGGCACGCTCTACGAGAAGATCGACCCGTACCTGCGCCCGCTCTACGACGCCCTGCACGACATGCTCGACCCCGACTCGATCCCCAAGCTCATGGCGAGCGGGACGATCGAGGTCGCGCCCCTGGCGTACATGAGGGGTCGCACGCTCAACGACGCGTTCATCATCCTGGACGAGGCGCAGAACACGAACCCCGAGCAGATGAAGATGTTCCTCACCCGCCTCGGCTTCGACTCGAAGATCGTCATCACCGGTGACGTCACCCAGGTCGACCTGCCGAACGGGACGAAGAGCGGTCTGCGGCAGGTCCGCGACATCCTCGACGGGGTCCAGGACGTCCACTTCTCCACGCTCACGTCGCAGGATGTCGTCCGGCACAAGCTCGTCGGCCGTATCGTCGACGCGTACGAGCAGTACGACAGCCGCAACGGCCGCAACGGGAAGTAGTCACAGAACCACCATGTCGATCGACGTCAACAACGAGTCCGGCACCGAGGTCGACGAGCAGTCGATCCTCGACATCGCCCGCTACGCGCTCGCGCGCATGCGCATCCACCCCCTCTCCGAGCTCTCGGTGATCGTCGTGGACGCGGAGGCGATGGAGCAGCTCCACATCCAGTGGATGGACCTGCCCGGCCCCACGGACGTCATGTCCTTCCCGATGGACGAGCTGCGTCCGCCGGCGAAGGACGACGCGGAGCCCCCGCAGGGGCTCCTCGGCGACATCGTGCTCTGCCCCGAGGTCGCCACCCAGCAGGGCAAGGACGCGCCGACGCAGCACTCCATGGACGAGGAGCTCCAGCTCCTCACCGTCCACGGGGTGCTGCACCTCCTCGGGTACGACCACGAGGAGCCCGACGAGAAGGCCGAGATGTTCGGCCTCCAGGCGGCGATCGTCGACGGCTGGCGCGCGGAGAAGGGCCTGACGGGCCCCTCCCCGGCGCCGACCGTCTCCTGACCCCGATGGACGTTTCGCTGATCCTCGGGGCGGTCGCCCTGGTCGTCGTGGCCTGGCTCGCCGCCTGCGCCGAGGCCGGTCTCGCCCGGATCTCCAGCTTCCGCGCCGCCGAGGCCGTGCGGTCCGGGCGGCGCGGGGCCGAGAAGCTCGCCCGGGTCGCCTCCGACCCGACCCGCTACCTCAACGTGGCGCTGCTGGTCCGCGTCGCCTGCGAGATGGCGGCCGGCGTCCTCGTCACGTACGCCTGCCTGGAGGCCTTCCCGGAGACCTGGGAGGCGCTCCTCGTCGCCATCGCCGTCATGGTCCTCGTCTCGTACGTGGCCGTCGGCGTCTCGCCGCGCACCATCGGCCGCCAGCACCCGCTGAACACGGCGACGGCCGCCGCGTACGTCCTGGTGCCGCTCGCCCGGATCATGGGCCCGATCCCGCAGCTCCTGATCCTCATCGGCAACGCGCTCACCCCCGGCAAGGGCTTCCGCAAGGGCCCCTTCGCCTCCGAGGCCGAGCTGCGGGCCCTGGTCGACCTCGCCGAGCAGGAGTCGCTGATCGAGGACGACGAGCGCCGCATGGTGCACTCCGTCTTCGAGCTGGGCGACACCCTCGTGCGCGAGGTGATGGTGCCCCGCACCGACCTGATCTGCATCGAGCGGTACAAGACCGTCCGCCAGGCCCTCACCCTCGCCCTGCGCTCCGGCTTCTCCCGGATCCCGGTCACCGGCGAGAACGAGGACGACATCGTCGGCATCGTGTACCTCAAGGACCTGGCCCGCCGGACCCACGTCAACCGGGAGTCGGAGTCCGACCTGGTGTCGACCGCGATGCGGCCCGCCGCCTTCGTGCCGGACACCAAGAACGCCGGCGACCTGCTGCGCGAGATGCAGCAGGAGCGCAACCACGTGGCCGTCGTCGTCGACGAGTACGGCGGCACGGCCGGCATCGTCACCATCGAGGACATCCTGGAGGAGATCGTCGGCGAGATCACCGACGAGTACGACCGGGAGCTGCCGCCCGTCCAGGAGCTCGGCGAGGACCGCTACCGGGTCACCGCCCGCCTCGACATCGGGGACCTCGGCGAGCTCTACGGCCTGGGCCCCGACGAGTACGACGACGAGGACGTGGAGACCGTCGGCGGCCTGCTCGCCAAGGCCCTGGGCCGCGTCCCCATCGCGGGCGCGAAGTCCGTCGTGGAGCTGCCCGACGGGCGTTCGCTGCGGCTGACCGCCGAGTCCCCGGCCGGCCGCCGGAACAAGATCGTCACCGTGCTCGTGGAACCGGTGGAGCCGGTCGGAGCGGAGAAGGAGCCCGAGTGACCCCCGAGGAGCCGGAGTGACCCCCGACGAGCTGCGCGCCCTCTGCCTGGAGTTCAACGACGCGACGGAGGAGTTCCCCTTCGGCCCGGAGACCTCCGTCTTCAAGGTGGCCGGGAAGCTCTTCGCGCTCTCGGCGCTCGACTCCGAGCCGCTGAAGGTCAACCTCAAGTGCGACCCGGACGAGGCCGTGCGGCTCCGTGAGGAACACCCGGCGATCGCCCCCGGCTACCACATGAACAAGCGGCACTGGAACACCGTGACCGTCGGGGGGCTCCCGGGCCCCATGGTCCGGGAGCTGGTCGAGGACTCGTACGACCTCGTCGTCGCCGGCCTGCCGAAGGCGGTACGGCTCCGCCTCGACCGCCCCTGACCCGGGGCCGGGCCGCGGCCCGACCTATGCTCGGTCCATGACACTCAGCAGCGAGCACGGCGACCTCGGCGCCGAGGACCTCAAGATCATCACCCTCGCGCGGAGCGCCCGGGCCCGCAACGGCGTGGCCGAGGGCGCGGCCGTGCGCGACGAGACCGGCCGGACCTACGTGGCGGGGACCGTGGCCCTCGACTCGCTCAGGCTGAGCGCCCTGCGGACCGCCGTCGCGATGGCCGTGGCCAGCGGCGCCGAGTCCCTGGAGGCGGCGGCCGTCGTGACCACCGCCGAGGCGCCCTCGGACGAGGACCGCGCGGCCGTGCGGGACCTGGGCGGCCCGGAGACCCCGGTCCTGCTGGCGGGCCCGGACGGACGGCTGCGGCACGCCGTCACGGCGGGCTGAGGGGCCTCACCGCGAGCCCCCGCGGGCTCTGGGTGCATGGCGCGGGCGCTCATCGGGGACAATGGCCCCCATGAGCGCTCGCAACCAAGAAACCGAAGCCGTCCACCGGGCCGGCTTCGCCTGCTTCGTCGGCCGCCCCAACGCGGGCAAGTCCACCCTCACGAACGCTCTGGTCGGCCAGAAGGTGGCCATCACCTCGAACCGGCCGCAGACCACCCGGCACACCGTCCGGGGCATCGTGCACCGCCCCGACGCGCAGCTGATCCTGGTCGACACCCCCGGCCTCCACAAGCCGCGCACCCTCCTGGGCGAGCGGCTCAACGACGTCGTGCGCACCACCTGGGCCGAGGTCGACGTGATCGGCTTCTGCCTGCCCGCCGACCAGAAGCTCGGCCCCGGCGACCGCTTCATCGCCAAGGAACTGGCGGAGATCAGGAAGACCCCCAAGGTCGCGATCATCACCAAGACCGACCTGGTCGACTCCAAGACGCTCGCCGAGCAGCTCATCGCCGTCGACCAGCTCGGCAGGGAGCTGGGCTTCGAGTGGCAGGAGATCGTCCCCGTCTCGGCCGTCGGCGACAAGCAGGTCCAGCTCGTCGCGGACCTGCTCGTCCCGCTGCTCCCCGAGTCCCCGCCGCTCTACCCGGAGGGCGACCTCACGGACGAGCCCGAGCAGGTCATGGTCGCGGAGCTGATCCGCGAGGCCGCGCTCGAAGGCGTGCGGGACGAGCTGCCGCACTCCATCGCGGTGGTCGTGGAGGAGATGATCCCCCGCGAGAACCGCCCGGCGGACCGGCCGCTGCTCGACATCCACGCCAACGTGTACATCGAGCGCCCCAGCCAGAAGGGCATCATCATCGGCCCCAAGGGCAGCCGCCTCAAGGAGGTCGGCATGAAGTCCCGCAAGCACATCGAGGCCCTCCTCGGCACCCCGGTCTTCCTCGACCTCCACGTGAAGGTCGCGAAGGACTGGCAGCGGGACCCGAAGCAGCTCCGGAAGCTGGGCTTCTAAGACCCGTAAGCAGTCACGCGCCTTCCTTGAGGACCCTCGTGATGAGGGTCCTCTGCGCTTCCGTCAGGTCCGGGTCGCCGCAGCGGACCGTGCGGCCGTCGATCGTGATCTCGTACGAGAAGCCGTCCGGGACGCGGGACCGGTCACCGTCTCCGTCGGTCGCCGCGAGGACCGCCCCCGCCAGGGCGGTCCACTCCCCGGCGTCGGGGCGGCCCGCGGTGTCCACCTCCGCCGACCGCTCGATGCCCGCGAAACCGCCCGTGCGCCGCACTCGAATCCGCATGAGCCCTTCCCTACCCCGGCTCAGTCCACCGGCACGCCCACGGCGGCCCAGGACTTCAGGACGGCCTGGATCTCCGCCCCGTCGCCGTACCGGTCCTTCGCCGCCTTCGCCGTCGCCGCCGCGAACTCGGCGAAGCGGGTCTCCGGGGTGAGGGCGCCGCCGGTCATCACGTCGTACCAGATCTGCCCGGCCCGCTCCCAGGCGTTGCCGCCCAGCTCGGTCGCCGCCAGGTAGAAGGCGTGGTTGGGGATGCCGGAGTTGATGTGCACCCCGCCGTTGTCGCTTCCCGTGCGGACGTAGTCGTCCATGTGGGCGGGCTGCGGGTCCTTGCCGAGGACATCGTCGTCGTACGCCGTGCCCGGGGCCTTCATGGAGCGCAGCGCCCTGCCCCGCACGTCCGGGTGGAAGAGGCCCTCGCCGATGAGCCAGTCCGCCGCCTCGGCACTCTGCCCGAGGGCGTACTGCTTCACGAGGGAGCCGAAGACGTCCGAGACCGACTCGTTGAGGGCGCCGGACTGGCTGAAGTACTCCAGGTTCGCCGTGTACTGGGTGAAGCCGTGGGCCAGCTCGTGGCCGATGACGTCCACGGGCAGGGTGAAGTCGAGGAAGATCTCGTCGTCGCCGTCCCCGAACACCATCTGCTCGCCGTTCCAGAAGGCGTTGGCGTAGTCCCGGTCGTAGTGGACGGAGGCGGTCAGCGGGAGTCCGGAGCCGTCGATCGAGTCGCGCCCGAAGGCGTGCAGGAAGAGGTCGAAGGTGGCGCCGAGGCCCGCGTACGCGCGGTTCACGGAGGCGTCGCGGGTCGCCGCCCCGCCCTCGGCGCGGACCTTCGCGCCCGGCAGGTCGGTGCCGTGCCGGCAGTCGTGGACGGTGCGGTGCGGCCCGGCGGCGGCGCGGGGCGCGGCCGTCGGGGGAGAGCCCGGCCGGGACAGCGCCCGGGCGGAGCGGGCCGAGGCGTCCGCGGCCAGGGTGCGGCGGGCGGTGGCGGCCACGGCGGCGTCGGAGGACCGGGCCAGGTGCTCCAGGAGGTGCGGCGGCACGATCGAACAGAAGACAGGCGTGTGTGCGCTCATTCCAGCAATGTGGCAGCGCGTGACGGACCTGTCACTAGGAGAGACGGTGATTGGCGAAATGGAGTGATCCGTCACTGTTCGAGTTTGATTCCGCGGCCGTCCCGCATACTGGAACGGGACGTCCGCTTCCACGTCCCTGGGCTAAGCTGCGGCACATCATGCGTTTCGGGCTGCTTCTCCTTAGCTGCCGCGGCGAGGGCCTGTAGTCGTAGGCCGACCCCCTCCCCGCGGGACCTGGTGTTGCGTTCGACAGTCGGCCGTCCTCCCCCGCTGGACCCGAGGAGCCCTACGCAATGTCGCAGTCCCCGTTCATCGGCCGCCCCACGCCCGTCACCAACGAGACGCCGCTGCAGAAGCCGTCCGGGATGCCGATCCACAAGTACGGCCGGTACGAGGCCGTCGAGATCCCCGACCGCACCTGGCCCGACCGGCGCATCACCCGGGCCCCCCGCTGGCTGTCCACCGACCTGCGCGACGGCAACCAGGCCCTGATCGACCCGATGTCCCCGGCCCGCAAGCGCGAGATGTTCGACCTGCTCGTACGCATGGGCTACAAGGAGATCGAGGTCGGCTTCCCTTCCTCCGGCGAGACCGACTTCGCCTTCGTGCGCTCCATCATCGAAGAGGGCGCGATCCCGGACGACGTCACCATCTCCGTCCTGACCCAGGCCCGCGAGGACCTGATCGAGCGGACCGTGGAGTCCCTGGTCGGCGCCAGGCGCGCCACCGTCCACCTGTACAACGCCACCGCGCCCACCTTCCGCCGGGTCGTCTTCCGCGGCTCGAAGGAGGACATCAAGCGGATCGCCGTGGACGGCACGCGCCTGGTGATGGAGTACGCGGAGAAGCTGCTGGGCCCGGAGACGGCCTTCGGCTACCAGTACAGCCCCGAGATCTTCACCGACACCGAGCTGGACTTCGCCCTGGAGGTCTGCGAGGCCGTCTGCGACGTCTGGCAGCCGGGCCCGGGCCGCGAGATCATCCTCAACCTGCCCGCCACCGTGGAGCGTTCGACGCCGTCCACGCACGCGGACCGGTTCGAGTGGATGTCCCGGAACCTGACCCGCCGGGAGTACGTCTGCCTGTCCGCCCACCCGCACAACGACCGCGGCACCGCCGTGGCGGCGGCCGAGCTGGCCGTCATGGCCGGCGCCGACCGCGTCGAGGGCTGCCTGTTCGGCCAGGGCGAGCGCACCGGCAACGTCGACCTGGTGACCCTGGGCATGAACCTGTTCAGCCAGGGCGTCGACCCGCAGATCGACTTCTCGCAGATCGACGAGATCCGCCGCACCAGCGAGTACTGCAACCAGATGGAGGTCCACCCGCGCCACCCCTACGCGGGCGACCTGGTCTACACCGCCTTCTCCGGCTCCCACCAGGACGCCATCAAGAAGGGCTTCGACGCGATGGAGGCCGACGCGGCCGCGCGGGGCAAGACCGTGGACGACATCGAGTGGGCCGTCCCGTACCTGCCGATCGACCCGAAGGACGTCGGCCGCTCCTACGAGGCCGTCATCCGGGTCAACTCGCAGTCCGGCAAGGGCGGCATCGCGTACGTCCTGAAGAACGACCACAAGCTGGACCTGCCCCGCCGGATGCAGATCGAGTTCTCCCGGATCATCCAGCAGAAGACCGACAGCGAGGGCGGCGAGGTCACGCCGGCCGCGATCTGGTCCGTCTTCCAGGACGAGTACCTGCCCAACCCGGACAACACTGCGGCTCGTTGGGGACGCATCCAGCTGCGCTCCGGCCAGACCACCTCCGACACGGACGGCACGGACACCCTGACCGTCGAGGCGGTCGTGGACGGCGTCGACACCGTCCTGACCGGCTCCGGCAACGGCCCGATCTCGGCCTTCTTCGCCGCCCTCCAGGCCGTCGGCGTCGACGCCCGCCTGCTGGACTACCAGGAGCACACGATGAGCGAGGGCGCCTCCGCGCAGGCCGCCTCGTACATCGAGTGCGCCATCGACGGCAAGGTCCTGTGGGGCATCGGCATCGACGCCAACACGACCCGCGCCTCCCTGAAGGCGGTCATCTCGGCGGTCAACCGCTCCGCCCGCTGACCTGCCCCGACCCCGCCGCCCCGCACCCTCCCGGAGGGCGCGGGGCAGTGTCGCGTCCGGGGCGGGGAGGGGCGTGCGGGACCACTCGGGAGGGTGATTTCGCGGCGGTCGAACGGTGACGTGTCTCGGCCATCTCCACGGTGAACTGACGACGAGGTACTGACGCCACATCATGGATGTGGTTAACATCACGCCCACGCCGGCAGCGCAGCCGGGGCGTCGAGGAGGTGCGTATGCGGTCTGCCCGGAATTCACGTGGCGGGAAAGTGGGCATCTGCGGGGTCCGCACCTCCTGGAACACCGTGGGGGACGGCGAGTTCTTCTGCGAGGAGTGCGGGGGCGACCGCAACTACCGGCGGCGCACCGGCCGCCGCAGGTTCGCCGTCCTGGGCGTCCCCGTCCTGCCCCGGGGCTGTACGGGCCCCGTCGTCGAGTGCGCGGCCTGTCACACGCACTTCGGTACGGAGGTGCTCGACCGCCCGACCACCGGCCGCTTCTCCGCGATGCTGCGGGACGGCGTGCACACCGTCGCCCTGGCCGTCCTCTCGGCCGGCGGCACCGACTCCCGCGCCGTCCTGGACCGGGCCGTCAGCGCGGTCCGGTCCGCCGGCTTCGCGGAGTGCACGGCCGTCCAGCTCGTCGACCTCGTCGAGGCCCTGGAGGCCGACACGGGGCGCTTCATGCCCGAGGTGAACCCCGAGGGCACGCTCCTCGCGATCGAGCTCCACGAGGCCCTGGAGCCGCTCGCCCCGCACCTGGCGCCCTCCGGGCGGGAGTCGATCCTCGTCCAGGCCGCCCGGATCGCCCTCGCCGACGGCCCGTACAGCCCGGCCGAGATGGAGGTCCTCGGCACCGTCGGCAACGCGCTCTCGCTGCCCCCGGACGACACCGTCCGGCTGCTCACCTCCGCGCGCACGGTCTCCTGAGGCCGGGAAAAGTCAGAAGAAACGACTCCGCGGGGGCCCGGATCCCGTCCGGACCCCCGCGGAGTCGTGTGCGTGCCGCTGTTACTTGATCGCGCCGCTCGCGCGCAGCATGTCCTCGCGCTCCACGATCTTCACGCGCTCGCGGCCCTGCGGCTCGCCGAGCGCCTTCTCGGCGGCGTCCAGGGCGTACCAGCCCTCCCACGTCGTGTACGTGATGCCCTTGCCCTCCAGGAAGGCCACGACCGCGTCCGTCTCCGGGGTGGCCGGGTCGAGCAGGCGCCCGTTCGCGAAGTCGTCCAGGAGGTTCGCCACGGTCTCGTTGGCGTCGCCCTTGGTGTGGCCGATGAGGCCGACCGGGCCGCGCCGGATCCAGCCGGTGACGTAGGTCGACGCCAGGTGCTCGCCGTTCTCCTGGATCACCCGGCCGCCCTGGTCCGGGACGGTGCCGCTGACGGCGTCCCACGGGAGCTTGGGCAGCTCGTCCGAGAGGTAGCCGACCGCGCGGTAGACGGCCTGGACGTCCCAGTCGGTGGTCTGGCCGGTGCTCTTGACGTTGCCCGTGCCGTCCAGCTCGGTGCGCTCGGTGCGCAGGCCGACGACCTTGCCGTCCTCGCCGAGGACCTCGACCGGGGACTCGAAGAAGTGCAGGAAGAGCTTGTGCGGGCGGTCGCCGATGTCGCGGATCGCCCAGTTCTCCAGGGTCTTCGCGACCATGTCGGTCTGCTTGTTCTTGCGGCGGTCCGCGATCGAGCCCTCGTCGTAGTCGATGTCCTCGGGGTTGACGATGACCTCGATGGTGGGGGAGTGGTCCAGCTCGCGCAGCTCCATGGGGCTGAACTTCGCCTGCGCCGGGCCGCGACGGCCGAAGACGTGGACTTCGAGCGCCTTGTTGGCCTTCAGGCCCTCGTACACGTTGGCCGGGATCTCGGTCGGCAGCAGCTCGTCCGCCGTCTTCGCCAGGATGCGGGCGATGTCGAGCGCCACGTTGCCGACGCCGAGGACGGCGACCTTCTCGGCCGACAGGTCCCAGGTGCGCGGGACGTCCGGGTGGCCGTCGTACCAGGAGGCGAAGTCGGCGGCGCCGAGGCAGCCGTCCAGCTCCACGCCGGGGATCTTCAGCTCGCGGTCCGCCATGGCGCCGGTCGAGAAGACCACGGCGTCGTAGAAGGAGTGCAGGTCGTCCAGGTGCACGTCGGTGCCGTAGTCGACGTTGCCGAAGAGGCGGACCTGCGGCTTGTCGAGGACCTGGTGCAGCGCGGTGATGATGCCCTTGATGCGCGGGTGGTCGGGGGCGACGCCGTAGCGGATGAGGCCGAAGGGCGCCGGCATCCGCTCGAAGATGTCGATCGACACGCCCGGCTCGGCGGCGGCCTCGGACTTCAGCAGCGCATCGGCGGCGTAGATTCCGGCGGGGCCGGCGCCGACGATCGCGACCCGGAGGGGGCGGGGCATGACTGGGTTCCCTTCGCAGCGACATGGCGGCGAAGCCGCCGACACTTAGGTCACCCTAAATAATGCACGACGCCGAGCGGTACCCCGCCCCTGTCTATGAGGTCATAAGCCCGACTTATGGCCAACCAAGGGCGGGCTTGGGGGCTCTGGTCTATCTGGCCAGATAAACCAGGAAAGCGGACCAGGCGGCGGCGGGGACGACGAGGACGGGGCCGGGGTTCTTGCTGTCCCGGACGGGGACGACACCAGGGACGTCGTCCAGGACCTCGACGCAGCTACCACCCTCGCCGTTGCTGTAGCTGCTCTTGCGCCAGGCGGCGTCCGTGAAGTCGTACGTGACCTCGACGCAGTCACCGCCCTCCCCGTTGCTGTGGGAGCTCTTGAACCAGTGGGCGTGGGTCAGGTCGTACGCGCGCATCGTCTGAAGTCCTCCGCCGCCGACTCGATCAGGGCCAGGGACACCTCCGGCGACAAGGCGGCGACCCTGAGCAGATCGTAGGCGCGCTGTGCACGCTTCACCACCGCCGGATCGTCGAGGAGCGTCCCCGAAAACGACGTCTCCGTATAGGCCGTTGGCGGCTGGTCCGCGAACTCCAGGAGCTGGAGCATGCCGTTCATGGAAGCGTGTGCCCCCGCCGAGCGGGGGACGACGATCACCAGCACTCGCCGCTCCCGCACCAGCGCCGCGATGCGGTCGAGCTGCTCGGCCATGACCGCCGGGCCGCCGACCGGGGTGCGGATCGCGTTCTCGTGCAGGATCACCCAATACTCGGGCCTTGTAGGCGTCGTGAGGATCTTCGCTCGTTCGAGTCGCGAGGTGACCTTCTCCTCGACGTACTCCTCCGTCGCGAAGGGGTTCGCCGCCAGCGTCACCGCCCGCGCGTACGCCCCCGTCTGCATCAGACCCGGGACGACCGTCGGTGCGAACTCGCAGATCTTCGTCGCCACGGCCTCCAGCTCCGCGACCGCGTGGAAATAGGACGCGTACGGCGACTTGTCGATGAGTTTTCGCCACGTTCGTTCGAAAATACCGCCGGTTTGTAGGACCTCGTCGATTCGTTTCGCGACGTCCAGTTGGGGTTTTCGAATTCCCTGCTCGAACAGGCCGATGTAGGCGCCCGAGACGAACACCCGTCCGCCCAGTTCGCCCTGCGAGAGCCCCGCCACCTCCCGCCGCTCCTTCAGGAGTTCCCCGAAGAACTCCCACACGTCCTGCCGCTTGCCTCTGGCCATGGATTAACTCCCCTGCCCTACCCCGCAGTTGTACGGCGTGCGCAACCGCCGATTCTACGGATCAGGGGTCACCCTGGAGAGGCGAAGCGGGAAATGGATTGAGAAAGGCATACGTTGGTGAAGGAAGACATCACGAAGGCGTCCACCGGGACGATCGGAGCCGCGCAAGAGGCGGTGGCGGAATTGCGCGAGGCGCTCGCGAGCGCGGGAATCACCCTTCCCTCGCTCGGCCTCGACGTCGTCACCCTCGCCGCCGACCCCCCGAGGCCGCTCGTGGAATTGGGATGCTGCACGGTGGAAACGGCCCGGCTCCTCGCCGCCGCCGTACTGCCGAGGGAGGAGAGTCGATCGTGACGCTGCCCATCGGGTCGTACGTCGTCGAGATCCGCACCGGACGGGTCGGAAGGCTCATGGGGCGCGAGGGGCCCTACGTCCAGGTCCGCCCGCTGGGCGGCGGGCGCGAGTGGGACGTGGACCCCGAGGGGGTGCGGGAGGCGACCTCGGCCGAGCGCCTGAGCGCCGCCACCGCGCACGTCAACGCCCGCAGCCGGGGTGAGGTGCCTTGAGCGGCGTCGGGGCCCCGTAGCCCGCCCGTACGGCACCGGCCGCCCGGCCCCGGGCCCGGCTGTCGGTGCCGTACGGGAGAATGGGCCGCATGAGTCTGTTCCGCGACGACGGCATCGTGCTGCGCACCCAGAAGCTGGGTGAAGCGGACCGCATCATCACGATCCTCACGCGCGGTCACGGGCGCGTACGCGCCGTGGCGCGGGGCGTGCGGCGCACGAAGTCGAAGTTCGGGGCCCGGCTCGAACCCTTCTCCCACGTGGACGTGCAGTTCTTCGCCCGGGGGAGCGAGCTGATCGGGCGCGGCCTGCCGCTCTGCACGCAGAGCGAGACCATCGCCGCGTACGGCGGCGGGATCGTCACCGACTACGCCCGCTACACCGCCGGCACGGCCATGCTGGAGACGGCCGAGCGGTTCACCGACCACGAGGGCGAGCCGGCCGTCCAGCAGTACCTGCTGCTCGTCGGGGGCCTGCGGACCCTCGCCCGGGGCGAGCACGCCCCCCACCTGATCCTGGACGCCTTCCTGCTGCGCTCCCTCGCCGTGAACGGCTACGCGCCGAGCTTCGGGGACTGTGCCAAATGCGGACTCCAGGGGCCGAACCGGTTCTTCTCGGTCGCGGCGGGCGGAGTCATGTGCGGCGACTGCCGGGTGCCCGGAAGCGTCGTACCCTCTGCGGAGGCCATCGGCCTGCTCAGTGCGCTGCTCACCGGCGACTGGGCGACGGCGGACGCGTGCGAGCCGCGTCACGTCAGGGAGGGCAGCGGGCTCGTCTCCGCCTACCTGCACTGGCACCTGGAGCGCGGCCTGCGCTCGCTGCGATACGTAGAGAAGACCTAGGTAGGAGATCCATCGCCATGGCCATCGCACGACGCGGAATCCTCGGGCGGCAGCGCCGGGAGTACAAGCTCCCCGAGCCGCACCCGTCCGGCGCCCGCCCGCCGAAGCTCCCGGCCGAGCTGGTGCCGAACCACGTGGCCTGCGTGATGGACGGGAACGGCCGCTGGGCCAAGGAACGCGGCCTGCCGCGCACCGAGGGCCACAAGGTCGGCGAGGGCGTCGTCCTCGACGTGCTCAAGGGCTGCCTGGAGATGGGCGTCAAGAACCTCTCCCTCTACGCCTTCTCCACCGAGAACTGGAAGCGCTCGCCCGACGAGGTCCGCTTCCTCATGAACTTCAACCGGGACGTCATCCGCCGCCGCCGCGACGAGATGGACGAGCTGGGCATCCGCATCCGCTGGGTCGGCCGCATGCCCAAGATGTGGAAGTCGGTCGTCCAGGAGCTCCAGATCGCCCAGGAGCAGACCGTCGGCAACGACGCCATGACCCTGTACTTCTGCGTCAACTACGGCGGCCGCGCCGAGGTCGCGGACGCGGCGCAGGCCATCGCCCGGGACGTGGCGGCCGGGAAGCTGGACCCGTCGAAGGTCAACGAGAAGACCTTCCAGAAGTACCTGTACTACCCGGACATGCCGGACGTGGACCTCTTCCTGCGCCCGAGCGGCGAGCAGCGCACCTCCAACTACCTCATCTGGCAGAGCAGCTACGCCGAGATGATCTTCCAGGACGTGCTGTGGCCGGACTTCGACCGCCGCGACCTGTGGCGCGCCTGCGTCGAGTACGCCTCCCGCGACCGCCGCTTCGGCGGCGTCGACCCGGCCGACATGGCCGTCCTCGACAAGGGCTGAGGCGCGGTGACGGGGGAGGGGGGACGGATGGAGCTGGTCTACTCGGCCGACTTCGGCGAGGTGCACGAGGCGGTGCGGGCCCGGCTGCGGGCCACCCGCTGGTGGCCGCTGATGCGGTGGACCGCGTACGGGGCCTGCGCGCTCGCCGTCCTCGTCGCCGTCCTGGCCCTGCTGCCGCCCGCTCCGGAGCCCGGCACGGCGGCCGTGCTGGTCCTCCTCGGGGCGGTGGCCGTCACGGCCACCGAGCTGGTCCCGTGGGGGACCGCCCGGAGCCTCCACCGGCTGATCGGCGCCCAGGGCGAGGCCAGGGCCGTCGTGGACGAGGACGGGGCGCGGTGGACCTCCCGGGACACCGAGACCACGATCCGGTGGGCGCTGCTCCCCCGGTACGTGGAGACGCCCCGGCTCTTCGTCCTCTTCACCGACCGGACGTCCGGCACCGGCTTCGCCTACCTGCCCAAGCGGGGGCTCGCCGACGGGGCCGACGCCGACCGGCTCCGGGCGCTCCTGGACCGGCACGCCGCGCGGGCGTGACGCGGGACGGGCGCGGCCACGCGGGAGGGCCCGCACCGGAACCTTCCGGTGCGGGCCCTCCCGTACGTCTCACGTATGTCAGGTCACTTCTCGGCGCACTCCGCGCACGTGCCGAAGATCTCCACCGTGTGCGCCACGTTCACGAAGCCGTGTTCCGCGGCGATCGCCTCGGCCCACTGCTCCACCATCGGGCCCTCCACCTCCACGGCCTTGCCGCAGACGCGGCAGACCAGGTGGTGGTGGTGGTCGCCGGTCGAGCAGCGGCGGTAGACCGTCTCGCCGTCGCTGGTGCGCAGCGCGTCGACCTCGCCCGCGTCCGCCAAGGACTGGAGCGTGCGGTAGACGGTGGTGAGGCCGACCGAGTCGCCGCGGTGCTTGAGCATGTCGTGCAGCTCCTGGGCGCTGCGGAACTCGTCCACCTCGTTCAGTGCCGCCGACACGGCGGCCCGCTGCTTGGTCGAGCGGCCGCGTACGGGGGGTCCTGCCGTCACCACGGGGGCCTCCTTGGATGCTTGTCTGCCCCCGCCATTCTGCCAGCCCCCCGCGCCCCCGGATTCTGCCGTGGCTCACACCTTCGCGTCGTCGCCCGGCCGCCGCCCCGCCGGAACCCGTACGTCGCAGGCCGCCGGGTCCGCCGCGTCCGCCTCGGCCGCCCGCGCCCGCCGCCTCGCGAGCGGCGTGGCGACCACCGTGAGCAGGACGAAGACCCCGATCGCGTACAGCACGATCGTCGCGCCGGGCGGGGCCTCCACGTAGTACGTGGTGATCGTGCCCGACAGGGAGACGACGACGCCGATGAGGACGGCGCCGGCGAACGTGGCCCGGAAGGAGCGGGTCAGCTGCTGGGCCGCCGCGACCGGGACCACCATGAGCGCGCTGACCAGGAGCAGGCCCACGACCCGCATGGCGACGGTGACGGTCACCGCGGCCGTGACGGCGATCAGCAGGTTCAGGGCGCGCACCGGCAGGCCGGTGACCCGGGCGAACTCCTCGTCCTGGCTGACCGCGAAGAGCCGGCGGCGCAGGCCGACCGTGACCAGGACCACGAAGGCGGCCAGGATCGAGATCGCGGTGACGTCCTCGGGCGAGACCGTGGTCAGCGAGCCGAAGAGGTACGAGGTCAGGTTGGCGTTGGAGCCGGTCGGCGAGAGGTTGATCAGCAGGACGCCGCCCGCCATGCCGCCGTAGAAGAGCAGCGCGAGCGCCAGGTCGCCGCGGGTCTTGCCGTACGCCCGGATCAGCTCCATCGCGACCGAGCCGGCGACGGCGACGAGGGTCGCCATCCAGACCGGGCTGGAGTTCAGCAGGAAGCCCAGGCCGACGCCGGTCATGGCGACGTGCCCGATGCCGTCGCCCATCAGCGCCTGGCGGCGCTGGACGAGGTAGACGCCGACGGCGGGGGCGGTGACGCCGACCAGGAGGGCGGCGATCAGCGCCCGCTGCATGAAGGCGGGTTCGAGGAATTCCATGATCAGCTCAGCAGTCCCGTGCGGAGCGGCTCGCCGGCCGCGTGCGGATGTACGTGGTCGTGGCCGGGCAGGGCGTGCTGTCCGACGGCCTCGGGCGGCGGCCCGTCGTGGACGACGCAGCCGTCGCGCAGGACGACGGCCCGGTCGATCAGCGGCTCCAGGGGGCCCAGCTCGTGCAGGACGAGGAGGACGGTGGCGCCGCCCGCGACCTGCTCGCGCAGGGTCGCGGCCAGGATCTCCTGGCTGGCGAGGTCCACGCCCGCCATCGGCTCGTCCATGATCAGGAGCTCGGGTTCGGAGGCGAGCGCGCGGGCGATCAGGACCCGCTGGTGCTGGCCGCCGGAGAGGGCGTCCACGGAGTCCCCGGCGCGGTCGGCGAGGCCGACGAGGGCGACGGCCCGCTCGACGGCGGCCCGGTCGTGCTTGGAGAGGCGGCCGAACCGGCGGCGGGAGAGGCGGCCCGAGGTGACGACCTCGCGGACGGTGGCGGGGACGCCGCTCGCGGCGGTGGTGCGCTGCGGCACGTACCCGACGCGGGCCCAGTCGCGAAACCGCTTCCGCTCGGTGCCGAACAGCTCGATCGTGCCGCCGGTCAGCGGCACCTGGCCGATGACGGAGCGGACGGCGGTGGACTTGCCGGAGCCGTTGGCGCCGAGCAGCGCGACGACCTCACCGCGGTGGACGGTGAGGTCGACGCCCCGGAGGACGGGCCGGCCGCCGAGGGCCGCGGTGGCTCCGCGGACGGAGATGACGGGTGTCGCTGCGGGTTCCCGGTCCATGGGCCGTACCTCCTGCTGTGCCGTGGTCACTTGGCGCCGAGGGCCTTCTTCAGCGCGGTGAGGTTGGAGCGCATCACCTCGACGTAGTCGCTGCCCCGGGACTTGTCCGTGATGCCCTCCAGCGGGTCGAGCACGTCGGTCTTCAGACCGGTGTCGCCGGCGAGGGTCTTCGCGGTCCTGTCGCTCGCCAGGGTCTCGAAGAAGACGGTGGAGACCTTGTCCTTGGCCGCGATCTCCTGGAGTTCCTTCATGCGGGCGGGGCTCGGCTCGGACTCGGGGTCGAGGCCGGAGATGCCCTCCTGGTCCAGGTGGTAGCGCTCGGCGAGGTAGCCGAAGGCGGAGTGGGTGGTGATGAAGGTGCGGGTCGCGGTGTTCTTCAGGCCCGTCTCGAACTCGGTGTTCAGGGCGCCGAGCTTCTTCACCAGGGCGTCGGTGTTCTTCTCGTAGTCGGCCGCGTGGTCCGGGTCGGCCTTCTCGAAGGCGCTGCCGACGCCCTTGGCGACCTCGGCGTACTTCACGGGGTCGAGCCAGACGTGGGGGTCGGCGCCGGCCTCGGAGCCGTGGTCGTGACCCTCTTCTTCCGCGTGCTCGTCGCCGTGGTCGTGGCCGACCTCGGTGCCGTGCGCTTCGAGCTTCGTGAGGGTCGCCGCGTCGATCGTGTCCTTGACGCCGGCCTGGGCGATGGCCTCGTCGACGGCGGGCTGGATGCCCTTGAGGTAGAGGATGACGTCGGCCTCGCCGAGCGCGCCGATCTGCTTCGGCTTGAGCTCCAGGTCGTGCGGCTCGACGCCGGGCTTCGTGAGCGTCTCGACGGCGACGTGGCCGCCGCCTATCTGCTCGGCCAGGTACTGCATCGGGTAGAACGACGCCACCACGTCCAGCTTGCCGCCCTTGCCGCCGTCGGCGGCGGCGTCGGAGGTGTCGGTGCAGGCGGAGAGGGAGACGAGGCCGAGCGCGACGGCTCCGGCGAGGGCGGTGGCGGGTATCAGGCGACGTGCGTTCATGACACTCATTTTCAACAAAATTGGAAACGGTTGTCAATTGCCTTCCGTGTGGTCCGCCCCGCGCGACGTCCCGGCGGCTCCCGCGGCCCCCGTACCCGGAACCGAGTTGATGCGGGGGGTACAGGCGCCGGTAACCTGTGGCATTCGCACTTCGTCGTCGTAATGAAGAGAGCACCGTGGCCGCCGACAAGATCGACACCATCGTCAGCCTGAGCAAGCGCCGTGGCTTCGTTTTTCCCTGCAGTGAGATCTACGGCGGTCAGCGCGCCGCCTGGGACTACGGGCACCTGGGCGTCGAGCTCAAGGAGAACATCAAGCGCCAGTGGTGGCGTTACATGGTCACCTCGCGCGAGGACGTCGTCGGCATCGACTCGTCGGTCATCCTGGCGACCGAGGTCTGGGAGGCGTCCGGTCACGTCGCCACCTTCACCGACCCGCTGACCGAGTGCACCTCCTGCCACAAGCGCTTCCGCGCCGACCACCTGGAGGAGGCGTACGAGGAGAAGCACGGCCGTCTCCCCGAGAACGGCCTCGCCGACCTCAACTGCCCCAACTGTGGCAACAAGGGCACCTTCACCGAGCCCAAGAACTTCTCGGGCCTGCTCTCCACCCACCTCGGCCCGACCCAGGACAGCGGCTCCGTCGCGTACCTGCGCCCCGAGACCGCCCAGGGCATCTTCACCAACTTCGCCCAGGTGCAGACGACCGCGCGCAAGAAGCCCCCGTTCGGCATCGCGCAGATGGGCAAGTCCTTCCGGAACGAGATCACTCCGGGCAACTTCATCTTCCGGACCCGCGAGTTCGAGCAGATGGAGATGGAGTTCTTCGTCAAGCCGGGCGAGGACGAGCAGTGGCAGGAGTACTGGATGCAGCAGCGCTGGAACTGGTACACCGGCCTGGGCCTGCGCGAGGAGAACATGCGCTGGTTCGAGCACCCGCAGGAGAAGCTCTCCCACTACTCCAAGCGCACCGCCGACATCGAGTACCGCTTCTCCTTCGGCGGCAGCGAGTGGGGCGAGCTGGAGGGCGTCGCCAACCGCACGGACTACGACCTGAGCGCCCACTCCAAGGCCTCCGGCGCCAGCCTGACCTACCTGGACCAGGAGTCCAACGAGCGCTACACGCCGTACGTCATCGAGCCGGCGGCGGGTGTCGGCCGCACGATGCTGGCCTTCCTCCTCGACGCGTACACCGAGGACGAGGCCCCCAACGCCAAGGGCGTCATGGAGAAGCGCGTCGTGATGCGCCTCGACCACCGCCTGGCCCCGGTCAAGGCCGCGGTCCTGCCGCTCTCCCGCAACGCGCAGCTCTCCCCGAAGGCCAAGGGCCTGGCGGCGGACCTGCGCCAGAACTGGAACATCGAGTTCGACGACGCCGGCGCCATCGGCCGCCGCTACCGCCGCCAGGACGAGATCGGCACCCCGTTCTGCATCACCGTCGACTTCGACACCCTCGAGGACAACGCGGTGACCGTGCGCGAGCGCGACACCATGAAGCAGGAGCGCGTCTCCCTCGACCAGATCCAGGGCTACCTGGGCAGCCGCCTCCTCGGCTGCTGAGTCGCGGCACCTCTGTACGGGAAAGCCCCCGGTTCCGGAACGACGGAACCGGGGGCTTTCCCGTGTGCGGAGCCGTACGGGGTCGTGCGGGGCCCTCAGGCCGCCGCTGCCGCCGCCCCGGCCGCGGCCTGCCGCCGGGCCCCCTCGGCCGCCCGGCGCCTGCTGAACCAGGCCGTCCACAGCGCGAGCGCGCCGAGCGTGGCGTAGATCAGCACCGGGCTGAGCACGACCATGACCGAGGTGCTCAGGGCGTACGCCAGGACGATCCGGACCAGGGCCTCGACGAGGTACCCCACGCCCCACACCAGGGTGATCGTGCGCATGGTGGAGCGGAAGCCGTCGAACTGCCAGAGCCCGTTCCACCAGGCCGCGGACTCCGGGGTGCCGTCGGTCGCGAACTTGCGCCCGAAGTAGAACATCAGCGGCCGGGGCGCGAGCAGGGTGGCCAGGCAGAGCAGCCCGAAGAGGCCGGTCACGCCCGAGTCCTTGACCAGCAGGGCGCGGGCGGTGTGCGCCCCGACCAGCGAGACCACGGCCGTGATCACCAGGAAGACGAGGGAGACGACCGCGAACTCGTCGACCTTGCGCCGCCAGGCGACCATGACCGCGCTGTCGAGGACCGGCCAGACGCCGCTGACGAGCAGGGCGCCGAACTCGGACCAGCCGTGGTCCTCGGTCAGGGTGTTGTACGTGAGGATCGGCGCGACGACGTTGAGCCCGATGGTCAGGACCCAGCCGATCGCCGCCGCACCCCCGGAACGGGCCGGGGGCCCGGGCCGCCCGGCCGGTGTCTGTTCGTGCGTGGACATGCGTTTCCCCCTGGACCCTGGACGCGGTGCTGCGCGGCGTGGCGCTTCGCGGCGCGGTGCTTGGCGATGCGGGGGAACGCTATTCGGCCACCGGCCAGGGAACGGGAAAGTCCGCTCAAAATGATCTTCAATTCACGGGGCCGCACGGGGTCGTACGAGGCCGCACGGGAGCCGGCCCGCCGGGGAGGCTCCGGTCAGGTGCGCAGGCCGCGCAGCAGCAGCTCCACCACGGCCTCGAACTCGGTCTCGATCGTGGGGCGCCGCCACTCCGGCGCGTAGGCCGGGTCGTGGAAGCGGGAGGTCGCGTCGAAGAGCGCGCGGGCCGTCGCGTCCGGGTCGGGGGCGGCGAACTCCTCCTCCCTGGCGCCTTCCTCGACGATCGACCGCACCTGGTCGATCAGGACGCCGACGTGCTGCTCGACCACCCCGCTGTTCTCGTCGATCAGGACGTTGTACGTGGCGAACAGCTCGGGGTCGTCGCCCGCCTTGTGCCGCTTGGCCTCGAAGAGGTGGGCGAACCAGGCGTGGAGCTTCTCCGGCGCCGGCCGGTCCGGGGACGCGGTCAGCTCGGCCAGGGCGGTCTCGGTGCGCGAGAGCCACCGCTCGGTCACCGCCTCGCGCAGCGCCGCCTTGGTGCGGAAGTGGCGGTAGACGCTGCCGTGGCTGACGCCGAGGACCCGGGCCACGTCCACGACGGTCGCCTTCGCCGGGCCGTAGCGCCGCAGCACCTCCTCGGTGGCTTCGAGGATGCGCTCTGCGGTCAGGGTCTCGGTGGCGGCCATGGAAGGACAGTACCCGTCGGTCCGGATCCGCCGGCGCTCACGGCCGCTCGCTGTCCAGGTGCTCCATCTGCGCCGCCGGGTACCGCTCGCCGGCCGCCGCGCCCGCCGGGACGGCCTCCTCGATCGCGGCCAGGTCGGCGGCGTCGAGCGTGACGCCCAGGGCGCCGAGCGCCTCCGCGAGCCGGTCCCGGCGCCGGGCGCCGACCAGCGGGACGATGTCCGCGCCCCACCGCCCGGCCTGCGCCAGGACCCAGGCGATGGCGGTCTGCGCGACGGACGCGCCCTTCGCCTCCGCGACCGTCCGCAGCCGGTCCACCAGGTCCAGGTTCCGCTGGAGGTTCTCGCCCTGGAAGCGCGGGCTCATGCCCCGGAAGTCGCCCGGCGCCAGCTGGCGGTCCCGGGTGAAGTGGCCGCTGATCAGCCCGCGCGACAGCACGCCGTACGCCGTGATCCCGATGCCGAGCTCACGGGCGGTGGGCAGGATCTTCTCCTCGATCGACCGGGAGATCAGCGAGTACTCGATCTGGAGGTCCGAGATCGGGGTCACGGCCGCCGCCCGGCGCAGGGTGTCCGCGCCGACCTCGGAGAGTCCGACGTGCCGCACGTGTCCCGCCTCGACCAGCTCGGCGATGGCGCCGACGGTCTCCTCGATCGGGACGTCCGGGTCGACGCGGGCGATCCGGTAGACGTCGATGTGGTCGGCGCCCAGGCGCTGGAGCGAGTACGCCGCGAAGTTCTTCACGGCGGCCGGCCGGCCGTCGTATCCGGTGAAGCCGCCCTCGACCGTGCGGAGCGCGCCGAACTTCACGCTGGTGAGGGCCTGCTCGCGGGCGGCGGCGGGGGCGGTCCGCAGGGCCTCCGCGATCAGCAGTTCGTTGTGCCCCATCCCGTAGAAGTCGCCGGTGTCCAGGAGGGTCACCCCGGCGTCCAGGGCGGCGTGGATCGTCGCGATCGACTCGGCGCGGTCGCTCTCGCCGTACAGCGCGGACATGCCCATGCAGCCGAGGCCGAGGGCGGAGACCCGGGGGCCGGTGGCGCCGAGCGGGCGGGTGGGGACGCGGTCGGGGGTGGATGCGGGGTTCTGTGTCGGGGTCATGGTTCAACCATGGCATGAGCGATGACAGATTTCAATATCTGTCATTCTTTCGGGTGGTGCGGAGAAAATCGAGTGCCGCCGGGACGCGGCGCGGGTAGCGTCCCCGGCATGCATGCGGTCTTCCAGATCTACGAGTGAGCGCCCAGCGCCGGCCGATCGAGTCCGACCACCTCACCCCTGACGGGAGAACCCCATGGCGAAGAGCCGCAACAACCTCCTCGGCGTCGGCGGACAGCGCAAGAAGCTGTCCCGCGCCGACCAGCAGGCCACCACACGGGGCCGCGCCGCCGACCGGCGCACGGCCGACGACCGGAAGCAGGAACTCCTGAGGAAGATGCGCGAGCGCGCGCAGGAAGCCGCGAGCGGCACGGAGGGCACCGAGGGCACCGGGAGTGCCGACACGACCGGTACCGTCACCGCTCAGGAGTAACGAGCACCGCACGACGAAAGGCCCGAGGCATCCCCGCCCCGGGCCCTTTTCGCGATCGAGAGGGAGAACGTCCTTGCAGTACAGAAGACCCGGCCCCGGGCGGACGAGGGCGGGCGCGTCCGCCCTCGCCCTCGCCCTGGCGCTGGCCGCCGCCGGACCGGCCGCCGGAACCGCGCACGCCGAGGGGACCGTGCTCGGATCCTTCGAAGAAGCCTTCAACAACACGGCCGTCACCCCGGCCTCCGCTTCGGGAGAGAACCCGAACAGCCCCGACTTCGACGGAGCGGGCAACAGCTACTCCGGCGCCCTGCTCAGCGCCGCCGGCTGGGAGCCCGGGGCGCCGATCACCGTCAACGGCACGGTCTACACCTGGCCGCGCGCGACCCGGAAGGGGGACAACGCGAAGGCCGTGGGGCAGACCTTCGCCCTGTCGGGCAGGGGCGACGCCCTCGGCTTCCTGGCCGCCGGCGACCACGGTCCCGCGCAGGGGGACGGCACGGTCACGTACACCGACGGCACCACGTCGGCGTACCGCCTCGCCGTGGAGGGCTGGGCATGGGACCAGGCCAAGCAGTCGGCCCCCGCGGTGACCGTGACGGACAAGGTCTTCACCCTGGAGGTCGGGAGCTCCTCCCTGAAGAGGCCGAACAGGGCCGGGGGCAAGAACGTCTACGCGGTCACCGTTCCGCTCGACCGCGCCAAGACCGTGAAGACCGTCACGCTGCCGACGGCCCCCGGCCTGCACGTCTTCTCCGTCGGCGTGCGCGACACCACCACGGCGCCCGAGGGCAGGACGTGGACGGGAAGCTGGGGCGCGGCCCTCACGCCGCCGGAGGGGATGGGTGAGGACCCCGACCGCTACTGGCCCGTGTGGAACGACCAGACCCTGCGCATGGTCGTCCACCCGCACAAGGGCGGTGCCGACACCCGGCTCCGGTTCGCGAACACCTTCGGGTTCCAGCCCGTCACCCTCGGGCGCGTCACCCTCGCCGAACGGTCGGCCAAGACGGGCGCGGCCACCGGAACCGTCCGCGAGGTGACGTTCACCGGCGGCCGGACCATTCCCGCGGGAGGCGAGCTGGTCAGCGACCCGGTCGAGTTCCCCGTGGTCGCCGGCCAGGACCTCCTGGTCAGCGTCCACCTCCCGCAGAAGGTCATGGGCGCACCGGTGCACTCCAACGCCCTGTCGAAGACGTACGTCGGCGCGGGCGACCTCACGGGCCAGGCCGCCCAGACCGGCTTCACGGAGAGCAAGTCCAAGTGGACCCTGCTCAGCGGCCTCGACGTGGAGACCACGGGCTCCCCGGGAACCGTCGTCGTGATCGGCGACTCCCAGACCGACGGCGCCCACAGCACCGAGGACGCCAACAAGCGCTGGCCCGACCTGTTCGCCAAGGTGCTCGCCGGCGACCCGGCCGCGCCCGGAGTCCTGAACATGGGCCTGAACGGCAACAAGATCCTCCAGGACCACGGCAGCAAGGTCACCGTGGCGGCCGGCACGCAGGCGAACCTCCTCGACGTCGCGGGCCCGGCCGCCCTGAACCGGCTCGACCGCGACGTGTTCGCCCAGCCCGGCGTCCGCCGCGTGGTCCTCTACGAAGGGGTCAACGACATCCTCTACGGGGGTGACGGCAACGGCGCGGACGCGCCCGCGATCAAGGCGGGCATCGACAGGATCGTGGCGGACGCCCGGGCCCGCGGCATCGCCGTCACAGTCGCGACCGTCCCGCCGTTCGGATGCCGGACCGCCGGAGCCACCGTCTGCTCCAGCGACCCCGGCCACGAGGAGGTCCGGCAGGACGTCAACGCCCACATACGGGACCTGCCCGACCACGTCGACCTCGACCGCGCCACCCGGGACACCGCCGTACCGACCCGGCTCGCCCTCGCCTACAAGACGACGAGGACGAAGCCCATCGACGACCTGCACTTCAACGACACCGGCACCCAGCGCCTGGCCGACACGTTCGCCGCGGCGGTCACCGGAACGTCGAAGGCCCTCTCGCAGACCGCGGCGGCCGACTTCGACGGCGACGGCCTCACCGACCTCCTCGCCCGGGACGCCACCTCGTCGACACTGAGGGTCTGGTTCGGCCGGGGGGACGGCTCGTTCGACCGCTCGCTGCACGTCACCAACGACTGGAACCACACCCAGACCGTCGCCGCGGACTTCACCGGTGACGGCAAGGCCGACATCCTGGCCAAGACGCCGAACATCTCCGAGGGGTCGACCGCGCCCGAGCTGTGGATGTGGCCCGGCCGCGGGAACGGCCACTTCGGCGAACGCACCCGCGTCACCCTGGGCTGGAAGTTCGAGCAGATGGCCGTCGCCGACTTCGACATCGACGGCAGGACGGACATCATCGCCGCCGAGGAGGGCACGCACCAGCTCAAGATCTGGGCGGGCACCGAGTCCGACACCGGCTACTTCAAGTACCCGCGGGACGTCACGAAGGGCTGGACGTACACCCAGACCGTCGCCGGGGACCTCAACGGCGACGGCGGGGCCGACATCATGGCGACCGACGCGAACCACGTCCTCACGAAGTGGATCCGCGATCCCGACGGCAGTTTCCAGAAGCCGCAGCCCGTCACCGAGGGCTGGACCCTCACCGAGACCGTCGTCGGGGACTTCACCGAGGACGGCAAGGCGGACATCGTGGCCCGGGACGCCAACGGGACGCTGAAGATCTGGACCGGCCGGGGCGACGCCACCTTCAACGGCCCCAGGGCCGCTCCCGTCCGCTGGTAGCGACTGGTAGCGACTGGTAGCGGCAGCGGGAAGGCGCGCGGGGGCACGGACGGGGACGATCGCCGTCCGTGCCCCTCCGCGTTCAGGACGAGGAGGTCTTCGCCCCCTCCCGGAGGCCCTCGGCGCCCTCCTCCGACCCCAGGCGCCGGGCCGTCCGCTCCGCCGTGCGCCGCGCCCACGGCCCGCTGGTCAGCGCGCCGACCGCCAGGACGGCGAGGCCGCAGCCCGTGATGATCCAGTAGGCCGGGCGGGCCGCCGCCACGAACGTCTCCGGGTCCGGCACCGACCCGGCCCCCGCCGCCAGGACCGCGCCGATCACCGCCACCCCCAGCGTCTGTCCCACCTGGCGGCTCGTCGAGGCCACCGCCGACGCCACCCCGGCCTGCGCGCGGGGCATCCCGGAGACGGCGGTGTTGGTGATCGGCGCGTTCACCAGGCCGAAGCCGATGCCGAAGACCACGTACCCCGCGAAGAGCAGCGGACCGCTCGTCTCCGCCTCGAAGGCCGCGAAGAGCAGCGGCCCGGCCGCCATCCCCGTCCCCGCGAGCAGCAGCGGCACGCGCGGTCCGCGCGCCCCCGTCAGGCGCCCCGAGAGCGGCGCGAAGACGAGGGTCATGCCGGCCATCGGCAGCATGTACAGGCCCGCGTGGAGGGCGGACAGACCGCGCACGTCCTGGAGGTAGAGCGTGTTCAGGAAGAGGAACCCGCCGAGGGCCGCGAAGGCGCACACCGCGATCACCGTCGCCCCGCCGAACGGCGCGCTGCGGAAGAACCGCAGGTCGATCAGGGGATCGCGGCGCCTCGGCTCGTACCGGAGCAGTCCGGCGAGCGCCACGGCCGCGATCCCGGCGAAGAGCGGGTCGGACTCGATGATCGCGTACGTGAGGGAGGCGAGGAGCGCCGCCACCAGGAGCTGTCCGACGGGGTCGGGGCGCCGGGGCCGGGGCGCGCGGGACTCGGGGACGTACCGCAGGGTCAGGAGCAGGGCCGCGAGGGCGACCGGCAGGTTGACCCAGAAGATCGACCGCCAGCCCACCGACTCCACGAGCAGGCCGCCGACCAGCGGGCCCGCCGCCATGGAGACGCCGACGACCCCGCCCCAGACGCCGATGGCACGCGCGCGGGCCGCCGGTTCCGTGAAGGTGTTGGTGATGATCGACATGGCGACCGGGTTCAGCATCGACCCGCCGACCGCCTGCACGGCCCGGAAGGCGACCAGGGCCTCCAGGCTCGGCGCGAGGGAGCAGAGCAGCGAGCCGAGCGCGAAGACGACGAGACCGGTGACGAAGACCTTGCGGCGGCCGATCCGGTCGGCCGTGGAGCCCGCGAGCATCAGCAGGGAGGCGAGGACCAGGGTGTAGGCGTCGATCGTCCACTGCAGGCCGGAGACGGAGGCGCCGAGGTCGCGCCGCATGGCGGGCAGGGCGACGTTGAGCGCGGTGTTGTCCAGGCTGACGATCAGCAGGCTCATGCAGCAGATCGCCAGGACGAGGAGCTGTCGCCGCCGGGGGAGCCGCTCCGGAACGGCCCGCCGGGATGTGAGGTCGGGCATGTTCGGATAGTACGACTAACTAATGACCGCCGTCGTGCGCGACAATGGGCGGATGACCGCGTTCACCCCCCTCGCCATCGGGCCGCACATCGTGCAGCCCCCGGTGGTGCTCGCCCCGATGGCCGGCATCACCAACGCTCCCTTCCGCACCCTCTGCCGCGAGTATTCGGGCGGCAAGGGGCTGTTCGTGAGCGAGATGATCACGACGCGCGCCCTGGTCGAGCGCAACGAGAAGACGATGCAGCTCATCCGCTTCGACGAGACGGAGAAGCCGCGCTCGATCCAGCTCTACGGGGTGGACCCGGTGACGGTCGGCAAGGCCGTGCGGATGATCGTCGACGAGGACCTGGCCGACCACATCGACCTGAACTTCGGCTGCCCGGTCCCCAAGGTGACCCGGAAGGGCGGCGGCTCGGCCCTGCCCTACAAGCGGCCGCTGCTGCGGGCGATCCTGCACGAGGCCGTGACCAACGCGGGCGACCTGCCGGTCACGATGAAGATGCGCAAGGGCATCGACGACGACCACATCACCTTCCTGGACGCGGGCCGGATCGCGGTCGAGGAGGGCGTCACCGCGATCGCCCTGCACGGCCGGACGGCGGCCCAGCACTACGGCGGCACGGCCGACTGGGACGCCATCGCCCGCCTCAAGGAGCACGTGCCGGAGATCCCGGTCCTCGGCAACGGCGACATCTGGTCGGCCGACGACGCCCTGCGGATGATGCGCGAGACGGGCTGCGACGGCGTGGTCGTCGGGCGCGGCTGCCTGGGCCGCCCGTGGCTCTTCGGGGACCTCGTGGCGGGCTTCGAGGGCACCGGAGCGTACGCGCAGCCGGGGCTGCGGGAGGTCGCGGACGCGATGGTGCGCCACGCCCGGCTGCTCGGCGAGTGGCTCGGCGACGAGGCACGCGGTGTCATCGACTTCCGCAAGCACGTCGCCTGGTACCTGAAGGGCTTCGCGGTCGGCTCGGAGATGCGCAAGAAGCTGGCGATCACCTCGTCCCTGGACGAGCTGCGCGCTCAGTTGAGCGAGCTCGACCTGGACCAGCCGTGGCCCGTCGGCGCGGACGGCCCCCGGGGCCGTACGTCCGGAAACAACCGAGTCGTCCTGCCGGACGGCTGGTTGAAGGACCCGTACGACTGCTCCGGCGTGAGCGAGGACGCCGAGCTGGACACGTCCGGCGGCTGAGATCCGGCCTTTCCCGGGGAGTGATCCTCGCCACCCTTGAGGGGGTGGGTGCTCACATGAGCAGGTTACGAACGACTGCACCGCCTGAAGGGTGGCACCCGGTGCCACCCTTTTTGCGTTCAGGGGTTGAACGCAAAAGTCGCGATGATCGCTCACTTGAGCAGCTTGCCTCTGTTTTGAGTCATCGCGCCTTCGGGCTCTGAAAGCGGAAGCTACTGCTCGGTTACTTTCGAAGCGCTGGCGGACGGGTGGTTAAGACCAGCTGACCGCTAGGCGTACCTCCCTAGAAGCCTTCGATCTGGGTATGTTCCTCGCCGTCAGGGCAGCCAACCGAGTCGTCGAGGAGTCGTGGCCCGTGTCGGAAAACAATGATCAGAAGTTCGTCTACGACTTCACCGAGGGCAACAGGGACCTGAAGGACCTGCTCGGTGGCAAGGGCGCGAACCTGGCCGAGATGACCAACCTCGGTCTGCCGGTTCCCCCCGGCTTCACGATCACCACCGAGGCGTGCAAGGTCTACCTGGAGAGCGGCTCGGAGCCGGTCGAGCTCCGCGACGAGGTCAGCGCGCACCTCGACGCCCTGGAGCGGAAGATGGGCAAGAAGCTCGGCCAGGCCGACGACCCGCTGCTCGTCTCCGTCCGCTCGGGCGCGAAGTTCTCCATGCCGGGCATGATGGACACCGTCCTCAACATCGGCCTCTCCGACGAGTCCGTCGTCGGCCTCGCGCGGCAGGCCGACAACGAGCGCTTCGCGTGGGACTCGTACCGCCGGCTCATCCAGATGTTCGGCAAGACCGTCCTCGACGTGGACGGCGAGCTCTTCGAGGACGCCCTCGACGAGGTCAAGGCCGCCAAGAAGGCCGCCAGCGACACCGACCTCGACGCCGCCGACCTCAAGAAGGTCGTCAAGCAGTTCAAGAAGATCGTGAAGGCCCAGACCGGCCGCGACTTCCCGCAGGACCCGCGCGAGCAGATGGACCTCGCCATCGAGGCCGTCTTCAACTCCTGGAACACGGACCGCGCCAAGCTCTACCGCCGCCAGGAGCGCATCCCGGGCGACCTCGGCACCGCCGTCAACGTCTGCTCGATGGTCTTCGGCAACCTCGGCCCGGACTCCGGCACCGGCGTCGCCTTCACCCGCGACCCCGCCTCCGGCCACCAGGGCGTCTACGGCGACTACCTCCAGAACGCGCAGGGCGAGGACGTCGTCGCCGGCATCCGCAACACGGTGCCGCTGGCCGACCTGGAGTCGATCGACAAGACGTCGTACGACCGGCTCATGCACATCATGGAGACCCTGGAGACCCACTACAAGGATCTCTGCGACATCGAGTTCACCATCGAGCGCGGCCAGCTCTGGATGCTCCAGACCCGCGTCGGCAAGCGCACCGCCGGTGCCGCCTTCCGCATCGCCACCCAGCTCGTGGACCAGGGCCTGATCGACGAGGCCGAGGCGCTCCAGCGCGTCAACGGCGCCCAGCTCGCCCAGCTCATGTTCCCCAAGTTCGACGAGAACGCCAAGGTCGAGCAGATCGGGCGCGGCATCGCCGCCTCCCCGGGCGCCGCCGTCGGCAAGGCCGTCTTCGACTCGTACACGGCCGTCAAGTGGTCCCGCTCCGGCGAGAAGGTCATCCTGATCCGCCGCGAGACCAACCCCGACGACCTGGACGGCATGATCGCCGCCGAGGGCATCCTCACCTCGCGCGGCGGCAAGACCTCGCACGCCGCCGTCGTCGCCCGCGGCATGGGCAAGACCTGTGTCTGCGGCGCCGAGGAGCTGGAGGTCGACACCAAGCGCCGCCGGATGACCACCTCCGACGGCCAGGTCGTCGAGGAGGGCGACGTCGTCTCCATCGACGGCTCCACCGGCAAGGTCTACCTCGGCGAGGTGCCCGTCGTACCCTCCCCGGTCGTCGAGTACTTCGAGGGCCGGATGCACGCCGGAGCCGACGACGCCGACGAGCTGGTCGCCGCCGTCCACCGGATCATGGCCTACGCCGACCGCGTCCGCCGCCTGCGGGTCCGCGCCAACGCCGACAACGCCGAGGACGCCTCGCGCGCCCGCCGCTTCGGCGCCCAGGGCATCGGCCTGTGCCGCACCGAGCACATGTTCCTCGGCGAGCGCCGCCAGTACGTCGAGCGCCTGATCCTCGCGGACACGGACGCCGAGCGCGAGGACGCCCTCAAGGCCCTCCTGCCGCTGCAGAAGCAGGACTTCGTCGAGCTCTTCGAGGCCATGGACGGGCTGCCCGTCACGGTCCGCCTCCTCGACCCGCCGCTGCACGAGTTCCTGCCCGACATCACCGAGCTGTCGGTCCGCGTCGCCCTCGCCGAGTCCCGCAAGGAGCCGCACGAGAACGACCTGCGCCTGCTCCAGGCCGTCCACCGGCTGCACGAGCAGAACCCGATGCTGGGCCTGCGCGGCGTCCGCCTCGGCCTGGTCATCCCCGGCCTGTTCACCATGCAGGTCCGGGCCATCGCGGAGGCCGCGGCCCAGCGGATCGACGCCAAGGGCGACCCGCGCGCCGAGATCATGATCCCGCTCGTCGGCACCGTCCAGGAGCTGGAGATCGTCCGCGAGGAGGCCGAGCAGGTCATCGAGGAGGTCCGGGCGCAGACCGGCGTCGACCTCAGGCTCGCGCTCGGCACCATGATCGAGCTGCCGCGCGCCGCCGTCACCGCCGGACAGATCGCCGAGGCCGCCGAGTTCTTCTCCTTCGGCACCAACGACCTGACGCAGACGGTGTGGGGCTTCTCCCGCGACGACGTGGAGGCGAGCTTCTTCACGGCCTACCTGGAGAAGGGCATCTTCGGCGTCAGCCCCTTCGAGACCATCGACAAGGACGGCGTGGGCGCCCTGGTCCGCAGCGCCGTCGAGGCCGGCCGCGCCACCCGCCCCGACATCAAGCTCGGCGTCTGCGGCGAGCACGGCGGCGACCCGGAGTCGGTGCACTTCTTCCACGAGGTGGGCCTCGACTACGTCTCCTGCTCGCCCTTCCGGATCCCGGTGGCGCGCCTGGAGGCGGGCCGCGCGGCGGCCGGGTCGAAGGGCAGCGACAGCCGCTGAGGCGGTACGGGCCGCTTCTGAACCCCGGTTCAGGAACGGGCCCGAGCCCCTGCTGAACCCCCGTTCAGCAGCGGGTTCACCGAACCCCCGGGGCCGCCGCCGGCCCACCTCACCACCCTCACCGGCGGGCGGCGGCTCCGGATTCACAGGGACGGGACGGACACCTTTGTGCGGAGGTGTCCGTCCCGTCGTGTTTCTCCCGGGGGCCCGGCCGCTCATTTCGCCCGGCCGTCGATCAGATGTGGATTCATGTTCAATTACGGCCGATTGATTTATTGGCCATTGAACTTTTCTGTTTCCGCGCCGCAAAGAACGGGACGGGCGCGACCCCCGGATCCCCACCCGGAGGCCGCGCCCTTTACCGATGCCGGGCAGGTGAGCCGCAACCCTCGCCGACCGCCGCCGGACGGGCAAAGCCCCCCACGGTCTTCACCACGTCACCTCGGTCCAGAAGGTTTCCTGCCCGACCCGTACAGCTTTTCGGTTCCGCCCCGTTCGCCGCGACGCTTTTCAACTGTGGCTGAAACACCCTGGTAACGTGCAGTGATGCTGTGCATACTCGTCGTCGGGGGTGGTTGCGAGTGCACAGGTGGGGACCTCATGCTGCGGATTCATTTCACCGGAAACGACTTGGCGGGGGTGCGGACGGCGGCTCGGCCGGATGTTCTGTGGGAAACGATTCTGAGCTTTCACCGTTTAAGGGACCGGCGCGGCCCGGTCGTCTACGGAGAATGGCGGGCGGAGGCGCGGGCGCGGCTCGGCGGTGAGACCCGCCTCCTCGCCGCCCTCGTCCCCAGCAGGGGCTATTTCCCCGACTTCCTGACGCCCGCCGAGGGCGTCAACGGCCTCGACGAGGGCCTCCAGGCGATCCGCGCGACCGACCCGGGCCGGCTGCGCGGAGAGCTCTCGCTGCTCGCCGCCGACCGCTCCGGCGGACGGACCGTGCCCCACTCGCTGCGCGCCCTCGCCGACGGGGGAGCGGAGCCCTTCGACCGGCTCGTGGGGGCGCTGCGCGGCTACCACCGGGCCGTCGTCGAGCCGTACTGGCCGCACATCCGGGCCCGCGTCGAGGCCGACCGGGCCCGCCGCGGCCGGGCCCTCCTCGACGGCGGAGCCGAGGAACTCCTCGCCTCGCTGCCGCCGATGCTGCGCTGGCGCGCGCCCGTCCTGGAGGCGGACTACCCGGTGGACCGGGACGTGCACCTCGACGGACGGGGGCTGCTGCTCCAGCCCTCGTACTTCTGCCGGGGGACCCCCGTCGTGCTGCGCGACCCCGCGCTGCCGCCGGTCCTCGTCTACCCCGTCACCCACGGCGAGGCGCCGACCGTCCGCGCGCCCGGCGGCTCCTCGCTCGCCAAGCTCGTCGGCCAGACCCGCTCCGCGGTGCTGCACGCCATCGGGGACGGCGGCACGACCAGCGAACTCGCGCGCCGCGCCGGGGTCTCCCTCGCCTCGGCCAGCCAGCACGCGGGCGTCCTGCGCGAGGCCGGGCTCATCGCGACCCTGCGCCACGGCAACGCGGTCCTGCACACCCTGACGCCGCTGGGCGCCGCACTCCTCGGCGGCGCCCAGCAGAAGAAGGTGGAGCTGCGCTGTTACGCGCGGAACGGGCCGGTCACCTCGTAGGTGATGCCGCCCGAGGAGCTGCCGCTCGTGCCCCGCTGACTGGAGAAGTACAGCCGCCTGCCGTCGGGGGAGAAGGCCGGTCCGGTGATCTCCGAGCCGGACTGGCCGTTGATCCGCAGGAACGGGGCGACGACGTCGTCCGGGGTGATGACGCAGATCTCCATGTTCCCGCCGTCCTCGGCGACGTACAGGTCGCCGGAGGCGGTGCCGGTGACGTTGTCGACGCCGGTCAGCGGGGCGCCGCCGGAGACCAGCGAGTCGTCGTAGGCCAGCTCGTACGTGCCGGCGGCGAGGTTGACCTGCCAGACCCGGTTGTCGCCCTTGGTGGTGAACCAGACGGTGTCGTTCGCGTAGTAGCAGCCCTCGCCGCCGTTGAAGCGCTTGGCGCCGGAGACCTGGTCGCGGGTGACGGTCGGGGAGCCGTCCGGGTCCGGCACGTTCTGCCAGGTGAAGGTGCCGGAGGTGGCCGTGGAGGCCTTGAAGACCTGGAGGGTGCCGGAGGAGAGGTTGCCCCAGGTGGTGGGCAGGAAGCGGTAGAAGCAGCCGTTCGTCTCGTCCTCGGTCAGGTAGATCGCCTTGCGGACCGGGTCGGCCGCCGCCGCCTCGTGCTTGAAGCGGCCCATCGCGTCCCGGCGGTGGGCCGTGCCGCCCCACGGGTTCGACTCGTAGACGTAGCCGAGGGACACCTCCTCGCAGGACAGCCAGGTGTTCCACGGGGTGGCGCCGCCCGCGCAGTTCTGCCGGGTGCCGGAGAGGATGCGGTACGCGCCGGTGATCGTGCCCGCCGAGTTGAACTTCACCGCGCTCGCGCCGCCGCTCGGGTTGACCTCCGAGTTCGAGACGTAGATCCAGCCGGTTCCGTCGACGAAGCAGGCGCCGCCGTCGGGGGCGCTGTGCCAGGCGTACGAGGTGCCGGCGACCGTCTGGCCGGACCGGGCGATCACCCGGCTGGTGAACCCGGCCGGAAGCTGGATGCCGTTCGCGTCCGCCGAACCGAGCGCCCCGTAGGGGCCGGCGCCGGGCTGGGCCGGGGCCGCGAAGGCCGCCCCGTGCCACAGGCTGCCGCCGAAGGCGGCGGCCGAGGTACCGATGACCGCTCCGCGCAGGAAACCGCGTCGCTCCACGTCTCACTCCCGAGAAGGATGGTGAACCGCCCCGTCGCACCGGTCGGCTACGGGGTCGCGCGTCTCCGGAACCTAGGAGTGGGGAATTGACGGGGCGTCAACGAGCGATGAAGGGGAGACGGCGGGTGGGGGGCGGGGGTACGGGGCGGAGGCCGTAGGGGTACGGGGTGCGGGGGCGGAGGCCTTGGGGGTACGGGATGCGGGGGCGGAGGCCGTAGGAGCACGGGGTACGGCGCCCGGCCCCGCGCGGGCCCGGTTCCGCGGGGGCCCGGGACCTTCGGCACTGGGGGAGCGGCCGGGGCCGGGGGACACTGGGGGCATGCGTGCCACCCGGGACATCAGCGACCGCGCCGACCTCGACGCACTGCTGCGCCGCTTCTACACCGAGGCCTTCGCCGACCCGCTCATCGGGCCCTTCTTCACCGAGGTCGCCGGCACCGACCTGGAGGCCCACCTCCCGAGGATCACCGACTTCTGGGAGCGGGCCCTGTTCCGTACCGCCGCCTACGGGCGGGACGCCTTCGCCCCGCACGCCGCCCTCCACTCCGCCCGGCCGCTCACCGCCGCCCACTTCGGGCGCTGGGTCCAGCTCTGGCGCGCCTCCGTCGACGGCCTCCACGCGGGTCCGCGCGCCGAGCGGGCCAAGGCGCAGGGGGAGCGGATCGCCCTGGCCATGCTGCGGCGGCTCGCCGGACCCGACGCGTCCACCGGGGCCGAGGGACGGAACGGCGGGTTCGTCCCCCTCGCCGCCCTCCGGCTGCGCACCGCCGCGGCCTGACCCCGAAGGGCCGCGCCGGGTGAAAAGACTTTCCGGCGCGGCGATGAGTTCCGGGCGGCGCCCCCGTCCTACCTCTCGAAAGCGCCGGAACGCACCGAGCGGGCCGGCCGACCGAGGAAGAGGGAACGCCATGGCCCCGCAGATGATCTTCGTGAACCTGCCCGTGAAGGACCTCGACGCCAGCAAGGCGTTCTTCGAGAAGCTCGGGTACTCCTTCAACCCGCAGTTCAGCGACGACACCGCCGCCTGTCTCGTCATCAGCGACACGATCTTCGCGATGCTGCTCACCGAGAAGAAGTTCAAGGAGTTCACCGCCCCGGGCAAGGAGGTCTCCGACGCCACGAAGGCCACCGAGGTCCTGATCACGCTGAGCGCCGAGAGCCGCGAGAAGGCGGACGAGCTGGCCGACGCGGCCCTCGCCGCCGGTGGCACGCCGGCGAAGGAGCCGATGGACATGGGCTTCATGTACGGGCGCTCCTTCACCGACCTGGACGGCCACCACTGGGAGGTCTTCTGGATGGACCCGGCCGCCGCCCAGGGCTGAGCCGTCGAGGGCTCAGGCCGCCACCCCGCCGTCGATCACGAGGTCGGTGCCGACGGCGGAGCCGGCCGCGTCCGAGGCGAGGTAGAGGACCGCCGCCGCGACCTCGGCGGCGGACGAGATCCGGCCGAGCGGCGACTCGCCCTTCATCCGGACCTCCCGCTCGGCCTCGGTCTCGCCGGGCCGCAGCGACATCGTGGACTCCGCCGCCCCCGGGCTGACCGCGTTGATCCGGATCCCGTCGCCGACGTGGTCCAGGGCCGCGGCCCGGGTGAGCGCCGACACGGCCGCCTTGGAGACCTGGTAGCCGAAGAGGCCGGGGACCCGGACGTGCGCGCCCAGGTTGGACGAGACGTTCACGATCGCCCCGCCGCCGTGCGCCCGCATGTGCGCCACCTCGGCCCGGAGGGCGTGCAGCACCCCTGTCACGTTGACGTCGAGCAGGGCCTGCCAGTCCTCCAGCGGGAGGTCGGCGGCGCTGTGGCCGCCGCCCCGGAAGATGCCCGCGTTGTTCACGGCGACGTCCAGGCCGCCGAAGAGCTCGACCGTGCGCCGGACCAGCTCCCGGGTGGAGTCGGCGTCGGTCACGTCGGCGGTGACCGCCGCGGCGGTGCCCCCGGCGGCCCCGACCAGGGCGACCGTCCCCTCCAGGGTCTCCGCCGTGCGTCCCGCGGCGACGACCTTCGCGCCCTCGGCGGCGAAGGCGAGTGCGACGGCCCGGCCGAGGCCGGAACCGGCTCCGGTGACGAGGACGACGCGGTCGGTGAAGCGTGCGGCGGTCATGGAGGATCTCCTTCTGTTCTTGACCGTACGTTCCAGTATCAGGGCCGAAGAAAGGGCACCCTCGCGGGCGCCCGTCCCCGGTCCGCTCAGTCCAGCAGGGCCAGCGCCTGCTCCGCCGCGTCCCCGACCCTGGCCGGGTCGCTCGACGCCTTGCCGACCACCCGTATGCCCTGCATCAGGACCAGGAGCATCCGGGCCAGGGCCCGCGGATCGCGGTCCGCCGGGAGCTCGCCCCCGGCGCGGGCCCGGACGAGCGCCGCGTGGAGCAGGGTCTCCAGCTGCTCCCAGCTCAGCTCGACCCGGCGGGCCACCGCCGCGTCGTGCGGCCCCAGCTCCGCCGCCGAGTTGGTGACGAAGCAGCCGTTCAGACGCCCCTCGTCCGCCGTCGCCTCGGCGGCGAACCGGCGGACGAGGGCCCGGACGCCCGGCAGGGCGGGGCCGGGCGCCGACAGCTCCTCGACGATCCGGGGGTCCTGGGTCTCCGCGTACCGGTCCAGCGCCTTCAGGTACAGCTCGTGCTTGCTGCCGAAGGTCGCGTAGATGCTGGCGCGGCCCACCCCGAGGTGCTCCACGAGCTCCGCCATCGTCGTCGCCTCGTAGCCGCGCGCCCAGAACAGTTCGAGGGCTGCCCGGAGCGCGGCGTCCGGATCGAATTCCTTGGTCCTGGCCACGGCGGGACCCTAGATCCATCTGGAACGATCGGTCAAGTTTCTTACGGAAGCGCCGGATCGAGCAGGGCCGCCCGCACCGGATACACCGCCACCGCGACCTCCTCGTCGTCCAGGCAGCGGCCCGTCTCCAGGTCGAACCGCTGCTTCAGGAGCGGCGAGGCCACGAACGGGCGCCCGCCCGCCGAGCCGATCAGCCCCCGGGAGAGCACTTGCGCCCCCGTGAACGGGTCGCGGTTGTCGATCGCGTACGTCCGGCCCGACCGGTCCCGGAAGACCGCCGCCTGCCGGCCGTCCGGCAGCAGCGCCGCCACGCCGCGCCCCGGGGTCAGCCGGGACTCCTCGCAGACCGTCATCCAGGAGCCGGGGGAGGGGGACAGTTCGAGCGTCTTCATCGGGAGGCGATCCCTTCCAGGGTGAGGAACGTCAGGTCCGGCTTGATCTGGTCGCGCTCCGGCACGAACCGGACCGAGGGGTCCGGCGTCTCCGGGGCGTTCACGAAGGAGGCGAAGCGCCGCAGCCGCTCCGGGTCGTCCAGGGTCTGCGCCCACTCGTCCTGGTAGGCGTCGACGTGCGCCGCCATCAGCGCCTCCAGCTCGTCGCAGAGCCCGAGCGAGTCGTGCACCACCACGTCCTTGAGGTGGTCGAGCCCGCCCTCCAGGCGCTCCAGCCAGGTCGACGTCCGCTCCAGGCGGTCCGCCGTCCGGATGTAGAACATCAGGAACCGGTCGATCAGCCGGACCAGTTCGGCGTCCGACAGGTCCTGGGCGAGCAGGTCCGCGTGGCGCGGGGTCGCGCCGCCGTTCCCGCCGACGTACAGGTTCCAGCCGTTCGCCGTCGCGATGATCCCGAAGTCCTTCGACTGCGCCTCGGCGCACTCGCGGGCGCAGCCCGAGACCGCCGACTTCAGCTTGTGCGGCGAGCGCAGGCCCCGGTAGCGCAGCTCCAGCAGGATCGCCATCCTCACCGAGTCCTGCACGCCGTACCGGCACCAGGTCTGCCCGACGCAGGACTTCACCGTGCGCAGCGCCTTGCCGTACGCGTGCCCCGACTCGAAGCCCGCGTCCACGAGCCGCGTCCAGATCGACGGCAGCTGGTCCACCCGCGCGCCGAACAGGTCGATCCGCTGCCCGCCCGTGATCTTCGTGTAGAGGCCGAAGTCCCGGGCCACCTCGCCGATCACGATCAGCTTCTCCGGCGTGATCTCGCCGCCGGGGATGCGCGGCACCACCGAATAGGAGCCGTTGCGCTGCATGTTGGCGAGGAAGTGGTCGTTGGTGTCCTGGAGGGAGGCCTGCTCGCCGTCCAGGATGTAGCCGTTGTTGAGGGACGCCAGGATCGAGCCCACGGTCGGCTTGCAGACCTCGCAGCCCTCGCCGCCCCGCACCTCCGGCCGCCCGTGCGAGTCGAGCAGCGCGGCGAACGAGGTCACGCGCAGGGTGCGGGCGATCTCGTACAGCTCGCTCCTGCCGTACGGGAAGCAGCCGCAGAGCCCCTTGTCGACGGCGGCCGGCAGCAGCTTCTCGATCACCTTCACGCAACTGCCGCAGCCCGTGCCGGCCTTGGTGCACTTCTTCACCTCGGCGAGCGAGGAGCACTGGCCGATCGCGTGCTTCGTGACGTTGTGGCAGGAGCAGATCACCGCGTCGTCCGGAAGCGCCGACGGGCCGAGCGCCACCGGCGCGCCCGCGCCCGCCGGGAGCACCAGCTGCTCGGGGGAGACCGGCGGCACCGTGCCGGTCAGCGGCCGCAGCAGCCCGTACGAGTCGGCGTCGCCGACCAGGACGCCGCCGAGCAGCACGCCCTCGCCGTCCACCACCAGCTTCTTGTAGACGCCCGAGCGGGAGTCGGAGTACACGACGTCGAGGCACCCCTCGGCCGTGCCGTGCGCGTCGCCGAACGAGGCCACGTCCACGCCGAGCAGCTTCAGCTTGGTCGACGTGTCGGCGCCCGTGAAGCCGTCGCCGGCCTCCTCCTCCGCTCCTTCCGAGAGCACCGCCGCCACCGTCTGCGCCATCTCGTAACCCGGCGCCACCAGGCCGTAGACCCGCCCGTCGGCCGCGAGCGCGCACTCGCCGATCGCGAAGACCGCCGGGTCGGAGGTCCGGCACCGCTCGTCGACCGCGATGCCGCCGCGCTCGCCCACGGCGAGCCCGCAGTCCCGGGCGAGCTGGTCCCGGGGCCGTACGCCCGCCGAGAAGACGACCAGGTCGGTGGCCAGTTCGGAGCCGTCCGACAGCCGCATGCCCGTCACGGCGCCGTCCGCCGTCACGACCTCCTGCGTGCCCGTCCCCGTGTGGACGGTCAGGCCCATCCGCTCGATCGTGCGCAGCAGGGCCGCGCCGCCGCCCTCGTCCACCTGCACCGGCATCAGGCGCGGCGCGAACTCCACCACGTGCGTGTCCAGGCCGAGGCCCTTGAGCGCGCCCGCCGCCTCCAGGCCGAGCAGACCGCCGCCGACCACCGCGCCGGTCGTCGCCGTCCTCGCGTACTCCTCGATCGCGAGCAGGTCCTCGATCGTGCGGTAGACGAAACAGCCCCGGGCGTCCTTGCCGGGCACCGGCGGGACGAAGGGGTACGAGCCGGTGGCCAGGACGAGTGCGTCGTACGCGAAGACCCGACCCGAGCGGGCGGTGACCGTCCGGGCCTCCCGGTCCACCGACGCGGCCGCGTCGCCCACGTACAGCTCGATGCCGTGCTCCGCCATGAAACCCGCCCCGACCACCGACAGGTCCTCGGGGGTCTTTCCGGAGAAGTACGAGGTCAGCTGGACGCGGTCGTAGGCCGGGCGCGGCTCCTCGCAGAGGACCACGATCCGGGCCCGCCGGGTCACGCCACGGTCGGCGAGCGCCTCCAGGAACCGCTGGCCGACCATTCCGTGGCCGACCAGGACGATCGTCGGGGTGTGCGCGGCCGTGCCGGCGCTCGTGCGGGCACGTGTGTCAGCGTCAGCGCTCATGTCAGGAGCCTCCGTCGTGGGTGAGCAGGTGGAGCAGGGGGGCCTCGGGGAGGGCCTCGTCGCCCTCCCAGGCCCGGGCGAGCGCGCCGACCGCGGCCAGGTCGCCGAGGAGGACGCCCCCGACGAGCCGGTCGCCCCGGACGACGACCTTGCGGTACGCGCCGCGGGTGGGGTCGGTGAGCTGGACGGTGTCGTCGCCCGGCCGCGCGGTGGTCTCGCCGAACGCGGCCAGGTCGAGCGGGCGCGGGCCGGCGAGGGTGAGCCGGGTGAGGGCGCGGGTGCCGGTGTAGGCCGCCGGGGCGGCGGGCGCGGGCGCATCGGAGGCCTCGGTCCCGGTCTCCCGCGCCAGCACCTCCGCCAGCGCGTCCGCCTGTTCGAGCGCCGGGCCCGCGAGGCCGTAGACCCGGCCCCCGTGCTCCGCGCAGTCGCCCACCGCGTGGATCAGCGGGTCGGAGGTCCGCAGCGCGTCGTCGACCAGGATCCCGGTGCCGACGTCGAGCCCCGCCTCCCGGGCCAGGGCCACCCGGGGCCGCACCCCGCAGGCCAGGACCACCACGTGGGCGTCGAGCACGAAGCCGTCCGCGAGTTCGACCGCCGTGACCGCCCCGTCCCGCTGCCGCAGGCCGGCGACCCGGCACTCGGTGTGCACCTCGACCCCGAGGGACTCGACGTGCTCCCGGAGCAGTGCCGACGCGTGGGCGTCGAGCTGGCGCTCCATCAGGCGCTCGCCCTGCTGGGCCAGGACCACGTCCGCGCCGAGCGCCGCGAGCGCCCGGGCCGCCGACACCCCGAGGAGCCCGCCGCCGACGACCACGGCCCGCACCCCGGGCCGCACCGCCGCGCGCAGCGCCAGGCAGTCGTCGAGCGTGCGGAAGGGGTGGACGCCCTCCGGAAGGGCCGCCCCGCGCAGTCCGCGCAGCGGCGGCAGCACCGGGTTGGAGCCCGTCGCCAGGACCAGCCGGTCGTAGCCGACGCGCGAGCCGTCCGCGCACTCCACCGTCCGCGCCGCCCGGTCGATCCGCACCGCCCGCGTCCCGAGCCGGGCCGGGCTCCGGGTCCCGGGCAGGGCGATCACCTCGGGGGCGTACCGCCCGGCGAGGACGTCGGCGAGCAGCACCCTGTTGTACGGCGCGTGCGGCTCCTCGCCGAGGAGGGTGACCGGCAGGCGCCGGGCGAGCCGGGCGCCCGCCGTCCCGCCCCCGACCACCACGATCCGTGTACTCATGACCGGAAGCGTGCGGGGCCGGTGTTACCCGGCGGCATCCCGGCTGTTTCCCGTACGGAACGCTGATCTCCGCCTCCGGCAACGGCCGCTGTGAGGGGCTGCGGGACCGCCCGCCGCGAGACCCCCGGCCCCGGCCGCCGTACGGGGCCGTCGGACCGGGCCCGGGTTAACCCGTGGTCAGCCTCGCCTCAAGGCCGCCTTAAGGATCGGGCGGACGCCGCTGAGCTGCGGATTCCCGTACGCGGGCGCCCCTAGGGTGCCGGATGTGACCACCGAGGCCAGCCACCCCCTCTACGTACCCCTCGCGCCCCCCGCCGCGCCCCGCCGTCCCCCGGCCGCCCCGCCCGTCCCCGCCCTCCGGCTCGCCCCCGAGCGGCTGCGGACCGGGATCGTCGCCGGGGCCGGGGCCGTCGGCCTCCTCTGGGGCCTCCAGGCCCGGCCCTCCGCCCGGCTCGACGTCCTCTTCGCGTCCGGCGCCCACCTCACCGGCCTCCTCGGCGGATACGGCGTCCTCGTCCTGCTGCTGCTCATGGCCCGGGTCCCGGCCGTCGAGCACGGCGTCGGCGCCGACCGGCTCGCCCGCTGGCACGCCCTCGGCGGCCGGTACGTCCTCGGCCTGATCGCCGCCCACGCCCTCCTCGCCCTCTGCGGCCACGCCGCGCACACCCGCGCCGACCTGGTCGCCGCCGCCGGGGACCTCCTCTCGTACGGGGCGATCACCGCCGCGACCGCCGGCACCGCCCTGTTCGCCGCCGTCGGGATCACCTCCGCCCGTTCCGTACGGGGCGGGCTCCGGCACGAGACCTGGCGGGCCGTCCACCTCGGCGCCCTGCTCGCCGCCGCGCTCGGCTTCGTCCACCAGCTCGCCGGCCCCGACGTCGCGGGCGGCCCGGTCACCCGCTGGCTCTGGTCCCTGGCGCACGCCGTCGTCGCCGTCCTCCTCGTCTGGTACCGGCTCGTCGTCCCCGTCCGCGCCGCCCTCCGCCACGACCTGCGGGTCGCCGAGGTCCGCGACGAGGGCCCCGGGGTCGTCTCGGTCCTGGTCCGGGGCAGGGGAGTGGACCACCTGCGCGCCGAACCCGGCCAGTTCTTCCGCTGGCGCTTCCTGCGGCGCGGCCTGTGGGCCACCGCCCTGCCCTTCTCGCTCTCCGCGCCCGTCCGCGACGACACCCTGCGGATCACCGTCAAGGCGCTCGGCGACCACACCCGCCGCGTCCGGCGGCTGCGCCCCGGCACCCGCGTCCTCGCCTCCGGGCCCTTCGGGGCGCTCACCGCCCACCGCCGCACCCGCCGCAAGGTCCTGCTGCTCGCGGGCGGGGTCGGCATCACCCCGCTGCGGGCCCTCTTCGAGACGCTGCCCGGCGGGCCCGGCGACGTGACCCTCCTCTACCGGGCCTCGGACGCCTCCGCCGTCGTCCTGCGCGAGGAGCTGGAGGCCATCGCCCGCGAGCGGCGGGCCGCGCTCCACTTCCTCCTCGGGCCCTCCGACGGCTCCTTCGACCCCCTCGCCCCGCGCGCCCTGCGCAACCTCGTGCCCGACCTCGCCGCCCACGACGTGTACCTGTGCGGCCCGCCCGCGATGGCCCGGGCCGCGACCGCCTCCCTGCGCCGGGCCGGGGTCCCGGCCGCCCGCATCCACAGTGAGGACTTCGCCCATGCCTAGACACGGAGCACCGAGCCTCCCGGTGGAGCGGGCCCGGCGCCGCGCCCCCGACGTCCGGCGGGCCCGGCGCCGCCTCGCCGTCGGTCTCCTGGGCGCCGGGGCGCTCGTCGCGACCCTGCTCACCGCCGTCGTCACCCCGGCCGCCCCGCCCCCGCCCGACCGGGGCCCGGGCGCGACAAGCTCAGACGTAGCTCAACTCTCCCGGGACTGATGGACGGGCCAACGATCATGTCCCTAGGCTCACGGCCATGCCCGAGATATCGCTGACCGTCCTCGTCCTGCTCTGCCTCGCCGCGCTCCTGGCGGGCTGGATCGACGCGGTGGTGGGCGGCGGCGGGCTGCTCCTGCTGCCCGCCCTGCTGCTCGGGCTCCCGCACGTCCCGCACCCCTACGTCCTCGGGACCAACAAGGCGGTCGCGATCGTCGGCACCACCGGGGCCGCCGTCACCTACGTCCGCAGGGCGCCCGTCCAGGTCTGGACGGCGGTACGGGTCGGGCTCGCGGCCCTCGCCGGCTCCACGGCCGGGGCGCTCTTCGTGTCGGCGATCAGCCGGGACGTCATCCGCCCGCTGCTGATGGCGGTGCTCGTCGCGGTGGCGCTCTTCGTGATGCTGCGCCCCTCCTTCGGCGCGCGGCCCGAGGGGGAGGAGCGGGCGAAGCTCACCCGGGCCCGGCTCGTCACCGCGATCGTCCTCGTCGGCGGCGGGATCGGCTTCTACGACGGCCTGTTCGGGCCGGGCACCGGCACCTTCCTGGTCCTCGCCCTGACCGCCGTCCTCCACCTCGACCTGGTGACCGCCTCCGCCACCGCCAAGATCGTCAACGTCTGCACCAACGCGGGCGCCCTCGTGACCTTCGCCCTCCAGGGCAGCGTCTACTGGCAGCTCGCCGCCGTCATGGCCGCCTTCAACCTGGTGGGCGGGACGGTCGGCGCGCGGATGGCGCTGAGCAGGGGCACGGAGTTCGTGCGCGGGGTGCTGCTCGTGGTCGTCTTCTCGCTGGTCGCGAAGCTCGCCTTCGACCAGTGGGCGTGAGCCGGGTGCGGCGGGCGCGAGCCGTCAGGAGGTGGGCTCCCTGACCCCGATGAGGTGCCCGAAGGCGACCACGTTCCCCTGGTAGCCGTTCTTCTTCGAGAAGCCGCCGCCGCAGGTGATGACCCGGATCTCGGCCCGGTCCGCCTCGTCGTACACCTTGTCGTCCGGGAAGGCGTCGTTCTCGTACACCTCGACCGCGTCGACCGTGAACACGGCGGTGCGCCCGTCCTCCCGGTCCACCTCGATCCGGTGGCCCTTCTTCAGCGCGCCGAGGGTGTAGAAGACGGCGGGTCCGTCCGCGTTGTCGACGTGGCCCGCGACGATCGCGGTGCCCTTGGCGCCGGGCGCGGTCCCGCCCCCGTACCAGCCCGCCAGGTTCCGGTCCTTCGCCGGCGGCACGTCGAGCGAGCCGTCCGCCGCCAGGCCGAGCCGTGTCATCGGGGCGTCCACGTCGGTCTCGGGGATGCGCAGCCGTACGGGCGCCGAGGGCGGCAGCGGGTCGGCGGCGGCGTCGGTGTGGACGCTCGGCCCGGCGGCGAAGGCCTGGGCGGCGGACGGCACGGGCGGGGTGACGGTCTCCGCGCCGTTCTGGACGAGCCAGATGCCCAGGCAGGCGGCCACCGCCACGCCCCAGCCCTTGCTCCTGTTGCTCACCTGCGGTCCCTTCGTCTGCTGAGGGGCGTTGCCCGGGTGTGCCCGGGTGTGTCTGGACGCGTCCGGATGTGGTCCTGCCCCCGCCGGGCCCGTGGGGGCGCGCGGCGGGGGCAGGAACGGGCGGTGTCTCAGTGCCCCCGCGCGCCGCTCGCCCGGCGGCGCAGGAGCCAGGCACCGCCGACGGCGGCCGCGGCCAGCACAGCCGCGCCCGCCGCGACCTGGGTGGTGTCGGGGCCGACGCTGCCCCCGACGCCCGTCTGGACGTGACCGCTGGGACGCCGGTGCGTGACGGTCAGGTCGCCCCGGGCCGTCTTGCCGTTGTCGCAGGCCACGCTGATGCCGTACGTGTCGGCCCTGGCGTGCTCGGGCACGACGAACTGCCCGACCACGATCTCCTTGTGCGTGCTCGGCTTCAGGTGGAAGTCGCCCGCGCCGAGCGCGTTCGCGTCGCCGACGCCGTGCCCGTTCTTGCCGCAGGCGAGGGTGTTGACGGTGACCGTGGTGCCGGGAGCCGCGGACGACGGGTAGACCTCTAGGGTCTCGTGCCGCCCCTCGGTCTCGTTCCACTCCTCGCCGGCGTGCGCCGCCGGGGCGGCGAACGCCCCGAGCGCGGCGACCGTCAGCGCGGTACCGGTGAACAGACGGGCAGTGGTGCGCATGGGGGTCCTCCGGAGCGCGCGTACGGTCATGCCGGGACGGTCCTCCCGGGAGGGACGTCCCGGAGCCGGACCTTCTGTGACCGAGATAAGTTCCGCCGCGCGCCCGCCGCCTCCTGAGGGGGCGTCAGGATGAGGCCATTCGATACGGCGCGCCGCCTGGATTCCGGACGTTTCCGCAGGTCGGAGCCGTTTTCGACGCGCCGGGTCGCGATCCGCGCCGAACGGGTGACCGAGGCCTCCTCAGGGACGGACCTCTTCCGGCGGCACGCTCGCGTACGCCGCGCGCACCCGCCCCATCAGCTCCCCGTCCACCGCGAACGCCGTCCCGTCGACCGCCGTCACGGGCGCGATCGTCCGCGAGTTCGTCACGAAGGCGGCCCGGTAGCGGGGCAGGTCGGCCAGGAGGACCGGCCGCCGGACCGACCCCAGGAGCGGTTCCAGGAGGGCCATGGTGACGCCGTGCAGGCAGGGCGCCGACGGCCAGACCAGCGAAGTCCCGTCCCAGAAGGCGATGTTGGTGACCGCGCCCTCGGCGACCTCGCCGGACGGGGAGGTCAGCAGGGCCTCGTCGTACCCCGCGCGCCGGGCCGCCTCGCCGTGGTACCGCTGCCCGAAGCCGCCCAGGTGCTTGAGGTGCGCGGCCGGGCGCTCGTACGCCACGCTCGTCAGGCGCTGCGGGGCGCCGGGGCCGTCCGGGGCCGGGGCGCGGACGGTCACGACCGTGCGGGCCCCCTCGTACACGTACACCCTGACCGAGGCGTCCCGCCGTCCGGCGGCCCCCAGGGCCCCCGCGACCAGGCCCCGGACCCGTCCGCCGTCCAGGCCCCGGCCGAAGAGCTCGCGGGTCGAGCGGTCGAGCCGTTCGAGGTGCAGTCCGAGCCCCTTCGCGCGCCCGTCCCGCACCTGCATCGCCGTGAAGTGGCCGTAACCGCTCATCAGGGTGCCGAGCAGCTCCGGATCGGCCGCCGGGACGCCGTCGGCCTCGACGTGGACGCGGTCGTCGGCGGGGGAGACGGGAGGGGGCGTCATGCCCCCACCGTAGGCCGTGCCGTCGCGCCGTCTCCGCAAGGCCCTCTCCGTACGGCCCGGGGAACCGCTTGACCTCAACCAAACTTGAGGTACCACGATCATCCGCATGGACCTCACGAACTCCACGCAGCCCGCCGTTTCCCCCGCTTCCTCCGCTTCCTCCGCCCCCTCCGCCCCTCCCGCGCCCCTCTCCCTCGCCCTCGTCGTCGCCAGCGACCGCGAAGGCCGCTTCGCCCCCGTCCTCGCCGACTGGTTCCTCTCCCGCCTCGCCGGGCGCGAGGACTTCGCCGTCACGGTCGTCGACCTCGCAGAGGTCGAGCTCCCCACCTCCCTCTCGTACGACCCCTCCCCGGCCGTCCGCGCCGAACTCGCCGAGGTCACCCCGGCCCTCGGAGCCGCCGACGCCTTCGTCGTCCTCACCCCCGAGTACAACCACTCCTTCCCCGCCTCCCTCAAGAACCTGATCGACCGGCACTACACCGAATGGCAGGCCAAGCCCGTCGGCTTCGTCTCCTACGGCGGGGTCTCCGGCGGCCTGCGGGCCGTCGAGCAGCTCCGCCAGGTCTTCGCCGAGCTGCACGCCGTCACCGTCCGGGACACCGTCTCCTTCCACCACCCCCACGGCCAGTTCGACGAGGACGGGCGGCACAAGGACCCGGCCGGCGCCGAGGGCGCGGCCAAGACCCTCCTCGACCAGCTCGCCTGGTGGGGCCACGCGCTCAGGGACGCCAAGTCCGTCCGCCCGTACGGCGCGTGAGGAGGCGGCACCGTGCTGTTCCGGCTGATCCTCCCCCGCCTCCGGCCCTACCGGACCCTCCTCGTCCTCCTCGTCGCCCTCCAGCTCGTCCAGACCCTGTCCTCCCTCACCCTGCCCGCCCTCAACGCCGGCGTCATCGACCGGGGCGTCCTGCGCGGGGACACCGGCCGGGTCCTCTCCGGCGGCGCCACGATGGCCGCCGTCACCCTCCTCCAGGTCACGGCGGCGGCCGCCGCCACCTACGTCGGCGCCCGCGTCGCCATGGGCGTCGCCCGCGACCTGCGCTCCGAGGTCTTCCGCCGCGTGCAGGAGTTCTCCGCCCGGGAGCGGGGCCGCTTCGGCGCCGCCTCCCTCGTCACCCGCACCACCAACGACGTCCAGCAGATCCAGACGTTCACCGTCCTCGTCCTGACGATGCTGGTCGCCGCCCCGCTCCTGTGCGCCGGCGGCATCGCCATGGCCCTGCGCCAGGACGTGCCGCTCGCCCTCGTCCTCGTCCTCTTCGTGCCCGTGATGACCGGGGCCGTCGGCGGCGTCGTGCTGCGCCTGCGGCCCCTCTTCCGGGGCATGCAGCTCCGCGTCGACCGGACCAACCGGATCCTGCGCGAACAGATCACCGGCGTCCGGGTCGTCCGCGCCTTCGTCCGCGACCGGCACGAGCGGGAGCGGTTCGCCGCCGCCAACGACGAGCTGTTCGCCTTCGGCCTGCGGGCCGGCCGCTTACAGGCCCTCATGTTCCCCACGGTCCTGGTGGTCTGGGAGCTGACCACCGTCGCCCTGGTGTACGTCGGCGCCCACCGCATCGAAGCCGGCGCGCTCCAGCCCGGCGGGCTCGTCGCCTTCCTCGGCTACCTCCTCCAGACCTCCATGTCCGTGATGATGGCCCTCTTCCTCCTGATGCACATGCCGCGCGCCGAGGCCGGCGCCGAACGCGTCCGCGAGGTCCTCGCCACCCGCTCCTCCGTCCGCCCGCCCGAGCACCCGGTCCGTGAACTCCACGGCCCCGGACGGCTCGAACTCGACGGCGTCGGCTTCCGCTACCCCGGCGCGGAGGAACCCGTCCTGCACGGCGTCGGGCTCGTCGCCCGGCCCGGCGAGACCACCGCGATCGTCGGCTCCACCGGCAGCGGCAAGTCGACCCTCCTCGGGCTCGTGCCCCGCCTCTTCGACGCCACCGAGGGCCGGGTCCTCGTCGACGGCGCCGACGTCCGCACCCTCGACCCCGCCCTCATGGCCAGGACCGTCGGGCTCGTCCCCCAGAAGCCGTACCTCTTCTCGGGCACGATCGCCTCCAACCTCCGCTACGGGAAGCCCGACGCGACCGACGAGGAGCTGTGGCACGCCCTGGAGACCGCCCAGGCCGCCGACTTCGTCCGGGAACTCGACGAGGGGCTCGACGCGCCCGTCTCCCAGGGCGGCGCCAACTTCTCCGGCGGCCAGCGCCAGCGGCTCGCCATCGCCCGCGTCCTCACCGCCCGGCCCCGTCTCTACCTCTTCGACGACTCCTTCTCCGCCCTCGACCCCGGGACCGACGCCCGGCTGCGGGCCGCGCTCGCCGAGGAGACGGCCGGCTCCACCGTGGTGGTCGTCGCCCAGCGGATCTCCACCGTCCGCCACGCCGACCGGATCGTCGTCCTCGACCGGGGCCGGGTCGTCGCCGCCGGCACCCACACGTCCCTCCTGCGGGACGACCCCACCTACCGGGAGATCGTCCTCTCCCAGCTCACCGAGGAGGAGGCCGCGTGAGCACGACCACGACGCCCCGCAGCGCCCAGGGCCCCCGGGACTCCCGGAACTCCCGGAACTCCGAGGGCAGGGCTCCCGCCCGCACCGGCCCCCCGCCCCAGCGCGGCCCCGGCCCCGCCGTCCCCTCCCTCGAACGCTCCCTCTCCTTCCGCGCCTCCGGCCTGCGCCTCCTGCGCACCCTCGCCCCCGACCGGGCCCGGCTGCTCGCCCTCCTCGCCGCCGGCGCCGCCGGGGTCGCCCTCTCCGTCCTCGGCCCCCTCCTCCTCGGCCGCGCCACCGACCTCGTCGTCACCGGCGTCACCCGCCCCGCCGGGGTCGACTTCGCCGCCGTCGGCCGGGTCCTCGCCCTCTCCGCCGCCGTCGTCCTCGGCTCGTCCGTCTTCATCTGGATCCAGCAGCGGATCGCCACCGCCGTCGTCCAGCGCGCCGGCCACCGCCTGCGGGAGCAGGCCCAGCACAAGCTGGCCCGGCTGCCCCTCTCCCACCTGGACCGGCAGCCGCGCGGCGAGGTCCTCTCCCGCACCACCAACGACATCGACAACATCACCCAGACCCTCCAGCAGGCCTTCAGCCAGATGGTGCGCGCCCTGCTCACCCTGGTCGGCGTCCTCGCGACGATGTTCTGGATCTCCCCGCTGCTCGCCCTCGTCGCCCTCGCCACCGTCCCCGTCTCCCTCGCCGTCGCCGCCTTCGTCGGACGGCGCGCCCAGTCGCAGTTCGTGAAGCAGTGGGCGGTCACGGGCCGGCTCGGCGGCCACGTCGAGGAGATGGTCACCGGCCACGCCGAGGTCGTCGCCTTCGGACGGCGCGAGGAGGCCGTGCGCCGCTTCGACGAACTGGGCGAGGAGCTGTACCGGGCGAGCTTCCGCGCCCAGTTCGTCTCCGGCTTCATCCAGCCCGCCCTGACCTTCGTCGGCAATCTGAACTACGTGGCCGTCGCCGTGATCGGCGGACTCCGGGTGGCCACCGGCACCCTCACCGTCGGGGACGTGCAGGCCTTCGTCCAGTACTCGTACGAGTTCAACGGCCCCGTCACCCAGGTCGCCGCCATGGCCAACCTGCTCCAGTCCGGGGTGGCCTCCGCCGAGCGGGTCTTCGACCTCCTCGACGCCGAGGAGGAGACCCCCGACCCGGCCGAGCCCCTGCGGCCCGAACCGCTGCGCGGCCGGGTCGCCTTCGAGGGGGTCTCCTTCCGCCACGACCCCGACCGGCCGCTGATCGAGGACCTCTCCCTGACCGTCGAGCCCGGCCGGACCGTCGCCGTCGTCGGCCCCACGGGCGCCGGCAAGACGACCCTGGTCAACCTGCTCATGCGCTTCCACGAGCCGACCGGCGGCCGGATCACCCTCGACGGCGTCGACACGGCCGCGATGACCCGGGAGGAGCTGCGCTCCGGCACCGGCATGGTCCTCCAGGACACCTGGCTCTTCGGCGGCACCATCGCCGAGAACATCGCCTACGGGGTCCCCGGCGAGGTCTCCCGGGAGCGGATCGTCGCGGCGGCGCGGGCCGCCCACGCCGACCGGTTCGTCCGCACCCTGCCCGACGGCTACGACACCGTCCTCGACGAGGACGGCGGCGGTCTCAGCGCCGGCGAGAAGCAGCTCGTCACCCTCGCCCGCGCCTTCCTCTCCGACCCGGTGATCCTCGTCCTCGACGAGGCCACCAGTTTCGTCGACACCCGCACCGAACTCCTCGTGCAGCGGGCCATGTCCTCGCTGCGCGCGGGCCGCACCAGCTTCGTCGTGGCCCACCGGCTCTCCACGATCCGCGACGCCGACACCATCCTGGTGATGGAGCGCGGCGCGATCGCCGAGCAGGGCACCCACGAGGATCTGCTCGCCGCCGGAGGGGCCTACGCCCGGCTGCACGCGGCCCAGTTCGCCCGTACGGTGGGGACGTGATCGTCACCGTCCGCACCACCACCGACGCGCGCGCCAAGGCCGACGCCCTGGCGCGCGGCGCCGTCGAGGCCCGGCTCGCCGCCTGCGCGCAGGTCTCGGGGCCCCTCACCTCCGTCTACCACTGGCGGGGCGCGATCGAGAGCACCGAGGAGTGGGAGGTGGCCCTCAAGACCACGGAGGCCCGCTACCCCGCCCTGGAGGCGCACCTCCTCGCCGCCCACGACTACGAGACGCCCGAGATCCTCGCCACCCGGGTCACCCGGGTGAGCGAGGGGTACGCCCGCTGGGTCGAGCGGGAGACCTCGCCGGACCCGGCGGTCGAGGGCCCGGTGGTCTCCGACGAGCTGCCGTTCTTCGTGTACGGGACGCTCCGCCCGGGCGCGTACAACCACGACCGGTTCCTCGCCGGCCGGATCGGCACCGAGGCCGACGCCGTCCTCGACGGCGCGGTGCTGCACGACGGGCCCGGCTACCCGTACGTCGTCCCGGCGGAGAAGGGCCGGGTGGTCGGCACCCTGCTCACGCCCGCGCCCGGCGCCTACGGCGAGCTGTTCGGCCTGCTCGACCGCCTCGAACTGCCCGTCGGCTACGAGCGGGTGGCGAAGGACGTCGTCCGGGTACGGGACGGGGCACGGGTCCCGGCCTGGGTGTTCCTGGCGGCGCCGGACGCGCCCCTGGGCCCGGTGATCGAGAGCGGCGACTGGTTCGACCGCTCGTAGCGGCGCTCCCGGCGCACCGCGCGTTCGGGGCCGGCCTCAGGCGCGCTCCAGGCGCACCGCGCACACCTTGAACTCCGGCATGCGGGAGACCGGGTCGAGCGCCGGGTTCACCAGCGTGTTGGCCCGGCCCTCGCCCGCCCAGTGGAACGGCATGAAGACGGTGTCGGGCCGGATCGACGCGGTGATCCGGGCCGGTGCGACGGCCCGGCCGCGCCGCGAGACCACCGCGATCCGCTCGCCCTCGGCCACCCCGATCCGCTCGGCCAGCCTCGGGTGCAGCTCCACGAAGGGGCCGGGCGCCGCCGCGTTCAGCTCCTCGACCCGCCGGGTCTGCGCGCCCGACTGGTACTGGGACACCACCCGGCCCGTGGTCAGGACGACCGGGTACTCGGCGTCCGTCTCCTCGGCCGCCGCCCGGTGCGTCACCGGCACGAACCGGGCCCGCCCGTCGGCCGTCGCGAACCGGTCCAGGAACAGCCGGGGCGTCCCCGGGTGCGGAGCGGCGCCGTCCGGGGCCGCGGGGCACGGCCAGAACACGCCCCGCTCCTCCTCGACGCGCCGGTAGTCGATGCCCGAGTAGTCGGCGGGCCCGCCGGCCGAGGCGCGCCGCAGCTCCTCGAAGACCTCCTCGGGGTCGACGGGGAAGCCCTTCTCGATCCCGCTCCCGTCCCCGAGGAGCTCCGCGAGCCCGTGCAGCACCTCCAGGTCGCTGCGCACCCCGGCGGGCGGGTCGAGCGCCCGGCGGCGCAGCAGGACGCGCCCCTCCAGGTTGGTCATGGTCCCGGTCTCCTCGGCCCACTGGGTGACGGGCAGGACGACGTCGGCGAGCGCGGCGGTCTCGGAGAGGACCACGTCCGCGACGGCGAGGAAGTCGAGCGACCGCAGCCGCTCCTCGACGTGCGCGGCGCGCGGCGCGGAGACCACCGGGTTGGAGCCCATGAGGAGCAGGGCCCGCACGTCCCCGCCGAGCGCGTCGAGGAGCTCGTACGCGCTCCGCCCCGGCCCCGGCAGCGATTCGGGCGCGACGCCCCACACCCCGGCCACGTGCGCGCGTGCGGCCGGGTCGTCGAGCTTGCGGTAGCCGGGGAGCTGGTCGGCCTTCTGGCCGTGCTCGCGGCCGCCCTGGCCGTTGCCCTGGCCGGTGAGGCAGCCGTACCCGCTCAGCGGCCTGCCCGCCCGGCCGGTGGCCAGGCACAGGTTGATCCAGGCGCCGACGGTGTCGGTGCCCTTGGACTGCTGCTCGGGGCCGCGTGCGGTCAGCACCATGCCGCCGTCGGCGTCGCAGAACATCGCGACCGCCTCGCGCAGCAGCGGCACGGGGACCCCGGTGATCCGCTCGACCTGCTCGGGCCAGTGGGACATGGCCCCGGCGCGGGCGGCCTCCCAGCCGCCGGTCCGCTCCCGTACGAACTCCTCGTCGACCCGTCCCTCGGCGACCACCAGGTGCAGCAGGCCGAGGGCGAGCGCGAGGTCGGTGCCGGGGCGCGGGGCCAGGTGCAGGTCGGCCTGCTCGGCGGTGCGGGTGCGGCGCGGGTCGACGACGATCAGCTTCCCGCCGTTCTCCTTCAACTCCGTGAGGTAGCGCAGGGCGGGCGGCATGGTCTCGGCGAGGTTGGACCCGACGAGGATCACGCACCCGGTCCGGGGGACGTCCTCCAGGGGGAAGGGGAGCCCCCGGTCGAGGCCGAAGGCCCGCTGGTGCGCGGCGGCGGCCGACGACATGCAGAAGCGTCCGTTGTAGTCGATCTGCGAGGTGCCGAGGACGACCCGGGCGAACTTGCCCAGGGAGTACGCCTTCTCGTTGGTGAGGCCGCCGCCGCCGAAGACCCCCACGGCATCGGGGCCGTGGTCGGCGCGGGTCCGGCGCAGCCCGTCGGCGACGGCGGCGAGCGCCTCCTCCCAGGACGCGGGCGCCAGGGCCCCCGTGTCGGGGTTCCGGACCAGGGGCTCGGTGAGCCGGACCCGGGAGGAGAGCACGGCGGGGGCGGTGCGGCCCTTGCCGCACAGCGCGCCCCGGTTGACGGGGAAGTCGGTCCGCTCGACCACCTCGGCGGGCAGCTCGGGGGCGCCGGTGGGGCGCAGCGACATCCCGCACTGGAGGGCGCAGTAGGGGCAGTGGGTGGGGACGGCGGTGGCGTCGGACATGCCGCCAGGGTGGGCCGGGCGTGTTACGCGGGGCGGCGCGGCGTATTACGGGCGCGGTGCCATGCCCTCCGCCGGGCGGGCGGCGGAGGGTGAGGGTCCGTCCGGCCCCACCGCGCGGGTCGGGGGGTCCGTCCGGCCCCACCGCCCGAGTGAGGGTCCGTCCGGTCCCACCGCCCGCGGGTGGAGGTCCTTCCGGCCTCACCGCCCCCGGGGTGACGCGAGGGCCTCCGTGACGCCCTCCTCCTCCGGGCCGAGGAAGCGGGGATCGGGCCGCAGGCCGGCGTCGAGGGCCGCCTTGCCCGCCGCGAGGACCTCCCGGGTGGTGCCGTAGTACCAGGTGCGGTCGTGGGGTTCGGCGACCCCGACCCCGTACGCGTCGACGCCCGCCCGGCCGCACAGCGCGACGGCCCGCTTGACGTGGAAGTCCTGGGTGACGAGGACGGCCCGGTCGACGCCGAAGACCTTCCTGGCCCGGACGCAGGAGTCCCAGGTGTCGAAGCCCGCGTAGTCGCTGACGATCCGTCCGTCCGGCACCCCGCGCCCGGTGAGGTACGCGCGCATGGCGCTGGGCTCGTCGTACGCGGTCCGGCTGTTGTCGCCGGTGACGAGGAGGACCCGCACCTTGCCCGTGCGGTACAGCTCGGCGGCGGTGTCGAGCCGGTGCGCGAGGTACGGGGTGGGGCGGCCCTTCCACAGTCCGGCGCCGAAGACGACGGCGACGTCCCGGGCGGGCACGTCGGCGGTGGTGCGGAGCTTCCCGGCGGCGGCCGTGTGCATCCAGGTGGCGGGCAGGAGGGCGAGGACGGCGCCCGCCATCACGGCCTGGACGGCGCGGCGGCGGCCCCTGACGGTGCGGGGGAGCCACCGGGTGAACCGTGCCGGCATGCGGAAACCTCCAGAGGAGCGGTCTGCTGTCACCCCGTCCGACGCGCCTCGGCCGGGTTCGGTTCACCCGGAGCCCGGTCCGTGCCGTAGAGCACACCGGCCAGGACCAGGCCGCACAGCATCCCGAGGAGCTGCGCGCCGGCGAAGGCGGGCACCGAGGCGGGGGCGATCCCGGTGAAGGAGTCGGAGAGGGAACGTCCGACGGTGGCCGCCGGATTGGCGAAGGAGCCGGAGGAGGTGAACCAGATCGCCGCGCCGATGTAGCCGGCCACGGCGACCGGGGCGAGGGCGGGGCGGCCGATGCGCCGCAGGCCCTGCACGACCAGGACGAGCCCGGCGGTGGCGACGGCCTCGCCGAGCAGCAGGTGGAGCGCGGCGCGGGGCTCGGTGGCCCAGGCGCCGGGCGTCCGGCCGAACATCGCCTCGGCGAGCAGGGCGCCCGCGACGGCCCCCGCGAGCTGGGCGCCGATGTAGGCGAGGGCCTCGCGCCCTCCCCGCTCGGGGCGCCGGGACCACCACTCGGAGAGCGTCACGACGGGGTTGAAGTGGGCGCCGGAGAGCGGACCGATGAGGGCGATGAGCAGCCCGAGGCCGAGCGCGGAGGCGGAGGCGTTGGCCAGCAGCCGGACGCCGGTGTCCTGGCTGAGGGAGTCGGCGCGGATGCCGGAGCCGACGACGACGGCGACGAGGGCGGCGGTGCCGATGAACTCGGCGGCGGCGCGTCGGGGGAGCGACGCGGGGGACATTCTCATGGTGGAAAAGATATTCCGTGATTCGGAAGGAAAAAAGAGGGGAGGAGAGGGGCGCGGCCTCCGTACGATCCGGATCATGAAGGACACGAAGACCGACGACCTCGTCGTCCGCCGCGCGGTCGGCTCCGACGCCGGAGCGGCGGCCGAGGTCTGGCTGCGCTCCTACGCGGCGGCGCTCCCGGACGTGCGCCGGGCGCACACGGACGACCAGGTCAGGGCCTGGTTCCGGGAACTGCTCGTCCCCCACCGGGAGACCTGGGTGGCGACGGCCGGGGGCTCGGCCGTCGCCGTGATGGTCCTGGACGGCGAGGAGCTCGACCAGCTCTACGTCGACCCGCCGTGGCGCGGCCGGGGCGTCGGCGAGCGGCTCGTGGACCTGGCCAAGCGGCGCAGCCCGGCCGGCCTGGAGCTCTGGACGTTCCAGGTCAACGCCCCGGCACGGCGCTTCTACGAACGGCACGGCTTCGTCGCCGCCGAGCACACCGACGGCTCGCGCAACGAGGAACGCGAGCCGGACGTCCGGTACGCGTGGCGCCCGGAAACGACCTGACAGGGCGCGCACGGCGACGGTGAGGCCCCGGCAAACAACCGTGACCCCGGCGCAACGAGCGGGCAACGCGCCCCCGCCAGGATCGGTCCATGACGGAGCCGGACAGCGCGTTCGACACCACCGCCGAACTGCTCACCAGGATCACCGAGCGGCTCGGGAACCGGCTCGGCGAGGTGCGTCCGCACGGTGCCCGCCGCGCGGGGGCTCGGGCGCCGGGGGTACGGGCGCCGGGAGTACGGGCGCCGGGAGTACGGGCACCGGAGACCCGGACGCCCTCGCCCGGCACCGACCCGCCGCAGGCGCGGACGTTCCCGTCCGGTCTCCGCCCGCCGACGACGTCGGGCACCGCGCCCCCGCCCCGTGGCCGCCCGCCGGAGGAATCCGGCCGGGTGCGTCCGTACGGCCTCCCGCAGGGGAAGTCCGACGAGGAGGTACACCCGCCATGCACCACCGCACCGCTCCCGCGCACCACCGCACCGCCCCCACCGCCGGTCGCCGTCCGGCGACCCTCGTGGCCGTCGGGCACGGCAGCCGCGACCCCCGCGCCCGCGCCACCCTCCTCCGGCTCCTCGACCGGGTCCGCGCGCTCCGTCCCGGGCTCGACGTGCGCCTCGCCCACATCGAGCTGAACGCCCCCCTCCTCGACGAGACCCTCGCCGGCCTCGCCGCCGAGGGCCGGGAGGCGGTCCTCGTCCCCCTCCTCTTCGCCCCCGGCCACCACGTCACCCACGACCTGCCCGCCGCCGTCGCCGCCGTGCCCGGCCTCCGGGCCCGCGTCGCCGCGCCCCTCGGCGCCCACCCCCTCCTCGCCGAGGCCCTCGCCGGCCGCCTCGCCGAAGCGGGCTGGACCCCCGACGGACGTCCCGACGAGCACCTCGACGGACGTCCCGACGAGCACCCCGACGAGCACCCCGACGAGCACCCCGACGAGCACCCCGACGAGCACCCCGACGAGCACCCCGACGAGCACCCCGATGAGCACCCCGGCGCGCACGACCGGCGCACCACCGGCGTCGTCCTCGCCGCCGCCGGCTCCCGCGACCCCCGGTCCGGCGCCGAGACCCGCCGCATCGCCGCCCTCCTCGGCGAGCGCCTCGGCGTGCCCGTCGTCCCCGCGTACGCCTCCGCCGCCGCGCCCACCGTCCCCGAGGCCGTCGCCGCCCTCGCCGCCCGGGGCCGCCACCGGGTCGCGGTCGCCTCCTGCTTCACCGCCCCCGGCCTCTTCGCCGCCCGCGCCGCCGCCCACGCCCCCTGGATCGCCGCCGCGCCGCTCGGCGCCCATCCGGCCCTCGCCCGCCTGGTCCTCCACCGCCACGACCGCGCCCTCGCCGCCGCTCGCGGGCGGGAACTCGCCGCCGTCTGAGGGCTTCTGTCGGCCCCTCCGGTTACCTTCGGGGACATGGAAGGCATCAAGGACACCAAGGACAGCACCGACACCCCCGAGATCCCCGGATACGACCCCGCCGCGACCGAGCGCTGGGACCCCGAGCCCGACAAGCAGCCGGGCCGCACCGCCTTCCAGCGCGACCGCGCCCGCGTGCTGCACTCCGCCGCGCTCCGCCGCCTCGCCGGCAAGACCCAGGTCGTCACCCCCGGCACCCGCAGCCACGCCTGGGACGCCAGTCCCCGCACCCGGCTCACCCACTCCCTGGAGTGCGCCCAGGTCGGCCGCGAACTCGGCGCCGCCCTCGGCTGCGACCCCGACCTCGTCGAGGCCGCCTGCCTCTCCCACGACATGGGCCACCCGCCCTTCGGGCACAACGGCGAACAGGCGCTCAACGACGTCGCCGAGGACTGCGGCGGCTTCGAGGGCAACGCCCAGTCGCTCCGCCTCCTCACCCGCATCGAGCCCAAGCGCTTCGTCAAGGACGCCGACGGCGAGCTCGTCAGCGTCGGCCTCAACCTCACCCGCGCCGCCCTCGACGCCGCCACCAAGTACCCGTGGGGGCGCGGCGGCCACCCCCAGGACCCCGGCTCGCCCAAGTTCGGCGTGTACGAGGACGACCTGCCCGTCTTCGAGTGGGTCCGGCAGGGCGCCCCCGCCCACCGCAAGTGCTTCGAGGCCCAGGTCATGGACTGGTCCGACGACGTGGCCTACTCGGTCCACGACTTCGAGGACGGCCTGCACGCCGGGCACATCGACCCCAACCTCCTCCTCGCCGAGCCCGAGCGCGCCGACATCTGGCAGGTCGCGATCGGCCGCTACGTACCCGGGGACACCGACCCGCAGGAGCTGGCCGAGGCCCTGGACCGGCTCGTCGACCAGGAGTGGTGGCCGCACGGCTACGACGGCTCGGCCGTCGCCCAGGCCCGCCTCAAGGACGCCACCAGCCAGCTCATCGGCCGCTTCTGCCTCGCCGCCGAGGGCGCCACCCGGCAGGCATGGGGGCACCGCCCAGGCCGTTCAGGCACTGGGGGAGGATCCGGCCGCCTCACACGGTACGCCGCCGAGCTCGTCGTCCCCCGCTCCACGCGCAACGAATGCGCCGTCCTCAAGGCCGTCGCCGACCGGTACGTGATGCAGCGCGCCGAGCAGGAGGCCCTCCGCGCCGACCAGCGGATCGTCGTCGCCGAACTCGCCGAGGCGCTCGTCGCCCGCGCCCCCGACGGCCTCGAACCGCAGTTCCGCGCCGCGTACGACAGGGCCCCCGACGACCGGGCCCGCAAGCGCGTGGTCGTCGACCAGATCGCCTCCCTCACCGACGCCTCCGCCCGCGCCCTCCACGCCCGCTTCCACCAGCCGCGCATCTAGGGCCTGTCCGGCGGATCATGGCCGGGGCCGCGCCCCGGCCCCCTTCCGCCGTCCCCCTCCGTGCGGGACGCTCGCATGCGGCCCCGGGGCGGTACGGCCCGAAGAACGCCCGGGGGCGTAGGTTGGAACCGGTCGCAACGAGGAGGAAACGACGTGGTCGACGCAGATCAGACCTTTGTCATCGTCGGCGGGGGCCTGGCAGGGGCCAAGGCCGCGGAGACCCTGCGCGCCGAGGGGTTCAACGGCCGGGTGATCCTCATCGGCGACGAACGCGACCACCCCTACGAGCGCCCACCCCTCTCCAAGGGCTACCTCACCGGGGCGAAGGAGCGCGACAGCACCCTCGTCCACGAGCCCGCCTGGTACGCGGCGAACGACGTCGAGCTGCACCTCGGGCAGGCCGTCACCGCGATCGACCGCGAGGCCCGCACGGTCCGCCTCGGCGACGGCACCGTCATCCGCTACGACAAGCTGCTCCTGGCCACCGGCTCCGAGCCCCGCCGCCTCGACGTCCCCGGCACCGACCTCACCGGCGTCCACCACCTGCGCCGGCTCGCCCACGCCGACCGGCTCCGCCAGGTCCTCGCCGGCCTCGGCCGGGACAACGGACACCTGGTGATCGCCGGCGGCGGCTGGATCGGCCTGGAGGTCGCCGCCGCCGCCCGCGGCTACGGCGCCGAGGTCACCGTCGTCGAGGCCGACCCCACCCCGCTGCACCGGGTCCTCGGCCCCGAGCTCGGCCAGCTCTTCGCCGACCTCCACAGCGACCACGGCGTCCGCTTCCACTTCGGCGCCCGGCTCACCGAGATCGTCGGCCAGGACGGCCTGGTCCTCGCCGTCCGCACCGACGACGGCGAGGAGCACCCGGCGCACGCCGTCCTCGCCGCGATCGGCGCCGCCCCCCGCACCGCCCTCGCCGAGAACTCCGGACTCGCCCTCGTCGACCGGGCCGACGGCGGCGGCGTCGCCGTCGACGAGTCCCTGCGCACCTCCGACCCCGACATCTTCGCCGCCGGCGACGTGGCCGCCGCCCACCACCCGCTCCTGCGCACCCGGCTGCGCGTCGAGCACTGGGCCAACGCCCTCGACGGCGGCCCCGCCGCCGCCCGCGCCATGCTCGGCAAGCCCGTCTCGTACGACCGCGTGCCCTACTTCTTCACCGACCAGTACGACCTGGGCATGGAGTACTCGGGCTGGGCGCCCCCCGGCTCGTACGACCAGGTCGTGGTCCGCGGCGACACCGGCAAGCGCGAGTTCATCGCCTTCTGGCTCAAGGAGGGGCGCGTCCTCGCCGGGATGAACGTGAACGTGTGGGACGTCACAGAGCCGATCCAGAACCTCGTCCGCTCCCGGATGCCGGTGGACCCCGAGGCCCTCGCGGACCCCTCCGCACCCCTGGACGGCCTGATCTGATCACCCCCGTCTCCCCGTAGACTTCACGCGTGGCAGGCAGGATCAACGACGACGACGTGAAGGCGGTACGGGACGCGGTCCCGATCGACGCCGTCGTGTCCGAATACCTCCAGCTGCGCAACGCGGGCGGCGGGAACCTCAAGGGGCTCTGCCCCTTCCACGACGAGAAGTCGCCCTCCTTCCAGGTCAGCCCGAGCAAGGGACTCTTCCACTGCTTCGGCTGCCAGGAGGGCGGCGACACCATCGCCTTCGTGATGAAGATCGACCACCTCTCCTTCTCGGAGACGGTCGAGCGCCTCGCCGCCAAGGCGGGCATCACGCTGCGGTACGAGGAGGGCGGCTACAACCCCGGCCACCAGCGCGGCGAACGCATCCGCCTGATCGAGGCCCACCAGGTCGCCGCCCGCTACTACGCCGAGCAGCTCGGCTCCGCCGAGGCCGAGATCGGCCGGAAGTTCCTCGCCGAGCGCGGCTTCGACCAGGCCGCCGCCGAGCACTTCGGCGTCGGCTACTCCCCGGCCGGCTGGGACCACCTCACCCGCTTCCTGCGCGGCAAGGGCTTCTCCGACAAGGAGCTGATCCTCTCCGGGCTCTCCCAGGACGGCCGCCGCGGCCCCATCGACCGCTTCCGCGGCCGGCTCATGTGGCCGATCAAGGACGTCGGCGGCGAGATCGTCGGCTTCGGCGCGCGCAAGCTCCGCGACGACGACAACGGCCCCAAGTACCTCAACACCCCCGAGACCCCGGTCTACAAGAAGTCGCAGGTCCTCTACGGCATCGACCTCGCCAAGAAGGAGATCGCCAAGAGCAGCCGGGCCGTCGTCGTCGAGGGCTACACCGACGTCATGGCCTGCCACCTCGCCGGGGTCACCACCGCCATCGCCACCTGCGGCACCGCCTTCGGCGGCGACCACGTCAAGATCCTCCGCCGCCTCCTCATGGACAACGGCTCGGCCCGCGTCATTTTCACCTTCGACGGCGACGCCGCCGGCCAGAAGGCCGCCCTGCGCGCCTTCGAGGACGACCAGAAGTTCGCCGCCGAGACGTACATCGCGGTCGCCCCCGAGGGCATGGACCCCTGTGACCTGCGGCTCGCCAAGGGCGACGAGGCCGTCGCCGACCTGGTCGAACCCCGCACCCCGCTCTTCGAGTTCGCCCTCCGCCAGATCGTGCGGCGCTACGACCTGGAGACCCCGGCGGGCCGGGCCGCCGCCCTGGACGAGGCCGCCCCGATCGTCGCCAAGCTCAAGAACCTGGCCGTGCGGCACGGCGTCGCCGTCCAGCTCGCCGGCATGCTCGGGATCATGGACGAGCGGTTCGTCGTGCACCGGGTCAGCCAGATCGCCCACTGGCAGCGCGACCGCGGCGGCCGGGGCCGCACCGACGACCGGCCACGCCGCGAGATGCCGCAGATCCAGGCCCCCGCGGCACAGCCCGGCCCGGCCCTCAACCTGCGCAGCCCCGCCCACCGCACCGAGCGCGAACTCCTCAAGCTCGCCCTCCAGCGGCCCGAGCTGGTCTCCCCGGCCTTCGACGCCTACGGCGTCGACGAGTTCACCGCCCCGCCCTACGCGGCCGTGCGCCAGTGCGTCCAGGACGCGGGCGGCGCCACCGGCGCCCCCCCCGACTACCTCGACGCGGTCCGCGCGGCCGCCCCGAACGACACCGTCCGGGCCCTCGTCACCGAACTCGCCGTCGAGACGATCTTCGCCAAGACGGTCGACGAGGCCTACGCCGGCGACCAGCTCGTCACCGTCCGCCTGCGCGCCGTCGACCGCCGCATCCGCGACGTCCAGGGCGCCCTGGCCCGCCTCGGCCCGAACGGCGACCCGGAGAAGGTCGCGGCCGTGCAGAACGAGCTGTGGGTGCTCACCCAGTACGGGCAGTCCCTGCGGAACAACGGCGCCGCCGCGCTCTGACGCACGGTCACCCGGCGGACTCAAAAAGTCACCGCACGCCCCTCGTGGCGGCGATGTGTCGTACCCCACACTGGACGACGGTGCCGTTCCGCTCCTCCTGGAGGTCGCCCGCCGTGCAGACCCAGACCGTGCCGCAGGACCAGCAGGACCAGCAGGACCAGCAGGACCGGGCAGCGTCCGGCGAAAACGTGGAAGACGCGGAGGAGCCCGCGGCCGTCCCGCCCCGGCGGAGCCGCCCGGACCCCGGCGGCAACGGTCCCTCCTCCGACCTCTTCCGCCAGTACCTGCGCGAGATCGGCCGCATCCCCCTCCTCACCGCCGAGGAGGAGGTCGAACTGGCCCGCCGCGTCGAGGCCGGCCTCTTCGCCGAGGAGAAACTGGCCGGCACCCCGGACCCGGACACCCGCCTCGCGAGCGACCTGGACCGCCTCGTCGTCCTCGGCAGGATCGCGAAGCGCAGGCTCATCGAGGCCAACCTGCGCCTCGTCGTCTCCGTCGCCAAGCGGTACGTGGGCCGGGGCCTGACCATGCTCGACCTGGTCCAGGAGGGCAACCTCGGCCTCATCCGGGCCGTCGAGAAGTTCGACTACGCGCGCGGCTACAAGTTCTCCACGTACGCCACCTGGTGGATCCGCCAGGCCATGTCCCGGGCCCTCGCCGACCAGGCCCGCACCATCCGCGTCCCCGTCCACGTCGTCGAACTCATCAACCGGGTCATCCGCGTCCAGCGCCGCATGCTCCAGGAACGCGGCTACGAACCCACCGCCGAAGAGGTCGCCGCGCACCTGGACCTGCCCCCCGAGCGCATCGGGGAGGTCCTCCGCCTCGCCCAGGAGCCGGTCTCCCTGCACACCCCCGTCGGCGAGGAGGAGGACGTCGCCCTCGGCGACCTCATCGAGGACGGCGACGCCGCCTCCCCGGTCGAGTCCGCCGCCTTCCTCCTCCTGCGCCGCCACCTGGAGGACGTCCTCTCCACCCTGGGCGAACGCGAACGCAAGGTCGTCCAGCTCCGCTACGGCCTCGACGACGGCCGCCCCCGCACCCTGGAGGAGATAGGCCGGCTCTTCGGCGTCACCCGCGAACGCATCCGCCAGATCGAGTCCAAGACCCTCAACAAACTCCGCGACCACGCCTACGCGGACCAGCTCAGGGGGTATCTGGACTGAGGTCGGCCCGCGGCCCGTACCGCCCGTGGAGCGGTACGGGCCACCGGCCGTCAGTCGACCTCGACGACCGCCTGCGCGAACTGCGCCGCGTAGAGCCGGGAGTACGCCCCGCCCGACGCCAGCAGCTCCTCGTGCGTGCCCTGCTCCACGATCGAGCCGTTCTCCATCACCAGGATCACGTCCGCGTCGCGGATCGTGGAGAGGCGGTGGGCGATCACGAACGAGGTGCGGCCGTGGGCGAGGCGGGCCATCGCCTTCTGGATCAGGACCTCGGTGCGGGTGTCGACCGAGCTGGTGGCCTCGTCCAGGACGAGGATCACCGGGTCGGAGAGGAACGCGCGCGCGATGGTGATGAGCTGCTTCTCGCCCGCGCTCACCCCCGACCCCTCGTCGTCGAGGACCGTGTCGTAGCCGTCGGGCAGGGTCCGGACGAACCGGTCGGCGTGCGCGGCCCGCGCCGCCTCCTCGATCTCCTCGCGGGTCACCGGACGCGTCGCGCCGTACGCGATGTTGTCCGCGATCGTCCCGCCGAAGAGCCAGGTGTCCTGGAGGACCATCCCGATCCCGCTCCGCAGCCGCTCGCGGGACGTCTTCGCGATGTCCACCCCGTCCAGGGTGATCCGGCCGCCCGTCACCTCGTAGAACCGCATCAGCAGGTTCACCAGGGTCGTCTTGCCCGCGCCCGTCGGACCGACGATCGCGACCGTCTGGCCCGGCTCCACCGTCAGGGACAGGTCCTCGATGAGCGGCTTGTCCTCCTCGTAGCGGAAGGAGACGTGCTCCAGGGCGACCCGGCCCCGGGATTCCAGTGGCTCCTCGCCCGTCGGGGCGTCCGGCTCCTGCTCCTCCGCGTCGAGCAGCTCGAAGACCCGCTCGGCCGAGGCCACGCCCGACTGCACCAGGTTCGCCATCGACGCCACCTGCGTCAGCGGCATCGAGAACTGGCGCGAGTACTGGATGAAGGCCTGCACGTCACCGATGGAGAGCGTGCCGCTCGCCACCCGCAGACCGCCGACCACGGCCACCAGGACGTAGTTGATGTTCGACACGAAGAACATCACCGGCTGCATCACGCCGGAGTTGAACTGCGCCTTGAACCCGGCCTCGTACAGCGCCTCGTTCTGCTCGCGGAAGTCCCGCGCGGACTCCTCCTGCCGCCCGAAGACCTTCACCAGGGCGTGCCCGGTGTACATCTCCTCGATGTGCGCGTTGAGCGTGCCCGTGGACTTCCACTGCTGCACGAAGTGCGGCTGCGAGCGCTTGCCGATCCGCGCCGCCACGAACACCGACACCGGCACCGTCACCAGCGCCACCAGGGCGAGCAGCGGCGAGATCCAGAACATCATCGCGAGGACGCCCACGATCGTGAGCAGCGAGTTGATCAGCTGGCCCATCGACTGCTGGAGCGTCTGCGAGACGTTGTCGATGTCGTTGGTCGCCCGGGACAGCACCTCGCCGCGCTTGGCCCTGTCGAAGTACGACAGCGGCAGCCGCGCCAGCTTCGTCTGGACGTCCTCCCGCATCCGGTAGACCGTCCGGTTGATCACCTTGATCGACAGCCGGGTGGAGACCAGCATCAGCAGGCCCGCCGCCACGTACACCGCGAGGACCAGGAGCAGCACCCCGCCCACGGCCGGGAAGTCGATCCCCTGCCCCGGGATGAAGTCGACCCCGGACAGCATGTCCGCCATGCCGTCCTGCCCCCCGGCGCGCAGCCGCTCCAGGGTCTCCGCCTTCGTCGTGCCCGGGTCCGTCTGCCGCCCGATCACACCGGCGAAGATCAGGTCCGTCGCCCGGCCCAGGATCTTCGGCCCGACCACGGAGGCCGCCACCGAGAGCACGCCGGCGACCAGCATCACCCAGAGCGTCCCGCGCTCCGGCGCGAGCTGCCGCAGCAACCGCCTGCCCGAGCCCTTGAAGTCCATCGACCGCTGGTCGGGGCCGCCACCGGCCATCATGCGTCCGCCAGGACCGGCCATCAGGCTGCCTCCGCCTCGGTCAGCTGGGAGAGCACGATCTCCCGGTACGTCTCGTTGTCCGCCATCAGCTCGTGGTGCCGCCCGGTGCCCACGACCCGGCCCTCGTCGAGGACCACGATCCGGTCGGCGTCCCGGATGGTCGACACCCGCTGGGCGACGATCACCACGGTCGCGTCGGCCGTCTCCTCGGCGAGCGCGGCCCGCAGCAGGGCGTCCGTCTCGTAGTCGAGCGCGGAGAACGAGTCGTCGAACAGGTAGATCTCCGGCCGCTGCACGAGCGTCCGCGCGATGGCGAGCCGCTGCCGCTGCCCGCCGGAGACGTTGGTGCCGCCCTGCGCGATCGGTGCGTTCAGACCGTGTTCCAGCTTCCGTACGAAGTCGGCGGCCTGGGCGGTCTCCAGGGCGTGCCACAGCTCCTCGTCGGTCGCGTCGGGCTTCCCGTACCGCAGGTTCGTCGCCACCGTCCCCGAGAAGAGGTACGGCTTCTGGGGCACGAGCCCGACGGTCCTGGCCATGAGGGCGGGGTCGAGGACGCGGACGTCCACGCCGTCCACGAGGACCTCGCCGCCGGTCGCGTCGAAGAGCCGGGGCACGAGCCCGAGCAGGGTCGACTTGCCGCTGCCCGTCGAACCGATGATCGCGGTGGTCTCGCCGGGCCGGGCGACGAGCCCGACGTCCTTGAGGACCGGCTCCTCCGCGCCCGGGTAGCGGAACTCCGCGCCCCTGACCTCCAGGTGCCCGCGCCGGTCGAGCGCCGTCACGGGGTCGGCCGGCGGCACCACGCTGGAGTCGGTCGCGAGGACCTCCTCGATGCGCTCGGCGCACACCTCGGCGCGCGGCACCATCATGAACATGAAGGTGGCCATCATGACGGCCATCACGATCTGCATCAGATAGGCGAGGAAGGCGGTCAGCGCGCCGATCTCCATGTCGCCGCCGTCGATGCGGTGCGCGCCGAACCAGACCACGGCCACGCTGGACACGTTCACGACCGTCATCACCGTCGGGAACATCAGCGCCATCAGCCGGCCGGTCGCCATCGACACGTCGGTCAGCTCGCCGTTCGCACCCCGGAAGCGCTCCTCCTCGTACCCGTCCTTCACGAAGGCCCGGATGACCCGGTTGCCGGTGATCTGCTCGCGCAGCACCCGGTTCACCGTGTCGAGGCGCGTCTGCATGGTCCGGAAGAGCGGCCGCATCCGCCGCACGATCAGCGACACGGAGACGCCGAGCACCGGGACCACCGCGAGCAGCACGCCCGAGAGCGGCACGTCCTGGCCGAGCGCCATCACGATGCCGCCGACGCACATGATGGGCGCGGAGACCATCAGCGTGAACGCCATGAGGACCAGCGTCTGGACCTGCTGCACGTCGTTGGTCGTACGGGTGATCAGCGAGGGCGCGCCGAAGTGCCCCAGCTCCCGGGCGGAGAAGGACTGCACCCGGTCGAAGACGGCGCCGCGCACGTCCCGGCCGAGGGCGGACGCGGTCCGCGCGCCGTAGTACACGGCCCCGACGTTGCAGACGACCTGCACGACGGAGACGCCGACCATCAGGGCGCCGAACCGCAGGATGTAGCCGGTGTCCCCGTGCACGACGCCGTTGTCGATGATGTCGGCGTTCAGGGTCGGCAGGTAGAGGCTCGCGCAGGTCTGCAGGAACTGGAGCAGCACGAGCAGCGCGACGGGTTTTCGATACGGCCGTAGGTGGGTCCGGAGAAGTCTTATGAGCACGGGACTTACTATCGCCCGCCGCCCCGGGCCGTTACGACCGGTTTCCGGGGCGGTGGAAACCCTGGGGAAGTCTTTACGAAGGACCCGTGAGGGGTCTTCCGCACGCGCCCCGCCGGGGCTTCCCGGGCCCCGCTACCCGCCGAACGCGCCCGGGTGGATCTGCTCCCGCGTCGCCGTGTACTGCTGCCGCACGGCCTGCCCCTCCGCCCGCTCGTCGCCCGGCTCCAGGACCTGCGCGGCGGCGCCCTGCCAGGCCGGGGGAGCGGAGGGCGAGAGCGTGCCCCGCGCGACCCCGAGGGCCCAGGCGGCCTGCCGGGCCGCGCCGAGCGCCGCGTAGTCGGCCGGCTGCGGGACGACGACCTGCGCGCCGAAGAGGGCGGGCGAGAGCGCCTGCACCGCGTGCAGCGCGGCGGCGGCGCCGAGCAGGAAGACCCGTCGCACCTCCACGCCCCGTCCGCGCAGCACGTCCAGGGCGTCGGTGAGCGAGCAGAGCATCCCCTCGAACGCCGCCCGCGCCAGGTGCTCGGGCTTCATCGACTCGCGCCGCAGCCCGCTGAGCGTGCCCGCCGCGTGCGGCAGGCTCGGGGTCCGCTCGCCCTCCAGGTAGGGCAGCAGGACGAGCCCGGAGGCGCCCGGCGTCGACTTCAGGGCGAGCGCGGAGAGCTCTTCGAGGGAGTCGAGGCCCAGCATCTCGGCGGTGCCGCGCAGCGCCCGCACCGCGTTGGAGGTGGAGACGACCGGCAGGTGCATGCCGGTGGCGTCGGCGAAGGAGGTGATCATGCCGCCGGGGTCGGCGAGGGCCTCGTGGTGCACGGCCATCACGGAGCCGGAGGCGCCGAGGGAGACCACCGCGTCGCCGGGGCCGAGCCCGAGGCCGAGGGCGGCGGCCATCGTCTCGCCGGTGCCGGCGGAGATCAGCAGGCCCTCGGGGGTGGTGCCGGCGGCGTCGGCGGGCCCGAGGACCTCGGGCAGCGCGGCCTGGTGCCCGAGCGCGAGCTCGACCAGGTCGGGGCGGTACGCGCCGGTGCGGGCCGACCAGTAGCCGGTGGCGGAGGCGGCGCCGCGGTCGGTGGTGCGGCGCGCGGGGCGGCCGAGGAGCTGCCAGACCAGCCAGTCGTGCGGCTGGAGGACGAGGGCGGTGCGCCGGGCGTGCTCGGGCTCGGTGCGGGCCAGCCAGCGCAGCTTGGCGACCGGCTGCCCGGCGGAGGGCACGCTGCCGACGGCCTCGGCCCAGGCGTGCCGCCCGCCGAGCCCGTCGACGAGGTCGGCGGCGGCGACCTGCGCCCGCTTGTCGTTGCGCACGAGCGCGGGCCGCACGAGGCCGCCCTGCGCGTCGAGCGGCACGAGCCCGTGCTGCTGCGCGGAGACGCCGATCGCCTCCACGCCCTCGAGGAGGCCGCCGGTGGCGGCCTCCCCGAGCGAGAGCAGCCAGGTCTGCGGATCGACGTCCACGGCCTTCGGCTCGCCGGGATGCGGGGCGTACCCCTGGCGCAGTACGGCACCCGTGTCGGTGTCACAGACGACGATGCGTGTGAACTCAGCAGAGCTGTCCAGTCCGGCGACTATCCCCATGACACAGATTCTGCCGCACGCGGGGCCTCAGGTGTTGCTGGTGCCCCACTCGTCGTTCGCGACCTTCCCGTTGCTCTGGCCGCGCTCGCGCAGCGCGTGGACCTTGTCGGCCACGGCGGGCGGCAGGTGGTCGCCCACCTTGTCGCCCACGACGTGCGCGGCCTTGCCGGCGACCTGCCGCCCGGTCTGGGCGGCGGACTCGGCGGCGTTCCGCACGGCCGGGTTGTCGGTGAACTCCTTGGCGGACTTCTTCAACTGCTCGTAGCGCTCGCGTCCGGCCCGCGTTCCGATCACGTAGCCGAGGGCGAGTCCGATGACGAAGGTCAGCTTGTATCGCATGGCCATCACCTTCCCTGAAGAGCTTCACTGATGCGCCCCCGGACGCATCCCCGGTGTCCACGGCGGTGCCACGGCGATACCGATTGGCGGAGCACCCCCCTGCTTGCGCTAATGTATGTGTCGCAGCGAGCGAGCGCCGCCCGGGAAGGTCCGAGGTGGATCCGTTCGGTGCAACGCAGCAATCCCCTGTAGCTCAATTGGCAGAGCAGCCGGCTGTTAACCGGCAGGTTACTGGTTCGAGTCCAGTCGGGGGAGCGCGATCCCCTGTAGCTCAATTGGCAGAGCATTCGGCTGTTAACCGGAGGGTTGCTGGTTCGAGTCCAGCCGGGGGAGCGGAACGGAAGAGGACCCTTCGGGGTCCTTTTTCGCGTTCCGGGGAACCGTACGGGGCGCGGCGGAGTCCTCATGATCGAGCAGAGCCGATCATCCGGAGCAGGAGATCGTATGAGCGGCTATGCTGCGGCAGACGGCGCGCACACATGTACGCGCCTCACCGAACGGGGCGGTAGCTCAGCCGGTTAGAGCAGCGGACTCATAATCCGTCGGCCGTGGGTTCGAGTCCCACCCGCCCCACTCACCGTTCGTGGGCGCAGGAAGGTTTTGCCCGTGGATGCGCCGGGCATCCGCGATGCCTGCGCCCACGATGCACCCGTCGTGACGCGTGCCACCAGAGGGACACGCCGGAATCACCCGTTCGCCACTCCGAGCGCCTTTCGAGCGCGCGTGCGCCCGCGTCCCGCGCCGACGGGAGCCGGTGCGGGACGCGGGGCGGACCGGTCAGTACGTCAGGATCCCCGGGTCCGAGACGTCCGGGGCGCCCGTCTCCACGTGGCCCGCCAGGCGGCGGAGGTAGTCGGGGGAGACGGGCGAGGTGATCGTCACGTCGTACCAGCGGTGGCCTGGGGCCGGCACGACGGTGTGGGTGGCCGTGGCGTCCTTGGCGACCGTCAGGGTCTTCGGGGTGCCCCCGTAGGCGTCGGTGACGGTCACCGTCGTGGTCGCACCCGCGTTGGTGAAGGTCAGGTCCAGGCGGCCCGTGGCGGCGTTGTGGCGGGCGGCGATCTCGGGGACGGCCGTCTTCCCGGGGGAGCGGAAGCGGCGCAGGAAGCCGTTCGGGCCGTGGACCGTGAGGTCGGTGACGCCGGCCGAGTACTTCGTGTTCCAGGTGTCCGCGATCGACTTGCCCGCCTCCGCCGTGTACGTCCAGGGCGCGTCCGTGCGGTTCGCCGAGGTGACGTGGAACTGCGCGCCCGCGCCGGGGCCCGCGCCGAAGGTCAGGCGGTAGGTGCCGGCCGTCGTGTCGGCGGCGCCGTCCACGTACGGGGCGTACTTCAGCGGACGGGTCGGCTTCGCGCCCCGCTCCTGGCGGGGCATCGTGCCCGTCGCGGGCGCGGTGGCCGGGAAGTCGGGGTGGCGGTCCCGGTCCGGCGGGTAGTAGCCGGCGGTCGGCGGCAGGGAGGCCGGCCGGGCGTCCGTGCGCGTGAAGTCGAAGGCCGAGGTCAGGTCGCCGCAGACGGCCCGCCGCCAGGGGGAGATCTGCGGCTCCCGGACGCCGAAGCGCGCCTCCATGAAGCGGATGACCGAGGTGTGGTCGAAGGTCTCCGAGCAGGTGTAACCGCCCTTCGACCAGGGTGAGACGACGATCATCGGGACGCGCGGCCCGAGGCCGTAGGGACCGGCGACGTATCCCGTCTTCCCGGGGAAGTGGTCCAGGGCGGTCGCGACCGTGGAGAGGCCCTGCGCCGCCGAGGCCGGGACGTACGGCGGGACCACGTGGTCGAAGAAGCCGTCGTTCTCGTCGTACGTGATGAACAGCGCCGTGCGCGCCCACACGTCCGGGTTCGAGGTCAGCGCGTCCAGGACCTGCGCGATGTACCAGGCGCCGTAGTTGGACGGCCAGTTCGCGTGCTCGGAGAAGGCCTCCGGGGCCGCGATCCAGGAGACCTTCGGCAGCCGGCCGCCCTGGACGTCGGCGCGCAGCCGGTCGAAGAGGCCCTCGCCGTTCTTGGCGTTCGTGCCCGTGCGGGCCTTGTCGTACAGCGGGTTCCCCGGCTGGGCGTTGCGGTAGCTGTTGAAGTAGAGGAGGGAGTTGTCGCCGTAGTTGCCCCGGTACGCGTCGTTGATCCAGCCCCAGGAGCCCGCCGCGTCCAGGCCGTCGCCGACGTCCTGGTAGATCCGCCAGGAGACCCCGGCCGCCTCCAGGCGCTCGGGGTACGTCTTCCAGCCGTAGCCCGCCTCGGCGTTGTTGAGGACCGGGCCGCCGCCCGTGCCGTCGTTCCCGGTGTGGCCGCTCCACAGGTAGTAGCGGTTCGGGTCGGTGGAGCCGATGAACGAGCAGTGGTAGGCGTCGCAGATCGTGAACGCGTCGGCGAGCGCGTAGTGGAACGGGATGTCCTCGCGCGTGAGGTACGCCATCGTGGCCTTGGTCTTGGCCGGGATCCACTGGTCGTACCGGCCCTGCGCGAAGGCCTTCTGGCCGCCCGCCCAGTCGTGGTTGAGGCCCTGGAGGAACTCCATGCCCAGCTTCGTGCTCTGCGGCCGGAACGGCAGGGTCACCTTGGAGCCGTCGGACTGGTTCCAGACGGACTTCCCGCCGGGCAGGGTCACCGGCCGGGGGTCGCCGAAGCCGCGCACCCCCTTCAGCGAGCCGAAGTAGTGGTCGAAGGACCGGTTCTCCTGCATCAGGACCACGATGTGTTCGACGTCCTGCAGGGTGCCGGTGGAACCCTGCGCCGGTATCGCGGCGGCGCGGGCGATGCTCTCCGAGAGCAGGGTGAACGCGGCGGCGCCGCCGGTCAGCTGAAGGAACCGGCGGCGGTCGAGGTCGGCCATGGGGGAGTTCTCCTCCGGGTGGGGGCGGGCACGGGTGGGGCGCGCGTGCGGCGGCCGGGCTCCTGCCCGACGGGCGCCCCAAGGACAGCGCCCACGGGCCACCGCCCGGCGGCCGTCCCATGGCTGCCCGCCGTACGGCGGACGAACCCCCGGTGCCGGTCGTGCGAAGGTCCCGGCGCGCGGGGGCGGCACCGGGACCTTCGTACGGCTCCCGCGCGGAGGCGGCTCCCGCCCGGAGGCGGGGGCGGGAGCGCGGGCTGGGTGGAGGCGTAAGCGGGGGCGTGGTTACTCGACGACCAGCTCGACCTCGATGTTGCCGCGGGTGGCCTTGGAGTACGGGCAGAAGGCGTGGGTCTTCTTCAGGAGGGCCAGGCCCGCCTCGCCCTGGAGGTGCTCCGGGAACTCGGCGCGCATGACGACCGCGAGGCCGAAGCCGCCGTCGGCGGGGTCCTTGCCGATGGAGACCTCGGCGGTGACGGAGGCGTCCGTGATGTCGATCTTCTCCTGGCGGGCGACCACGCCCATCGCGCTCGCGAAACAGGCCGCGTACCCGGCGGCGAAGAGCTGCTCGGGGTTGGTGCCCTGCCCGTTGCCGCCGAGGGCCTGCGGGTGGGCGAGCGGGAGGTCGATGTGGCCGTCGGAGCTGACGGCGCGGCCCTCGCGGCCGTTGGCGGTGGCGACGGCGGTGTAGATCGCGTCCATGGGTTCCTCTTCCGTCCTGTCCTGGGATGCGGTGGCCCTTTATTTGTAGCGCGCTATTTAGTTGTGCGCAACTCAATTGGGTGTGATGCGCCCTCGCGTATCCTGGGGGCATGGAGATGTCCGAGATCCTCCCCGACGACCTCGCCGGTCTTCCCGACGGGGACTTCCTGCGCCTCGACCGGCAGATCTGCTTCTCGCTGCACGCGGCGACCCGCGCCTTCAACGGCGTCTACCGCGAGGCCCTCAAGGAGCTCGGGCTCACCTACCCCCAGTACCTCGTGATGCTCGTGCTCTGGGAGCACCGCGAGCTGTCCGTGAAGGGCATCGGGGAGCGGGTGCGCCTCGACTCCGGGACCCTGTCGCCGCTGCTCAAGCGGCTGGAGGCGGCCGGGTACGTCGAGCGGCGGCGCAGCCCCGAGGACGAGCGGTCCGTCACCGTGCGCCTCACGGGGGCCGGGGTCGCGCTGCGGGAGAAGGCCCTCGGCGTGCCGCGCCGGATCGCCGCCGCCACCGGCCTCGACCTCGCGGAACTCGGCGACCTGCGCGAACGGCTCCACGCGCTGGCCGTCCGGCTCGACGCGGCCGACCCCGAGGACCTCTCCGGCTGCGCCTGAGTCTCCCGGGGCCCTGACGGTCCCGCTAGAGCCCCGGCAGTCCCGCGCGCGCGTGGTTCAGGCCGAGCAGCACGCAGACGTCCGTCAGGAGCGGTACGTGGTAGGCGAGCGGCCGGGGGCCCGCCTGGTCCGGGCGTGACGTGAAGCCGCCGTCCGGCCGCTGCCGCTCCAGGAGGTGGCGCACCGCCCGCGCGGTCGCGATCCGCGCGCCCGGCGTACGGGCCACGGCGATCAGCGCGTACGCCGTACTGATCGGGTCGCTCGGGTCCGACGGCACGTGCCCCCAGCCGCCGTCCCGGTTCTGGGTCTCCAGCAGCCGGGCCGCCGCCCGCGCCCGGGCCCGCGCCGCCCCGGCCGCCGCCGGGTGGCCGGGCGCCACCGCGAGGAAGGAGTCGTGGGCGAGGACCGTGCGGAACAGGGCGTTGCTCTCGTTGAGGCTCCAGCTCCGCTCGTACGGGCCGGCCGCCTCCTGCCGGGCCGTGACGAACCGGACGGCGGCCGCCACCGCCGCGCGGTGCGCGGGCTCGGGGGCCAGCGCGTTCACCGCCGCCGCCGTTATCGCCACCTCCGAGGCCGTCCCGCGCTCGAAGGTCGGGAAGCCGCCGTCCTCGCCCTGCCGGGCGAGCAGGTACCGCTCGCCGGCCGCCGTTTCGGTTCCGGGTCCGGGCCCGGCTCCGGGCCGCTCCGGGGGCACCGTCCGCAGGAACTCCACGCAGTACGCCGTGTCGTCCACGTCGCTCTGTCCGACACCCCGGTCGAACCCCCAGCCACCATCTCGATTCTGATGGGACGCCAGAGCTGCCGCGAGGGCTCGCAGAGTGGCGACGGGCGCCCCCGCGCCGGCCAGGGCGAGACCGCCCGTCGCCGTCGCGAAGACGTCCATGCCCGTGAGGAACGGCAGCCCGCCGTCCTCGCGCAGCACGTTCCGCAGCTCCCGCGCCCGCTCCCGGACGGCCGCCGCGTACCGGGGGCGTAACCGCAGCGCGAGCAGGGCGAGGACCCGGGCGAGGTGGTTGCCGTACGGGGGCGGGCCGGGGAGCGCGCAGGGCTCCAGGGCCCGCCAGTCGTCCTCGGTGACGAGCCGGGGCGAACGCGTGCCGAAGGCGTGCAGGACCTTCAGGGCGGCCATCTCCGTGATCAGCCAGCGCTGCTGGCCGCGCGCCTCGAAGGCGGAGCCGGGGTCGGGGAGTCCGGCGAACGCGTCGGCACCCAGCTCCGCCAGGACCGTCCGGAACATCAGGTGCTTGCGCCCGGCGGTGAAGTGGTCGAAGCCGCCGAGCAGGCGGGCCAGGGCGCCCCGCCCGTCCGCGTACTCGCCGAGGGCCGCGCGGGCCGCCGCCTCCTGCACGGGGTCGGGGGCGCCCTCGTCCAGACCGGTCTTCAGGCGCCGCGTGAGCCGCTCCCGCGCGTCCGGGTCCACGTCCGTCACCGTCAGCAGGCGCAGGGCCAGGGCGGTTTCCAGCATCCGGCTGTCACAGGGCGCCCGCAGCAGGCCGTCCGGCCCGGCGGCGGCCACGAGCCGGGCGGCGAGCCGGGCCCGCGCCCGGTCGAGCCCACCCGCGCCGGGGGACGGCGGCACCGGCCGGGGGCCGGGGGCGGCGAGGGAGACACCGGGTAAGGGTGGCGCGCAGTACGTCATGGTGGGGATGTCCTCGGTGAGGGCTGGTGGGGGCGTGGGGCGTGGGGTGTGGGGGCGGCAGGCCGGACCTGTCGGGGGTGGCGCGGTCGATCCGTTCGAAGGGGTGCGAGAGGGAGGGGCGTGCGGAGGACAAGCATGCGCTGGGGGCGTGCGGTTCCTGAGCCCGTGTGCTCACGTCCGCCCGTGACGATGCGTGACCCTCGGTCCGGCGGTCGGCGTTCCGTCACCAGGCAGGGGTGTTGCCCGGAAAGACCGAAGGGAGGGACCGGGGAGGGGTGCTCCGGAGGCCTGTGCGGCGCCCCCGTGAACGGGAGCCGGCGGCGCACCGAGAGTGACGCATCGTGCTTGCATGATGACGCATCGTAAACCCAGCGGCGATCTTCACCCTTCGCCCGCACCCCTCCCGGGTCGACTTTCGAACGATCTGCCGAATCTGCCGTTCGAATCCCGGAAGGTCGGGCTTCCGCCCTCCCGTCTCCCCGCTCGCCAAGCGGTAAGGAGTCAGTTCCCCATCCGTCCCTATACTCGCCCCATGTCCGACATCACCATCCGGCGCGCCACCGCCGACGACTCCCGGCGGCTCACCCGGCTCGTACGGGGCTCCCGGGCCTACCGGGGGGACTACGCCGCCATGGTCGAGGGGTACCAGGTGGGTGGTCCCTACATCGAGCACCATCCCGTCTTCGTCGCCGTCGACGGGGGCGGGGACGGGGACGGGGGCGGGAGCGGCAAGGTGCTCGGGTTCTACGCGCTCCTCGTCGACGGGGCCGGGGCCGGGGCCGGGGGCGAAGCCGAGCTCGACCTCACGTTCGTCGCCGACGAGGCCCAGGGGCTCGGCATCGGGCGGCTGCTCATGGAGCACATGGTCGGGCAGGCCGGGGCCGCCGGGGTCGGTTCCGTGAAGGTCGTCGCGCACCCGCCCGCCGAGGAGTTCTACCTGCGCACCGGCGCCGTCCGCACCGGCACCGTCCCGCCCTCCGGCCACGTCCACTGGGAGCGCCCCGAGCTGCGGTACGACGTCGCGTGACCGCCGCCGACGCGGGCGGGAACGGGAGCGGGAGCGTCGGCGGCTTTTCGCCGACCTCACCCCGCTGCACGCCTCTGCCCCCCACCGCCACCCCCGACGAGATGTGCGGCCGGCTCCAGGGTGCCTTCGCCGTGGTCGTCGCGATCACCGTTGGCGGGATCGCCCGCGTCGTCGCCGTCTGACTGCTCGCCCTGTACGGGCGCGGATTCCGCCGCTATGACGCGCTCGACCCGGCTCCGGGAGCAATCTCCCCGAACGACCCCGCCTGTCCTGGCGGTTGGCCGCCACGGCGCATAACCGCCAGGAAGGACAGGGGTCAACACCCCTTCCCTGAGCCAAGACTCCTCGCGGCACCCGGAACACCCCCGACCCCGGGCCACGAGGAGTACGTCGCCGATGTCCACACCCATCGCCAGAGGGAGGGCCGGGCTGCTCGCCGCGGGCGTCTCCCTCGTGATGCTCTCGGCCGGACAGACCGCCGCCGGGACCGCCGCCTCCGCCCTGCCGGACACCTTCAAGGCGTCCGCGACGAGCAGCACCGTCACCCTCGTGACCGGAGACCGCGTCACCCTCACCGAACTCGGCGACGGGCGGCGGACCGTCACCGTCGACCGGGCGAAGGGCGCCACCGGCGCGATCCGCACGCAGACCTCGAACGGCCGGATCACCGTGATCCCCGACGAGGCCCGCCCCCACCTGGCCTCCGGCGCGCTCGACCCGCGCCTCTTCGACGTCACCGGCCTCGTCGAGCAGGGCGTCACCGGCGACCTGCCCCTGATCGTCGCCTACGGCGGCAAGGGCGCCCGGAGCCCGGTCGCCGCCCCGCGCGGCGCCGAGACCGTCCGCACCCTGCCCAGCATCGGCGGCGCCGCCGTCACGGCCACCGACCCCGCCGCCTTCTGGCAGGCCTTCACCGCCCCGGCCGCCCGCGGCGCCGCCGCCCCCGTCAAGGTCTGGCTCGACGGCCGGGTCCGGGCCGCCATGGCCGACTCCAACGCCCAGATCGGCACCCCGAAGGCCTGGGAGGCCGGGCTCACCGGCAAGGGCGTCAAGGTCGCCGTCCTCGACACCGGCGCCGACCTCGCCCACCCCGACCTCGCCGGCCGGGTCGCCGAGTCGAAGTCCTTCATCGAGGGCGAGGAGGTCGCCGACCGCAACGGCCACGGCACCCACGTCGCCTCCACCGTCGGCGGCAGCGGCGCCGGCTCCGACGGCAGGGAGAAGGGCGTCGCCCCCGGCGCCGTCCTCGCCGTCGGCAAGGTCCTCAGCGACGAGGGCTCCGGCACCGAGTCGCAGATCATCGCCGGCATGGAGTGGGCCGCCGAGGACATCGACGCGAAGATCGTCTCGATGAGCCTCGGCTCCCCCGAACCCAGCGACGGCACCGACCCGATGGCCCAAGCCGTCAACACCCTCTCCGCCGAGACCGGCGCCCTCTTCGTCGTCGCCGCCGGCAACTCCGGCGCCCCCGGCTCCATCGGTTCGCCCGGCGCCGCCGACTCCGCGCTCACCATCGGCGCCGTCGACTCCGACGACCGCGCCGCCTCCTTCACCAGCCAGGGCCCCCGCCACGGCGACCAGGCCCTCAAGCCCGACCTCTCGGCCCCCGGCGTCGACATCCTCGCCGCCCGCTCCCGACTCGCCTCCGGCAGCGGCCTCTACACCGCGATGAGCGGCACGTCCATGGCGACCCCGCACGTCGCCGGCGTCGCCGCCCTCCTCGCCGAACGGCACCCCGACTGGACCGGCGCCCGCCTCAAGGACGCGCTGATGTCCTCGTCGAAGCCGCTCGACGCCACCGCGTACGCGCTCGGCGCCGGCCGGGTCGACGTGCCCGCCGCGATCTCCGCGCACGTCACCGCCACCGGCTCCGCCGACCTCGGCTTCACCTCCTGGCCGTACGAGGAGAACGAGCCGGTCACGAAGACCGTCGCCTACACCAACTCCTCCGACATTCCCGTCGAGTTGAGCCTCGCCGTCGAGGGCATGCCCGCCGGGGTCGCCGCCCTCGCCGACACCACCCTCACCGTCCCCGCCCACGGCACCGCGTCCACCACCGTCACCGGCGACGGCACCAGGGCCCCCGTCGGACAGTCCTCCGGCCGGATCACCGCCACCGCCGGCGGTACGCCCGTCGCCCGCACCGCCCTCGGCCTGGTCAAGGAGGAGGAGCGCCACACCCTCACCGTCCACGTCAAGGACCGCGACGGCGCCCCCGCCCCCGCCTCCCTCGGCGTGCAGCAGCTCGCCCCGGGCGTGGACCCGTTCCCGGCCGCCGTCGGCGGGTCCGGCACCCTCGAACTGCGCCTGAAGCCCGGCACGTACACCGTCGACACCTTCCTCGACGTGCGCGGCTCCCACGGCCCGGACTCCCTCGGCCTCGGCTTCCTCACCGCGCCCGAGATCGTCCTCGACCGGGACCGCGAGATCACCCTCGACGGACGGCGGCTCCGCGAGATCCGCGCCGAGGTCGACAAGCGCACCGAGACCCGGCAGCTCCTCATGGAGTTCGACCGCGAGGCGAACGGCGCCTCCTACGGCGGAGCCGTCCAGGTCCCCCCGACCTACGACTCGATCTTCGCCGCGCCCACCGCCGAGCCCGCCACCGGCACCTTCGAGTACCAGACCGTCTGGCGCCTCGGCAAGCCGCTCCTGGAGGCCTCCGTCGACGGCGCCCGCCTCTCCGGCGCCACCCCGCAGGCCGGCACCGCCCTCCTCGAAGGCGGCCACCGCCTCGGCCTCGTCGACGCGGGCGACGGCACCCCCGGCGCGTACACCGGCAGGAACGTCACCGGCAGGGCCGTCCTCGTCCGCCTCACGGACGGCGCCGACCCCGTCCGGCTCGCCCAGACCGCCCAGGACGCGGGCGCCGAGGCCCTGTTCGTCACCGACGGCGAGCCCGGCCGCCTGATGAAGTGGTTCGGCACCGCCGACTACCAGGACCGCCCGCTCCCCGTCGCCACCGTGAACGCGGCCGACGCCCGGCGGCTCGCCAGCGCCGCCGCCCGCGGCAAGCGCGTCGACCTGACCGGCACCCGCTTCACCCCGTACACCTACGACCTCTCCGAGGGGCACCTCGGCGCCATCGGCGAGGACCTCGTCTTCCGCCCCGGCCGCAAGGACCTGGCCACGATCTCCTCCACCTTCCACGCGCCCACCGGGCGCGAGGAATCGGGCGGCGAGTTCCGCTACTCGATCACCGACACCTTCCCGATCGGCTTCGGCTTCAAGGAGCACATCGCCTTCCCCGCCGAGCGCACCGAGTACGTTTCCACCGGCACCGGCCAGCGCTGGCACGAGTCCGTCGACCTCGGCGACTCCCTGGAGGAGCGCGGCGGGACCCCGTCCTACCGGGGCGGCAGCCGCGTCGACCTCAACTGGTTCGGCCCCGTCTGGCACCCGTGGCTGGGCACCGGCCTCGGCTGGGGCCAGCAGCGCACCGGCAACGACCTGCGGTTCAACACCCCCGGCTGGGGCGACTCCGGCACCGACCACACCGGCTTCGGCAACGTGTGGAACGACGACTCGATGACCCAGTACACCGAGGTGTACGTCGACGGCGTCCGCGTCGACCGCGAGACGAGCTCCGCCGCCTACGCCTGGGACGCCCCGGCGCGGGAGGCGACCTACAAGGTCGTCACCGACACCGCGCTCGACCGGGACCGCTGGCGGCTCGGCACCGAGGGCCACAGCGAGTGGACCTTCCGCTCCGCCGAGACCCCGTCCGACCGGATCACCTACCTGCCGATGCTCAACCTCGGCTTCGACCTGGACACCGACCTCCACGGCGACGTGCGCGCCGGAGGCCGCCTGCCCGTCGGGATCTTCGCGGAGTACGTGAAGGGCGCGACCGGCACCGGCACCCTCCGCACCGGCACCCTGGAGGTCTCCTACGACGAGGGCAGGACCTGGCAGGAGGTCGCCCTGAGGAAGGACCGCCACGGCGCCTCCTGGAACGGCGAGCTGCGGATCCCGCGCGGCGCCGGTTCCGTCTCGCTGCGGGCCGGCGCGAGCGACGACCGGGGCGGCTCGGTCACGCAGGAGCTGATCCGCGCGGTGGGCGTGCGGTAGGCGCGCGCACGGCACGCGGGGCCGGGTTCCCTCCGGGGGGCCCGGCCTCCTCACGTCCGCCCCGCCGCCGGCAGCGCCTTCTTCAGGACCTTCCCCATGTCGTTGCGGGGGAGCGCCTCCAGATAGCGCACCGCCCGGGGCCGCTTGTGCGGGGCGAGGAGTCCGGCCACGTGGTCCGCGAGCTCCGTCTCCACCGGGGGCGCCGAAGCGTCCGCCGGCACCACCCAGGCCACGATCCGCTCGCCCAGGTCCGGATCGGGCTCGCCGGTGACGGCCGCCTCCCGCACCCCCGGATGGTCGAGCAGCGCGTTCTCGATCTCGCCCGCCCCGATCTTGTAGCCGCCGCTCTTGATCAGGTCGGTCGCCCGGCGGCCCACCAGGCGCACCGTCCCGTCCGCCTCCCGCACCGCCACGTCACCGGTGCGGAACCAGTCCCCGTCGAAGGCCGCCGCCGTCGCCTCCGGGCGGTTCAGATAGCCGGAGAACAGGTTCGGCCCGCGCACCTGCACCTCCCCGACCGTCTCCCCGTCGTACGCGCCGAGCACCGAGCCGTCCTCGTCCACGAGCCGCAGCTCCACGCCCGGCAGCGGGGTCCCGACCGTCCCCGGCCGGGGCTCCCCGCCCGGCCGCACGCCGGTGTTCATCAGGGTCTCCGTCATCCCGTACCGCTCCACGACCGTCCGGCCCGTCGCCGCCGCGATCCGCTCGTGGTCGTGGACCGGCAGCGCCGCCGAACCGGAGACGAGGAGCCGCGCCCCGGCCAGCGCCCGGACCAGCCCCTCGTCGCCGGAGAGCGCGTCCGCGAGCCGGTGGTACATGGTCGGCACGCCGAACAGCACCGTGCCGCCCCCGGCGCCCAGCTCCCGCGCCACCCCCTCCACCGAGAACGCGCCCAGGTGCCGGACCTCGCCGCCGCGCCGCAGCGGGCCCAGGATCCCGAGGACCAGCCCGTGGACGTGGAACAGCGGCAGCGCGTGCACCAGGACGTCGTCGGCCGTCCACGCCCAGGCCTCGGCCAGCGCGTCCAGCGACGCGGCGACCGCCCGGCGGGAGAGCAGGACGCCCTTCGGCGGGCCCGTCGTGCCGGAGGTGTAGACGACCAGGGCGGGGGACTCGGGGTCGATGTCCTTCTCCCCGGCCCCGGGTGCGGGGCCCGTCGCGTCGAGCCCCACGTCGATCCGGGAGAGCTTCCCGAACCCCGCCGGCAGTATGTCCTCCGGGCCCGCGAGCACCGCGCCCGGAGCGCTGTCCCCGAGGATGTGCGCCAGCTCCCGCTCGCCCGTGCGCGGATTGAGCGGCACGGCGGGGACACCCGCGAGCAGGGCGGCGACCACCGCGACCGCCGTGCGCGCGGTCGGCGTCGCCCAGACGGCGACCCGCTCCACGCCGTCGAGCCGGGCGGCGAGGGAACCGGCGGCCCGCGCCAGCTCCCCGTACGTCAGCGAGTCCGCGCCGCAGCGCAGCGCGGGCCGGTCGGAACGGGCAGCGACGGCGGGAAAGAGCACACTCACCGGTCGTCCTCCTCGGGTCGGGGGCGAGGGGTCTCGCCAAGGTCACCGGGAGGATTCTGCCCGCACGGCGGAGGCATTCTCCGAACGCTTCCCCGAGCTTCCCCCGAGGTTGCCCCGAGACCTCCTCAGGGACGGCCCGCCGTCGCCCTCGCCGGCTCCGGGTCCGGCTCCTCACCGCCCGGCCGGAGCCCGCGCATCCGCCCGTACGCGTACACACAGCCCGCGAGCGCCAGGTCGGAGAGGAGCATGAAGCCGATCGAGTACGAGTCCTTGGCGCTGTAGATCGCGCCCATCACCAGCGGCGGCAGGAAGCCGCCCAGGCCGCCCATCGCGCCGACGATGCCGGTCACGCTGCCGACCTTGGCCTGCGGGGTCACCTGGGAGACCAGGGCGAAGACCGAACCGCTCGACGTGCCGAGCCCGGCCGCCATCACCAGGAGGGCGATCGTGCCGCCCGGGTACAGCGGCGGGTCGAAGGCCTGGACGATCGCGAACAGGGCGGCCGTGCCCAGCGCGGCGGCCGTCACGAGCGCCGGGTGGAACCGGTCAGAGAGCCAGCCGCCGATCGGCCGGAAGACGACGGTGACCAGGGCGAAGCCGGCGGCCTTGGTGCCCGCGTCCGTCGGGTCCAGCTCGTACCAGGTCTTCAGGTACGTCGGCAGGTAGACGCCGAACGCGACGATGCCGCCGAAGCCGATCGCGTACAGCGCCGACAGCTCCCACGTCACCCGCAGCCGCGCCGCCGAGCCCAGCCGGGTCGCGAGCGACGCGGTGGGCACGGGCCGGTCGGGCCGGTCGGTGATGAGGAAGAAGGCGAACACCGCGTACGCGGCGAGCGCGACCGCCACCACGAGGAACGGCAGGTTCTCGCCGTGCTTCGCGATCCGGGGCGTGAAGTAGCCGGAGAGCGCCACACCGCCCATGCCCATGCCGAACACCCCGAGCGCCAGGCCGCGCTTGGCGGGCGGGAACCAGGAGTTGACCAGCGGGATGCCGATCGCGAACGTGGTGCCGCCCAGGCCCAGGAGGAACCCGACGACCAGCATCAGGCCGTAGTTGTCCTTGACCACGGTCAGGAGCAGGACGGGGACGATCGTCAGCGCCGAGGCCAGCGGGAACATCAGCTTCGCCCCGTACCGGTCCGTCAGGGCGCCGGCCGGGACGCGGCCGACCGAGCCGACCAGGACGGGCACCGCGACGAGCAGCGACTGCTGGAAGGAGCTGAGGCCGAGCCGGTCGCCGTACCAGCTCGCGAGCGGTGCGATCAGGTTCCACGCCCAGAAGGTGAGCGTGAAGCCGATGGTGGCCATCACCAGATTGCGGTAGGCCGCCGCGGTCGGGGGCTTGGTGTCGGTGTCCACCCCTCCAGTCAAGATCCGGTGCGGGGGCGGGGCGCGCCGGACTGCTCCGTACGGGGATCCCGTACGTGATTCCCGTACGGAGCAGTCCGTGTTTCTCTACGGACCCCGTACGTGATTTTCCACGGGCGCCATACGTGATTCCCCACGGCCCCGTCCGTGCTTCCCTACGGGTCCTCGGGCCAGGTCACCACGGTCGGCGGGGTCCCGTCGTCCTCGATCCGCAGCCGGACGCCCCCGTCCCCGGCCGTCACCCCGACGGTGATCGCGCCGGTGCCGGGCCGCCGGTGCGCCGCCGCGAGCGCCCCGCGCAGGACGCCGAGGAGCCGCTCCCCGGTCTCCTCGTCGACGAGGGCGTCGACCGCGCCGGAGAAGTGCACGGACGGCTGGAAGCCGAGCAGGGCCGCCGCCCCGCCGGTCTCGCGCAGCACCCGCCCCCGGAAGGTCGTCGGGGCGTCCGCCGGCGGCTGCTGGAGCGCGAAGATGGCCGTGCGGACCTCCTGGATCGTGGAGTCCAGCTCGTCCACCGCCCGGCCGAGCAGCGTGCTCTCCTCGGAGGGCTCCGCCGCCCGCCGCCGGGTCGACTCCAGCATCATCTCCGTGGCGAACAGGCGCTGGACGACCAGGTCGTGCAGGTCCCGGGCGATCCGGTCCCGGTCCTCGTACACCGCGAGCCGCTCCCGGTCGTGGCGCGCGTCCGCGAGGACGAGCGCGAGCGCCGCCTGCGAGGCGAACTGCGAGGCGAGCAGCCGGTCCACCGCCGAGTACGGCGGGTCGCCGCGCCGCCGGGGGAGGGCGAGGGTGCCGATGAGCTTCCCGCCGCTCCGCAGCGGCAGCATCATCGACGGGCCGAAACGGGACCGGACGTGGGTCGTCATCCGCGGGTCGGTCGCCGAGTCCTCGACGAAGACGGGCTCCCCGCCGAGGAGCTGGACGAGCACGGGGGAGCCGGGCGCGATCGTCGTGCCGATCAGGTCGCCCGGGTCGTCCCGGGTCGAGGCCGCGACGATCTCCATCCCGCCCTCCGCGGTGGGCTGGAGGACCACCCCGGCCGCCGCGGAGGCGAGGGCGCGGGCCCGTTCGGCGACGGTCGTCAGGGCGTTCTCGGCGGACGCGCCGGTGAGCAGGGCCGTGGTCACCGCGGCCGCGCCCTCGATCCAGCGCTCCCGCTGCCGGGTCGTCTCGTACAGGCGGGCGTTGCCGATGGCGATTCCGGCCTGCGAGGCGAGCACCCGGAGCAGGGCGAGGTCCTCCTCGGTGAAGCGGCCCGCCCGCTTCTCGGTGAGGTAGAGGTTGCCGAAGACCTCGGTGTGGACCCGGATCGGGACGCCGAGGAAGGCGCGCATCTCCGGATGCCCCTCGGGCACGCCGGAGGAGCGCGGATCGGCCGTCAGGTCGTCGAGCCGCAGCGGCCGCGGGTCCCGGACCAGGGCGCCGGTCAGACCGGCGGTGCCGTCGGGGAGGCGGCCGACGCGCCGCCGCTCCTCCTCCGTCATGCCGGTGGTGAAGAGGTCGGTGAGCCGGTGGCGCTCGGGGTCGACGACCCCGAGCGCGCCGTAGCGGGCGCCGATCAGCTCGGTGGCGGAGTCCACGATGTGCTGGAGCGTGGCATGCAGTTCGAGGTCGGTGCCGACGCCGAGGACCGCTTCGAGGAGGAGGGGGAGACGGGACGGGTCTCCGCCCTGCGCGCCGGAGGTGTCCTCGGTCCTGCTCCTACTCCTGTTCCTTTTCTCGTTCCGGTCCCTGGCTCCGGAGGTGTCCTCGGTCCTGCCCCTGCCCCTCGCTCCGGAGACCCCCTCGTCCCTGTCCTCGTCCATGAGCGTCATGGTCTCATTGTCATACGAAGGGGTCTTTTCGGTGCTTTGTGGCAGACCGGGGGTCACACCTCTTCCTTCTCCTCCTCCTTCCCCTCCTCGGCGAAGGGGTCCCGCACCGACAGCGGGTCCAGCGTCATCGGCTGGACCCGGCCCTCCAGCATCGCGCCGAGGCCCAGGACCGCGCACACGTCCGGCCGTTCGGCGATCTGCACCGGCATCCCGGTCGCCTCGCGCAGCATCTCGTCGAGGCCCGGCAGCAGGGCGGAGCCGCCGACCATCATGATCCCCCGGTCCGCGAGGTCGGCCACCAGGTCCGGCGGGCAGTCCCGCAGCACCTTCCCGATGCCGTCGAGGACCGCCGTCAGCGGGGTGTGGATGGCCTCCCGCACGGCGGCGGTGTCGACGGTCACCGAACGGGCCAGGCCCGTGGCGACGTCCCGGCCGTGGATCTCGGTCCAGGCCGGGCCCTCGGCCGTCAGGCCGTTGCCCCTGAGGGCCAGTTGCAGCGGGCGCACCGACTGGCTCGGCAGCATCAGCTCGTGGTGGTGGCGCAGGTGCTGGACGATCGCGTGGTCGATGGCGTCACCGCCGACCGGCATTCGCTCCGCCGTGACGATCGCGCCCAGCGAGAGCACCGCGACCTGCGTGGTCGCCGCCCCGCAGACCATGATCATGGTCGCGGTCGGCTGCTCGACGGGCAGGTCGCAGCCCACGGCCGCCGCGATCAGGGTGTCGACCAGCTCGACCCGGCGCGCCCCGAGACCGACGAGGGTCTCCACGGTGGCGCGCTGCGCCAGCGGGTCGCTGCCGTGCGGGGTGCACGCGGCCGCGCGCAGCCGGGGCTTGCGGCGCAGCTGCCGGCGCAGCTTCTCGCCCAGGAGGTGACGGAGCATCCGCTGCGCCATCTCGATGTCGACGACCGTGCCGCCCGAGACCGGGCGCACGACCCGGATGTAGTCGGGGGTGCGGCCGGTCATCTTCTCGGCCAGCTCGCCCACGGCGATCAGCGCGCCGGTACGGATGTTGACGGCGGCGACGCTCGGCTCGTCGACGACGAGTCCGGCGCCCTTGACGAAGACCCGGGTGCGGGAGGCACCCAGGTCGACGGCGACATGGCAGCGGCGCAGCTGCTCAAGGCTGACGGTCATGGCGGATCCTCCGGAGTGCGGTGCCGGCACGTGCGAGGTGGTGCGCGGTCCTCTTCGCATCGTCCGGCCGTCCGGCCCCGGGCGCGCGCTGGGCTGCGCCGGCCGGGGCTTGCGGGGCTTGCGGGACGCCCTTTCCGCGGGGGCTTGCGGGACGCCCCTTCCGACGAAGGGGGACGGTTCGGAAGGATCCGGCGGAGCCGCCGACGGACTGCCCGGAAGCCGCGCGCCGACGGAAGCGAACCCTCCGGAGCCGGCCGGTTCCGGAGCGTCGGAAAGGGCCCCGGAGGCTCGGGAGAGGATCCGGAGGCGATCCTTCCCGAAGCGGGAGAATCGCGACGCACCGCCGCCGACCTGCGGTTTTCCTCACAGGATCCTCACGTTCGCGCCTACCTGACGGCGTGTCGGGCCGCATAGCCTGCGGGCCCCATGGACTACTGCCACGCGTGCCGGCGGCATCTCAACGGGGCCCTCGCCTGCGCCGGGTGCGGGACCCCCGTGGAGGAACTGCGGTACGAGACCTCCCACGGCCCCGCCTCCCGGCAGGCCCCGGCCGCCACCCCGGCTCCGGTCGCCACCCCGGCTCCGACCCCGGAACCCTCCCCGGCTCCGGCCGTGGCACCCTCCCCGGCCCCGGCCGTGGCGCCCGAGCACGTCTACGAACTGGACGTCGTCGAGCCGCCGCGCCCGCCCGCCGGCGGCCGCCGCGCCGCCCGCACCGCAGCGCGGGGCCGTTCCGCGCGTCGCGGGAGGCGTTCGCGGACGCGCCGGGGCCGCACGGTCCTGCTGGGGACGCTGGGCCTCGTACTCGCGGCCGGCACGCTGAGCCTGGCGAAACTGGCCCTGGAGGAGCCGCCGCCGGGCGGCCCCGCCACGGCCGTCCAGGAGTTGGAGGTCACCGAGACCCCACTGCCACCGGACCCCGTCGAGAGCGCCGGAGCGCCGGACGGCTCCGGCCCGGCCCCGGTGACGAGCGCCCCGGACTCCGCTTCCACCCGCCCCCGTCAGGTCGGCGCGGACTCCACCGCCGGAGCCGGTACGGAATCCGGTACGGGTTCCGGCACGGGCGTCGGTACGGGACCGGGGGTCGGCAAGGAAGCGGGCACGGGCTCCGGTCCCGGCACCGCGCCCGGCTACGGATCCGGCGGTTCCGGCTCCGGGTCCGATCCGGCCACCGGTCAGGGCGGGGACGGCGGCGCCCCGGCGCAGTCGCCCGACGCCACGCCCCCGGCCCCGCCCTCCGGCTCGCCCGACGCGACCCCGTCCGCCGACGACCCGACGTCCTCCGGTCCCGGAAGGCCCGGGACGCCGGGGAGCCCCGGCAAGCCGGGCAAGCCCACGCCCCCGGCCACCGGCCCCGCGCCGACCACGACCCCGACGCCGGACCCGACCCCCACCTGCACCCCCTTCCTCTGGTGGTGCGTGTAAGGGGGCGCGCACGGGCGCAGGTGCAGGCGCGAACTCCCGCCCTGCGTCCCCGCCCTACGCCGGGCCCTCGCCCAGCATCCGCTTCAGCAGGTCCCGCAGCAGGGTCCGCTCGACCTCGGTCAGCTCGCCGAGCGGCTCGCGCGCGAAGTCGAGCGACTCGCGCAACCGGCGGGCGACGGTCCGGCCCTCGTCCGTGGGGGCGGCCAGCTTGACCCGCCGGTCGTCCGGGGCGGACCGGCGCTCCACGAGGCCGCGCGCCTCCAGGCGGTCGACTATCCCGGTGATGTTGGACGGCTCGCACTTCAGCTTCTGGGCGATGCGCCGCATCGGCAGCGGTTCGAGCGAGAGCAGACCGAGGACCCGGGCCTGGGCTCCGGTCAGGGAGTGCTGCGCGGCCGCCTGCTCGTACTCCTCGTAGTAGCGCGCCACGACCGTGCCGATCAGCTCGACGACTTCGAAGGTCAGGGGGTCCGTGCGTGAGGTGGCCATGGGCTTCATCCTACCCGGGTGCTTGACAACATGAAATATCAAGGCGCATGGTTGTTTCAGGCAGTGAACCTTTTTTGATCTGAAGCTTTTCTGGAGGCCGTGCCCATGTCCGCTCTTCCCGCGTCCAGCCGTGAGTGGCACCTCGTCGCCCGCCCGCACGGCTGGCCCGTCCCCGCGGACTTCGCCCTGCGCGAGACCCCGGTCGCCGAGCCCGCCGAGGGCCGGATCCTCGTGCGCAACCTGCACTTCTCCGTCGACCCGTACATGCGCGGAAGGATGAACGACGTGAAGTCGTACGCCCCGCCGTTCAAGCTCGACCACCCCATGGGCGGCGGCGCGGTCGGCGAGGTCGTCGCCTCGAACGCCGAGGGCTTCGCCGTCGGCGACCACGTCCTGCACGGCCTCGGCTGGCGCGAGTACGCCGACGTGCCCGCCCAGCAGGCGACCAGGGTCGACCCCGACCTCGCCCCCCTCTCCGCCTACCTCGGCGTGCTCGGCATGACCGGTCTCACGGCCTACGCCGGCCTCTTCGAGGTGGCCTCCTTCAAGGAGGGCGACGCCGTCTTCGTCTCCGGCGCGGCCGGCGCCGTCGGCAGCCAGGTCGGCCAGATGGCCCGCATCAAGGGCGCCTCCCGGGTCATCGGCTCGGCCGGCTCCGACGAGAAGGTCAAGTGGCTGGTCGAGGAGCTCGGCTTCGACGCCGCCTTCAACTACAAGGACGGCCCGGTCAAGGACCAGCTCCGCGAGGCCGCCCCGGACGGCATCGACGTCTACTTCGACAACGTCGGCGGGGACCACCTCGAAGCCGCGATCTCCTCGCTCAAGGTGCACGGCCGCGCCACCATCTGCGGGATGATCGCCCAGTACAACGACACCGAGCCGGTCCCCGGCCCGCGCAACATGGTCCAGATCATCGGCAAGCGGCTGCGCCTCCAGGGCGTCCTCGTCGGCGACCACTACGACCTCCAGGAGCGGTTCGTCCAGGAGGTCGGCGGCTGGCTCGCCTCCGGCGAGCTCAAGCACCGCGAGACCTTCGTCGAGGGCATCGAGAACGGCGTGGACGCCTTCCTCGGCCTGCTGCGCGGCGACAACACCGGGAAGATGATCGTCTCGGTGTGACCCGCTAGGCTTCCCCCAGCCGTCGCGATCGTGGGCGCGAGTCGCGGCGAACCGCAGAAGGAAGTACCCAGCATGTCCATCCAGCACTCCGACGTCCTCTACACCGCGGTCGCCACCGCCGAGAACGGCCGCGACGGACGCGTCGCCACCGACGACGGCAAGCTCGACGTCGTCGTCAACCCGCCCAAGGCCATGGGCGGCTCCGGCGAGGGCACCAACCCCGAGCAGCTCTTCGCGGCCGGCTACAGCGCCTGCTTCCAGGGCGCCCTCGGGGTCGTCGCCCGCAACGAGAACGCCGACGTGTCCGGCTCGACCGTCACCGCCGAGGTCGGCATCGGCAAGAACGACGACGGCTTCGGCATCATCGTCAAGATCTCGGCGACCATCCCGAACGTGGACGCCGAGACCGCCAGGAGCCTCATCGAGAAGGCCCACCAGGTCTGCCCGTACTCCAAGGCGACCCGCGGCAACATCACGGTGGAGCTCGCGGTCTGAGCAGGGACCCCCGGGTCCGGACGCGCGACAGCGCACGAGGGCCGCACCCCGACCGACCGGGGTGCGGCCCTCGCCGTGTCCGGAAGCAGGTCCGTGTCCGGAAGCGGGTCCGTGGCCGGAAACAGGCCCCCGAACGGCCCCGATAGGGTGACCCCCATGCGTGATCTCGGGGCGGGTTTCGGATATCTGGTCAAGGGCCAGAAGTGGGTGGCCAAGCACGGACGGTGGTTCGGATTCGGGCTGCTGCCCGGGCTCGTGACCCTCGTCCTCTACGCGGGCGCCCTCGTCGGGCTCGGCTACGGCGCCGACGACCTGGCCGCCTGGGCGACCCCGTTCGCCGACGACTGGACCTCCCCCTGGATCGACGTCCTGCGCGGCGCCCTCACGGCCCTCGTCTTCCTCTTCGGCCTCTTCCTCGCCGTCATCACCTTCACCGCCGTCACCCTCCTCATCGGCCAGCCCTTCTACGAGTCGCTCTCCGAGGCGGTCGACCGCAGCGAGGGCGGCGAGGTCCCCGAGTCCGGGCTCCCGCTCTGGCGCGAGCTGTGGATCTCGGCCCGGGACAGCCTGCGGATCCTGCTGCGGGTCGCGTTCTACGGCGTCCTGCTCTTCGCCTGCGGCTTCATCCCGGTGGTCGGCCAGACCGTCGTCCCCGCCATCGGCTTCTGCGTCTCCGGCTTCTTCCTCACGGAGGAGCTGACCTCCGTCGCGCTCCAGCGCAGGGGCGTCGAGCTCAAGGAGCGGCTGGGGCTGCTCCGCGGACGCCGGTCCGCCGTCCTGGGCTTCGGGGTCCCGCTGACCCTCGCCTTCCTCGTGCCCTTCGTCGCCGTCTTCCTGATGCCGGGCGCGGTCGCCGGCGCCACCCTCATGGCCCGCGACCTGCGCGGCGAGACCGCCGACGCGGACCGGAACGACGCGGACCGGGACGACGCGGACCGGAACGACGAGGACCGGGACGACGCGGACCGGAACGACTTCCCCTCGCAGAACGAGCGACACGACGGCAAGCTTCCTCCGTCCGGCGGCGCCCAGGGTACGCACCCCTTCCACCACTGACGTAGAAGCACGACGACCTGCCGTCACCCGGCCGGGGACCTCTCCCGAGGGTGACCCCGGGGCCCCTACGAACGGCCCTCCCCGGACAAGTCCTCCAGCGCCGGATGCAGCTCCGGCCGCGCCTCCCACCACTCCCGGTGGAAGGCGTTCGTCCCCACGTTCGCCACGTAGGCACCCGCCGCCGCCCGGTACAGCAGCTCCGCGTGCCGGGCGGGCACCGCCGCCCGGTTCCAGGCCAGCCTGATCCGCCCCGTCACCGGATCGCCCTCCAGCGGCCGCAGCACCGTCCCCGCGGCCGGCGGCGCCGTCGGCTGGCTCAGCGAGATCGCCCGGCCCGCCGCGATCAGGTCGTAGTGCATCTTGCGGTCGGCCACCCGGTGCCGGAGCAGCGGGGCGAACCCGGCCCGCGCACAGGCCGCGACCAGCGCCTCCGGGCCGCCGTCGTCGTCCTCCACCAGCGTCATCCAGGACTCGCCCGCCAGCTCGGCGAGCGCGATCCGCTCCTTCGCGGCCAGCGGGTGGTCCGCCGAGAGGCGCACGCAGAACGGCTCCTTGGGGACCAGCGTCCGGGCCGTGGCACCCTCCGGCAGCGGCACCTCGTGGTCGTTGACCTCCCCGTAGAGCACGGCGTCGTACCGGCCCGCGCCGAGCTGCCGGGTCAGCGTGGTCACCGAGTGCTCCACGGTCACCGCGATCTCGCGCCCCGCCAGGACCTCTTCGAGCCGCTCCATCAGCCGGTCCACCAGGACGAGCAGGATGCAGCCGAGCCGCAGCGGGGCGTCCGGCGCGACCGCCCGCGCCCCGGCCGCCAGCGCGTCCATCTCGCCCAGGACCAGACGCGCCTTGGCGAGCACGAACTCGCCGAGCGGCGTGGGCTCCACACCGCTGCGACCGCGCAGGAACAGCTCCCCGCCCGCGACCCGCTCGATCCGCCGCAACTGCGCCGAAAGGGCCGGCTGCGAGACCCCGAGACGCACCGCCGCGCGCCCCAGACTGCCCGCTTCCGCTATCCGGCAGACGGCCTCGAGATGCCTCAACTCCAGTTGCATTTCAGCAGCGTACGCAGCACCGCGCGGGCGCACCATAACCCGCGTCTTATGCCGCATGGGATGTCCCGGACCGGCCATGTCCACGCCCATACTCGGCGCGACGATCCGACTTCCCCACCGCGGATCCTCACTCCGGACCCCCACTCCGGATCCCCACCCGATCCCGCACCCCGGATCCCCACCCGATCCCGCACCCCGGATCACCGGCCCGGAATCCCCACCCCGGAATCCCCACCCCGGGTCCCCACCTCGAACGGAGCCCACGTGCACCCCTCCAGACTCACGGCGGCCGTGGCCGCCCTGGCGCTCTCGGCGAGCCTCGCGACCGCCCTCGCCGGTACCGCCACCGCGGCCCCGCAGGCCCCGTCGGGCCCGCAGGCCCAGCCCGTACCGCCCGGCCACGGCAGGTCCCTCGCCCTGGCCGCCGCCGACACCGCCGCCGAGAGCGGCCTCGACGAACTGCGGCACGGCACCGACGAGGAGCTCGTCCGGACCTCCGTCACCCCCTGGGCGAACGGCCTGTACTACGCCGCCTACGAGCGCACCTACAAGGGCCTCCCGGTCGCCGGCGGCGGCGACGCGGTCGTCCTCACCGACTCCACGGGCGCGGTCCGCGAGGTCACCGGGGCCAAGGCCCCCGCGATCCGGCTCGCCACCACCACCGCCAAGGTCCCCGCCGCCGCGGCGCTCGCCACCGCACGCGGGCAGCTCGCCTCCGTCGAGTCCGCGGGCACCCCCGAACTGACCGTGCTCCTCAAGGCCGGCAAGCCCGTCCTGACCTGGCACACCCTGGTCGTCGGCCGGACCGCGAAGGGCGCCCCCAGCTCCCTCGACACCCACGTCGACGCCCGCACCGGAGCCGTCGCGCAGGCGGTCGAGAAGATCCTGCACGCCGACGGCCGCGGCTACCACAACGGCAACGTCACCATCGACACCGCCGCGAACTCCATGACCGACACCACCCGCGGCTCCTTCAAGTGCGGCGGACAGAACGGCAGCGCCTACACCGGCACCCCGCCCTGGGGCAACAACGGCGCCAACGACCTGGTGACCGCCTGCGTCGACATCATGTACGCGGCGCAGAAGGAACACTCCATGCTCAAGGAGTGGTTCGGCTACAACGGCCAGAACGGACAGGGCGGCATGGTCCCGGCCCGCGCCGGACTGAGCGAGGTCAACGCGTACTACGACGGTACGAAGACCACCTACGGCCGCAACCAGAACGGCACCAACCAGCTCACCGGCATCGACGTCGTGGCCCACGAGTACGGCCACGAGATCTTCGACCGGACCCCGGGCAGCGCCGGCTCCTCCAACGAGAACGGCGGCCTCAACGAGTCCACCGGCGACATCTTCGGCGCGCTCACCGAGCACTACGCCAACAACCCCAACGACACCCCGGACTACACGGTCGGCGAGAAGCTGAACTTCACCGGCAACAACCAGCCGATCCGCAACATGTACAACCCGTCGCTCGTCGGCAACGACCCCAACTGCTACACCCAGCTCAGCTCGGGCACCGAGGTGCACGCGGCGGCCGGCCCGCAGAACCACTGGTTCTACCTGCTCGCCGAGGGCTCCAACCCGGGCGGGGGCAAGCCCAACAGCCCCATATGTTCCGGCGGCCCCTCCTCGGTGACCGGCGTCGGCATCCAGAAGGCCGGCAAGATCTTCATGGGCGCCCTGCTGATGAAGACCTCGTCCTGGAACCACCTGGCCGCCCGCAGGGCGACCCTGACCAGCGCCAAGAACACCTACGGCAGCACCGAGTGCAACGCGGTGAAGGCCGCCTGGAACGCGATCGGCGTCCCCGCCCAGTCCGGTGAGACCGACTGCGGCGGCACCAGCACCCCGGACTTCTCGCTCGCCCTGAACCCGTCCTCGGGCTCGGTCCAGGCCGGCGCCTCCGTCACCTCCACGGTGAACACCACCACCGTCGGCGGGAACGCGCAGACCGTCCAGCTCTCCGCGAGCGGCGCCCCGAGCGGCGTCACCGTCTCCTTCAGCCCCTCCTCGGTGACCTCCGGCAACTCCTCCACGATGACCGTCCAGGTCGCGGCGGGCACCGCCAACGGCACGTACCCGATCACCGTCACCGGTACGGGCTCCGCCACCCACACCGTCACCTACCAGCTGTCGGTCGGCTCGACGACCCCGCCCACCGGCTGCGCGGGCGTCCAGCGCACCTACCAGGGCAGCCTGACGTCCGGCCAGACCGCGGTCCAGCCCGACGGCTCGTACTACTACTCGGCGGCGTCCGGCACCCACACGGGCTGCCTGCGCGGCCCGGCCGGCCAGGACTACGACCTGTACCTGCAGAAGTGGAACGGGTCCGGCTGGACCGACGTGGCCGTGGGCGGCACGGCGACCGCCGACGAGAACACCAGCTACAACGGCACCGCGGGCTACTACCGGTACGTGGTCCACGCGTACAGCGGCTCCGGCGCCTACACGCTGGGTCTGAGCGCCCCGTAGCGGGCCGGGGGTCCCGCACCACGGGGTCCCGCGCCGGGCGGCCGACCCGACGGCCGCCCGGCGTCCGCGCGCCCGCACACGAAGCGCCCGCACACGAAGCGCCCGCACACGAAGCGCCCGCACACGAAGCGCCTCAGCCCCCGCCGACCTCGGCGAGGACGAAGCCCGGCCGGTCCGGGCCCGCGTCCGCGAGCCGCTCCCCGTCCGGCCCCCAGACGCCGGCGCGGCCCTGGCCCACCCCGTCCTCGTTGGCCCCCAGGACGTTGCCGAGCACCACGTACAGGCCGAAGTCCCGGGCCCGTACCGGATAGACCTCCGTGAACGAGTCGTTGCCCTCGGTCAGCACCGAACTCGCCAGGTAGACCGCGCAGCCGTCGGCCGCCGCCCGCTCGGCGAGCTCCGGGAAGCGGTTGTCGTAGCAGGTGGCCGTCGCGAACCGGACCCCGTCGAGCACGAACCGCCCGTCCTCCGCGCCCGGCGCGAAGACCTCCCGCTCGACGCCGTACAGGTGCCGCTTGTCGTAGCGGGCGAGGAGCCCGCCGTCCGGGCCGATCACCAGCGAGGTGATGCCGGGCCGCCCGTCCGCCGTCCGCACCGGCCCGTTGACCACGGCCGCCGCCGACACCGCGCGGCACGCCTCCCGCACGGGGGCGAGCCGGGGGTCGTCCTCGGCGAGGACCGGACCGGGGGAGTCCCGTATCAGCGTGGGCTCGTACCCGCTGAGGCAGAGTTCGGCGAAGACGACCACGCGGGCGCCCGCCCCACCGGCCTCCCGGACCAGGCCGGCGACGGTCCGCGCGTTGGCGTCGACGTCCCCGGCGACCGGGGCGAACTGGGTGGCTGCGACGATCATGGCCCCATCATCCCGCCCGCGTCGCGGCACCGGTCAGGAAGGGTCCCCGCCGCCGTACAGCAGCCGTACGAAGTCCCGGAAGGCGCCCGGCATGTCGACCGCCGCCGGGTCCAGGAGCCACTGGTACTGGAGGCCGTCCATCACCGCCGTGAGCAGCGGCGCCGCGCGCTCCGGGGTGAGGCCGCCGGGCAGCCGCTCGCCGAACTCCAGGCGCAGCACCTCCGCCATGTGCGCCCGGACCTGGGCGTACCGCTCGGTGAAGAACTCCCGTGCCGGATGCCCCTCCGTGACGCTCTCGCCGAGCAGCGCGGAGAAGGTCTGCACGATCCCGGGGCGCATCGCGTTGTACTCCACGAGGGAGTCGATCAGGTCGAGGCGCCAGCCCTCGCGGCCCCGGCCGCCGCTCGTGTCCCAGCGGTCCCGCTCCTCCAGGACCGCGACGAGCAGGGCCTCCTTCGTCGGGAAGTGGTGCAGCAGCCCCTGCTGGGTCAGCCCGACGCGCTCGGCGACGGAGGCGAGCGTCGCGCCCCGGTAGCCGCGCTCGGCGATCACTTCGAGGGCGGCGCGCACGATGTCCGCGCGCCGCTCCTCGCTCCTGGCCCGCACCATCCCCGGGGCCCCCTTCCACCGGTCCGCCGGACGGGACCGTCGGACAGGACCGTACCTCTTCACCTCTTCGTAAAAATAACAGAATGATTACTTCGCCTACCTCCCTACAGGTAAACGGGTGCACGATGGGCCCATCAGCACTCGACGAGGAGGTACGGCCATGGCGGAGAGCGGCACGGACGCGGGCACGGCGGGGGAGGCCGCCCGGGAAGCGGCCGTCGAGGCGGCACTCGGCGAGCTCGACCTGGACGCCAAGGCCCGGTTGCTCGGCGGGCGGGACATGTGGAGCCTGCACCCCCTGCCCGGGATCGGGCTGAAGTCCCTGGTCATGTCCGACGGCCCCATCGGCGTCCGGGGCGTCCGCTGGACCGCCGACGACCCCTCCGTCGCCCTGCCCTCCCCGACCGCGCTCGCCGCCGCCTGGGACCCCGCGCTCGCCCGCCGGGCCGGCCGGCTCCTCGCCCAGGAGGCCCGCCGCAAGGGCGTGCACGTCCTGCTCGCCCCCACCGTCAACCTCCACCGCAGCCCCCTCGGCGGCCGCCACTTCGAGGCCTACGGCGAGGACCCGCTCCTCACCGGCGCGATCGGCACCGGCTACGTCCTCGGCGTCCAGGACGGCGGGGTCGGCACCACCGTCAAGCACTTCGTCGCCAACGACGCCGAGACCGACCGCTTCACCGTCGACAACCGCGTGGCCCCGCGCCCGCTCCGCGAGCTCTACCTCGCCCCCTTCGAGGCCATCGTCAAGAACGCCCGCCCCTGGGGGATCATGACCGCCTACAACCAGGTCAACGGCGTGACCATGACCGAACACCACGAGCTGGTGAACGAGGTCCTGCGCGGCGAGTGGGGCTTCGACGGCGTCAACGTCTCCGACTGGATGGCCGCCCGCTCCACCGCCGGCGCCCTCCGGGGCGGCCTCGACGTCGCCATGCCCGGACCGGTCACCGTCTACGGCGAGGCCCTCGCCGCCGCCGTCCGCGCCGGGGAGGTGGCGGAGTCCGCCGTCGACGCGGCCGTCCGCAACGTCCTGCGGCTCGCCGCCCGCGTCGGCGCCCTCGAAGGCGCCCCGCCGGCCGTCACGGAACCCCCCACCCCGATCGACGGCGACGCCCTGGCCCGCGAACTCGCCCACCGCGGCTTCGTCCTCGTACGGAACGCCGTACGGAAGCCCGCGGAGAGCCCCGTACGGACCGAGGACCCCGTACGGACCGGGGATCCCGTACGGACCGGGGATCCCGTACGGACCGGGGATCCCGTACGGACCGAGGACCCCGTACGGACCGGGGACCCCGTACGGACCGGGGATCCCGTACGCGACGGGGCCCCCGCCCTCCCCCTCGTCCCCGGCACCACCGTCGCCCTCTCCGGCGCCGCCGCCCGCGACGCCCGCGTCCTCGGCGGCGGCTCCGCCCAGGTCTTCCCCGACCACGTCGTCTCCCCGCTCGACGGCCTCGCCGCCGCCCTGCCCGAAGGCGCCCTGACGTACGCGGTCGGCGCCGACCCCAGCGACGAACCCGCCCCCGCCGGACAGGGCTTCGCCCTCCGCGCCCGCTGCCGCGACGCCGCCGGGAACCTGCTCGGCGAGGGCTCCCTGCCCGGCGGCCAGGTCCAGTGGATCGGCGACGACCTGCCCGAGGGCGTCACCCACGAGGCCCTCGCCTCCGTCGAGGTCGTCGGCACCTTCACCCCGCGCGAGACCGGCGCGCACTCCTTCGGCACCCGCGGCCTCGGCGCCTTCGTCCTCACCGTCGCCGGCGAGACCGTCTTCGACGGCGTCCAGGCCATGGGCTCCGAGACCGACCCCTTCGAGGCCTTCTTCGGCTCCCCGGTCGAGCGCGCCGAGGTCCCGCTCACCGCGGGCGAGACCGTCGAGGTCTCCCTGCTCCACACCCTGGACGAGGAGTTCGCGGCCCCGCTGCCGGTCGTCGCCTTCTCCCTCGTCCACCTCGGTCCGCGCCGCGACCCCGACGAACTGATCGCCGAAGCCGTCGGGGCCGCCCGCGCCGCCGACACCGCCGTCGTGGTCGTCGCCACCACCGAACGCGTCGAGTCCGAGGGCTTCGACCGCACGGACCTCAAGCTCCCCGGCCGCCAGGACGACCTCGTACGGGCCGTCGCCGCCGCCAACCCGAACACCGTGGTCGTGGTCAACGCCGGCTCCCCGGTCGAGATGCCCTGGCGCGAGGACGTGGCCGCGGTCCTGCTCACCTGGTTCCCGGGCCAGGAGGGCGGCGCCGCCCTCGCCGACGTCCTCACCGGCGCCGAGGAGCCCGGCGGACGCCTCCCCACCACCTGGCCCGCCGTCCTCGCCGACGCCCCCGTCACCGACGTCGTCCCCGTCGACGGGGAACTCGCCTACGCCGAGGGCCCCTTCATCGGCTACCGCGCCTGGGACCGGAGCGGGCGGACCCCCGCGTACGCCTTCGGCCACGGTCTCGGCTACACCACCTGGTCGTACGACTCCCTGGTCGCGGGCCCCGACACGGCCACCGTCCGGATCACCAACACCGGCGACCGGCCGGGCCGCGAGACCGTCCAGGTCTACCTGGCGCCCGCGTCCGGCACGGGGGCCCCCGACCGCCCCGGCCGCGTCCTCGCCGGTTTCACGAGCGTCACGGCGGGACCCGGCGAGACCGTCGAGACCGCGATCGCGCTCTCCCGCCGCGCCTTCGAGGTCTGGGACGAGGAGAAGGGCGACTGGGCCTTCGTGCCCGGGGTATACGAGGTCAGGGCCGCGCACTCCCTCGACGACGTGCGCCTGACGGCCGTGCTGGAGATCGACTGACCCTCCGGCGGGGGCCCCGCGCGGGGACCGGGCCCTCCGGGGGACCGGCCCCCGCGAAGAGACCGGGCCCCGGGGCGGAACCTGACAACCGCCCCGGGGTCCTCACTCCGCCGTGATCCGCCGGTACGCCAGCTCCGCCAGCCGCGCCTGGCCGTCCCGGCTCGGGTGGAACCAGTCCCAGGGGCTCAACTGCCCTTCGCCGAACCGGAACCCGTGGACCGCCCCGCCGTCGTACCGGCAGCGCTCGTCCTGCGTGCAGACCTCCGCCAGGACCCCGTTGTACGCGTCCACCCGCTCCGACACCGTCGCGCGCCGCCGCTCGGCCGCGGGCCCCAGGTCCGTCGCGTCCGCCAGCATCGCGCCGCAGATGCCCAGGTCCCACACGCTCGCCGCGCCGCCGATCCGGCCCGTCGACCACAGGTGCTTCAGGTCCGGCACGCTCGCCACGTACACCTGCGCCTTCGGCGCCGCCGTCCGCAGCCGGGCGAGCGCCGTCTCGAAGGAGGCGCGGAACTCCTCGACCGGGGTCATCAGGCCGGGGGTCGGCCGGCAGGCGTCGTTCGCGCCCATCATCACCGTCACCAGCTCCGGCTTCCGGGCCGCCGCGGCGGTCATCTGCCCGGGGAGGTCCGCCATCCGCGCCCCCGTCCGCGCCAGGTTCCAGCTCCGGCCGGCCGCCTTGTCCGGGCCCAGGAGGCGCAGCGCCAGGCTGTTGACGGCCGCGTCCGTCCCGGTCGCCCAGGAGGCCTCGGGGCAGTCCGAGAGGAGCGAGCAGGCGTCGAAGGCGCGGGTGACGGAGTCGCCGACGGCGGCGAGGGAGGAGGGGGAGACGTCCCAGGAGGAGTCGGAGGCGGGGGCCGGCGTACTCCTGGGCGCGGCCTTCTCCGGGGTCCCGGACGAACACCCGGCCAGCGCTCCCGCGCACAGCAGCGCCGCCGTCGCGGTGGCGACGGCGGTGCGGAAACGGCGTCGGCCGCGCATCCCGGGTCCCTCCTTCGGCGTCCTGGCGGGTGAAAGCTTCGTGTGCACCGTCATCGGTCCGACCGTACGTCACTCCGACGACGGTGCGGCACGGTAGCTTTTCCCCCGTCGAACCAGAGGCGCCCTCGCCGATCGGCTCCGGTAAATTACATCACGTCACAACCTGTCCACTTTTTGATGGTTTGTGAAGATCTACTCGCGATGATGTTTACTGAGGCCGCTGGGAAAAGGCGAACCTCGTCCCACACTGGAGGTCCCGGTGACGACACGTGGAGTCCTGTACGTACACTCCGCACCGCGCGCGCTCTGCCCGCACGTCGAATGGGCGGTGGCGGGCGTCCTCGGTGCGAGGGTCCAGCTCGACTGGGTCCGCCAGCCGGCGTCCCCCGGCACCTGGAGAGCCGAACTCTCCTGGCGGGGCGAGACCGGCACCGCCTCCCGGCTCGCCTCCGCCCTGCGCGGCTGGCAGATGCTCCGCTTCGAGGTCACCGCGGAGCCCTGCCCCACCGCCGAGGGCGAGCGCTACAGCGCCACCCCCGACCTGGGCATCTTCCACGCCGTCACCGGCATGCACGGCGACATCCTGGTCCCCGAGGACCGCCTCCGGGCCGCCCTGGCGCGCGCCGCACAGGGCGAGACCCAGCTGGAGACCGAGATCGCCACACTCCTCGGCAAGCCCTGGGACGACGAACTGGAACCCTTCCGCTACGCGGGCGAGGGCGCCCCGGTCCGCTGGCTCCACCAGGTCGTCTGACGCCCCCTGAACACGACGGAGGCCCGCCCCCGGGCCAGGGGGCGGGCCTCCGGTGCGTTCGCGTCGATCAGACCGTACGGAACGCCAGCACCACGTTGTGGCCGCCGAAGCCGAAGCTGTTGTTGATCGCGGCGATCGTGCCCTCCGGGAGCGCGCGGGGCTCGCCGCGGACCACGTCCGCGTCGATCTCCGGGTCCAGGTCGTCGACGTTGATCGTCGGCGGGGCGAGGCGGTGGTGGAGCGCCAGGACCGTCGCGACGGTCTCGATGCCGCCCGCGCCGCCCAGGAGGTGACCCGTCATCGACTTCGTCGCGGAGATCGCGACGTGGTCCAGGTCGTCGCCCAGGACCTTCCGCAGCGCCTTGACCTCGGCGACGTCGCCCTGCGGCGTCGACGTGGCGTGCGCGTTCAGGTGGACGACCTCCGACGGCTTCAGGTCCGTCGAGTCCAGCAGGTTCTGCATCGCGGCCGCGATGCCCCGGCCGGTCGGCTCGGGCTGCGCGATGTGGTGGCTGTCGGCCGACAGGCCCTGGCCCAGGACCTCGCAGTAGACGCGCGCGCCGCGCGCCTTCGCGTGCTCCTCGGACTCCAGGACCACGACGCCCGCGCCCTCGCCGAGCACGAAGCCGTCACGGCCGGTGTCGTACGGGCGCGAGGCCTTCTCCGGCTCGTCGTTGCTCTTGGACATCGCCATCATGTTGGCGAAGGCGGCGATCGGCAGCGGGTGGATCGCGGCCTCGGTACCACCGGCGACGACCACGTCGGCACGGCCGGTACGGATCATCTCGACGGCGTAGCCGATCGCCTCGGCGCCCGACGCGCACGCGGAGACCGGGGTGTGGACGCCCGCCCGGGCGTTCACCTCCAGACCCACGTTCGCCGAGGGGCTGTTGGGCATGAGCATGGGGACGGTGTGCGGGGAGACGCGGCGGACGCCCTTCTCCTTCAGCACGTCGTACTGGTCGAGCAGCGTGGTGACACCGCCGATGCCGGAGGCGATGACGGAACCGAGGCGCTCGGGGGTGATCTTCTCGTCCTCGCCCGCCGGAGCGGTGTAGCCCGCGTCGGCCCACGCCTCGCGGGCCGCGATCACGGCGAACTGCGCCGAGCGGTCCAGCTTGCGGGCGAGCGGACGGGGAAGGACGTCGCCGGGGTCGACGGCGGCCGTCGCGGCGATCTTGACGGGCAGCTCGGCGAAACGTTCGCCCTCGAGCGGACGGACGCCGGAGCGCCCCGCGATCAGACCTTCCCAGGTCGATGCGGAGTCGCCACCCAGCGGTGTGGTTGCGCCGATACCGGTGACGACCACGGTGCGATTGGTCGAGCTCACAGGAATTCGTTCTCCATGTGTGTGATGGTCGGAGTGCGGCGCCACCGCCGGGTGGCTGACCGGAACAGCGAGGGCCGGATCAGCCCTGGTGCTTCAGGATGTAGTCGACGGCGTCGCCCACGGTCTTGAGGTTCTTGACGTCCTCGTCCGGGATCTTGACCTCGAACCGCTCTTCGGCGGCGACGACGACCTCGACCATGGACAGCGAGTCGACGTCCAGGTCGTCGGTGAAGGACTTGTCGAGCTCGACGTCCTCGACCGGGATGCCGGCGATCTCGTTGACGATCTCGGCGAGACCTTCGACGATCTGCTCCTGGGTGAAGGCCATGGTGGCGCTCCTTCTGTGATTGCTTCGGTAAGGGGCTTCCGGGAGATCCGGGTGCCTAGGGGAGGGTAACGACCGTCGCGGCGTAGACGAGACCCGCCCCGAAGCCGATGACGAGCGCGGTGTCACCGCTCTTCGCCTTCCCGGTCGCCAGGAGCCGCTCCATCGCGAGCGGGATCGAGGCGGCCGAGGTGTTGCCGGTGGTCTCCACGTCACGGGCGACCGTGACGTGCTCCGGCAGCTTCAGAGTCTTCACCATCGAGTCGATGATCCGCATGTTCGCCTGGTGCGGGATGAAGACGTCCAGGTCGTCCGCCGTGATGCCGGCGGCGTCCAGGGCCTGCTGGGCGACCTTCGCCATCTCGAAGACGGCCCAGCGGAAGACCGCCTGGCCCTCCTGCGTGATGGCCGGGAACTTGATCGCGCCCTGCGAGTCGAGCGGCAGGGTCGAGACGTCGCCGCCGTGGAACGCGTCCCACGGCACGGTCTGCTTGATCGTCGTCGCCTTGTCGCCCTCGGAACCCCAGACCGTGGGGCCGATGTGCGGCTCGTCCGACGGGCCGACGACCACGGCGCCGGCACCGTCGCCGAACAGGAAGGCCGTCGCGCGGTCCTCCAGGTCCGTCAGGTCGCTGAGCCGCTCGACGCCGATGACGAGCACGTACTCCGCGGAACCCTCGACGATCATGCCCTTGGCGAGCGTCAGGCCGTAGCCGAAGCCCGCGCAGCCGGCGGAGATGTCGAACGCGGCGGGCTTGCCCGCGCCGATGCGGTCCGCGATCTCCGTGGCGATCGCCGGGGTCTGGTGGAAGTGCGACACCGTGGAGACGACCACGGCGCCGATCTGCTCCGGGCGGATCCCGGCGTCCGCGATGGCCTTCCCGGAGGCCTCCACCGACATCGCGGCGACGGTCTCCTCCGGGGAGGCCCAGTGGCGGGTGCCGATGCCGGAGCGCGAGCGGATCCACTCGTCGGACGAGTCGATCTTCTCGAGGATCACCTCGTTCGGCACGACCCGGGTGGGACGGTAACCGCCCACGCCGAGGATCCGCGCGTACGGGGCGCCCTTGCTGGGCTTGATCTTCGACATGCTTCTCGACACTCCTAGTCAGACGGCCGCGTGCTCGGCGACGAGCGTACGGGCCGCGTCGAGGTCGTCGGGCGTCTTCAGGGCGACCGTGGCCACGCCCGGCAGAGCCCGCTTGGCGATGCCGGTCAGGGTGCCGCCGGGGCACACCTCGATCAGCGCCGTCGCGCCCAGGTCGTGGAAGGTCTCCATGCACAGGTCCCAGCGGACCGGGTTCGCGACCTGGCCGACCAGCCGGGAGACGACCTCGGCGCCGTCCATGACGACCTGGCCGTCCTTGTTGGAGACGTAGCGGGTGGTCGGAGCGGCCGGCGACAGCAGGGCCGCGGCCTCCTCCAGCTTCGCCACGGCCGGGGCCATGTGGTGCGTGTGGAAGGCACCGGCCACCTTGAGGGCCACGACCCGGCGGACGCCCTCGGGCTTGTCCGCCTCCAGGGCGGCCAGCTGCTCCAGGGTGCCGGCGGCCACGATCTGGCCCGCGCCGTTCACGTTCGCGGCCGTCAGGCCGAGCTTCTCCAGGTGCGGGACGGTCACCTCGGGGTCACCGCCGAGCAGCGCCGACATGCCGGTCGGGGCGATCGCGGCGGCCTCCGCCATCGCGAGTCCGCGGGTCCGCACGAGACGCAGCGCCGCCGTGTCGTCGAGGACGCCCGCGAACGCGGCCGCGGTGAACTCGCCGACGCTGTGACCGGCGACGACGCCGGGCGCGAGGTCGTCGCCGAGCGCGGCGGCGGAGAGCAGTCCGGCGGCGACGAGGAGGGGCTGCGCCACGGCGGTGTCACGGATCTCGTCCGCGTCCGCCTTCGTGCCGTAGTGGGCGAGGTCGAGCCCGATGGCGTCGGACCAGGCCGCCACGCGGTCGGCGGCGCCGGGGAGTTCGAGCCAGGGGGTCAGGAAGCCGGGCGTCTGGGCGCCTTGGCCGGGAGCGACGAGTACGAGCACCCTCACACTCTCTCTTGGGGACGGCTCCGAGCGCCCGTGGGGACAAGGACGAAGAACCGTCGGGGGAATTGTTGGTGTTCGACAAAAGTCTAGGACTGCGTGTCGCCGTCGGCCAAGCGTCCCAGGATGAGCGCGATCCGCAGGGTGAAGGCGGAACGGACGTCGGAGGGTGACCAGCCGGTGACGTCGGTCACACGTCGAAGCCGGTAGCGCACGGTGTTCGGGTGGACGAAGAGCATCCGCGCCGCGCCTTCCAGGCTGCTCGCCTGCTCCAGGTACACACTGAGAGTTTCCAGAAGCGCCGACCCCGCTTCCTCCAGCGGTCTGTAGATCTCCTCCACCAACTGCTCGCGCGCCGAAGGGTCCGAGGCGATGGCGCGCTCCGGAAGGAGATCGTCCGCGAGGACGGGTCGCGGCGCGTCCTGCCAGGCCGAGCACGCCTTGAGCCCGGCCGCCGCCGCCTGCGCGGAACGCGTCGCCGCGAGCAGGTCCGGCACGACCGGACCGGCCACGACGGGACCCGCCGCGTACGGCCCGATCAGCGCCTTCGCCACCGCGAGGGGGTTGTCGCTGCCGCCCGCGATCACGACGAGGCGATTGCCCAGGACCCCGGTGAGCACCTGGAGCTTGGCGTGCCGGGCGGCCCGGCGGATCGCCTCCACCGTCAGCTCGCTGTCCCCGTCCGGAGCCGTGCCGAGCAGCACGCACACGTGCTCCGGGGAGCTCCAGCCGAGGGCGGCGGCCCGTGACACCGCGCCCTCGTCGGCCTCGCCGGACAGCACGGCGTTCACCACGAGCGACTCCAGGCGCGCGTCCCACGCGCCCCGGGCCTCGGCCGCCTGCGCGTACACCTGGGCGGTCGCGAAGGCGATCTCCCGGGCGTAGACGAGGAGCGCCTCGCGGAGCACCGACTCGTCGCCCGGGGCGGCGACCTCCTCGATCGCCGACTCCATCACCTCGATGGTGGTCCGGACCATCTCCACGGTCTGGCGCAGGGTGATCGCCCGGGTCAGCTCGCGGGGCGCGGTGCCGAAGACGTCCGTCGAGATCGCCTGCGGGGCCTCCGGGTGCCGGAACCACTCCGTGAACGCGGCGATGCCGGCCTGGGCGACCAGACCGATCCACGACCGGTTCTCGGGCGGCATCGCGCGGTACCACGGCAGCGTCTCGTCCATGCGGGCGATGGCGCCGGCGGCGAGCCGCCCCGAGGACTGTTCGAGGCGCTTCAGGGTCGCGGTGTGCGAAGGGGAGGCGTTCACGGGTTCAGGCACGGGGACAAGACTGCCTTATCCGGACGCCGACGTGCGGGGCCGGGGCGGGTTCCCCTCCGGCGGGGGGCGGCCGGACGATTACGGTGGGGCCCGTGATACGCATCCAGCGCGCGGGCGAGCGCCACCCCGGCGGCGACCCGGAGGCGGGCATCGTCACCCGGCACGCCTTCTCCTTCGGCCCGCACTACGACCCGGACAACCTCCGCTTCGGCTCGCTGATCGCCTGCAACGAGGAGCGCCTCGCCCCGGGGGCCGGCTTCGACGAGCACCCGCACGGCCACACCGAGATCGTCACCTGGGTCGTGGAGGGCGAACTCACCCACCGCGACTCGACGGGCCGTGCGACGCTCGTCCGCGCGGGCGACCTCCAGCACCTGAGCGCGGCGTCCGGCGTCCGCCACGTCGAACGCAACGACGGCGACACCCCGCTGACCTTCGTACAGATGTGGCTCGCCCCGCCGTCGTTCGACGGGGAACCGGCGTACGAGGTGGTACGGGGTCACGGGAAAGACCTCGCGTACGGGGTCCCGGGCGCGACCCTGCGCGTCCACCGCCTGGAGAAGAACGAACAGGCACCGCTCCCGGACGCCGACTTCGTGTACGTCCACGTCACACGCGGCACGGTCCGCGTCGGCGCCGAGGACCTCGCTCCCGGCGACGCGGCCCGCGCCACGGACGAGAAGGACCTCACCCTGCTCGCGACGGGTGACGCGGAGGTCCTGGTGTGGGAGATGCGGCGCGCGGACTAGGCGTGTTCCCCGGACCGCCCTGCGGACCGACCGATGCGTCGCGCCAGCAGAAAGGCCGCGAGGGGTACGAGAGCCGCGCCCGAGGTCATGACCGCAGCGGTCGCGACCGTCGACGCCACGTCCGTCGCCCCGGTGAACAGGCACGTACCGTTGGCGTCGCACCGCACCTCGTCGGAGCCGCCGACCGCCTTGCCGTCCGCGCCGGGCCATTTCAACCGGCTCGTCGCGACCGTGCGGCCGTCGTCCGAAGTGAAAGTCCCCGTGCAGGCGGTGTGTGCCCCGCCCCGTCCGCCGGACTCGACCTCGCAGGCCGTGGCGATGAACCGGCCCGGTACGCCGTCGAAGCCCAGGGCGATTCCGGACTCCTCCCACCCCCGCGCGGTAGCCGGTATGGCGAACGCCATGACGAACGCCCCTGCCAGGAGCACCAGCGCCCGCGCCGCCCACTTCTTCCCCGCCGTCAGCTCCCCCTCGTCCATGGGGTGCAGACTGGCACGGCGCGTGCCCTTCGGTCATTGCCGCTCACCGGCAACGTCGACCGCCGCTCCGTGCCGTGGACGGCGCTCTAGCGGAGCCCGTCCACGAACGTCTGCCACGCCCCGGGTCCCATGACCAGGGGCGGCCGGGAAGGGTCCTTGCTGTCGCGGACCGGGACGGCGCCGGGGAAGCCGTCCGCGACCTCGACGCACTCGCCGCCGTTGGTGCCGCTGTACGACGACTTCCGCCACCGCGCTCCGGTCAGGTCAGGACGGGTCTCCATAACGTTCCTCCATCACGCGCGCGATCAGTGCCGCCGAGTCCTCGACAGAGAGGGCCGTGGCTTGCAGTCGAGCGTAGCCGAAGGAACGCTCCTTGATCACGGGAGGATTGGCGGTCATGTGCCCCTGGTCGTAGCCGTCGATGTAGAAGATGTCGGGGTCGCCGTCGAACCTGAAGAGGGTGAACGACCCCATCAGTCCCGTGTGCTCTCCGGCGCCGAACGGAAGCACCTGGATCTGGACCCACGGGTTGTCGCGGAAGGTCAACAGGTGGGCCAGTTGGCCGCGCATGACCTCGCGGTCGCCCACCTTCTGCATCAGGACGGCCTCGCTCAGCACGACCCACAGGGCGGGCGGCTCTTCGCGCTCCAGGACGCGCTGGCGTTCCAGTCGGGCCGCCACCATCTCCTCGGCCTTGTCCGGGTAGTCGACGGCGAGTAGGGCCCGCGCGTACTCCGGCGTCTGCAACAGGCCGTACACGACCTGCGTCTGGAACGTGGAGATGTACGTGGCGCGGGCCTCCAGCTCCGCGACCGGCTGGAACCACGCCGGCAACTGGCTGCGCAGCACCAGGCCGATCAGGCGGGAGAACGTCCCGCCTGTGCCGAGTGCCGCGTCCACCCGCTCCGAGAACTCACGGGTGGGGACCTTCCTCGTCGTCTCGATCTGGCCCACCAGAGACCCCGTGCAGAAGATGACGTCCCCCAGCTGCTGCTGCGTGAGCCGGTGTTCCTCCCGTCGGCGGCGGAGTTCCCACCCGTAGTAGTCCAGCGGCGAAGCGCTGGGATCGAGCTCCTGAATGTTGACCACGGTCAGCACCTCCGGCCTGCGGCTCTCCTGTCGCTGCGTCGCCGAGCGTAGTCAGGAGGTCGCGGGCCGGAGGCGTGAATCGTATAAACCACTCCTGAGAGTGGGGCTGTTGGCGCCCCGGCTCAATTCAGGGCGCTCTTCGCCTTCCAGTCCGCCCAGCTCACGTTCCACGCGCCGTAGCCGTTGCCCTCGGCGACCGTGCCCTTCGTCTCGGCGCCCTTGATCTCGAAGGGGTCGCCCGGCTTCACCAGGGCGTAGAGGGCGGCGGCGTTCTCGTCGCTCATGCCGATGCAACCCGAGCTGTGGTTGGCGTTGCCGAAGTACCGCGCGTTCCACGGGGCCGCGTGCGCGTACATGCCCGACCAGGTCAGGCGCATCGAGTAGTCGACCATCTTGTCGTAGGCGTCGCCGAGGCCGACGGTCTCCGAGTTCATGTTGATGGTGCCCTCCTTCGCCATCAGGACGGCCGTGCCCCGCCAGGAGCGCTTGTCGCCGCCCGGGGTGCCGCCGGAGACCGGGATCGTGCGGACGGTGGCGCCGTTCTTCCGGACGGTGAGCTCGTGGCCGTCCAGGTCGACCTTCACCACCTGGGCGTCGCCGACCGTGAAGCCCGTGGCGTAGTCCCGCACGAACCAGCCGCCGCCCGAGTCCGTGCCGTTGAGGTCCGCCTCGAGCGTGACCTTCGTGCCGGGCTTCCAGTACTCCTTCGGCCGCCAGTCCGCCCGGTCCCGGCCCGACCAGTCTTTGATCCAGCCCCAGGAGCCCTCGGTGCCGTTCGAGGTCGTCACCTTGAGCTGCTTCTCGACCTCCGCCTTCTTCGTCACCGGGAGGTCGAAGACGATCGAGAGGGGGTGGGCGATGCCCACGGTGGTGTTCTTGCCCGGGGCCAGGGTCAGCTTGTTGACCTTCCCGGGGGCCGGGGTGGAGAAGGACGAACGGGTCGTCGTCTCCTTGTCGTCGGCGCCGCGGGAGGTGATCTCCGCCGTGTACGTGGTGCCCGGGGCCGCCTTGCGGTCCGACGTCCAGCGCGTGCCGTTCGCGTCCGTGCGGCCGGTGAGGGGCTCGCCCTTCGCGTCGGTGACCTTCACCGCGGTCAGCTTGCCGCCCGTGGCCGTCACGGTCACCGGCTTGCCCGCCGTCCGGTCCGCGACGGTCACCGCAGCCGGCGCCGCCGGGCGCCCCGCCGCCGGGTCCTTGTCCGCCGCCTGGGCCGAGCAGGCCGTGAGGGAGACGGCCAGGGCGACGGCCGCGAGGGTGGGACGGGATGTGCGTATCGGCAGCACGGAAAGGCCTCCGCGGAGTGGGAAAGGTGGATGTTCCGGACCCTATGACGGGCGGAATCGCCCAGGGGTTGCCGCATGCCGATGTGACGTGGGCTGCGGCGGAACGGTCATCGTCCGGTCACACGCGCCGCGCGGCTCCGTCGCATTCGGCTGTGAGCCTGCTGTGCGCCCCACCACCGGGGGGCGGAACCAGGAGGTCCTGTTGTGTCAGCGCTGCTCGTGACGGCCGCGTCCGTCGAACGGACCGTCCCCCTCCGGCTCGGTCCCGTGACGCCCGAGGCGTACCGCGCGTTCCTCGCGACCCGGACCGGCGCGGACGGGCCCAGCTTCCTCCAGGTGCCCGCCTGGGCCCGGGTGAAGGAGGGCTGGTGCCACCAGTTGGTGGGGTGGGGCCCCGAGGGCGGTGAACTGACCGGTGTCGCGCTGGTGCTCCTGCGGCCCTTCCCCGGGACCCGGAAGTACTTCGCCTACCTTCCCGAGGGGCCCGTCGCCGACTGGGCCGACCCCGACCTGGACGGCTGGCTCGGGCCGCTCCTCCGGCACCTGAGGGCCTCCGGCGCCTTCGCCGTCCGCATCGGACCCGGACCCGCCTACCGCCGGTGGAACGCCTCCACCGTCAAGGCCGCCACCGGACCCGGGCGGCGGCTCTCCGACGTCCTCGCCGACGAGGTCGACCCGCTCGGGACCGCCGTCGCCGAACGCCTGCGGGCCCGGGGGTGGCGGCGCTGCGGCGGCGACTCCGAGGACGGCGCCGACGCCCAGCCCCGGCACGTCTTCCAGGTCCCGCTGACCGGGCGCGGCGCCGACGACCTGTGGTCCGGGCTCAACCAGGAATGGCGGAGGAACGTGCGGAGGGCGCGCAAGTCGGGCGTCGAGGTCACGGTCGGGTCCGCCGCCGACCTGCCCGAGTTCCACCGGCTGCTGCGGATCACCGAGGAGCGGGACGGGTTCCGGCTCGGGCGGTCCCTCGCGTACTACGAGCGCCAGTACGCCGTCCTCAACGCCGAGGCGCCGGGGCGGATGAGGCTCTACCTGGCCCGGCACGAGGGCGAGGTCCTCGCCGCGCACACCATGGTCACCGTCGGCGGACGCGTCTGGTACCAGACCGGCGCCTCCGCCGACCACCGGCGCGAGGTCCGCCCCTCCAACGCCCTCCAGTGGCGCATGCTGCTCGACGCCCACGCCCTCGGCGCCGCCGTCTACGACCTGCGCGGGATACCCTCCACCCTCGATCCGGACGACCGCGCCCACGGCCTCCTCCGCTGGAAGCTCGGCACGGGCGGCCGGGTCGTCGAGACGCTGGGGGAGTGGGAGACACCGATGCACGGAGCGACCAACCAGGCGCTGTACCGCGCCTTCCAGGCGTACCTGGCCCGTCGATGACGGCGCCCGTGTCCGTGGCGGACGCCCCGGCCGCCGCTCCTGTCCCGAAGAAGGCGAAGGCCCCCTCCGCCCTGCGCAGCGGCGCCCTCATGGCGGCCGGGTCGCTCGTCTCCCGCGCCACCGGGTTCGTCCGCGCCTCCGTCGTCGCCGCCGCGCTCGGCGCGGCCACCGTCGCCGACGGCTACGCGGTCGGGAACTCCGTCCCCACGATCGTCTACACGCTCCTCCTGGGCGGCGCCCTCAACGCCGTCTTCGTCCCCGAGCTGGTCAAGGCCGCCAAGGAGCACGAGGACGGCGGCGTCGCCTACACCGACCGGCTGCTCACCCTGTGCGCGCTCGCCCTCGTCGCGCTCACCGCCGTCGCCGTGCTCGCCGCGCCGCTCATCGTGGACACGTACACCGACTACACGGGCGCGCAGCGGGAGATGACCGTCGCCTTCGCCCGCACCTGCCTCCCGCAGATCTTCTTCCTCGGCCTCTTCACGCTCCTCGGTCAGGTCCTCAACGCCCGGGGCCGGTTCGGCGCCATGATGTGGACGCCCGTCCTCAACAACGTGGTCGTGGTCGCGGTCTTCGGCCTCTTCCTGGTGGTGAGCGACGGGGGCGCGCTCGGCGCGGGGGAGACCGCGCTCCTCGGATGGGGCACCACCGCCGGGATCGCGCTCCAGGCCCTCGCCCTCGTCCCCCCGCTGCGCGCCGCCGGGTTCCGCTGGCGGCCCCGGTTCGACTGGCGCGGCAGCGGCCTCACGGGCCCGCTGCGGGCGGCCGGCTGGCTGGTGCTGCTCGTCCTCACCAACCAGGGCGCGTACTGGGTGACCACCTGGATCGCCACCTCGGCGGGCGGCTCGGCGACCGGGGGCGGCGCGGGCCTCGCCGGGTACAACAACGCCTACCTGCTGTGGGCCGTCCCGCACGGGATCATCACCGTCTCCCTGGTCACCGCCCTGCTGCCCCGGATGAGCGGGGCGGCGGCCGACGGCGACCTCGCCGGGGTCCGGCGGGACGTCTCGTACGCGCTGCGGACCAGCTCCGCCGCCGTCGTCCCCGCCGCCTGCGCGCTCCTGGCGCTCGCCGTGCCCCTGATGACGGTGGTCTTCCGGTACGGGGCGACGGGCGACGACGACATCCGCGCGATGTCCTGGATCCTGATGGCCCTCGCGCCCGCCCTGATCGCCCTCTCCGGCCAGTACGTGTGCACCCGTGCCTTCTACGCCCTGCGCGACACCCGCACCCCCTTCCTGCTCAACCTGGTGATCGCCGGCCTGAACGCGGGCCTCTCGTACGCCGCGTACCTCCTGCTCCCCGCGCGCTGGACCGTCGCCGGCATGGCGGGGGCGTACTCGCTGGCGCTGTGGGCGGGCTGGGGCGCGACGGCGTACGTGCTGCGGCGGCGGCTCGGGGGCCGGGGGACCCGGGAGCCCGACGGCTCCGGGGGCTCCGTCGCCGGGCTCGCGCGGCTGCTCGTCGCCGCCGTGCCCGCCGCCGGGTACGGGATCCTCGTCACCGACCTCGTCGGCCCGGCCGGGGCCGTGCCCGCCGGGCTCGCCGGGGCGCTCGCGATCCTCGCCGTCTTCGCCGTCCTGGCCCGGCCCCTGCGCCTCACCGAGGTGCGCGACCTCCTGGACGGGCTCCTGGGGCGGCTGCGCCCCTCCACCCGCCGTGCGTGAAACCCGCCCCCACGACCTTGGGATACTCCACACATGCCCCGCGTGCTCCTGATAGAAGACGACCCCTCCGTCCGCGAGGGGGTCGAGCTCGGGCTGCGGCGGCGCGGGCACGAGGTGCGGACCGCCCCCACCGGGGAGGCGGGGCTCGCCGCGCTCGGGGAGTTCCGGCCGGACCTGCTCCTGCTCGACCTGATGCTGCCCGGCATGAACGGCGTCCAGGTCTGCCGCCGGGTCCGGGAGGGCAGCCAGCTGCCGATCATCATGCTGACGGCCCGGGGCGACGACTTCGACGTCGTCGTCGGCCTGGAGGCCGGAGCCGACGACTACATCGTCAAGCCCGCCCGCACCGAGGTCATCGAGGCGCGGATACGGGCCGTGCTCCGCCGCATCGAGGAGCCCGGCTCCGGGCGGTCGGCCGTCGAGGTCCACGGGGAGCTGACCGTCGACCGGGCCGGGCTCACCGTCGCCAAGGCGGGCGAGCGGATCGCCCTCGCCCCCTCCGAGATGAAGCTGCTGCTCCACCTCTCCGCCGCCCCCGAGCAGGTCTTCAGCCGGCAGCAGCTCCTCGAACACGTCTGGGAGCACAGCTACCACGGGGACGCCCGGCTGGTCGACGCCTGCGTCCGCCGCCTCCGGAACAAGATCGAGGAGGTCCCCGGCGAGCCCCGCTACATCCAGACCCTGCGGGGCTTCGGCTACCGCTTCGGACCGCTGTGAAGGTCCGTACGGCGCAGGCGGGTTCCGGGGCCCCCGCTTCCGGGCCCCGCCGCCGGGCGCGCGCCCCGCGCCTGCGGCCGCACCCCTTCGGGCTGCGGACCCGGCTCGTCCTCGCCTTCCTACTCGTCGCCGCCGTCGGCTGCGGCACCACCGCCGCCCTCACCTACCGGGCCGCCCGCAACGCCATCCTGGAACAGACCCAGAACACCGCCGTCTCCGCCTTCCGCGAGCAGGTCGGCGCGCTCTACGTCCGCCTGCCCGCCGACGCCGACAGCCTGCGGACCGACGTCCTGCGGATCGCCCGCCAGGGCAAACCCCGCCCCTGGCGCGTCTACGCCGAGTACGGCACCCTCCGCGTCTCCTCCACCGACCGGCCCACCTCCTCCGTCATCACCCCCGAACTGCGGGCCCGCGCCCGGGCCCTGGACGCCTCCCCGCACGCCGGCTTCCAGCGGGTCGTGAAGAACGGCACCCCGTACCTGACCATCGCCGTCCCCGCCGTCTTCCTGGCCCACGCCGAGGGAACCGCCCGGCCCACCGGCCTCGTCCTCTACGCCGTCATGGAGCTGAACGAGGAGGAGGCCGACGTCGAGGCCATGGTCACCGCCGCCCGCGACGGCGCCCTGCCCGCCCTCGCCGTCGCCCTGATCCCCGCGCTCCTCGCCGCCCGGGGCGTCCTGCGGCCGGTGAGGGAGCTGCGTCGGGCCGCCCACCACATGGGGCAGGGCCGCCTGGACACCCGCATCCACGCCAAGGGCAGCGACGAACTCTCCGACCTCGCCCGCACGTTCAACGAGTCCGCCGCCCAACTCGAACGCTCCGTGGCCGAACTCCGCAGCGCCGAGGCCCGCGCCCGCCGCTTCGCCTCCGACGTCTCGCACGAACTGCGCACCCCGCTCGCCGGGATGCTCGCCGTCACCGAGGTCCTCGACGAGGACGCCGGGAGCCTCGACAGCGACACCGCCCGCGCGGTCCGCCTGATCAGCGCCGAGACCGGGAAGCTCGCCGTGCTCGTCGAGGACCTGATGGAGATCTCCCGCTTCGACGCGCGCGCCGCCGAGCTCCACACGGACGAGGTCGACGCCGCCGACTGCGTCCGCAAGACCCTCCAGCGCCGCCGCTGGGACGAGCCGGGCCGGGTCGTCCCGCACCTCACGGAGGGGATCAGGGCCCGGCTCGACCCGCGCCGCTTCGACGTCGTCGTCGCCAACCTCGTCGGCAACGCGCTGCGGCACGGCGGGACGCCGGTCACGGTCCGGCTGTACGCGGAGGGGGACGTGCTGGTGACGGAGGTCGCCGACCGGGGGCCGGGCATCGACCCGGAGGTCCTGCCGCACGTCTTCGACCGCTTCTACAAGGCGGACCGGGCCAGGACCCGCTCGGAGGGCAGCGGCCTCGGCCTCGCGATCACCCTGGAGAACGTACGGCTCCACGGCGGCACCGTCACGGCCGCCAACCGCCCCGACGGCGGGGCCGTGTTCACCGTGCGGACGCCCCTGTGAGGCGCCGGGCCGCCGCGGCCGGGGCCGTCCTGCTCGCCGCCCTGACCGGCTGCGGCATACAGGAGACCGACGTCGTCGAGGCGGGCGGGGCGGCGACCGTCATCGTCCAGCCGGTCCCCGAGGAGCGGATGACGCTCTACTTCCTCGGCCCCGACGACCGGCTGATGCCGATGGTCCGCGACCTCGGACGGCCCGAACCGGCCACCACCCACCCGATCGGCGACACGGTCCCGTACGACGGGTCCGGTCCGGGCTACGAGGTCTCCGCCGACACCCTGCGCCGCGAGCCGGTCACCGTCGACAAGACCCTCGCCGCGCTCCTCGCCGGGCCGAGGCCGGAGGAGGCGGCGGCGGGCGCCACCACCGCCCTGCCGGGGGGCGGGACCCGGGCCCCGCGCGTCGAGACGGAGCCGGGCGGACCGTCCGCCCCGGCGCTCCGGCTCCGGGCCCCCTTCCCCGTGGGGAACCTCCCGGAGACGGCCGTGCGCCAACTGGTGTGCACGGCCGCCTACGCGCACCACCCGATGGGCCGGGCCGAGGTGACCGTCGCCGGCCCCGACGGGACGCTGCCCGCCACCCGCTGCGAAGGCTGAGGGCCCGCCCGGCGGATCACGGTCAGGGCCGGCCGAACGCCCTGCCGGCGATGACGTTCGCGATCACCACGTAGACGACCGCGGGGATGCCGTAGTCGAGCAGCACCTGGAGGGTGTGCCCGGCGACGTCGAAGAGCCCGATCGACCAGGCGGCGAGCCAGTCGGCGGCGGAGTGGAACCAGCCGACGACGGTGTTGCCCCGGTCGGCGTCGAGCAGGTCCATGATGATCCAGATCACCAGGATGCCCGCGAGCACGTGGGCCACGGTTCTTATGACGGAGTCGATGCCTCTCATGGACCCCGTTTTGCCCGCACCGCCCGGGGCAAACGGGCGCGGCGAACGCGTACTAGGGCCTGTCCGGCGGATCAGGGTCGGGTAGGCCGCGGCGTCTGGTGCATGGGGTCTCCCCAGGCCCTCAAGGGCCTAGGGGAAGCATCGCAAGGCGCCGGAGCGGCTCGATAGCGGAGCTATCGGGACGTTTCGGCAACGCGGCGAGGTACCGTGCCAGGCGTCGCGGCCCCGGCCATGATCCGCCGGACAGGCCCTAGACCGCCCGCAGGTCCGCCAGGACCGCGTCCGTGAACGCCGGCCAGGCCTCGACCGCCCACGGTCCGAAGGGCCGGTCGGTGAGGGCCACGCACGCGGCCCGCGCGTCCGGGTCGATCCACAGGAAGGTGCCGGACTGCCCGAAGTGCCCGAAGGTGCGCGGCGAGGACGCGGCGCCCGTCCAGTGCGGGGACTTGCCGTCGCGGATCTCGAAGCCGAGCCCCCAGTCGTTGGGCCGCTGGTGCCCGTAGCCGGGCAGGATGCCGGTCAGACCGGGGTACGTCACGGTCATCGCGTCCAGGACGGTCCGGGCGTCGAGCAGTCGGGGCGCCTGCACCTCGGCGGCGAACCGCACCAGGTCGTCCACGGTCGACACGCCGTCCTTGGCGGGCGAGCCCTCCAGGGTCGTGGAGGCCATGCCGAGCGGCTCCAGGACGGCCTGGCGCAGGTAGTCGGCGAAGGGGATGTCGGTGGCCTTGGCGACGTGGTCGCCGAGGGCCTCGAAGCCGGTGTTGGAGTAGATCCGGCGGGTGCCCGGCGCGGCCTGGACCCGGTTCTCGTCGAAGGCGAGGCCCGAGGTGTGGGCGAGGAGGTGGCGGACGGTCGAGCCCTCGGGCCCGGCCGGCTCGTCCAGGTCGATCGCCCCCTCCTCGTACGCGACGAGCACCGCGTACGCCGCGAGCGGCTTGGTCACCGAGGCGAGCGGGAAGCGCCGCCCGGTGGGGCCGTGGGCCCCGGCCGGGGTGCCGTCCGCGCGGACCACGGCGGCGGCCGCGGTGGGGACGGGCCAGTCCTCGATCGACGCCAGGCTCGGCAGGCTGCTCTCCACGCTGTTCTCCACGGGGCTCTCCATGGCACCGAGCCTACTTGCCCTCCCGGAACGGGCTTGCTTCGAGTGCACTCCAACCCCCTAGCGTGGAGACATGAGCGTGATCGCGAGCACGAGCGGTACGGCCACGGCAGGTACGACCGCGAGCGGTACGGGCACGGACGGCGGCCGGACGCCGCACCACACCATCAGCGAGGTCGCCGCCCTGACCGGTCTCTCGGCGCACACCCTGCGCTGGTACGAGCGGATCGGCCTCATGCCGCACGTCGACCGCTCGCACACGGGACAGCGCCGCTTCACCCCGCGCGACCTGGACTGGCTGGCCTTCGTCGGCAAGCTGCGGCTGACCGGGATGCCGGTCGCCGACATGGTCCGGTACGCCGAGCTGGTGCGGGCGGGGGACCACACCCGTGAGGAACGCCGCGAGCTCCTGGAGGCCACCCGGCGGGACGTCCTCGCCCGGGTCACCGAGCTCCAGGACACGCTCGCCGTGCTCGACGTCAAGATCGCCCACTACGGGACCGCATGCGGAGGAACACCATCATGACCAGCGTGACCAGGATCGACACCGTGCGCCTCGGGGGCCAGGACGGACCGGAGGTCGGAGTCCAGGGCTTCGGCGCCATGGGCATCAGCGAGTTCTACGGCGCCACCGACGAGGCCGCCGCCCGCGACACCCTCGACGCGGCCCTGGAGGCCGGCGTCACCCTCGTCGACACCGCCGACATCTACGGCAGCGGCGCCAACGAGGAGTTCCTCGCCCCCTTCCTCGCCGCCCACCGCGACGAGGTCGTCCTCGCCACCAAGTTCGCCGTCGAGCGGCGCGCCGACGACCCCTCCTACCAGGGCATCCGCAACGACCCCGCGTACATCAGGAGCGCCGTCGAGAACAGCCTGCGCCGCCTCGGCGTCGAGACCATCGACCTCTACTACATGCACCGCCGCGACCCGCAGGTCCCGTTCGCCGAGTCCGTCGGCGCGATGGCCGAACTCGTCCGGGAGGGCAAGGTCCGCCACCTGGGCCTGAGCGAGGTCACCGGGCCCGAACTGCGCGAGGCCCACGCCGTGCACCCGATCGCCGCCCTCCAGTCGGAGTGGTCGCTCTTCTCCCGGGACGTGGAGCGCAGCGCCGTCGGCGCCGCCGCCGACCTCGGCGTGACCGTCGTGCCGTACTCGCCGCTCGGCCGGGGCTTCCTGACCGGGGCGTTCACGGACGCCGGCAAGGAGCTCCGGAGCGACGACTTCCGGGCCCACCAGCCCCGGTTCACCGGCGAGAACGCGGAGCGGAACGCCGCCCTGCTCGACCCGGTCCGCAAGATCGCCGCCGCCCACGGGGCGACCCCGGCGCAGATCGCCCTCGCCTGGGTCCAGCAGCGGGCCTCCGTGCACGGCGTCACGGTCGTCCCGATCCCCGGCACCCGCAAGCGCTCCCGCCTCCTGGAGAACGCGGCGGCCACCCGCATCACCCTCACCGACGCCGAGCTGGCGGAGCTGGAGCCGATCGCCGGCCGGGTGGCGGGCGACCGCTACCCGGACATGAGCTTCACGTCGGTGAGCCGGGAGGTCTGAGCCCTTCAAGGAACGGGCCGGGAGGTCCGGGCGGGCCGTCGGCAGCTCACCCCAGCCCCAGCGCGAAGACCCCGAAGCCCGCCGCGAGCAGTCCCGCCAGGGCGCGGCGGGCGGGCCCGGCCTTCGCCCACGGGGACTCGAAGCCCCGCGCGTACCGCCCGATCAGGACGAGGAGCCCGGCGAAGACCGGCATCCAGGCGAGCCGGGCCAGGATCCAGCCCGCCGAGTCGGGCGCGCCGACCAGGCCCGGGACCTCCCCGGCGTACGCGGCGGGGAGCGCGGCGGCGAGCATCGCCGTCTGGTGCCAGCACAGGACCGTCATGGCCGAGAGGTTCACGACCACGACCGGCGCCCAGAGCGCGGGCCGCCGCAGGAGCGCGCCGAGCCGGTCGCGGAGCAGGATCGCGGCGCCGCTCTGCGCGGCGGCGAGGGCGAGGACGAGCAGCGACGGCGGGTGGGAGTTGGTGCGGGCCTCGCCGGGGACGCCGACCATCGACGCCGGGTAGCCGAAGGCGAGCAGCAGCACGGCGAAGAGGGCGGCCCCGCCGAGGAGCAGGGCCCACGCGTGGCGCCGGGGGACCCGGCCCTCGCCCCACGAGACGCCGAGCTGATAGGCGAAGAGCCAGCCGGGCAGGACGTTCAGGAGGCCCAGCCAGGACGGCACGGCGTCGGCGTACGGCCCGTACCGCAGGAGGTCGACGGCGGCGACCGAGCCGAGCAGCGGGGCCGCCGCCCACGCCCCGAGGCGGCGGGCGGCCCGCACGCAGTACGGGGTGAGCGCGGTGACCACCGCGTAGACCCCGACGAACCACAGCGGCTGGACCACCAGCGTGGACGCCGTCCGCAGGGTGTCCACGGGCACCCCGAGCCCGAAGCGCAGCAGGGGCAGCAGCGCCGCCCACACGGCGGTGACCCCGAGCACGGGCCGCCCGAGCCGGGCGAGCCGGCCCCCGAGCCACGCGCGCGTGGAGCCCTTCCGGCGCCGGTACGAGAGGACGGACGCGTACCCGCCGACCAGGAAGAAGATCCCCAGCATCTGGAGGACCCAGCTCACCGGCGCGAGCCCGGCGAAGGCGCCGAGCGGACTGGCGTTGTGGAGCGCGCCGTCGGGGGAGGGGGTGAAGCCGCCGAGCAGCCAGTGCCCGGTGGGCACGGCGAGCAGGGCGAGGGCCCGCAGCCCGTCGACCGCCCGGTCGCGGTGGGCGGGGGTGGCGTCCTCGATCCGCCGGGCGATCACAGTGAGGGAACTCATCGGACGTCCCCCTCGGCGATCGCGGCGAACGCCCGCAGGGACGAGGTCCCGGCCGCGAAGTAGCCGCCGTGCCCGGCGGCGTCCTCCGCCGGGATCCGGCGCGCCCCGAAGGACGGCCCGGTGGGGTCGGCGCCGTGCCCGAGCCCCGCGAATTCGACGTTCGGGACGCGGTCGATCCAGTCGGTGGGGTCCTTCGCCGCCCACACCCGTGCGGAGGTGCCGAGTTCGGCGACGTTCTCCGCGCGCATCCCGGGCGAGCCGAAGACCACCAGGTCCTTCGCCTTCAGCTCGTGGGCGGCGAGCCCGCAGACCACCGAGCCGTAGCTGTGGCAGAACACCGAGGGCTCGGCGGCGCCGACGGCCGCGAGGCCGTCCGCGAACCGGGCGAGCCGCTCGGCCCCGGCCTCGGCGAGCCGGCCGGTGGCCGCGTCCAGGCCGACGCCGACGGGGGTGGTGTACCCGGCCCAGGCGACGACCGCCGTCCGGCCCCCGGTCGCCCGGCGCAGGGCGGCCGCCATGTCCGCGAGCGGCCGGACGTGCCCGGCGTCGACGTCGGAGCCGGGCACGACCACCGCCACGTGCGCGGCCCGCGCCAGGTCCCCGTGGACCAGGGCCACCTGCCCCCGGCCGCGCGGGTCGTACGCGAGCACCCGGGCGTCCCCGAACGCCCCCTTCGTGGCAAGGGCGTTGGCCTCGTACCGCAGCTCCAGCGGGGCCCCGTCGAGGTTCCCGACGACGGCCGGGTGCTCCCGCACCAACCTCTTCTTCTGTACGGGATCGAGTCCCGCGAAGAACCGCGCGGTCCCGACCACCCCCATCCCCTCCGGGTCCGGCAGCCCCGCACCCACCCACGCCCCCGTCCCGACCGGCGCCCCGGTCACGGCCTCCTGGGCGTCCCCCGACGCCCAGCCGGCCGTCCCGGCGACCGCGGCGGCCGCCAGGGCCACGGTGATCAGGGTCCTCGCAGTGCGGCGCATGGGCCCGCCCTCCCTCTCCGGCTTCTCGCTCGTCCACCGGTCGTCCGGCGACGGGAGGAAGGTAGGAAGCGGATGGGTGACGACGCGTCACACCGGGGGGCCAACTGCCCCTTGATACCGGGGTAGGGGGTGGGGGAGCGGCCGTCCCCCGGGAAGGGGTGGGGTTTTCCCCCGGGGGGTTCCCCGTCCTCGTCCGGGCGTCAGGCCGTGCCGGGCGTCACGAGCCCCGACTCGTAGGCGAAGACCACCGCCTGGGCCCGGTCGCGCAGATCCAGCTTGGCCAGGACCCGGCCGACGTGGGTCTTCACCGTCTGCTCGGCGAGGACCAGGCTCCGCGCGATCTCCTGGTTGGACAGGCCCCGGGCGATCAGCTCCAGGACCTCCGTCTCGCGCGGGGTGAGGCCGTTCAGGCGCAGCGCCGTGGTGTCCCGGCGCGGGGCCGGGCGGGACGCGGCGAAGTCGGCGATCAGGCGCCGGGTCACGGACGGGGCGAGCAGCGCCTCGCCCGCCGCCACCACCCGTACCGCCGCGATCAGGTCGGCCGGCGGCGCGTCCTTGAGGAGGAAGCCGGACGCGCCCGCGCGCAGCGCCTCGTACACGTAGTCGTCCACGTCGAAGGTGGTGAGCATCAGCACCTTCGGCCGGTGCGTGACCCCGGCCGGCGGGTGCAGGATCTCGCGGGCCGCCGCGAGCCCGTCCAGCTCCGGCATCCGCACGTCCATGAGGACCACGTCCGGATGCGCCGCCCGCGCCGCCTCCACGCCCCGCCGCCCGTCCGGGGCCTCGCCGACGACGTCGATGTCGGGCTGCGCGGCGAGCAGCGCGGCGAAACCGGCCCGCACCATGGCCTGGTCGTCGACGATGATCACGCGGATGGTCACGCGGGGTCCTCCATGCGCAGGGGAAGCCGGGCCGCGACCCGGAAGCCGCCGTCGGGGAGCGGCCCGGTGTCCAGCGAGCCGCCCGTCAACCGTACGCGCTCCCGCATGCCGACGAGCCCGTGCCCGGTGCCGGGCGCTCCCCGCTCGACGGACGAACCCTCCTCCAGGGACGGCCCGTTGACGACGAGGACCGTCAGCCACCCCCCGTCCGCCCGGACCGAGACCCGGGTCGCGGCGCCGGGCGCGTGCCGGACGACGTTCGCGAGGGCCTCCTGCACGATCCGGTACGCGGACAGGTCCACCGCCTGCGGCACGTCCCCGAGGTCGGCGGCGAGCCGCAGTTCGGCCGGCACCCCGGCCCGTACGGTCGCCTCCACCAGCTGCTGGAGCCGGTCGAGTCCCGGCTGCGGGGCCCGCTCGCCCTCGCCGCCGTCGCTGCGCAGCACGGAGAGCAGCCGGCGCATCTCGGCGAGGGACTCGCGCGCGCTCGCCGCGATGGACCCGAACTCCTCGCGGGCCGCCTCGGGAAGCTCCGGGATGCGGTACGGCGCCGAGTCGGCCTGCACGGTGATCACGGACATGTGGTGGGCCACGACGTCGTGCAGTTCGCGCGCGATCCTGGCCCGCTCCTCCAGGAGTGTGCGGCGGGACCGCTCGGCCTCGCTGATGGTCTCCTGCTCCACGAGCCGCCGCTGGGCGTCCCCACGCGCGCGTACCGCCGAGGTGAGGAGGAGCAGCACCCCGCTGAGGACGAACAGCAGGGTGTGGACGCTGACGTGCCCGGCGGGCCGGAACGCCTCCAGGACGTATCCGGCGGCCCCCGTCGCCAGCCAGACGCCGAACAGCGCCCGGCGGGACTCGCGCAGGCCGAGCGCGACCATCAGCGCGCAGTAGCCGACGACGAGCGGCGGGGTCCAGGGCCACAGGTGGGCGCGCGGGCCGTCGGCGGCGAGCAGGACGAGCGCGCCGAGCACGTCGGCGGCGAAGACGACCCACCAGGCTTGGAGGGGGCGGGTGACGGCGAGCAGCAGCGGCGCGGTCTGCGCGGTGCCGATCGCCCCGGCGAGGGCCCCGGCGACGCCGTAGTCCCCGGCGAGGAGGTGGACGGTGGTGGGGAGCAGGGAGGCGACGAAGGCGAGGGCGACGGCGTACGGGAGCAGCCGCACCCAGCGGGAGGAGGCGTCGGCGAGGAGGGGCGCCCCGGGGGCGGTCGGGGTGGTGAGCGCGGCCCCGAGGCCCCGGAACGCCTCGCGTACCCGGACGAGGGACCGGTGGCCGGACGGCCGGGACGGGGTCGGCGGCTCGGGCCGCGGTGCGGTGGTCATGGCCCGCCCAGCGTAGGCAGCGGCCCGGGCCCCCGGCGTCATACCGGGGGCCGGGGTGCGGGCTGATACCGGGGTATGACCCGGGGCTCTGATGTCGGCTCCCCGAGGTCAGGGTCCCGGCGGTCTCAGAGCTCCGCGAGCAACTCCGCCTTCTTCGCGGAGAACTCCTCGTCCGTCACCAGACCCGCCCGGTGCAGCTCGCCCAGGTGCCGAATCCTTTCGGCCACCACCCCGGGGGTACGGGAGCCGACGGGCACGGGCGCGCGGTCCCCGGTGCGGATCGCCGCGAGGACGGCCGCGGCGAAGGGCAGGGACTCGTGGACGAGCCCGTAGCCGAGGCCGAAGACGACCGACGCCGGGTCGTGGTCGGGCTGGGTGGGCCGGGGCTCGCCGTCCCGGAGCAGCAGCCGCAGGTGCCCGTCGAAGACGTCGGGCGAGCGCCACTCGACCCCGCACAGGTCCCGTACCGAGAAGGTCCGGTCGCCCGCCTTCCACTTCTCCGAGGACGCCCCCGTCCAGGACCAGCGGAACGCGACCTCCGCGCTGCCGTCGAAGCTGGCCTTCCCGTCGTACGCCTTGAAGGACAGCGGCCCCGGCGGCGGCGCCACGAGGAACCGCTCAGCGGGCGTCACGGCCCCGCCCGTCCCGTACGGCTCCGGCCCGTCGAGTCCACTGCCCGGGGCGGGTTCGCCGCCCGGGGAGAGTCCGTCGAGCACGTCGTACGGGGCGCTCCCGCCGTGTCCGGCGGCCCCCGCGGCCCCCGGCTCCGGCGGCAGGAGCGCCCGCAGTTCGTCCCGGTAGTACTCGGCGAGCGTCTCCCGGTCCGCCGGCAGCACGAGCCGGTACGGATCGGAGCTCTCCTTGAGCTGCCCCGCGGCCGCTTCCATCAGCGGATCGGCGCCCGGCCTCGGCACGGCGTGCAGCACGACGGTGCCCCGCTTGCCGGGCGTGAGCGTCACGGACGCCAGCGCTTCGTACGGTACGCGTCGTTCGCGCAGCACCTGGAACAGCTTCGGCGTGCGGTTCCCCCGTTCGAAACGGATGACGAGGGCGTCGCTCTCGAACTCCCAGACGGCATGAATTCCGGCCAGCACATCACCCATACGCCTCATCGTAAGCGGCGCCCGCCCCGGCGTCGCCCCTGTGAAAGGTCCCGAAATCGCGGGATCTACGCGCGTCGGGACCCTTCCGCACCGGATATTCCGTCGTGGCAAGCGCTGTCGGCACGTGCGCAGACCAGCCGCGGGTAGGCGCCGACGCCTATCGCGGCGAAGTTCCCGAGGCTCACCGTCCCCGGCGCGAAATAGCCGCTGTGCCCGACGGCCCCGCCCGCCGAGAGCAGCCGCGCGCCGAACTCGGGGGCCACCGGGTCCGCTCCGTGCCCGAGCCCGCCCACCTCCAGGTGCGGCACGTCCGCGATCCAGTCGTCCGCGTCCCGCATCGCCCAGATCCGGGCCGTGGTGGCGAGGTCGGCGGCCCGCTCCACCCGCATGCCGGGGCTTCCGGAGACGGCCACGTCCGTCACCCGGGAGGACAGCCGGGGCGCGGCGGCCCCGCAGAGCACGGAGCCGTAGCTGTGGCAGAAGAGGGCCACCCGGGCGTTCCCGGGCAGCGCCTCGGTCAGTCCGACGAGCCGCGCGGCGCCCGCCTCGGCGAGCCGGCCGGTCAGCGCGTCGATGCCGATCCCGGCGGGCGCGGTGTAGTCGGCCCAGGCGATCACCGCGACCCCGGCTCCGGGCGCGGCCCGCCGCTCGGCGTCGTAGAGGGCCCGCGCCATGCCGACGGGGGCGCCGTACCGGCCGTGGGTCCGCTGGAAGGTGAGGAGGTTGGTGTCGACGCCGGGCACGACCACCGAGACGCGCCGGGCCCGCTCCAGGTCCCCGAGGACCTCGGCGGCCCGCCCCGTCCCCGTCGGGTCGAACGCGAGGATCTGCCGGCCCGGCCGCATCAGCGAGGCGAAGCGGTCGATCCGGCGCTGTGCCTCGTGGCGGCCCTCGGGGGAGAGCCGGGGGTCGTCGGCCCTGCCGCGTTCGGCGTCGTACGCGCGCGCGAGGGTGGTCCGGTTGGCGCGGTAGCGCAGGGCGGCCGGGGCGCCGTTGAGGTTGCCGACGACGAACGGGTGCCGCGCGGCGAGCCGGGCCCCGCCCGCCGGACCGAGCCCGGCGAAGAACGCCGCGACGGTACGGGCCGGGGCCGTCGGGTCGGGCAGCGGGCGTCCGCCGATCCGGTCGTGCGCCCAGGCGGCGAGCGCGGCCTCGCGGGAGGGGCCCGGTACGGGCCGGTGCCGGATCGTGGTCCACCCGGTGGTCGCGAGGAGCACGAGCACGACGACGAGCGCGAGCAGGGCGCGCGCGGCGAAGGGGGCGGACGGGGTCTCGACAGGTGTCACGGGCCGCCACCCTACGGGGCGGTGGGGGTGGGTCCGTACCAGGTGGGACGCAGGTCACGCCCCCGCGTGATCCGGAACCGGAGGCCTCCGGAAGACGTCTCCGTACGGGCCTCCTAGAGGGCGCGGCGACCCTCTTCGCACCGGTCCCGGTCCCGCCAGTGCGGGGCCAGCGCCGGGCCGAGGTGGTCGAGGTACTCCTCGGTGAGCGCGCGGATGGCCTCCAGGCTCTGGTCCGCGCCCCGGCCCCACATCTGCCCGGTCACCCGCATCACCCCGCTGAACGCGGCCACCACGATCCGGGGCCGCGGGTCCGCGTCCACGTCGACGCCCTCGCGTTCGGCGACGATCCGGGCGATCGTCTCCTCCATCTCGGTGGAGCGGCGCAGGTGGACGGCGAGCAGCGCGGGCGTCGACTCGATCAGCCGGAAGGTGCGCAGGTACAGCCCGACCGGGACGACCGCGGTGATGGCCTCGCCGATGGTGTCCCAGGAGGAGAGGACGGCGTTGCGCAGCGCGTCGAGGGGACCCTCGGCCGGGGGCCGCTGCGCGAGGGAGCGGACGAAGCGCTCCTCCACCATCTGCTGGACGGCGAAGGCGACCTCCTCCTTGGAGGAGAAGTAGCGGAAGAAGGTGCGCTGGGAGACCTCGACGGCCTCGACGATCTCGTCGACCGTGGTCCGCTCGTACCCCTGGACGGTGAAGAGCTCCAGGGCCACCCGGGTCAGCGCGTCGCGCGTCCGCTGCTTCTTCCGCTCGCGCAGGCCGGGCACGCTCACCTCGGGGTCCTCTTCTCCGGCGCCACAGGCGCTTTGCGGGGTTTTCTTCCAGCTCAGGGTACCTGTGAGCTACGTGACAGTTACCGACGCGTGAATCGCTTTGTCAATTGTCAGTGACTGTCACTAGCCTCGCCGTATGACTAGTCAGACCACCGTGGAAAAGGCCCCGCAGGGCCAGGGGGGCACCCCGGGACCCGTGCCGGGTCCGGCGAAGGGACTGCGCGGCCATCCCTGGCTGACCCTGTTCGCCGTCGCCGTGGGCGTGATGATGGTCGCGCTCGACGGCACGATCGTCGCGATCGCCAATCCCGCCATCAAGGAGGACCTCGGCGCCACGCTCGCCCAGGTCCAGTGGATCACCAACGGCTACCTGCTCGCGCTCGCCGTCGCCCTGATCACCGCCGGCAAGCTCGGTGACCGCTTCGGCCACCGGCAGACCTTCCTCATCGGCATCACCGGCTTCGCCGCCGCCTCCGGTGCGATCGGCCTCTCGCACTCCATCGGGGCCGTGATCGCCTTCCGCGTCCTCCAGGGCCTCTTCGGCGCCCTGCTGATGCCGGCGGCCCTCGGCCTGCTGCGCGCCACCTTCCCCGCCGAGAAGCTGAACATGGCCATCGGCATCTGGGGCATGGTCATCGGCGCCTCGACGGCCGGCGGCCCGATCGTCGGCGGCCTGCTCGTCGAGCACGTCAGCTGGCAGTCCGTCTTCTTCATCAACGTGCCGGTCGGCGTCGTCGCGCTCGTCCTCGGCCTGGTGATCCTGAAGGACCACCGCGCGGAGAACGCGCCGCGCTCCTTCGACGTCCTCGGCATCCTGCTGCTCTCCGGCGCCATGGGCACCCTGGTCTGGGGCCTCATCAAGGCCGGCGAGTCCTGGGGCTGGGGCGGCGCCAAGACGTGGGGCTGCCTGCTCGGCGCGGTGCTCCTCTTCGCGCTCTTCGCCGTCTGGGAGACCAAGGTCAAGGAGCCGCTCGTCCCGCTGGGCATGTTCCGCTCCGTGCCGCTCTCGGCCGGTGTGGTCCTGATGGTCCTGATGGCCTTCGCCTTCATGGGCGGCCTGTTCTTCGTGACCTTCTACCTCCAGGGCGTGAAGGGCCTCAGCCCGGTCGACAGCGGTCTGCACCTGCTGCCGCTGACCGCGATGATGATCGTCTCCTCGCCGCTGGCCGGCGCGCTGATCACCAAGTTCGGCCCGCGCGTGCCGCTCGTCGGCGGCATGGTCTGCACGGCCGCCGCGATGTTCGGCATGATCACGCTCTCCGCCGGCACCGGCACCCTCGCCATGTCCCTCTGGTTCGCCCTCCTCGGCCTGGGCCTCGCCCCGGTCATGGTGGGCGCCACCGAGGTCATCGTCGGCAACGCGCCCCTCGAACTCTCCGGCGTGGCGGGCGGTCTGCAGCAGGCCGCCATGCAGGTCGGCGGCGCGCTCGGCACGGCGGTCCTCGGCGCCGTCATGTCCTCCAAGGTCTCCGCCACCTTCGCGGACAACTGGAAGGAGGCCGGCATCCCGGCCCCGCCCAACCCGCAGCTGGAGCAGGCCGCCGAGTTCGGCATGGTCCCGCCGGAGCTGGCCAAGGCGCCGGGGATGACCCCCGACCTCGTCCAGGTGATCACCAAGGTCATCTACGACACCTTCCTCCAGGGCATGGGTCTGGCCTTCACCGTCGCCGGTGTCGTCGCGGTCGTCGCGGCCGGCGTCGCCCTGCTGACCAAGCGCGGCGAGAACGCGGAGGCGGGCATGGGCGGCGCCCACATCTGACCTGCTCGTTCCCCGTCCTGCGACGGCCCCCACCGGACCCGGTCCGGTGGGGGCCGTCGCCCGTTCGAGTGAAGAAGCTTTGGCCCCCTTCTCAACGGGGGGTGACCTCCGGCAGAGTTCTGATCACAGAGAGTGACGAAACCGGGGGTTCAGTGCCATGCGCGACCTGTATACGAAGCGACTGCTGACGACCGCCGTTCTGGCGGTCCTCTTCCTCACCGTCCTGCCGGCCACGGCCGCGCCCACCGCCCTGCCGGCCGCGGCCTCGGGGCCGAAGCTCGGCGCCTGCGGGCCCGGGAAGCTCTGCCTCTGGCCCAAGCCCGACTTCAAGGGCAGGGTCCAGACCCACGAGCTGGCCACGACCGACATCGACAGCTGTATCGCGCTGCCGGCCGGCACCTCGGCCCAGTCCCTCGCGAACCGCACGGGAAGGCCGGTCACCACCTACCAGTCCGCCGAGTGCGCGGAGACGGGCGAGTTCGAGACCTACCCGGGGAAGGGGACCTGGGTGCCGCAGTCGCCCTACGAGGTCAGAGCGTTCAAGATCTGGGAGCGGTAGACAGGACCCGCGGGAAACCGGGAAACGACGAGGGGCGGCGGAGCCGTCGGCCCCACCGCCCCTCGCCGTTCACCCCTTACGGGTCACGGCGCACGCCTCACGCGTCGCCGCCCGCCGCGCCCGGGTCCGCCGCCGCCACGTCGAGCAGCTGGTAGCGGTCCACGGCCTGCTTCAGGGCCGACCGCTCGACCTTGCCCTCGCGGGCCAGCTCGGTCAGCACCGCGAGGACGATCGACTGGGCGTCGATGTGGAAGTGCCGACGGGCCGCGCCCCGCGTGTCCGCGAAGCCGAAGCCGTCCGCGCCCAGCGAGGTGTACGTGCCGGGGACCCAGCGGGAGATCTGGTCCGGCACCGCGCGCATCCAGTCCGAGACCGCCACGAACGGACCCTCGGCGTCCTGGAGCTTGCGCGTCACGTACGGGACGCGCTGCTCCTCGTCCGGGTGGAGCAGGTTGTGCTCCTCGACGGCCACGGCCTCGCGGCGCAGCTCGGTCCAGGAGGTGGCGGACCAGACGTCGGCCCGCACGTTCCACTCCTCGGCGAGGATCCGCTGCGCCTCGACCGCCCACGGCACGCCGACGCCGGAGGCCAGGATCTGCGCGGGGATCGTGCCCGACCCGGCCGGCTTGAAGCGGTGGATGCCCTGGAGGATGCCCTCCACGTCCACGTCCTCCGGCTCGGCCGGGTGCTGGATCGGCTCGTTGTAGACGGTCAGGTAGTAGAAGACGTCCTCGGCCTCGGGGCCGTACATCCGGCGCAGGCCGTCCTTGACGATGTGCGCGATCTCGAAGCCGAACGCCGGGTCGTAGGCGATGCAGGCCGGGTTGGTGGAAGCGAGGAGGTGGGAGTGTCCGTCCGCGTGCTGGAGGCCCTCGCCGGTCAGCGTCGTGCGGCCGGCGGTGGCTCCGAGGACGAAGCCGCGCGCCAGCTGGTCGGCCATCTGCCAGAACTGGTCGCCGGTCCGCTGGAAGCCGAACATCGAGTAGAAGACGTACACCGGGATCAGCGGCTCGCCGTGCGTGGCGTACGCGGAACCGGCGGCGATCAGCGAGGCCGTGCAGCCGGCCTCGGAGATGCCGTCGTGCAGCATCTGGCCGGTCGGCGACTCCTTGTAGGCGAGGAGGAGTTCGCGGTCCACCGCCTCGTACTGCTGCCCCAGCGGGTTGTAGATCTTGGCGCTCGGGAAGAAGGCGTCCATGCCGAAGGTGCGGTACTCGTCGGGGGCGATCAGCACGAAGCGCTTGCCGATCTCCTTGTCCCGCATGAGGTCCTTCAGGATGCGGACGAACGCCATGGTGGTGGCGATCGACTGCTGGCCCGAGCCCTTCTTGGCCGCCGCGTAGGCCTTGTCGTCGGGGAGCTCCAGCGGCTGCGCCCGCACGACCCGGGTCGGGACGTACCCGCCGAGGGCCTCGCGGCGGTCGTGCATGTACTGGATCTCCTCGGAGTCCCGCCCCGGGTGGTAGTACGGGGGCAGGCCCTCCTCGATCTGCTTGTCCGTGATCGGGATGTGCAGCCGGTCGCGGAAGCGCTTGAGGTCGTCGACCGTCAGCTTCTTCATCTGGTGGGTCGCGTTGCGGCCCTCGAAGTTCGGGCCCAGCGTCCAGCCCTTGACGGTCTGCGCGAGGATCACGGTCGGCTGGCCGGCGTGGGCCTTCGCCGCCGCGTAGGCCGCGTAGATCTTCCGGTGGTCGTGGCCGCCGCGGCCCAGGTGCAGGACCTGCTGGTCCGACATGCCCTCGACCATGGCCCGCAGCCGCTGGTCGTCGCCGAAGAAGTGGTCCCGGATGTAGCCGCCGGTCTCCGTGGCGTACGTCTGGAACTGCCCGTCCGGGGTGGTGTTCAGCTTGTTGACCAGGATGCCGTCCCGGTCCTGCGCGAGCAGCGGGTCCCAGGAGCGGTCCCAGATCAGCTTGATGACGTTCCAGCCGTTGCCCCGGAAGATCGACTCCAGCTCCTGGATGATCTTGCCGTTGCCGCGCACCGGACCGTCGAGCCGCTGGAGGTTGCAGTTGACGACGAAGGTGAGGTTGTCCAGGCCCTCGCGGGCCGCGATGGAGAGCTGGCCGAGGGACTCCACCTCGTCCATCTCGCCGTCGCCGAGGAACGCCCACACGTGCGACTTGGAGGTGTCGGCGATGCCGCGCGCCTCCATGTAGCGGTTCATCCGGGCCTGGTAGATCGCGCCGAGCGGGCCGAGGCCCATCGACACGGTCGGGAACTCCCAGAAGTCCGGCATCAGCCGCGGGTGCGGGTAGGAGGAGAGGCCGTTCGGGAACTTCGACCTCTCCTGGCGGAAGCCGTCGAGCTGGGCCTCGTTCAGCCGGTCGAGCAGATACGCGCGGGCGTAGATGCCGGGGGAGGCGTGCCCCTGGAAGAAGATCTGGTCGCCGCCGTCGCCCTCGTCCTTGCCGCGGAAGAAGTGGTTGAAGCCGACGTCGTAGAGGGAGGCCGAGGAGGCGAAGGTGGCGATGTGGCCGCCGACGCCGATCCCCGGGCGCTGGGCGCGCGAGACCATCACGGCCGCGTTCCACCGGGTGGCGTTGAGGACCTTGCGCTCGATCTCCTCGTTCCCCGGGAAGAAGGGCTCGTCCTTGGTGGCGATGGTGTTGACGTAGTCCGAGCTGCGCATCTCGGGCACGGCCACGCGCTTCTCGCGGGCGCGCTCGATCAGGCGGAGCATGAGGTAGCGGGCTCGTGCCCGGCCCCGCTCGTCGACGGCAGCGTCGAGGGAGTCGAGCCATTCCTGGGTCTCTTCCGGATCGAAGTCCGGGACCTGGCTGGGAAGGCCGCCAATGATGATCGGGTTGCGATCGGATCCGGGAGCCACGCTCTTCCTTCGCTGTTCGGGGTGGTCACGGGGCCACGGGGTGGTCGGGATCTCCATCGTGTACCCCGCCGACACCGGACGTCATCTTTACCGAGGGGTAACCCTTCGGGGCGCCCTCCAGATGCCAGGGTGCGGTCAAATCGCAACCTTACGCCCAACCCGCGCATGCGTTTCGTCCGGGCGTTCGGCAGACTGAAGAGTCAGAAGTCCTCGAAAGCGGACGAAAAGCTCGCACCTGATCGCGGAGGGGGTCCGACAGTGCCGGAAGTTGCGGCGAGACGGCCCCAAACGTCACCGTTTCGGCGGTCTCCGGGGCCGGGTACTTGCGCGATCCGCCCCGGCACGTGTGGACTACGGCCAGCGCCGCGCGCACACGCGCGGCCCACAGCATTTTCCGAATGAGCAGGAGGCAAGCCGTGAGCGCGACCGCGGACCACGCGGAGGAGCGGACCAACCCGGCATCCAGGCTGGGGTTCGAGCCCGGACAGGTGGTCCAGGAGATCGGCTACGACGACGACGTCGACCACGATCTCCGTGAAGGCATCGAGTCCATCATCGGGGCCGACCTCGTGGACGAGGAGTACGACGACGTCGCCGACGGCGTCGTCCTGTGGTTCCGCGACGAGGACGGCGATCTCACCGACGCCCTGGTGGACGCCATCGGTCTTCTGGAGGACGGCGGCGTGATCTGGCTGCTGACGCCGAAGACCGGCCGCGACGGCTACATCGAGCCGAGCGACATCAACGATGCCGCGCAGACCGCTGGTCTCTCCCAGACCAAGAGCATCGTCGTCGCCAAGGACTGGGCGGGCACCCGCCTGGCGACCCCGAAGCGCTGATCACCCACGCGACGAGGAGCCCCCGCCGGACCCGGTCCGGCGGGGGCCTTCGCGTACGGGCCCGGGCGCGGGTCCTCACGTACGCGCGGGGGCCTTCCCGTACGGGCGTAGGGTGGGGTTCACCGTTTCGGCCCAGGGCCCGGGTTCCGTGTCGGCCCGGCGCCGCGGGCCCCGTCGAGAGGGACGCGCACGCGATGGCGATCGAGGTCGGCACCGAGGCCCCGGATTTCGAGCTCAAGGACAACCACGGGCGCACCGTGCGGCTCGCCGACCTCCGCGGCGAGAAGAACGTCCTGCTGTTCTTCTACCCCTTCGCCTTCACCGGCGTCTGCACCGGCGAGCTGCGCGAGCTCCGCGCCAACCTCCCGGCGTTCGTCAACGACGACACCCAGCTCCTCGCCGTCTCCGCCGACTCCGTCCCCACCCTGCGCGTCTTCGGCGACCAGGAGGACCTGGAGTTCCCGCTGCTCTCCGACTTCTGGCCGCACGGCGAGGTCTCCCGCGCCTACGGCGTCTTCGACGAGGAGAAGGGCTGCGCGGTGCGCGGCACCTTCGTCCTCGACAGGGCGGGAACCGTCCGCTGGAGCGTCGTCAACGCCCTGCCGGACGCCCGCGACGCCGCCGCCTACGTCAAGGCGCTGGCAGCCCTCTGAGGGGCCCCGGCGGGGTTCCGCAGGGGCTCCGGGGCCGACACCCTCGGATTCACCGGGCGAATCGACTGTTTCGACCGGGAACCCGTCACTAGGATCCAGACGTTGATCCGATGCCAACGCACGACTGGGGGCGCTGCCCCTGGAAACCTATGGAGGGACTCGTGGGAGTCAGCCTCAGCAAGGGCGGCAACGTCTCGCTGACCAAGGAGGCCCCTGGCCTCACCGCCGTGACCGTCGGTCTGGGCTGGGACGTCCGCACCACCACCGGTACGGACTTCGACCTCGACGCCAGCGCCATCCTGGTGAGCGAGGCGGGCAAGGTCCGCAACGACCAGGACTTCGTCTTCTTCAACAACCTGAAGAGCGCCGACGGCTCCGTCGAGCACACCGGCGACAACCTCACCGGTGAGGGCGAGGGCGACGACGAGCAGGTCAAGGTCGACCTGGCGGGCGTGCCGGCCGACGTGGCCAAGATCGTCTTCCCGGTCTCGATCTACGACGCCGAGAACCGCCAGCAGTCCTTCGGCCAGGTGCGCAACGCGTTCATCCGCGTCGTGAACCAGGCCGGTGGCGCCGAGATCGCCCGGTACGACCTCTCCGAGGACGCCTCGACCGAGACCGCCATGGTCTTCGGCGAGCTGTACCGTCACGGGGCGGAGTGGAAGTTCCGCGCCGTCGGCCAGGGCTACGCCTCGGGCCTGCGCGGCATCGCGCAGGACTTCGGCGTCAACGTCTGAGCCGAACCCGCACGAACCGTCCGGCGCCGCACTCGGAAGTGCGGCGCCGGACGTGCCTCATCATCCACCGGGGAGGAAAAGAACCATGGGCGTCACGCTCGCCAAGGGAGGCAACGTCTCCCTCTCCAAGGCCGCACCCAACCTCACCCAGGTCCTCGTCGGGCTCGGCTGGGACGCGCGCTCCACCACGGGAGCCCCCTTCGACCTCGACGCCAGCGCCCTGCTCTGCCAGGCCGGCCGGGTGCTGGGCGACGAGTACTTCGTCTTCTACAACCAGCTCCGCAGCCCCGAGGGCTCCGTCGAGCACACCGGGGACAACCTCACCGGCGAGGGTGACGGGGACGACGAGTCCCTCGTCGTGGACCTCGCCAAGGTGCCGGCCCACTGCGACAAGATCGTCTTCCCGGTCTCGATCCACGACGCCGACAACCGCGGCCAGAGCTTCGGCCAGGTCAGCAACGCCTTCATCCGGGTCGTCAACCAGACGGACGGTCAGGAACTCGCCCGCTACGACCTCTCCGAGGACGCCTCGACCGAAACCGCGATGATCTTCGGCGAGCTCTACCGGTACAACGGCGAATGGAAGTTCCGGGCCGTGGGCCAGGGGTACGCGTCCGGGCTGCGGGGCATCGCTCTAGACTTCGGGGTCAACGTTTCGTAAAGCCATGTAATTTCACGATGGGGTAGACAGTGGTTCTGAAAACCTTCGGCTGGTCATTCGCGATCACTGCGCTGGGCCTGGTCGCGGCTGTGCTCTACGGGGGGTGGCAGGCCTTCGGAGTGGTTGCGATCCTCTGCGTCCTCGAGATCTCGCTCTCGTTCGACAACGCGGTGGTCAACGCCGGAATCCTGAAGAAGATGAACGCCTTCTGGCAGAAGATCTTCCTCACGATCGGCGTCCTGATCGCCGTCTTCGGCATGCGTCTCGTCTTCCCCGTCGTGATCGTCGCGATCAGCGCCAAGATCGGCCCGATCGAAGCGGTCGACCTCGCCCTGAACCAGCCGAACAGGTACCAGGAGCTGGTGACCGACGCGCATCCGTCGATCGCCGCCTTCGGTGGCATGTTCCTGCTGATGATCTTCCTCGACTTCATCTTCGAGGACCGCGACATCAAGTGGCTCGCCTGGATCGAGCGCCCGCTGGCCAAGCTCGGCAAGGTCGACATGCTGTCGGTCTGCATCGCCCTCATCGTCCTGCTCGTCACCTCGATGACCTTCGCCACCCACGCCCACCAGCACGGCGGCACGCACGTCGACAAGGCGCAGACGGTCCTGATCTCCGGCATCGCCGGCCTCATCACGTACCTCGTCGTCGGCGGTCTCTCCAGCTTCTTCGAGAACAAGCTGGAGGAGGAAGAGGAGCGCGAGCACGAGGTCGAGGAGGAGGCCAGGCGCTCCGGCAAGAAGGTCTCCGCGGTGCAGTTGGCCGGCAAGGCCGCCTTCTTCATGTTCCTGTACCTGGAGGTCCTCGACGCCTCCTTCTCCTTCGACGGCGTCATCGGCGCCTTCGCCATCACCAACGACATCGTCCTGATGGCGCTCGGTCTCGGCGTCGGCGCCATGTACGTGCGTTCGCTGACGGTCTACCTGGTCCGCCAGGGCACCCTCGACGACTACGTCTACCTGGAGCACGGCGCGCACTACGCGATCGGCGCCCTCGCGGTGCTCCTCCTGGTCACCATCCAGTACGAGATCAACGAGGTCATCACCGGCCTCATCGGCGTCGTCCTGATCGCCTGGTCCTTCTGGTCCTCCGTCCGCCGCAACAAGGCGCTCGCGGCGGCCGAGGGCGGCTCCTCGGGAGACAAGACAGAGGTGACCTCGGGGGTGTGACACCCCCGTCGACGAGGAACGCTTCACTGCGGGGCGGCCGGAGCACCCGGCCGCCCCGCGGGCATGTGCGGGCGCATACGAATGGTGGGGGTGGGGCGGCATGGCCTTCTGGGACAACCTGTTCGCGGGGAGGACGGCCCAGTTCGATTCGGGCAACGCCGTGTCGAACGCGATCGACCTGACGAAACGGCGTCCGTCCGTCTCGCTCAGCAAGCAGGGGGCCGCCACCGGCAACCTCCGGGTGAACCTCTCCTGGCGGATGCGGACCTCCGACATCGAGGGCCGCTCCCGCCAGAGCGGCCGGCTGCTGCGCAACCCGGCCCAGCTCTTCAAGCCCGAGGTCGTCCAGGCCCACACCCAGGGCATGGTCAACGTCGACCTCGACCTGGGCTGCCTCTACGAGCTCACCGACGGCTCCAAGGGCGTGGTGCAGCCGCTGGGCAACTTCTTCGGCGACCTGAACACGGCCCCGTACGTGAAGCTGAGCGGGGACGACCGCTTCGGCGGCTCCTCCGGGGAGACGATCTTCGTCAACCTGGACCACCGGGACGCGATCAAGCGGCTGCTGTTCTTCGTCTACATCTACGACCAGACGCCGGCCTTCGACCGCACCCACGCCAAGGTCACGCTCTACCCGAGCAACGGCCCCCGGATCGAGATCGAGCTCGACGAGCGCGCCCCGCAGGCCCGCTCCTGCGCGGTCTTCTCCCTGGAGAACGTCAAGGGCGACCTGACCGTCCGGCGCGAGGTCCGCTTCGTGTACGGCTTCCAGGCGGAGCTGGACCGGCTGTACGGCTGGGGCCTGCAGTGGGGCCGCGGCTACAAGACCAAGACGTGAGGGGCGGGCGCGGTGTCCGCCCGGAGGGCGTCAGGACCTGACGAACTGGGGACCCATCGGCGGCATCCGGAAGTCCGGGGACGGGTTCTGCTCGGGAGCGCCCACCGGTTGCGGATAGCCGTACGCGGGGGCCGGGACGTTCACCGGCTGCTGGGGGTGGCCGTAGGAGGGCGCCCGGTCCGGACGGGGCGGCACCGCGGGCTGCGGCGGCACGGGAGGGTGGACGACGGTCGCGGCGAGGTCGGCGGCGGGCGTGCCGTGGGCCGGGGAGCCGGTCGCGGCGCCGTCCGGGACCCGCACGGCCTCCGGGCCCCCGGGGAGGCCGTCCCGGCCCTCCTGGGCGCCTTCCTGGGCGTCCTCGTCGACCGAGATGCCGAAGTCGGTGGCGAGGCCCACCAGGCCCGTCGGATAGCCCTGTCCCACCGCGCGGAACTTCCAGCCGTCCCCGCGCCGGTACAGCTCGCCGCAGATGACGGCCGTCTCCTCGCCGGTCTCCGCCGTCACCTCGAACAGGGCCAGTGGCTCGCGCTCGGGCCCCGTGGCGTCGTACAGCAGGATCCGCAGGTCGGAGACGGAGCGGAAGGTGCCGCCGTCGGAGGAGGCGGCGACCACCACCCGGTCGACCGAGGCGTCGAGGCCGCCGAGGTCGGCCTCGACGGTGTCCGTCAGGCCCGCGGCGTCCCGCTTCTTCGGCAGCCGCCGCACGAGCCCCGAGGGGTGGCGCGGCTGGTTGTAGAAGACGAAGTCCTCGTCGGACCGCACGCGCCCGGAGGGCCCGAGCAGCAGGGCCGAGGCGTCCACGTCGGGGACCCCGGGGCCCGGGGTCCAGCGGAGCACGGCCCGTACGGCCGCGGTGTCGAGAGGGACGTTGGAGCCCTTCAGCATCGCGTGCGTCATGACCGCAATCCTGCCCTCCCGGCCGACCCGCGGACAACGCGGGGGCGGTACCGAGACCGGGACGAGACCGACGGACGCGGACGGGTTACCTGGATTTCATACGCTGGGGGAACCGGGGACACCCGCACCTACGTACTATTACCGGCCACGTGTCGCCAGGACACGGCAAGGCAGACGGGATACTTATATGCGTCATTTCGGGCACATCCCGTCCGTGAAGCGGGCCGGGCTGTTCCACCGGGAGCCGGTCGAGTTCACGGCCGCATCGCCCGCGCGCACGCTCGCCACGGCCCTGGGCGCCACGCTCTACAGCCCGGCCACCCGGCCGCGGCTCGCCGCCGCCGTGCGCAAACAGGCCGCCCGCGGCGTGGTCTCCATGGTGCTCTGCCTGGAGGATTCCATCAGCGACGCCGACGTCGAGGCCGGCGAGGAGAACCTCGTCCGGGAGTTCGCGGAGCTCGCCGCCGACGGCACCGACGGCGCCGACGTGCCCCTGCTCTTCATCCGGGTCCGGGAGCCGGCCCAGATCACCGCCCTCGTCGACCGCCTCGGCGAAACGATTCACCTGCTGTCCGGATTCGTACTGCCCAAATTCACCGAGAAGCGCGGCCGCGCCTTCCTCGAAGCGCTCGTCCGGGCCGAGCGGACGAGCGGCAGGCGCCTCTACGCCATGCCCGTCCTGGAGTCCCCCGAGCTCCTCCACCTGGAGACCCGGGTCGAGACCCTCGCCGGCATCGCCTCGATCACCGACGAGTACCGCGACCACGTCCTCGCCCTGCGCCTCGGCGTCACCGACTTCTGCTCCGCCTACGGCCTCCGCCGCTCGCCCGAGATGACCGCGTACGACGTCAAGGTCGTCGCCCACGTCATCTCCGACGTCGTCAACGTCCTCGGCCGCGCCGACGGCACCGGCTTCACCATCACCGGACCCGTCTGGGAGTACTTCCGGCCCGGCGAGCGCATGTTCAAGCCCCAGCTGCGCCGCAGCCCCTTCCTGGAGGGCAGCGCCGAGGACCTGCGCACCGCCCTCATCGAGCACGACCTCGACGGCCTGCTGCGCGAGATCGAACTCGACCGCGCCAACGGCCTGCTCGGCAAGACCTGCATCCACCCCACCCACGTGCTGCCGGTGCACGCGCTCTCCGTGGTCAGCCACGAGGAGTGGAGCGACGCCCAGGACATCCTGCGGCCCGAGCGGGGCGGCGGCGGGGTGCTCCGCTCCGCGTACACGAACAAGATGAACGAAGTGAAGCCGCACCGCGCGTGGGCCGAACGCATCCTGCTGCGCGCCGAGGTCTTCGGCGTCGCCAAGGAGGACGTCGGCTTCGTGGAGCTGCTCACCGCCGGACTGACCGGCTGACGAAGGGACGTCGACGACGTGGTGTGGACCGGAACGTGGGTCGCGGAGCGACTGGGCGTCGAACTGATCGGCGACGAGGAGCTGCCGGCCCTGTTGGGCCTCGCACTGCGCCGCAACCCCAAGCGCGCGCACCTGCTCGTCTCGAGCGTGCTCGGCAAGCACGTCCCCCAGCGCCCCTCGGTGGTGTACGGCGCGGGGCTCGACCTCGGCCGGCGCGTCCGGGCGCTCCTCGGCGACGAGGAGGCCGCCCGCGCCGTCGTCCTCGGCTACGCGGAGACCGCCACCGCCCTGGGCCACGCCGTCGCCGACGGCCTCGCCCTCGCCCCGTACCTCCACTCCACCCGGCGCCCGGTGGCCGGCGTCGCCCGCGCGGGCGGCTTCGAGGAGTCCCACTCCCACGCCACCTCGCACCTGCTGCTCCCGGAGGACCCGAAGCTCCTGGCGGGCGACGGCCCCCTCGTCCTCGTCGACGACGAGTTCTCCACCGGCAACACCGTCCTCAACACCATCAGGGACCTGCACGAGCGCCACCCGCGCGAGCGGTACGTCGTCGTCGCCCTCGTCGACATGCGCTCGGCCGCCGACCACGACCGCCTGGACGCCTTCGCGGAGGAGATCGGCGCCCGCGTCGACCTGGTCGCCCGCGCGGCCGGCACCGTACGCCTCCCGGAGGGGGTCCTGGAGAAGGGCCGGGCCCTGGTGGCGGAGCACGAGGCGGTACGGGAGCCGGAGGCCGCACCCCCGGCGCCCGCTTTCGTACGGGCCCGCCTCGACTGGCCCCGGGACCTGCCCGACGGCGGGCGGCACGGCTTCACGCCGGAGCACCGGGAACGCCTGGAGGCGGCGCTCCCGGCCCTGGCGGCCGGGGTGGGAGAGGCCCTGGAGGCCGTACGGAGCCCTTCCGGCACCCGCCGCGTCCTCGTGCTCGGCTTCGAGGAGCTGATGTACGCGCCGCTGCGCCTCGGCACCGCCCTGGAGGAGGCCGGGCACGACGTCCGCTACTCCACCACCACCCGCTCGCCCGTCCTCGCCGTCGACGACCCCGGCTACGCGATCCGCACCCGGCTCGTCTTCCCCGCCCACGACGACCCGGCCGACGGCCCCGGCGAGCGCTACGCCTACAACGTGGCGGGCGCGGGCTTCGACGCCGTCGTCCTCGTCGTCGACTCCACCGCCGACACCCCGGCCCTGCACGCCCCGGGCGGCCTCCTGGCCCGGCTCGCGGAGCACGTGCCGCACGTGGTGCTCGCGGTGGTCCCCTCGTACGTGCCCGGAACCGCCGGAACCGCCGGGACCACGGGGACCGTCGAGAACAGCGGAGCCGACACCACCACCGTCACCGCCACCGAAGCCACCGAAGCTCCCGAAAGGAGCTCCATGCTGCCCGAGCCCCTCCGCGGCCCCGCCTTCTCCTCGTACGCACCCGACGAGGTCGGCTGGCTGCTCCAGGACCTCTCGGACGTCGAACTCGAAGCCCCCACCGAGGAGCGCGAGGAGGCCGTCCAGAGCGGCGGCGCCCACTACGCGGAGTCGCTGCCCGTCGAGTACCAGCCCAGCGAGCGCTACCAGGAGCTCTTCCACGCCGCCCTGGACGGCTCCGCCGCCCGGATCGCCCGCGCGGTCGGCACCGTCACCGAGACCGTCCTCGCCGAGCGCGCCGGCACCCCCGTGCTCGTCTCGCTCGCCCGCGCCGGCACCCCCGTCGGCGTCCTCATGCGCCGCTGGGCCCGGGCCCGCCACGGCCTCGAACTCCCGCACTACGCCGTCTCGATCGTGCGCGGCCGGGGCATCGACGCCAACGCGCTGCGCTGGCTCGCCGCCCACCACGACCCCGCCGACGTCGTCTTCGTCGACGGCTGGACCGGCAAGGGCGCCATCACCCGCGAACTCGCCGAGGCGCTGAAGGACTTCGGCGGGTTCGACCCGGAGATCGCGGTCCTCGCCGACCCCGGCTCCTGCGTCCGCACCTACGGCACGCGCGAGGACTTCCTCATCCCCTCCGCCTGTCTCAACTCCACGGTCTCCGGCCTGATCTCCCGGACCGTGCTCCGCCCCGACCTCGTCGGACCGGACGACTTCCACGGCGCCAAGTTCTACCGAGAGCTGGCCGGATCCGACGTCTCCGGCGCCTTCCTGGACGCCGTCGCCGCCCGCTTCGACGAGGTCGCCGCGACCGTCGACACCGACGTCAAGGAACTCCTGGCCGCCGACCGCACCCCCACCTGGGAGGGCTGGGCGGCCGTGGAGCGGATCAGCGAGGAGTACGGCATCCACGACGTCAACCTGGTCAAGCCGGGCGTCGGCGAGACCACCCGCGTCCTGCTCCGCCGCGTCCCCTGGAAGATCCTCGCCAAGCGGGGCGCCGACGCCGACCTCGCGCACGTGCGGCTGCTCGCCGAACAGCGCGGCGTACCGGTCGAGGAGGTCGACGACCTCCCGTACAGCTGCGTGGGCCTGATCCACCCCAAGTACACGAGGGGCGCGACGGGCGCCGACGGCAAGGCGGTGGCGTCGCAGTGAACACGACGACGGACACGCACCGGGCCCAGGCCCGGGGACAGCTCCGGGACCAGCTCCAGGTCTCGGCCCCGGTCCTGGTCGCCAGCGACCTCGACCGCACCCTCATCTACTCGTCCGCGGCCCTCGCCCTCGGCATGCCCGACGCGCTCGCGCCCCGGCTGCTCTGCGTCGAGGTCCACGAGTCCAGGCCGCTCTCCTACATGACCGAGGACGCGGCCGCCCTCCTGGCGCGCCTGTCCGACGAGACCGTCTTCGTGCCCACCACGACGCGGACGCGCAAGCAGTACCAGCGCATCCAGCTCCCCGGCGCCGCGCCGAAGTACGCGATCTGCGCCAACGGCGGGCACATCCTCGTCGACGGCGTCTCCGACGGGGACTGGCACGCCTCCGTCCTCGACCGGCTGGCCGGCGAGTGCGCGCCGCTCGCCGAGGTCCGCGCGTACCTCTCCGCCACCACGGACCAGACCTGGGTGCGCAAGCACCGGGTCGCCGAGGACCTGTTCACCTACCTGGTCATCGAGCGGGACCTGCTCCCCGAGGGCTGGCTGGAGCTCTTCGGCCACTGGGCGGGGGAGCGCGGCTGGACCGTCTCCCTCCAGGGCCGCAAGGTGTACGCGGTGCCCAAGCCGCTCACCAAGGGCGCGGCCGTCCGGGAGCTCGCCCGCCGCACCGGCGCCGCGCTCACCCTGGCGGCCGGGGACTCCCTCCTCGACGCCGACCTGCTGCTCGCCGCGGACCGGGCCTGGCGCCCGGGCCACGGCGAACTGGCCGACAGCGACTGGACCGCCCCCCACCTCGACGTCCTCGCGGAACGCGGCGTCGCGGCGGGGGAGGAGATCCTGCGCCGCTTCAGGGCGGCGGCAGCGGGCTGACACCCCCCACGGGGGCCGGGGAGATCAGCCGCAGCAGCCCCCGCCGCAGCAACCGCCGCCTCCGCCGCTCTGCGCGGGGGCGGCGGTGCCGCTTCCGCCGACGGCCACGGCCGAGAGCAGCTTCACGGTGTCGTCGTGCCCGGCGGGGCAGGCGGCCGGGGCGGAGGACTCGGCCATGGGGCGGCTGAGCTCGAAGGTGTCGCCGCAGGTGCGGCAGCGGTATTCGTAACGAGGCATGGGGACAGGTTAGAGGCTGCCCGGCGAACCGTCCGGCCGACCGCCCCGCCGGTCGGAGCGGCCGGACCGGTCAATGCCCGGCGCCGCCTCCCCGCTCCTCCCGTATCTGCCCGACGACCCGGGCGGCGGTGGCGCGGACGTCCTCCAGCTCGGTCAGGAAGTGCCAGTAGTCGGGGTGGCGGCCCTCCAGGGAGGCGACGGCCCGGTCGATGCGCGCGACGGCCCGGTCGAGGGGCCCGGCGTGGCGCGGGTCGGGGGTGCTCCGCCCGTCCATGGCGAGCCGCTGGGCGTCCCGTACGGCGAACCGGGCGCGGTCGACCTCGGCGTTCGGGTCCTTCGCGACGGCCTCCAGGCGGCGCAGCCGGTCACCGGCGGCCGAGACGGCCTCGTCGGTCGCGTCGAGGAGGGCGCGGACGGTGGAGAGCAGCGAGGTCGCGTCGGGCCAGCGCTGCTCGGCCCGCGCCGCCCCGGCCTCGGCGAGCCGCTCCCCGGCCTGCCCGAGGCTCGTCGCGGCCTGCTCGGGCACGTGCTGGAGGTCCTGCCAGCAGTCGAGCGAGAACCGCCGCCGCAGCTCGGACAGGACGGGCTCGACGCCCTCGGCACGGGTGGTCAGCGCCTCGGTGCGGGTACGGAGGGAGACGAGGCGCCGGTCGATCTCGGCGGCCCGCTCGGGCAGCCGCCCGGCCTCGGCCCGTACGGCCTCGGCGTCCCGCAGCACCCGGTCGGCCCGCTGGAGGGTGTCGGGGACGCCGTGCCGGCCCGCGCCCTCGTTGAGCCGGGTCAGCTCGGGCCCGAGCCGGGCGAGCCGCAGCGCGAGGTCGTCGGCGCGCAGCCCGCCCTCCCGTACGGCGTCGAGGGCGTCGCTCGCGCCGCGCAGGGCCTGCCGGGCGCGCTCGACGGCGGGCGCGAGCCGGGCGAGCTGGGTCTCGGCGCGCCCGAGGAGCGGGGCGAGCCCGGCCTCGAACCGGTCGAGCTCGCCCTTCACCCGGTCGAGCTCGTCCTTGGCGCGGGTGAGTTCGGCGTGGGCCCGGGAGGCGGTGGTGGCGTCCAGCTCGTCGCGGTCGAGGTCGTGGGCGTCGACGGCGGTGATGTACGCGTGGCTGACCTCGTCGATGCGGCGCCCGAGCGCCTCGAAGCCCTCGACGGCGCGGAGCGCCTCGGGGGAGCCGTCGACGGCGGCGATGGTCTCCATCGAGATGCGCAGTCCGCGCTGGGCGGTGTCGAGCTCGTAGAACGCGGCCGCGGCGGCGTCCTTCGCGGCCTGCGCCTCGGCCCGCCGGCCCTCTCCCCGCCCGCCGAACCAGCGGCGGGTGCCGCCCCCGGCGAAGGCCCCGGGAAGCACCGCTCCCACCACCAGGGGCAGCAGGAGCGCCAGCCGGAACGCGGAAGGAACCCCGGGCGCCGACGCGCTCCTCGTATCGCTCGCCGCCACGTACCTCTCCCCGTGCTGTGTCCGCCGTGCCCGGTCCGGGTCCATTCTCCCACCCGGTAAGGACGAACACACGGGCCGGTCAGTTCACCGTACGGACGGTGACGTCCCCGTTCTCGCTACGGGCACGCACCCCGTGCCCACTCCCGTCGTTCCTGGGCACGTCGACCCGCACGTCCCCGTTCCCACTGCTCCCGGCCACGGCGTACTCGGCCTCCGGCACCTCCACGGTGATGCCGCCGTTGTCGGTGGCGACGTCGACGTTCCGGGGTACGGCTCCGAGGGCGAGCCGGACGTCCCCGTTGTCGGTCCGCACGGTCAGGTCGGTCGACGTGGTGCCGGCGTCGACGGTGACGCGCCCGTTGCCGCTGCCGAGGTCGAGCGCCGCGCCGGCCTTCCGCACCCGCACGTCCCCGTTGTCGGTCCGCACCTTCAGGGGCGTGGCGAACCCCTCGGCGGTCACGTCCCCGTTGTCGCTCTCGACGGCGACGGCGACCTTCCGGGGCACCTGGATCCGGTGCACGGCCGCACAGTTCGAGGCGACCGCGTCGCACTCGACCCGCAGCGTCAGCCGCCCGTCGACCAGCTTCCAGCTGGCCTCGGGCCCGGACCCCATGAACACCCACCCGTCGACCTGCCGCTCGACCCGCACGTCGTCGACGTCGGCGGGCGTGATCACCAACCGCGAGTCGTCGGAGTCGACGACGAGCTCACTCCCGCCGAACGCGAAGCTCTTCCTCTCCACCGCGGCCCCCTCGGCATCGGCGGTCCCGCACCCCCCGACCCCGAGCAGCCCGACCAGCACCCCACCGCAGGCGACCAGCACCCGACCCCGACGACGACCCACGACGACCAACCCCCACGACGACCGAACCGACCCGTCGAACCTATGCCCCGCCCACCCCGGGTCACGATCCGGCGACCCACCGTCCCGGGGGTGGGGCTACCCCCCTTATAGGTTTGCGACACCCACCCACGGGCCATGTAGGCTGTTGCCTCTTCCACGGGTGCGTAGCTCAGGGGTAGAGCGCTGCTCTTACAAAGCAGATGTCGGCGGTTCGAAACCGTCCGCGCCCACCAGTAGGTAGCACGACAAAGGCCCAGGTCACCGGTACTGAACCGGGAGCCTGGGCCTTGTCCGTCCCCGGCCGGGGAGGCGGGGGAGGGACGCCGTGCCAGTTACGTGCCAGATGCGTCGCCGGGCTCGCTCGGCCGGACTTTCTTGATCTGCTCATCAACATGGGCGGCGATGGCGTGGTCACGCCCGTTCACGAGGTGCTGATAGATCAGCGCGGCCCGCACCGACGAGTGCCCCATCCGCTGCATCAGCTCACGCGTCGTGGCCCCACCGGTGGCGGCGAGGGTGTTCCCGGTGTGGCGCAGATCGTGGAAGTGGACGTTGCGGAGACCGGTGTCCTTCAGGGCCCGCAGCCACAGCCGACGGAAGTTGTTCCGGCGCAGTTGCCCGCCGCGGGCTCCGGTGAAGACCAGCCCGGTCCGACCCGGCTCGGCGTAGACGGCGAGATGCGTGGCCAGGCTCTCCGCCAGCGAGCCCGGGAAGGCGACGGTGCGCACACCGGCCGCGCTCTTAGGTGTCTTGACCAGGATGCCGTCGGTACGGGTCTCGGCCAGCGAACGTCGTACGGCGACGGTGCGCCGGTCGAGGTCGACGTCATGGCGCTGAAGCGCGGCGAGCTCCCCGAAGCGGAGGCCGGTGAAGGCCGCCAGCAGGATGAACACCCGGAAGCGCGCCGGCACGGCGTCGGCGAGCTGAAAGACCTCAGCGACATCGAGGAACGGCCGCTCGGCCGTCTTGGCCGCTCCGGCGCCCTTGATGCGGCAGGGGTTGCGCTGGATCAGCTCGTCATCGACCGCGGTGTTCATGATGGCGCGGAGGATCTAGTAGGCCTTGGCGACCGTCGGTTCACCGACACCCGACTCCAGGAGGTCGGCACGCCAGCGACGGATCTGGGGTGTAGTGATCTCACTCAGGACCACGCCCGCGAAGGTCGGCAGGATGTGGAGGCGCAGTGCGCTGCCGTTGCGTTCGCAGGTGGTCGCCGCGTAATCGCGATCCTTGAACCAGGCGTCGGCGTACACCCCGAAGAGGACCTTGTCGTCAGGGTTCTTCCATTTGCCGTCGAGGATCTCCGCTTCCTTGCGGACGAGCCATCGATCGGCATCGGTCTGCGAGGCGAATGTCTCGGGCGCGGATCGCGTCAGCCCGTCGGGCCCTTGATAGCGAGCCTGAAAACGCCCTGAGGGCAGCTTCCGCACTGCACCGAAGCGGCGACGCTTACCCTTGCTGTTCGCCATCAGGCCACTGCCGCGAATCGCCGACGAGTGGTGATCGGCTGGACGGTGTGGGCAACGACGAATTCCTCCAAGGCCCGCTCAGGAATGCGGACATGCCGCCCCACCTTGACGAAGGCGATCCGGCGCTCGGCGATGAGCCGACGCGGAAACCTCTCGGTGGTGCCGAGGAGCTCGGCGGCCTGGCCCACGGTCAGCAGTCGGTCGGTCATGCGCTTGCTCCCTCCAGGGCGAGTTGGTCGCGTAGGGCTTCGCGGGCGGTCTCACGGTTGAGCTGGATGCCTCGGGCGATGGAGGCGGCGAGGGCAGCCTCGCCGGGGGAGTGGCCCTGGCCGGCGTAGGACCAGGAGGTGAGGACGAGGACGGTGTCCGGCTCGATGTCGTCGAGGCCGCGGGCGGTGCGCTCCTGGGCGGCGCGGTAGTCGGCTCGGGTCTGGCGGAGCTCGCCGAGGGTGGTGGAGTAGGCGCGGGACTTGGTGGAGAAGTGGCCCCGGAAGCCGAGCATGTGGGCCCAGGCGAGGAGGCGGCGGTCCGGGTAGAGCAGATCGAGGTCGAAGCAGGCTTCGACCAGGCGCCGAGTGTGGTCGGGGACGCCGAGGAGGACCAGGGCCTCACGGTTGCCGATGCGGCGGTCGAGGCTGCCGGTCGTCTCCGCGGCCTTGGTGGCGTACTTGGCGATGTAGGAGGCGACGGCCTGTTCCGTGATGTCGGAGCCGTCGCCGAATGCCTTCACGGGCCGGATGTCGAGCTGGGTGCCCCAGCGGAGATGGCGGCCGGGCTGATCGCCAGCGGCGGGGACGGCGACGGTCGTGTACGCGTGGGTGGCGGCGGCGCGGATGGCATCGGTGAGGCGCTCGGTGGTCGCCTACGACGGCGGTGGTGAGCCGGGGCCGTCCGGGCCGTCGATGCGGACGACGGCGTGGAAGTGGACGGCGCCGCGCTTCTGGAACTCGGCGACCTTCCCGTACGAGATCCGGACGACCGCCTTGAGTTCCCGCTGCGAGAGGCTGGCCCCGGCGGCGATCTCTCGGCGGAGGCGGTTCGTGAACCGCTGCCAGAGCTGCCCGGCGTGGTTGTTGAAGAGGACGGCGGCGGCGTAGTCGTACAACTCGGGGTCGAGCGGCGTGCCGAGGGCGGCGTCCTCCTCAGCGTGACGGACGCCGCAGCGACAGGGCCGGGTGCCGGGGCGATTGTGGACCGGTCCGAAGGACGGAGCGGTGAGGGTTAGGAACACGCGGGGTGATCGCGGACCGTGGCGGGGATGTCCCGGACGCTGTCTCCGGCGAGGCCGGCGCGGATGAGGTGAATACGTATCGCCCGCGTACGTCCACGCGCAGGCGGGGCAGCGGGAGGCGCGGCGGTTGCCGCAGGCGATGCGGAGCCTTGCGCCCGGCTCGGTGTCGGTGGAGTACCGGTGGAGGGTCTCCCCGGTGGTCTTGTCCCGGGTGAGGGTCCAGCCCTGGAGGTGGATGGGGTGGGAGCAGCCGCCGGTGCGGTGGATCTGCTCCTTCCAGCGGGCGAAGCCGGAGGATGCGGCCACCCGGAGCATGTCGCCCAGGGCGGCGGTGTCGAATCCCGCCGACGAGGCGGCTGGGACGGTCATCATGGAGTGCTTCCTTCTGGTTCTGCGAGCTGGGCAGGAGCGGGGTTTCCGGGCGGCGGAGACTTGGCGGTTGAGCCGTCCGGAGGCCCGACTAGCGGCGCCGCCGCTGGCCGTTGAGGAGCGAGCGCAGGACGACGGCGTACACGGCGACCGAGGCGGCGCTGATGGCGACGGCGAGGAGCATAGAGACCAGGACCGTGCCGACGACGAGGACGGCTCCGACGCCGCCAGCGACGACGACAGCCAGGCCGGCTGGGGTGAGGCGCATAGCGGAAGACGGCGCCGGGGCGTGGTGGTGGTTGCAGGGCGCCATGTCGGCGGTGTGATGGGGCGCGATGTCAGCGGTGACGGACGGCTGGACGAGCGGGGTGACGATGCCGGTCGGAAGCGGGTTGACTGGGATGCGCGGCTGGAACATGACGGTTCTCCCTACTCGTTGATCGTGCTGTCGATGAGCGGTGCGAGGACGCTGTCGGCGAGGAGGAAGCCGCCGAGGAGGATCACGGCGACGAGCCACCAGGGCGGGCGGATGAGCTTGATGCCGAGGCCGCCGACGACGATCAGGGCGAGCCAGAGCGGGACGTCCATGACGGGGTCTCCTTCGAGGTCAGCGGGGCTTGCAGCGGGGCTTGCAGCGGTGCGTGCGGGCAGCGAGCTGGGCGGCCGAGGAGCTGGAGTACTCCGCGGACCAGCCGCAGCCGTCGGCCGTGCACACCGCGGCGCACTTGGTGCGGCCGTGACGGTCGCGGTGGGTGCCGATCTGCACCGGACCGATCCGCATCACTGAGTGGAAGTGATCGCGAGGGGGCATGAGGGTCTCCCTTCAGGCGAGCTGGGCTGCGATGGCGTTGGCCATCAGGGGCGGGACGCCGAGGGTGTCGGTGTCGATCGGGTAGCCAGTACGGGCGCGGTAGTCGTCGGCCACCTTCCGGGCGTGAGCGACGAGCGCCGGAGGTACGGCCACGGGGGCGAGTTCGGGCTCCGGGACTGGCTCCGGTTCCGGGGAGGGGAGGGCCGGGGCGGGGCGCTCTCGGGCTCCGGCTCGACCACGTCATTCCGCTCGATGACCGCTTCTACGGCTGAGGGTTGCTCGGTGTCCATGTCGGATTCGGCAGGCTTGGCGACCGCCGGATGTCCAGGGGAGTGGACAAGAAGCGTCCCGCCGAGGAACGCGAGGGCAGGCCAGCCCGCGACGAGGATGCGCAGCCAGGCGGGGACGTGGCCGAGGTCGAGGAGCCCGGCGGTGGCGACGTTCGCACCGAGCGACGCGGCCAGGGCGACCATGAACCACGTCCAGGCGGAGCGGGCAGGTTCACCGGCGGCCCGCGAGGTCCGCAGCCGATGCCAGGCGGCGACGAGCAGGAGGTCCACGGAGACCGGGTAGGCCCAAGCCTTCCAACCGGACTGCCCGGCAGCCGCAGCCAGGTCGTGGAGATGAGCGAAGGACAGAGCGCCGGCGATCACGGCTTGTACGAGGACGGCGTCCGGGCGGCGGAGGGGACGCATCGGAGGGTCCTCCTTCCGGTTTCGGGCATGGGCGGGGTAGGCATCTGGCGTGAAGCGGTCACGCCGCCGTGGAGCGAGGGGATTCAGGCGATCGCAGGAGCCGTGACGGTTGAGGGCGCCGCGGCTTTGCCCAGGGGCGGCAGGACGGGCCGGAAGGCGTCCAGCGCGGGAATCTCGGGCGTTCGGTGAGCATGGGAGTTCGCGATGTTCACGGCCCGCCGGAGCGTGAGGTGAGGAGTGCGGATGCGGACCCACTCACCGGAGGAGTCGCCGGCGACGGCGGTGCCGGGCCGGTCGGTGCGGATCTGGACCGTGGCGAGGACGGCGTCCGGGGCGATGTCGCCGAAGGCCATGTTGGCGGAGGTCTCGTCGTTGACGCGGTGAGCGGTCCGGCCGGTGAGCTGGGCGCGAAGCATGGTGATGCCTTTACCAAGCTCGGAGCCGAAGCGCTGCCCGCAGACCTCCAGGTAGATGCCAGCGGCGCGGCCGAGTTGGGCGAGCCGGACGAGGGAGGTGATGATCCGATCCCGCCGCTTCTCCTCCTCTTTCGTGGTGAAGAGGGCGAGTTCGGCGACCTCATCGACCAGGAGCACGATCGGCGTCGGTCGCAGGTGATCGGGCAGGTCCCAGATGTCAGCGGTGATCTCCGCATCCGGTAGGTCTGCACTCAATCTCTGCTCGCGTCGGATCAGTTGGTAGACGTCCTCCATGTGCTCGACGAGGGCGTCGAGGAGGTCGGCGGCGGCATCAGGGTCGTCGGCCAAGGCGGTGAACCGACGTGCCAGCGGAGCGAGTTCCACTCCCTGCTTGCAGTCGATCCCGACCAAGGCGACGTCCAGAGAAGCGAGCGCTGCGACAAGGTTGCGCTGATAGACGGACTTTCCGGACTGGGTGGCGCCGACGTTCAGCGCGTGCGGGGTCTGGCGGTAGTCGCGGTAGTAGACCTCCCCGTCTTCCCGCATGGCGACCGGAACCCGCATCGCCCCACCACGGGACGCCGCGGGCATCTGCACCCGCTTGAGGACGTCGTACCCGGTCATCCGCAGCTCGACGACACCCGAGCGGATCTCTCGGGCGGTGACGTTCTGCATGACGAACGAGTGCCGGAGCCGGTCTGAGGCAGCGGAGAAGTCGAACGCGTCCTGACCAGGCCGCAGCTTCACCCGCAGTACGAGCCCGGTACGTGTCGGCCGCAGCCGCAGGATCCGGGGTGCCCGCGATTCGGGGATGGGCCGACCGGTCATCCGGGCCAGCGCCAGGCGCCAGCGCGAGGGCGGAACGGTCAGCCCACACGCGTCCATGACCGACGCGTACCGGGCGAGGATCCGCACCACGGCGAAGACGACGCCGAAGCTCATCCAGTACCAGGCCGGACGCTGCCACCGCAGCAGCAGGGAGGCCGTGGCGACCAGCGCGAGGGTGACCGTTAAGGCGGTCATGGGTCAGCCGACCTTCGCGGTGGCGAGCGAGGTGACGGCGACGGCACGGAAGCTGATGCCGTGCCGCTTCTGACCGTTGAACTCGTTCTCCCACGGCCGGGCGACGACGCCGGTCAGGGCGACCGGGGTGCCCATGGACAGCTCCTCGGAGATGCCGGTCTTGGGAACGGTCAGGTTCAGGATCTCGGCGTTGCCGTCCATGACGAACATGACGTCGACCGTCATCAGCGGCGCACCGGTGTCCCGGTCGGTGGCGATCTCGCCGGTCTGGCGGTTGGCGATCTTCGGGGCCGGGGGCTGGGCCACCATCACTATCGCGGCGGAGGTGTCGACGGGGATCTAACGCACAGTGGATCACTCCTCTATAGAGGTTAGACTCCGTCACTCCTGCATAGGAGTGACATGAAGAAGAGTGCCTCACTCCTGTACATGAGTCAAACCGCCACCAAAAGAAACCGCAGCGGGTTGAGGGGAGTTGAACGAGCGTCAGTCGGTCGCGGGGATCCGGTACTGGAAGACGAACTGGTCAGCGGCCATGAGGGTGTCGCAGACCTCCACGACCCGCCCCTTGGTGGTCACAGCGTCCCGCACCAGCTGAATCACGGGGGCGCCGGGACTCAGCGCGAGCTCGGACACCTCTGCCTTCGCGGCCGGCCGAGCCTGAAGGGTCTCCACGAACTCGGCGAAGGTGTGGCCGTGGTCTTCGAGCCGGGCGTAGATGCCGCCGGGTCCCGGGTTCTCGGCGAACAGCTCGGGGATGTCCTTCACGACGTCCCACGGCAGGTAAGACGAGGCGGTCTCGACGGGAGTCCCGTTCCGGAAATACAGCCGGCGCCGCGCGAGCACCTGAGTCCCCATGTCGACACCGAGCCGTTCGGCGATGTCCGCGGGTGCTTCCATGGGTCCGATGTAGAGGACGCTCACCTTGGCCGTGGCGCCGGACTGCTCGGACTCGGCGAGGTAGGCAGCCTTACCGCCCCGCCGGTGAGAAGCGCGGAACCGATCCGAAGACCGAAGCCGTACGGGAGGCCGGTCCTTCACAATCGAGCCCTTACCGTGCCGGGTCTCGACGAGCCCGCTGGCCCGCACCTCCACCATGGCCTTACGGATGGTCCCGCCGGCGACCCCGTACCGCTCGACGAGCTCGGACTCACTGGGCACCATGTCGCCGGCCTTCAGTACGCCGGACCGGATCTGCTGGACAATCTCGTCCGCGATCTGCACGTACCGAGGCACGGCTCTGCCAGCTCCTGCTGGAGTTCCCACAGTCCTACCCACTCTCATATGCTCCTGTACATGAGTAACGGGAGCGCGGGAACAAAGTCAACGCCACTCCACTCGGTGTCCGTGGCCGGAGCGGTAGTGCGCGAAGACGGCCGCCTCCTGGCCATCCGCCGAGCGGACAACGGCACATGGGAACTCCCAGGCGGAGTACTCGAACTCACCGAAGCCCCGGAAGCGGGCGTAGCCCGCGAGGTCCTGGAGGAGACGGGCATCCACGTCGAGGTGGACGAGCTCACGGGCGTATACAAGAACACCACCCGCGGCATCGTCGCCCTGGTCTTCCGCTGCAAGCCCTCCGGTGGCACCGAGCGAACCTCAGACGAGTCGACCGCGGTCGACTGGCTCACGCCGGCTGAGGTCGAGGAGCGCATGGCCGAGGTCTACGCGATCCGCCTCTTGGACGCCTTGGACGACAATGGCCCCCACGTCCGCAGTCACGACGGCCGCCAGCTGATCACGCACAAGTGACCATGCAACCGTCACCGCGGATGACCCGCGAGGAAGCGATCCTTCTCGTTGAACGCCTCATGAACCCAGAGACGCCAGAGGAAGAGTCTTCCCAGATCCTGGCCGCTCTTGAACGGGGCCTGTCCTGCCCGCGCATCAGCGACTACGTCTTCTGGGACCCCGACACTGATCTGACGCCTGAGAAGGTCGTCGACAGGGCCGTGGCCTACAAGCCGATCGCCCTCTGAGGGCAGCGCGGTAAGACTTTCTCTACTTCATCAAGGCGGCTCGCTCCGCTCCCCGCGCGCGGCCCGGGCGCCGGCCGGCCCTGCGCTCCTGTCTCCGCCCCGCTCCAGCCTGGCCGGCGCCCGTGCCGCGCTCATGGCAATCAGCCGCCTGATGCCAGAGAAGGGGTACGTCGTAGCTGGGGCGGTCGGCTCCACGGCTTTACGGAGCCACTTGGCGCGAGCCTCGAAGATCATGGCCCCAACGTCGTGCTTTACCGGGCAGGTCCACAGACTGCCCGACGCGCCGGAAGCTTACGGGGGCATGATCACTCGCGCCAGAGCAGCGCCACCCCAAAGCTGCTCCCACCGACCTCCCAAGTTCCCTGCGGCTCCGCTGCCGGAAGCTTAGAATCTCCTGATCCAGGGATTTGGATCAAGAACTTTGCCAGTAGAATTGTGCAGATTTTCAGTCGAAACGATCCGACGGTAGACGGGCTTTAATGTGACGAAGCGGGATGAAACGGAAATGTAAATACCTGACTGATCGTCCTATTGGTTTTATATTCTTCAAATGAATTCAGAATGAGAGTGAGTATGAGAAGCGACTGCCGCGGGGCTTCTTCGATCGACCGATGCATCGCTGGAGGTGTTTTCTGATGGCTCCTCAGGGGAAGGAAGCTCAGCGTGCAGAACTACACAAGACCATTTGGCGTATCGCCAACGACCTGCGTGGAAGCGTCGACGGCTGGGACTTCAAGAGCTATGTGCTCGGAATGCTGTTCTACCGCTTCATCTCCGAAAACCTGACCGCCTACCTAAACAAGCTGGAGCAAGAGGCGGGCGACAGAGACTTTGACTACACCAAGCTCAGCGACGAGAATGCCGAGTTCGGGCGCAAGGACACAGTGGATGAGAAGGGCTTCTACATCCTGCCGAGCGAGTTGTTCGCGAACGTCCGAAAGCGCGCTGCTGGCGACGAGAATCTGAACGAGACACTGGCACGCGTCTTCAACCGCATCGAGGGCTCGGCATTGGGCACCGATAGCGAGGACGCCCTGAAGGGGCTGTTCGACGACCTAGACGTCAACAGCGCCAAGCTTGGTCCCACGGTCGCCAAGCGGAACGAGAAGCTGGTGAAGCTGCTCGATGCCATCGGCGACCTGAACCTAGGCGACTTCAACGACCACGCCATCGACTCGTTTGGCGATGCCTACGAGTACCTGATGACCATGTACGCCAGCAACGCTGGCAAGTCTGGTGGTGAGTTCTTCACCCCGCAGGAGGTTAGCGAGCTGCTGGCGCGCATCACGGTGGTCGGCAAGAAGTCGGTCAACAAGGTCTACGACCCGGCCGTCGGCTCAGGCTCGCTGCTGCTGAAATTCGCCAAGGTGTTGGGCAAGGACAACGTCCGCCAGGGCTTCTTTGGCCAGGAGATCAACCTGACCACCTACAACCTGGCGCGCATCAACATGTTTCTGCATGACATTAACTACGAGAAGTTCGACTTGGCGCACGGCGACACGCTCACCGACCCGCAGCACTGGGACGACGAGCCGTTCGAGGCGATCGTCAGCAATCCGCCGTACTCCATCAAGTGGGACGGCGTCGCCAACCCGCTGCTCATCAACGACCCGCGCTACTCGCCGGCGGGCGTGCTAGCGCCAAAGAGTAAGGCTGACTTGGCCTTCACCATGCACATTCTGTCGTGGCTGGCGGTCGACGGCACGGCTGCCATCGTTCAGTTCCCCGGCGCACTATACCGCGGCGGCACCGAGCAGAAGATTCGCAAATACCTGGTGGACAATAACTACGTCGACGCAGTCATCGAGCTGCCGCCCGACCTGTTCTTCGGCACCACCATCACCACCTGCATCCTCATCCTAAAGAAGTCGAAGAAAGACAACTCCGTCCTGTTCATCGATGCTTCGGCCGAGTTTAAGCGCCGGAGCAGCAAGAACAAGCTGCTGCCCGAAAATCAACAGAAGATCCTCGACGCCTTCACCGCCCGCGAGGACGCCGACCACTTCTCCAAACTCGTCCCGAACGATGACATCGCGACCAACAGCTACAACCTCACAGTGTCGTCGTACGTGGAGGAAGAGAACACTACCGAGGCGATTGACATCAAGGAACTGAACGAGCGAATCGCGGGCATCGTGAAGCGCCAGGCGGAGCTGCGCACGCAGATTGATGCGATCGTGACCGACCTGGAAGCGGGGGGAAATGCGCTTGTCTGACCTCCTCTCAAAGGCTCCGCAGCCCACAGCAACAAGAGTTGAAGGTTTCCTTGGCGACCGCGAGTTGCAGTGGGGCAAACACAAGAAGATCAAAGTCGGCAAGGTATTCCGCAATTTCCATTGCAAGCCATGCGACGACCAGCGCACCTTCGAGTCTGGTGACGAGCTCTACTGTCTGGGTCTCGACAAGCACGCGGTCAGTATCGATGCCACCCTGAGGTGTACGGCGTGTCAGTCGTCGGTAGCCGCATGGTTCCTGATTGCAAGCAAAGACGAAATCTCTGGATTCGCCCCGGAGGTGCGAATCGAACGCTACACAGAGAACCTGCGAGATCGTGCTGAGCGCATAGGCAAGGATCCTGGCCAGTTTGCCGACCTGATCAAGCGTGCTCAAGTGGCGTATGATGCCGAACTCGGCGCTGGAGCAACGGTCTATCTGCGCTGGATTCTTGAATCGATTACCTACCACGTCGCCAATATTGCCGGCATCCCTACCACGGGGAAGAACAACGGACGAGTTCCATTCAGGGATCTCCTCGAGCGAGTGAACGAGGAGCGGCGCATCATCCCACAGCGCTTCTCCAGTAACGGGTACAAGTTGTTTGGTGAGCTGAGCGAGATCATCCACGGCAACTCGACCGAAGAGGAAGCGCTCAAGAAATTCGAGCCGTGTCTTCAGCTCGTGCTCGGGATAGTCGAAGAGGTCAATCGCGACAATGTCTTTGCCAAAGCCATTGATGAGCTTGGATGGGGCTCCGCCAATATTGACGAGATTGCAGGAGATGCCTCATGAGTCGGATTGACGACCTGATCCAGGGACTGAGCCCTGGCGGGATTGAGTTCAAGACCCTCGGAGATGTCGGTACGTTCATCCGTGGCAACGGGCTCCAGAAGAGTGACCTCACCGATGAGGGCTTCCCAGCGATCCACTACGGCCAAGTGCACACGTACTACGGCACTTGGGCGACCGAGACGATCTCCTTCACCTCACCTGGCTTCGCCGCGAAGCTCCGTAAGGCAGAACCCGGTGATCTAGTCATCGCTACGACAAGTGAGGATGACCAGGCGGTCGGCAAGGCAGTCGCTTGGCTCGGTGAAGCGGCGACGGCCGTCAGTGGCGACGCATTCATTTATCACCACTCGCTCGATCCGAAGTACGTCTCATATTTCTTCCAATCTGAACAGTTTCAAGGTCAGAAGATGCGTAGCATCACTGGGGCAAAGGTGCGCCGCATCTCCGGGGATAGTCTGGCTAAGATTAGAATTCCCGTCCCGCCCGTCGAAGTACAGCGCGAGATCGTTCGTGTGCTTGACTCATTTAGCGTGCTGGAAGTGGAGCTGCAAGCAGAGCTACAAGCAGAGCTGGAAGCTCGGCGGCAGCAGTATTCCTACTATCGCGATTTCTTCATGACGTTCGGCGACGAAGTCAAGTGGCTACCAATGGGCAAGGTCACAACAATCGTCCGGGGATCCTCGCCTCGCCCTATTCAGTCGTTCCTCACTGATAAAGATGAAGGAGTTCCCTGGATCAGGATCGGAGACGTTCCAGCTGGCGGAAAGTACATCACGGCGACGGCACAGCGCGTTACAACGGAAGGCGCTGCGAAGTCTCGGATGGTTCATCCAGGCGACTTCGTGCTGTCAAATTCGATGAGTTTCGGGCGCCCATATATTTCGAAGATCGAGGGTGCGATTCACGACGGTTGGCTAGCAATTAGCGACTTCAGCGAGTCCTTCCTGCCCGACTTCCTTTACCATATGCTGCGTTCTGCACCGATCCAGCGAGAATTTGCGCGACGAGCTGGGTCGAGCACGGTCTCAAATCTGAACGCAGACATCGTGCGAGCAGTTCCGATTCCCGTCCCGACCATGGGCGCTCAGAGACGAATTGTCGCGATCCTGGACAATTTTGAGAAGCTGGTGAACAGCCTCGTCGATGATCTCCCTGCCGAGCTGGATGCTCGCCGCACGCAGTATGAGTGCTACCGCGACAGGCTGCTGACCTTCAAGGAGGCAGCGGTATGAGCGAGCCGTCGTCGAAGCACTACGAACCGATTGCCGTTAGTTCGGAGAGCACGGTCGTTGCCGAGTTCCCTCCCGACGAGGCCGCCGCGACTGCTTATCAGTCGGAGGCCGCCCTGGAGCGGGAGTTCATCAGACTGCTGGAGTCGCAGGCCTACGAGTACCTGGCCATTACGTCGGAGACCGAGCTGGTCGCCAACCTGCGTACGCAGCTGGAGGCGCTGAACGGCATCACCTTTAGCGATACCGAGTGGGAGTCGTTCTACAGCGAAAAGATTGCCGGGACGAACGAGGGCATCGTGGAGAAGACGGTGCGCATCCAGGAGGACTACATCCAAATCCTCCGACGCGACGATGGCACCACTAAGAACGTCTCACTCATTGACAAGAAGAACGTCCACAACAACTGCCTGCAGGTGATCAACCAGTACGAAATTGGTGCTGTCGAGGGTGGCGCGGTGCATGCCAACCGCTACGACGTGACAGTGCTGGTGAACGGCCTGCCGTTGGTGCACATCGAGCTGAAGCGGCGCGGGGTGGACATCCGCGAGGCATTCAACCAGATCAACCGCTACCAGCGCGACAGCTTCTGGGCGGGCTCGGGGCTGTTCGAGTACGTGCAGCTGTTCGTAATCAGCAACGGCACGTTGACCAAGTACTACAGCAACACGACTCGGCGCCAGCACCTGTCGGAGCATGCATCCTCGAAGAAGGCCAAGAGGACCTCCAACTCGTTTGAGTTCACCTCATGGTGGGCGGATGCCACCAACCGGCCGATCCAAGACCTGACCAGCTTCACCAAGACCTTCTTCGCTAAGCGCTCACTGCTGAACGTGGTGACGAAGTACTGCGTGCTGACGACCGACCGGATGCTGCTGGTGATGCGGCCGTACCAGATCGTGGCGGCCGAGCGAGTCATTCAGAAGATCGAGATTTCCACCAACTACAAGGAGCTCGGCTCGGTGGCAGCCGGCGGATACGTGTGGCACACCACCGGCTCTGGCAAAACGTTGACGTCTTTCAAGACAGCGCAGCTCGCCTCTCGCCTGGCTGACGTCGACAAGGTGCTGTTCGTGGTCGATCGCAAGGACCTCGACTACCAAACGATGCGCGAGTACGACCGCTTCGAGAAGGGTGCAGCCAACTCGAATACCTCGACGGCGGTGTTGAAGCGGCAGCTGGAAGACCCGAGCGCGCGGATCATCATCACGACGATCCAAAAGCTCAGCACGTTCATCAACGCCAACAAGGATCACGCCATCTACGACGGTCATGTGGTCTTGATCTTCGACGAGTGTCACCGCTCGCAGTTCGGCGACATGCACACCGCAATCACCAAGACGTTCAAGCGGTACAACATCTTCGGCTTCACCGGCACCCCGATCTTCGCTGTCAACTCCGGCAGCGGCGGTAATCCGAAACTGCGCACCACACCGCAGGCCTTCGGGTGCTACCTCCACGGCGATCCGAGGAACTGCCCACCGCAGGATCACCAGATGGCGATCCACACCTACACGATTGTGGATGCCATCAACGACAGGAACGTCTTGCCGTTCCGCATCGACTACGTCAACACCATCCAGCTGCCAGATGGGCTGACGGACAAGCAGGTGTCCGCCATAGACACCGAGCGTGCACTGCTCGACACCGAGCGGCTGCGACAGGTGGTGGCCTACACGCTGGAGCACTTCGACCAAAAGACCAAGCGCTCCCACGGCTACGACTACTCGGTGGTCGCCAATGTCGCTGACGTGATCGGCAGCCGCAACAAGGTGGCCGAGCTGAAGCAGGCCAGCCGCATGAAGGGCTTCAACGCCATCTTCGCCACCGCCTCGATCGAGGCTGCAAAGCGTTACTACCTGGAGTTCAAGAAGCAGCAGGCCGTGCTCGTCCCCGACCGCCGGCTGAAGGTCGCCACGATCTTCTCCTACGCCGCGAACGAGGACGTGAGCGACGACTACCTCAACGAAGAGGGCTTCGAAACCAGCTCGCTCGACCAGCCTTCGCGCGACTTCCTCGAAGAGGCGATCAAGGACTACAACGCGCTGTTCGGTACCAGCTACGACACCAGCGCTGACAAGTTCCAGAACTACTACAAGGACTTGTCGCTGCGGTTGAAGAACCGAGAGATCGACTTGGCGATCGTGGTCAACATGTTCCTGACCGGCTTCGACGCCACCACGCTTAACACCCTGTTCGTGGACAAGCGGCTGGTCAACCATGGTCTAATCCAGGCCTACTCGCGCACTAACCGCATTCTGAACTCGGTCAAGGCCTACGGCAGCATTGTCTCCTTCCGCGATCTCGAGCATGAAACAAACGATGCTATCGCCCTGTTCGGCAACAAAGACGCTCGTGGCATCGTGCTGCTCAAGCCGTATGCCGAGTACTACGGCGAGTACAGCGAGCGCGCACACGAGCTGGTGGAGAAGTTCCCGCTGAATGAGAGGATCGTCGGCGAGGCAGCGCAGAAGGAGTTCATCGCCCTACTCGGCGCCATTCTACGGCTGCAGAACATCCTGACATCCTTCGACGACTTCGTGGGCAACGAGATCATCACCGAGCGCCAGATGCAGGACTACCGCAGTATCTACCTGAACCTCTACGCCGACTTCCGTAAGGACAGCGAGGCCGAGAAGGAGGCGATCAACGACGATGTGGTCTTCGAGATCGAGCTGATCAAACAGGTTGAGATTAACGTCGACTACATCCTGATGCTTGTCGCCAAGTGGCGTGAGGCGCGCGGCAACGGCTCCGACAAGGATATGGATGCCCTCATGGACATCCAGCGTTCCGTCGACTCCAGCCCGACTCTGCGCAACAAGAAGGACCTCATCATGGACTTCGTTGACCGCGTGTCGGCCAGCGGTGAGATTGATGAAGAGTGGCGTACCTACGTGGACACCCAGCGCACCACCGAGCTTGACGCGATCATCAGCGACGAACGTCTGAAGCCCGAACAGACGAAAAGCTTCATCGATCAGGCCTTCCGCGACGGCGCCGTCCCCGTCACTGGCACGGCTATCACCAGGATTCTGCCGCCAACCTCCCGCTTCTCGGCAGCCGGAGGTCACGGCGAGAAGAAGCAGCGCGTTCTAGCCCGCTTGATTGAGTTCTTCGAGCGGTTCTTTGGGCTGAGTGCGGGAGGTGGAGAGTGACTTCCACTCTCTCAGAAAGGTTGCTTCCCTGACGCTCGTTGGCGACAACTTGATTGAAAATCCTGAAGACGACGCGCTTGAACGCGCCGACCTAGCGAGAAAATTTACGGATCACATCCTCGACTTCGATGGGAGTAAAGGTCTTGACCTAGGAATAGAGCTCACGGCCCTGACTCGACGGCTGCTCAGGTGGTCTTCGACTCGACATGACTGCATTGCGGCATGACTCTTTCACGCGGCCCCGGATCGCTACCTTTAGGGCACGCTCCCTAAGGGCTGTCCCGTAAATGATCTACGGTGTGCTGGTTGATCAGCCCGTCTCTCCGTTACCCGGCCAGGGCGAGGTTGTGCAGGCGGGCGATGCCGAGCATGGCGTGGTGAACGCCGTCACTTTTCAGGCGGCAGTCGCGGAGGATCTTCCAGCTCTTCATTCGGGCGAAGACGTGCTCCACGCGGGCGCGGACCTTGCGGTGGGAGGCGTTGTGTTCCTCTTTCCAGTCCGGGAGTTCGGCCTGGCCGCGCTCGCGGCGGT